>NZ_BAAAYB010000085.1:0-63065 GCF_039535905.1 Kitasatospora albolonga | reverse complement strand
CCCTCCGCACGGCGACGCCCTCGAACCACACGGGGAGGCTTCGTCGTGTACCACGGAGTGCGCGCCTGCACCGCCGACGACCGTCGAGACCTGCGCGACAAGGACACAGAGTCCTCGACGCGCCCGAGACCGCCACGGAGTGGCGCGTAGCCGCGACGCGCCTGGACTGGCCTGGACCCACCGTCGCGCGTCGCCCGGCCGTGCCCGTGTGCCGGGTCGAGTAGCTCCACGAGGTGCGGCCCCGCGACGGTCTCCAGAACGAGAGTTCACGGAGCGTACCGTGGTGACGGTGCAGGCCGAGTGTTCATCGCGCCCGGCTCAGCGGCCGCCGGACTCGGCGGGTCGAGGCCACCATACTTCGTCCACCCCAAGTGGGTTCGCGCAGCTCTGGGCGCGACGCGCGAGGAACTGATGCCCCGGCTTGTGCCGGCTGACCGACCGTCGACCCGGGCCTGATGCTGTCTAGCGGCCGTGCTGGATGGCCGAACGGAGTGGCGCGCTGGACCGCGGCGCGCTGGCCCCACCACTGCCACCGTCGAGGTCGCCCTGAAGTCTTAGGCCAGCGCTCACCGAGACTCTTATCGCCCGGCGCAACGGGCGTCAACCGTTCGGCGGCAGTGGAGGACCCTGGACGAATGGGTTCACAGGAGCCGGTGGTCGAGCGCGCCGCCGCGGCCGGGGGTGCCCAGGCGCCGCGCAGGGCTACCTCTCGATGTGCTTCGGCGACCCCTGGAGGGCCCCGGTGCCGCAGGAGCAGAGTCGTCGGGTTCGGCGTCCGGCTGCTGGAGCTCGGCTGCACCGAGCTCAGCCTCGGCGACACCATCGGCGTGGCCACCCCGGGCAGGTCACCGCGCTGCTCAGCGTTCGACCGGGGCCGGGTCGGCCCGACCGGCTGGCCGTCCACTTCCACGACACCTACGGCCAGGCCCTGGCCACACCCTCGCCGCGCTGCGCTCACGGCGTCACCACGGTCGACGGCCTCGGGCCGCGCCTGGGCGGCTGCCCGTACGCAAGAGCGCCACCGGGAACCTCGCGACCAGGACCTGTCTGGATGCTGCACGGGCCTCTGGCATCGAGACCGTGGGTCGTGGACCTGCGCTCCCTGGTCGTCCACCAGCGCCTGGATGCGCCGGCCCCGGCTGCGGCCGCCGAGCCTCCTCCGGCCGTCAGGCCCTGGCCGGCACACGGACGAGGGCTCGCGGACACCCCCGGCCCGCCTGAGCCGCGCGTCGCGCTCCGACCCGCTCGACGGCGGCCCCGTCCCCGGGGCCGGGCCGCCGTCCCGCTCACCCACCCGGGCAGCGAGCCCGGACCGCCCGGCGTCTCTCCCGGCGCGCGCGCACACCGGGCCTGCCGGGGCCCGACCGACCCCCAACTCCCGGGCCCTGCGGCCCCGATCCAGGAGGATCACCATGCTCGACCACCGCTTGGACCGCGAGTACGAGGAACTGCGCCGCACCGTCGAGCAGTTCGCCAACGACGTGGTGGCCCCGAAGATCGGGGACTACTACGAGCAGAACGAGTTCCCGTACGAGATCGTCCGCGAGATGGCCCAGATGGGGCTGTTCGGCCTGCCCTTCCCGGAGGAGTACGGCGGCATGGGCGGCGACTACTTCGCCCTCGGCCTGGCCCTGGAGGAGCTGGCCCGGGTCGACTCCTCGGTGGCGATCACCCTGGAGGCCGCGGTCTCGCTGGGCGCGATGCCGATCTACCGCTTCGGCACCGAGGAGCAGAAGCGGGAGTGGCTGCCCCGGCTGACGTCGGGTGAGCTGCTCGGCGCCTTCGGCCTGACCGAGCCGGAGGGCGGCTCGGACGCCGGGGCGACCCGCACCACGGCCCGCTACGACGCGGAGACGGACGAGTGGGTGATCAACGGCACCAAGTGCTTCATCACCACTCCGGCACCGAGATGACCGGCCTGGTCACCGTGACCGCACTGACGGAACCGATCGCTCGTTCGAGTGAAGACTCGGCTGACGCCTCGTCAACTCGCGAGATCTCCTCCATCATCGTTCCCACCGGTACCCCTGGGTTCACCGTCTCCCGCAAGTACTCCAAGGTCGGGTGGAACGCATCCGACACCCGTGAACTGTCCTTCACCGACTGCCGGGTCCCCGCGGCCAACCTGCTCGGCACCCGCGGCCGCGGCTACGCCCAGTTCCTGCGCATCCTCGACGAGGGGCGCATCGCCATCGCCGCCCTGGCCACCGGCCTGGCCCAGGGCTGCGTCGACCAGTCCATCGCTTACGCCGGCACCCGCCGCGCCTTCGGGCGGACGATCGGCGCCAACCAGGTCATCCAGTTCAAGCTCGCCGACATGGAGATGCGCGCGCACACCTCCCGCCTGGCCTGGCGGGACGCCGCCTCCCGGCTGCTGCACTCCGAGCCGTTCAAGAAGGAGGCGGCCATCGCGAAGCTGTACTCGTCCGAGGCGGGCGGTGGACAACGCCCGGGAGGCCACCCAGATCCACGGCGGCTACGGCTTCATGAACGAGTACCCGGTCGCCCGCATGTGGCGCGACTGCAAGATCCTGGAGATCGGGGAGGGCACCTCCGAGGTCCAGCGGATGCTGATCGCAAGGGAGTTGGGCATCAACTCCTGACCCGTGGCACGGCCGGAAGGGGCGGCCCGCCAGGGCCGCCCCCTCCATCGGCATCCGTCCACACGGACTCCGCGTCCCCGCTCAGGGGATGACGATCACGGGCCGGTTCGCCCGGCGCGCCAGCCGGCCCGAGACCGAACCGAACAGCTTGCCGAGCAGGCCGTGCGTGGTCCCGACCACGATCGCGTCGGCGGCGTACTCCCGGCCGACCTCCTCGATCTCGTGGCAGATGTCCCCGCCCCGCTCGACCAGGATCCACGGCACCCCGTTGAGGTAGTCCGCGCACGCCAGTTCCAGGCCGAGGACCTCCGTGCGGTGGTCGGGCAGGTCCACGAACACGGGCGGCTCGCAGCCTGCCCAGACCGTCGCGGGCAGCCGGTTGGCGACGTGCACGATCACCAGTCCGCACTGTGACCGGCGGGCCATGCCGACCGCGTACGCGAGCGCGCGTTCGCTGGAGAGCGAGCCGTCGAAGCCGACCACCACACCGTGCTGGAAGACCGGGTCAAAGGTCCGCGCGGGCTGAGCCGCGAGTTCCGCCCCACCGGCCCTCCCCGGAACGGCTCCTGCCGCACCGGTACCGCCCGCGATCGTTCCGTCCGTCATCGCAGCCCCCTCACTGCTTCCACCGCGACCCTCGCCCCGGCGGCCCAGCCACCGCTGGCGCGGCCACAGCCGGCCCCGGCGCACGACGTCCCTGGCCGGGACGGCCACGGCCCGGGGGCCTGCGACCCGTCCGGACCGTTCGGCCCCGGATGTGTCCACTGCGTCCGACGTGCCCGATCCGCCCGACCTGCCGGGCGCACCCGGACCGCCGGCGCGCAACTCCTCCTCGATCCGGGCACCGAGAGCGGCGTCCGCCGGTTCGGGGAGCTCAAAATCGACCATGGCTCAAAGCTCTTCGAGTGGAATGGGCCGACAGAACGGGGCACGAATGCCCGGGCAACAGGTCCACCCGAGCCATCGAGCCGGTCTCCGCCGAGCACCACCGAATGTGACCTGTTCCTCTCAGAGTACGACCGGCCCCGGGCCGCGCCCAGCGGCAGAGCCCTTGAACGGCAAGGAATCCCGCGAACGGAGTCGCGCGTTCCCGGTTCTTCGCGCCCCACCGTCGAGCCCGTGCGCCAGGGCCCTTCGGTGAAGGTTCCCTGGAGCTTCGCCGAGGAAGCCCCTGGACGCAACAGGGCCCCGGTACACCGTGATCCGACTGTCACCGTCCGGTTGGCGCACCGGCGCCGCGGCCGACCCACGGCCCGCGCCCGGCTCTCCTCTATATACGTGCACGTCACGTGCCCCCACCGTTCGGCGCCGGCGGCCGCCGCGCGGTTCCGCCCCCGCCGCCGGTCAAACCTCTGGCCTCCGCCGATCCCCCACCGGGCAACCGCTTCCGGCCAATTCAAGGCGGCACGGAGGGTAACGCGGCAATTGCCTGCTGCATACTCCGGCCTGCTGGCAGCATGCACCGCATGCCGCTGCTGCTGCTCGACCTCGACAACACCCTGCTGCCCCGGGACGCCGCCTTCCGCGCCTGGGCCCGGGACTTCCTGGCCGAGCACCGGCTACCCGCCGCCGACCTGGGCTGGCTCACGACCATCGACGGCGGCGGCTACGTACCCCGCAGCACCGTACTCGGGGCCGCCAAGCGTCGCTACGGCCTGGACCGCTCGATGGACTCCCTGCTCGGCCACTACCGGCGGGGCATCAACTCCCACATCCACTGCCCGCCCTCCCACCTCTCCGCGCTCAACGCGGCCCGGTCCGCCGGCTGGCTGATCGGCATCGTGAGCAACGGCGGCACCGGCCCCCAGTTGGAGAAGATCCGGCGGGCCGGGCTCAGCGCCCTGGTCGACGGTTGGGGTGATCTCCGAGGAGGCCCGCTGCCTCAAGCCCGATCCGCGGATCTTCGAGATCGCCGCCCAGCGCTGCGGCGTGACGCCGGCCGGCGACTGGGCCGACCGGACCTGGATGGTCGGCGACCACGCCCCCGCCGACATCGCCGGCGCCGAGCTCACCGGCCTGCGCAGCGTCTGGCTCCACCACGGTCGCCCGTGGTCGGAACCCGGCTACCGCCCGACCCTCAGTGCGGCCGGCCTCCCGGAGGCCGTCGGGCTGATCCTCTCCGCCCGCTCCGCCCCGACCGGCGCGAGCACCGCGGCCACCGCACGCCGCACCGCCACCTCGGCCCCGCACACCCGGCCGGAGGCCCGGCTCCTCGGCGAACCCCGGGTCCACGGCGAGTCCCGGCTCCACGCCGAGCCCCGGCCGCACGGCGAACCCCGGACCGCCCTTCGGGCAGAGGCCGGCTCCGAACCGCGCCACGACCTCCGGCACAATCACCGAACCGGGGTCGCCGACGTCACCCCCCCTCCGCGCACCGAGTGGCCCGGCCACGCCGAGCAGCCCGCCCGCACCGACCGGCCCGGGAACCCCCGTCTCCGCCCCCGTCCCCGCCCCGATGCCGAGCGTCAGCGCCACCAGCGCGTAGCGCCCCGCTCCACGAACCCCAGCTGCCGGTACAGGGGTTCACCGAGCAGGGTGGCCACCAGGGTGAAGACCCGCCCCGGCTGCGCCGCGAGGGCGGTCGTGAGGACGGCCCGTCCCAGGCCCATCGAGCGGTGGGTTGGCAGGGTCGCGACCCAGTAGACGCCCACCGTCTCGCCGTCGTCGTAGGTCATGCAGGCGGCGGCCGGGACGCCCTCGACCCGGCCGAGCCAGGCCCGGTAGCCCGGCTCGGCCAACAGCGTGGCCGGCAGCACCGCACCGGCACGCCACGGCTGGTGCTCCTCCAACGGGAAGCCGTCCACCACCACCCGCTCCAGTTCGGCGAGTTCGGCCACCGAGCCGATCTCCTCCACCGTCACTCCCGGACGCAGCCCTGCCGCGACGGCCGCCTCGGAGGCCTCCGTGGCGGCCGGGGCCTCGGAGGCCTCCGGCTCACGGACCATGACGTTCATCGGTCGGGTCGGCGTGCAGCCACCCGCAGCGAAGTCGAGCCCGCCGTACGGGTCCTCCACCACCATCCGCGTGGTGCCCCACTTCTCGAACAGCTCGGCCAGCTCCGCCTGCAGGGCCGCCGCCCCGGCGGACTGCCCGCCTGACTGCCCGTCAGCCGCCGTGTCCGCCCCGTACGGGCGGGTGACCACCACGCGGTGGGTGTCGGTCGCGTTCCTGGTGCACCGCACGGCGGCGAAGCCCTCCCGCCGCTCGGACTCCCAACCCTGGGCACGGGCCTGGGCCAGCCAGAAGCCGGCGGCGTTGTCGTTGGCCTGTTCGAGTCGACCGATCTTCGTCATGTTCCGACCATACGATCCCGGCCCGTCGCGCCGCGGCCCAAACGGAAACCCAGGTCACACCCCGCTCGGGGCCGGCTCGGGCGCCCTCCACCCCACCGACACGTCCGAGCCACCCAGCGCCCACCGGCGCACGATTCCCCGACGCGCGCCCCCTTCACGTACCGGCGGTTTTCAGTCAATCTCGTTACCGGCGCGCACCGTTCGGCAAAGCCGCAGACCAGGCCGCTCGACGCGGCACGTTCTCCGGCCTCACTGGGCGGTCGGTCGTGCGGCAACCAGCCATCGAACTCCCCGCCCTCTTCACAGGGGGGTCGACGCCTGCCACGCTTCGTGATCGAATGCATCACGCCAAATTGCCATGTCGACATAGCGTCGGATGGTGAACTTGTCACAACGGCGACGGTCCACCCAGTAGATTCGATCTTGGCGAGCAGGGCCAGCAGGGCGAGTAGTTGGGCACCACGGCACCACCACACCACACCACCGAGGGGGCTGGAGCGCCTTGAGCAGGGTGAGCAGGAGCGATACGGGTCCTGGCGGCGGCCAGCCGTCGGCCGGCTTCACGATCCGCTCGTCGAGAGAGACCGCGCCGCACCAGCCCAGCCCACCGCCCCCGGGTTCGCACCTCGGCCCGCACCCGCAGCACGCCCCGCAGCACGGCTCCCCGCTCGGAGCGCAGTTCGGGCATCCGCACGGACCGCAGTACGGCGCCCACCAGGGCCACTCCCCGGTCCCCCTCGCCGCCCCGAGCCAGTCGGCCCCGCCGTCGCAGCACACCAACTCCGCTGCCCGGCGCTCGCCTTCGCCCCTCGCGTCCCTGCCGGCCGGTCAGTCCCCGCAGGCAGCAGCACAACTGACGCACAACCAGTTCTTGCAGGCCGCCGCCTCCGGGAGTCACGGGGGCCGCGGCAGTCACTCCGGCCACGTCGGCCACAACACCCCGACCGGCGCCGCCGGAACCGCGGTCGCCGTCGAACCGCCCGTCACCGCGTCCGGCAACGGACTGCTCGGCCACAGCAGCGCCGCGCGCAAGCTCTCCGGCCGCCGACGGCGCGAGACGGTCGCCGTCCTGATCTTCGGCGGGGCCCCGATCTTCGAGAGCTCGATCCCGCTCTCGGTCTTCGGCGTGGACCGCCAGGACGCCGGAGTCCCCCGGTACCGCCTGCTGGTCTGCGCCGGTGAGGACGGACCGCTCGCCACCACCGGCGGGCTCACCCTCACCGCCCCGTACGGCCTGGAGGCGCTCGCCCGGGCCGGCACCATCGTCGTCCCGGCCTGGCGCTCGATCTCGCAGCCGCCCCCGCAGGAGGCGATCGCCGCCCTGCGCAAGGCCCACCACGAGGGTGCCCGGATCATCGGCCTCTGCACCGGCGCCTTCGTGCTGGCCGCCGCCGGTCTCCTGGACGGCCGCCCGGCCACCACCCACTGGATGTACGCGCCGACGCTGGCCAAGCGCTACCCGAAGGTCCACGTCGATCCGCGCGAGCTCTTCGTCGACGACGGCGACGTGCTCACCTCCGCCGGGACCGCCGCCGGGATAGACCTCTGCCTGCACGTGGTGCGCAGCGACCACGGCGCCGAGGCGGCCAACGCCCTGGCCCGCCGCCTGGTGGTGCCCAACCGCCGCAGCGGCGGAGGACAGGCCCAGTACATCGATCAGTCTTTACCTGAGGAGATCGGCAACGACCCGCTCGCCGAGGTCGTGACCTGGGCCCTGGAAAACCTCAACCAGCAGTTCGACGTCGAGGTCCTGGCCGCCCGCGCCTACATGAGCCGCCGCACCTTCGACCGGCGGTTCCGCACGCTCACCGGCAGCGCCCCGCTGCAGTGGCTGATCACCCAACGGGTGCTCCAGGCACAGCGGTTGCTGGAGGCGTCCGAGCTCTCGGTGGACGACGTCGCGCGCCGCTGCGGCTTCCGTTCCCCGGTCGCGCTGCGCGGGCACTTCCGTCGGCAGCTCGGGGTCTCCCCCGCCGCGTACCGGACCAGCTACCGGGCCAGGCGTCCGCTCCCGGCCGGGAGCTCCGTGAACGGGGCCTCCCTGGCCGGCGGGGCCGCACCCGGTTCCGCCGGCACCGCACCGGGTCAGACCGCCGTCGCGACGGTCCCCCCGCAGGCCCACCCGGCGGACCGTCCGGCCATGGCACCGCACGGCGCACCGCACCTGACGAACGGTCCGACGCGTCCGCTGGTCCCGTCCCAGGGCGGCCAGGCCCCCCAGCACGGCCACCAGCGCCCGGGCGGCGGTGCCGGCGCCCGGCAGCACGCACCGGCCGTCCCCGTCGGCGGTTCCGCACCGGGCGTCGAGCACGCCCACGCGGCCGCCACCGAGGAGGGCTACGGCCCCGGCCACGGTCAGGGCCCCGGCCAGCCGACGGCCCGTGACCTGGCGCAGGGTCACCGTCCGGACGGCGCACCGCCGTCCGCGCCGCGCTCCGACCGGACGTACCAGGAGCACCCCGAGCAGCACGGCCAACACGCCGAACGCCCCGCCACGGGCAACGGCACCGAACCCGCACCGGGGCGACAACTGTCCGGCTCGAGGGATCGCGCCGTAGGCTGAGGGGCGTGAATGACCGCCTGGTATGGATCGACTGTGAAATGACGGGGCTCGACCTCGACCGGGACGCCCTGGTCGAGGTCGCCGCGTTGGTGACCGACTCCGAACTCAACATCCTCGGCGAGGGCGTGGACGTCATCATCCGTCCGCCCGCCGCCGCGCTCGAGAACATGCCGGACGTGGTGCGCACCATGCACACCTCCTCCGGCCTGCTCGACGAGCTGGAGAACGGCGTGACCCTGGCCGAGGCCGAGGCCATGGTGCTCGCCTACGTCCGCGAGCACGCGCCCGAGGCCGGCAAGACCCCGCTCTGCGGCAACTCCGTGGCCACCGACCGGGGTTTCCTCTCCCGGGACATGCCCGCCCTGGAGGGCCACCTCCACTACCGGATCGTCGACGTGTCCTCGATCAAGGAGCTGGCACGCCGCTGGTTCCCGCGGGCCTACTACAACAGCCCGCAGAAGGGCGGCAACCACCGCGCCCTGGCGGACATCCGGGAGAGCATCGCCGAACTCCGCTACTACCGCGAGGCGGTGTTCGTCCCCCAGCCCGGTCCGGACACCGACGCCGCCCGGACCATCGCCGCCAAGTACCAGCTGCCGACGACCTGACGGACCGCCGGACACCGGCCGGCACCGCCACCGGGGCCCGGCCCGCCCCTCCGACGGGCTGACCAGCGGCCCTCGACCGCCCGTCACCGAAACCCTGGCGCGAGCACCCTCTCCGATCCTGTAGAGTTCTTCCTGTCGGAGCGGGAACGCCCCGGACAGATGGTGGGTGTAGCTCAGTTGGTAGAGCACCTGGTTGTGGTCCAGGTGGCCGCGGGTTCGAGTCCCGTCACTCACCCCATCGCCTTCAGGGCCTGGTCTCAACGGACCAGGCCCTGAAGGCTTTTCGCGCTCCCGCAGACGATCCTCGGGCAGGCACTACCCCCACTTCCTACCGGCTAGTAACATCGCGCCCATGACCATGACCCAGATCGGCCAGCTGCTCGACTCCACCGTCCCCATGGCCCACACCCTCGGCCTGGAGTACCTGGAGACCACCCCCGAGCGCGCCGTGCTCCGCTTCCCGGACCGGCCCGAGTACCGCAACCACGTCGGCGGCCCGCACGCCGGTGCGATGTTCACGCTGGCCGAGACCGCCAGCGGCTGCATCGTCCTGGCCGCCTTCGGCGACCAGCTGGGCCGGGCCGTGCCGCTGGTCGTGAAGACCGAGACCGCCTACCTCAAGCTGGCCAAGGGCCCGCTCACCGCCACCGCGACCCTCGGCCGCCCGGTCGCCGACGTGGTCGCCGAGCTGGACAAGGGCGAGCGCCCGGAGTTCGAGGTCACCGTGGACGTCACGCGCGAGGACGGCGACGTCACCAGCACCATGAAGATCTCCTGGACCCTGCGCCCGAACGCCTGACCGGAGCCTGACCCGACGTCAGCCCCGCCCTCGGCCCCGGCCCGGGTGAGCCGCATCACACTCACCCGGGCCTGACCCGAGAGCAAGGCACGGAGCCCGGGCCGGAGCACGGAGCCGAGGCCGGAGCAGGGAGCCAAGCCCCAGGCCGGGTCGAGCGCCCGGACCGGAACCGCCGCCGGAGCACCCCAGCGCCCCGTCAGGCCGAGTCCCGCACCACCAGCTCGGTCGCCAGCACCACCTGCCGCCGCGCCCGCCCCCGCTCCGCGATCTCGTCGAGCAGCAGCCGCGCCATCGTCCGCCCCATCTCCTCGATCGGCTGCCGCACGCTGGTCATGGCCGGCTCCGTGTGCCGGGCCACGATCGAGTCGTCGAAGCCGATCACCGCCACGTCGTCCGGCACCCGCCGCCCCGCGGCCCGGAGCACCTGCATCGCCCCCGCCGCCATCACGTCCGAGGCGCAGAACACCCCGTCCACCTCCGGACGGCGCGTCAGCAGCTCGCGCATCGCCAGCCGCCCGCCCTCCTCGGTGAAGTCGCCGAGCACCACCAGCTCCTCCCGGTACGGGCGCCCGGCCTCCTCCAGCGCCCCCCGGTACCCGGCCAGCCGGGCCCTGGCCACCTCCATGTCCATCGGACCGGTGATGGTGGCGACCTGCTCGCAGCCGCGCCGCAACAGGTGCCGGACGGCCATCCTGGCCCCGCCCGCGTTGTCGGCGTGGACGTAGCTGAGCGGCTCCAGGTCGCCCCGGCGCCCGGCGAGCACCGAGGGGATCTCCAGGCTCTCCAGCAGGGCCGGCAGCGGGTCGTCCTGATGCACCGACACCACCAGTACGCCGTCCACCCGTTGCGCGGTCAGATAGGCCGAAAGTCGTTCCCGCTCGCGCTGGTTGCGGACCAGGATCAGCAGCAGCTGCATGTCGGTCTCGGCGAGCTCCGCCGAGACCCCGCTGATGATGTCGGAGAAGTACGGCTCCGAGAACAGTCTGGTCTCCGCCTCCGGCACCACCAGGGCGATCGAGTCGGTGCGCGAGGTGACCAGGGTGCGGGCGGCCCGGTTGGGGACGTAACCGAGCTCGGCGATGGCGGCGTTGACGGCCTCGCGGGCCTTGTCGCTCACCCGCGGGGAGCCGTTGACCACCCGGGAGACGGTGCCCCGGCCGACGCCGGCGAGGGCCGCGACCTCCTCCAGGGTGGGGCGGGCCGTGGTCCGGCCGGCCCCCGGTTCCCCCCGGGGCCCCGTCGGGCGCTGTGCGGCGGTCTGGCTCATCGCTCACCTCGTGGGACGCGTACGTGATCGGGCACGTGATCGGGCTGTTCGCTGCTCATTGTGGCCGGTGCGAGCGCCGGCGCACCGACCCCGGACCCGACGGGCGGACACCGACCCACTCTCCGATCCACCGGCCGGTCGCCGGACCGGCCCGACGGTCGAACCGGAAACGATCCGGCAACTGCTCTTGACACCCACCCCCGCCAGCCAGCAACCTTCCGGCAGGCACCCATGGGAGCGCTCCCACACTCTCATACCTTCCCACCCGGACCAAGGAGAACGCCATGCGCCGCAGCACCGCCCTCCCCCACAGAGCCGCCGCCCTCGCCACCGCCGCCCTCGTACTGACGGGCTGCTCCAGCGCCGCCGGAGGCTCCGCGGGCGACTCCGCGGGCGGCAAGATCACCCTCACCGTCGGCGACTTCGGCACCTTCGGCTACCAGGAAGCAGGGCTCTACCAGGAGTACATGGCGGCCCACCCGAACATCACCGTCAAGTACGAGACCGCCCAGGACGGCCAGAAGTACTGGGACGCGCTCACCACCCGCCTCGCGGCCGGCAGCGGCCTGGCCGACGTGCAGGCCGTCGAGGTGGGCTACATCGCCCAGGCCACCGGCAAGTTGGCGGACAAGTTCGTCGACCTCGGCAAGACCGAGGGCGTCAGCGCCGGGGCCTGGCTGCCCTGGAAGTCGCAGCAGGCGACCACCGCGCAGGGCGCGCTGATCGGCCTCGGCACCGACATCGGCCCGATGGCGATCTGCTACCGCAAGGACCTGTTCCAGCAGGCCGGGCTGCCCACCGACCGGGAGGCGGTCGGCGCGCTCTGGGCCGGGGACTGGTCGAAGTTCGTCGACAAGGGCAAGGAGTACCAGGCCAAGGCCCCGGCCGGGACCTTCTTCACCGACTCGGCCAGCGGCCTGTTCAACGCGGTGATCTCCAGCGACGCCCAGCAGTACTCGGACGCCTCCGGGAAGCTGGACGTCAAGGGCAGCGCCAGCGTGCAGAAGGCCTGGTCCCTCTCGGTGGCCGCCTCGCAGGCGAAGATCAGCGCCGGGCTGCGGCAGTTCCAGAAGCCCTGGGAGTCCGCGTTCGCCAACGCCAAGTTCGCCACCGTGGTCTGCCCGTCCTGGATGACCGGCATCGTCAGCAAGCAGTCCGGCGAGGCCGGCAAGGGCAAGTGGGACATCGCTGCGGCACCGGTCGCCGCCAACTGGGGCGGGGCCTTCCTGACCGTGCCGAAGGCCGGCAAGCACACCAAGGAGGCCGCCGAGCTGGCCGCCTGGCTGACCGCGCCGGAGCAGCAGGCCAAGGTCTTCACCAAGGTCGGCAACCTGCCCTCGACCGCCGCCGGACTCAAGCTCCCGGCCGTGCAGTCGGCGACGCTGGACTACTTCGGCGACACCCCGACCGGCAAGATCTACGCCGCCGCGGCCGGTTCGATCCAGCCCGCGAAGATCGGCCCGGACGACGGCACCGCCAAGACCATCATCACCGACAACGGGATCCTCGACATCGAGGAGCACGGCACCGACCCGGCCAAGGCCTGGCAGAACGTGCTGAAGACGATCGACGACAAGATCACCAACTGACGCCCGACGCCCACCAGTTCCGAGCCGCCGCCCCGGCCGCGAGCCCCTGACGGCCCGTCGGCCGGGGTGGTGCCCCACCACCCCGGGAGGACGCCCCGTGGCCACCCCCGCCCCACCCCGCACCGAACGCGCCGAACGTCCCGAACGCACCGGCCACCGTCCGGCGGCACCGTCGAGCTGGCGCTCCCGCCTGTACCGGCTCGACCTCAAGGCCGCGCCCTACGCCTACGTCGCCCCGTTCTTCCTCTGCTTCGCCGCCTTCGGCCTCGTCCCGCTGATCTGGACCGGCTGGCTCTCCCTGCACCAGGTGGACCTGCTCACCCCGGACGTCATGGAGTGGCGCGGCCTCGGCAACTACACCCGGCTGTGGGGGAGCGAGCAGTTCTGGACGGCGCTGCGGAACACCTTCACCATCGGCGTCCTGTCCACCGTCCCGCAGCTGCTCATGGCCCTCGGCCTGGCGCACCTTCTCAACTACCGCCTGCGCGGCCGGGGTTTCCTCCGGGTGGCGGTGCTCGCCCCGTACGCGACCTCGATCGCGGCGGCCACCCTGGTCTTCGTCCAGCTGTTCAACCCGGACTACGGCATCGTCAACTGGGCG
This sequence comes from Kitasatospora albolonga, assembly GCF_039535905.1. Classification (GTDB taxonomy): domain Bacteria; phylum Actinomycetota; class Actinomycetes; order Streptomycetales; family Streptomycetaceae; genus Kitasatospora; species Kitasatospora albolonga. The sequence continues at coordinate 49,742 of NZ_BAAAYB010000085.1, read as the reverse complement.
CTCTCCGCACTGGGTTTCGACCGCACCGACTGGTTCGCCGACACCTGGCCCTCGCAGATCGCCATCGCCACCATCGTGACCTGGCGCTGGACGGGCTACAACGCGCTGATCTACCTGGCCGCGATGCAGGCCGTGCCGAAGGACCTGTACGAGGCGGCCGCCCTCGACGGGGCGTCCCGTTGGCAGCAGTTCACCCGGATCACCATCCCCTCGATCCGGCCGACCATCCTTTTCACGGTGATCGTCTCGACCATCGGCGCCACCCAGCTGTTCGGCGAGCCGATGCTGTTCGGCGGCGGTGTCGGGGTGAGCGGCGGCTCCGCTCACCAGTTCCAGACCCTGAGCCTCTATCTGTACGAACTCGGCTGGCCCAACCGCCAGTTGGGCCGCGCCTCGGCGGTGGCCTGGACGATGCTGCTGATCCTGCTGCTGGTCGGTGCGGTCAACCTGCTGATCGCCCGGCGCCGCCGCCGCACCGAGCTGGGAGCCTGAGCGATGAGCACCCTGAGCACCCCCACCACGCCCTCAGGACCCACCACGACGCCCGGCCCCACCGCCGCCCGGCCGGCGCCCGCCACCAGGCGGCGGTTCCGGGCCGGGGCCGGCGACCAGGACAAGGCGGGCCCGGTCAGCTACCTGCTGCTCGGCCTGGCCGCCGTGGTCTCCCTCTTCCCGCTCTACTGGACCTTCGTGGCCGCCACCCACACCGGTGAGCGGGTCGCCCAGTCCCCGCCGCCGCTGCTGCCGGGCGGCTCGCTCTGGGCCAACGTCTCCACCGTCTGGGAGCAGGCCGCGATGGGGAAGGCGCTGCTCAACTCCACCATCGTGGCCGGCCTGGTCTCGCTCTCCACCGTGGCCTTCTCCACCCTGGCCGGCTTCGCCTTCGCCAAACTGCCGTTCCGGGGCCGCAACGCCCTGCTCACCGTGGTGGTGGCGACCATGACCATCCCGCCCCAGCTGAGCGTGATCCCGCTCTACCGGATCATCACCGACCTGGAGTGGGGCAACCAGCTGCAGTCGGTGGTCCTGCCCTCCCTGGTGGCCGCCTTCGGGGTCTTCTTCATGCGCCAGTTCCTGGCCGAGGCCCTGCCGGTGGAGCTGGTCGAGGCGGCCCGGATGGACGGTGCGCACAGCCTGCGGATCGTCTGGCACGTGGTCTTCCCGATCGCCCGGCCGGCCATGGCGGTGCTGGGCATGCTGGTGTTCGTGCAGTCCTGGAACGACTTCTTCTGGCCCTTCGTGGTGCTCACCCAGCAGAACCCGACGGTACAGGTCGCGCTCTCCGCGATCGGCGGCGGCAGCGCGTACGACATCAACCAGGCGGTCATCATGACCGGCGCCCTGGTCGGCACCCTGCCGCTGCTGCTGATCTTCGCCGTCCTGGGCAAGCACATCGTCGGCGGCATCACCGCCGGTGCCGTCAAGAGCTGACCGCGCGTCAGCCCCTCTACCTTGGGAGCGCTCCCGTTATGACCGTGACCGACCCCGGCCCGCTCGGCACCGAGGCGACCCTCCGCCCGGCCTTCCCGCCCGGCTTCGCCTGGGGCGCCGCCACCGCCGCGTACCAGATCGAGGGCGCCGCCGCCGAGGGCGGCCGCACCCCCTCGATCTGGGACACCTTCAGCCACACCCCGGGCAAGGTGGCCGGCGGGGACACCGGCGACACCGCCGTGGACCACTACCACCGCTTCCGCGAGGACGTCCGGCTGATGGCCGAACTCGGCCTCACCGCCTACCGGTTCTCGCTCTCCTGGCCCCGCATCCAGCCCACCGGCCGCGGCCCCGCCGTCGAGCACGGCCTGGACTTCTACCGCGCCCTGTGCGACGAACTGCTGGCCCACGGCATCGCCCCCGTCGCCACCCTCTACCACTGGGACCTCCCCCAGCACCTGGAGGACACCGGCGGCTGGCCCGCCCGGGAGACCGCGTACCGCTTCGCCGAGTACGCCGCCCTGGCGGCGGAGGCGCTCGGCGACCGGGTCTCCACCTGGACCACCCTCAACGAGCCCTGGTGCAGCGCCTTCCTCGGCTACGGCTCCGGCGTGCACGCCCCCGGCCGCACCGACCCGGCCGACGCCCTGCGCGCCGCCCACCACCTCAACCTCGGCCACGGCCTCGCCGTCGGCGCCCTGCGCGCCGCGCTCCCCCGCACCGCGCAGCTCGCCGTCTCCCTCAACCTGCACCAGGTCCGCCCGCTCACCGGGGACCCGGCCGACCTGGACGCGGCCCGCCGGATCGACGCCGTCGGCAACCGGATCTTCACCGGCCCGATGCTCGACGGCGCCTACCCCGCCGACCTGCTCGCCGACACCGCCCATCTGGTCGACTGGGACGCCCTGGTGCGGCCGGGGGACCTCGCCGAGACCTCCCGCCCGATCGACCTGCTGGGCATCAACTACTACACCCCGACCGTGGTTTCGAGCGCCGCCAGCGCCGCCCACCTGCCCCGCCACGACGGCCACGGCGCCAGTGCGCACTCCCCCTGGCCGGGCGCCGACGAGGTGGCCTTCCACCTCGCCCCCGGCGAGGTGACCGCGATGGGCTGGCCGATCGACCCGAGCGGCCTGACCGACCTGCTGCTCGCGGTCCACCGCGACCACCCCGGCCTGCCGATGCTGGTCACCGAGAACGGCGCCGCCTTCGAGGACCGGGTGGGCCCCGACGGCACGGTGGACGACCAGGACCGGATCGCCTACCTGCACGGCCACTTGGCCGCCCTGGCCCGGGCGGTGGAGCTCGGCGCCGACGTGCGCGGGTACTACCTCTGGTCCCTGCTGGACAACTTCGAGTGGGCGTACGGGTACGCGAAGCGCTTCGGCGCCGTGCACGTGGACTACGAGACGCTGGCCCGCACCCCGAAGGCCAGCGCGCACTGGTACGCCGAGGTGATCCGTACCGGAACGCTCCCCGCGCACGCCCCCCGCCGAACCGACGGGGCGTGACCTTCGCGGGTGGGGTTTCGTTCTCTGTTGACGTGCGAGCAAACCACGTGGCGCAGCCGCGAGTCGAGGGACCGGACGGCGAGTGTACGGACTCCGCGGCGGAGGCCGTAGCGGGTGCCGGGGCGAGTGTCGGGGCACGTGTCGGGGCGGGCGCCGTCCCGGTCACCGCCGCCGACGCCGGCGCGGATGCCGGCGCCGGGCGGGGGCGGCTGCCCCGGCCGCGCACCAGGACGCTGGCGGCCGGCGGGGCGGTGCTCGCCCACGTCTGGGGCCTCGGGCTCGGAGTGGGGGTCGCGTACGCCGCGGACGGTTCGGCGGTGGCCGGGCTGCTCGGGCCCGACCTGGTCCAACGGGCTGACTCCCCGGCCCTGTTGGGCCAGCTGACCGGGGTCGCGACCCCGGTGCTGGAGCAGCAGACCGCCTCGGTGGCCAAGGCCCTCCAGGAGCGGATCAAGACCGACGGGCTCCCGCTGCCCGGCCAGGCCACCACCGTGCCGGACGCCTTCGCCATCGCGGCGGTGCTGCTCCCCTCGGTGCCGCCGCAGCCGCGCGGCGACGGGCCGCGGGCCTCCCGCTCGACCCCCGAGGACGAGCCGGGGGTTCCCGGGCCCGGCGCCCGGCCGAGGATCGAACCCCCCGCCTCCGCACCGGCCCCCGCAGTCGGGCCGGCACGGATCCCCACCGACGGTGGCGGCCCGGCGGCAGCCGCTGTCCGGACCGCCACCGTGCAGCTGCCGCAGGGCACTTGGTCGCTCGCCGCACCGGAGGAGGACGTGGCACTGGCCGCCGCCAGCCCGGTGGAGATCGAGGGCGAGCTCACCGCCGTGCTGGTGCCGATCGCGGCCGGGATGCTGCTCACCGGGGCGGCGATGTACAAGCACAAGGGCCTGCCGCGCGGGCACTGAGCTCCGCGACCCGGCGGTCCCACGGCTCGGCGGTGTTACGGCTCAGCGGGCTTACGGCTCGGCGTTCCCACGGCTCAGCGGAAGACACCGGGCGGCGGGGTCGGGGACGGCGCCGCCGTGGCGTCGGTGGCCGGGAGCGCCCCGGCCGTGAAGTCGGCCAGCCCCCGTCCGTGCTCGATCCGGCCGAGGTAGGAGTCGGAGGCCACCCGGCGGCCCAACTCGTCGAGCGGGAGCGCCTGCTGAGCGGCCGCCAGGATCAGATTGCCGAAGCGCTTGCCGCGCAGCACCGCCGGATCGGCGATCAGGCAGACCTCGGGGAAGACCGCCAGAAGGGTGGCCACCTGGGAGCGGGCGAAGGGCAGGGCGCCGCCGTCGGCGATGTTCGCCGCGTACCGCCCGCCGGGGGCCAGCGCCCGGGCGGCCAGGGCGGCGAACTCCACGGTGGCGCAGTGCGCCGGGGTCCGGGCCCCGGAGAAGACGTCGGCGATCACCAGGTCCACCGATCCCTCCGGAGTGCGTTCCAGCACCGCACGGGCGTCCGCACCGCGCACCTTGATCTGCCATCCGCGCTCCAACGGCAGTTCGGCGCGCACCAGTTCGGTCAGCTCGGGGTCGATCTCGGCGACCTGCTGACGGGACCTCGGGCGGGTGGCGGCGGTGTAGCGGGCCAGGGTGAGCGCCCCGCCGCCGAGGTGGAGCACGGTGACCGGACGGCCGGGCGGGGCGGCCAGGTCGATCAGGTGACCCAGGCGGCGCTGGTACTCGAAGCCGAGGTGGGTCGGGTCCGCCAGGTCCACCAGGGACTGCGGGGCGCCGTCCAGCAGCAGCGTCCAGGCCCGGGCACGGTCCCGGTCGGGAACCAGCTCGGCCAGGCCGGAGGCGACCTTCCGGGCCAGCGGACCCTGGGCGTGGATACGGCCCTCGGCGCCGGTGGCGGACGCGGCAGAGGTGGCGGCTGCGGCGCCGGCGTCCGGCTCGGTCTCGGTGCGAGCCCGACCGGCCCGGTTGCGTCCCATGGCAGCCATTATCGCCGGACGGCAGCCCCGGGCACGGCACGGAGCCGCAGGTCAGCGGGGCGGGGCGGGGCACGACACGGAGCCACAGGCCGGGCCGGCGGACCGGGCCGGGCCGACCTCGGAACCGACGGGCCCTCAGCACGCGGAAGCGGGGCGGGCGGGGAGCGCGAGGCCGAGAGGACGGGCCGGAGAAGGCGGGGCGGCGAAGGCGGGCGGCGGCCGGGGCGGGAGGTGGCGGCTCGGCTCAGAACGGCCCGAGGCCCCCGGCGGCCAGGGTGCAGGCGGCCTCGCAGAGGCCGGAGCGGAGCACCCACGGGTCGGTCGGCCGGGCCAGCGCACCGGGGCCGGACGGCGGCATCACCCAGCGCGGGTCGGTGGCGGGGAGCAGCCGGGCCCCCGGCGTACAGGAGGTGCCGGGCAGGTGCCACTGCCCGGCCACCCCTGCGGGGACGAGGAACGCGATGGCGGTGCCGCCGTCGCTCTGCAGGACCGTGCCGCAGGCGCGGCGCAGGCGCAGGATGTCCACCGTCTCCAGGCCGTGCCGGACCGCCACCGTGACGGTGTCGAAGCCGGCCGGGGAGGAGGGCAGGACGGGCGCGAGCGGCGCCGCCGCGAGCAGGGGCCGGACGGGCCTGGGGGTGACCGGGACGGTGATGTGACGGTACTGCGGAAGTCCGGCGGCCATGGGCCCTCCTGTCTCCTCGTCAACTCGGCGGCCCGGCCGCTCGTCCGGGTGCGCCGGACGGCGTGGGGTCGGCCAGGGGCCGCCATGTATCAGGACAACGCGAAAGGGTGCCGAAAGGCCACGGGCTGACGTACAGCAACCCATGGCACTTCATGGCATTTCAGCGCAACTCTGTCCCTTTTATGGGCAATTGACCGTACATCAGCCCACAACCGGACGTGTCCGGTCCGTGACAGTCGGTACTCTCTGCGCTGGATCGAGACCCCCGACTCGGAGCGCAGCACCATGGCAGCCACGAGACCACCCGTCCCCAACGCCGCCATGCGAGCGCTCCGGGGTGACCTCTCCCCCGGCGAGTTCGCGCTCGCGATCCGACGCGCCGCCCGGGAGATCGGCGAGCACGTCTCCTGCGACGCGCGCTACGTCGGCCGGGTGGAGTCCGGCGAGATCCGCTGTCCCAACTACGCGTACGAGCGGGTGTTCCGGCACATGTGGCCCGACCGCTCGCCGGCCGAGCTCGGGTTCACCCCGCGTACGGCGGTCCGCCGCCGCGCGGCCGACCCGCCGTCAGTCCCGGGTCCGAGGCTTCGTCCCGGCGGGCTGCCGCCGCTCGACGCCCCGTACCTTCCCGACGAGGAGCACGACGACTTGCGTCGCCGAACCTTCCTGACCGGCGGACCGGCCACCGTGGTGGCCCCCACCTCGCTGGCCGCCGCCCTCGGCCTGGACCGTCCCGCCATGGCCGCTCCCCGCTCCACCGCCCCCGGGCACACCGTGCCGCCCCCGCGCCGGGTCGGCTCCGCCGAGGTGCGCGGCGTCGAACAGGCCGTCCGCGACATCCGCTTGCTGGACGACGTGCACGGCGCCGACACCCTGTTCGAGCTGGCCGGGCAGTCCCTGCGCAGTGCCTACGTGCTGCTCAACGACGGTGACTACGGCGCCGCGACCGAGCGCCGACTCCAGTCCGGCGCCGGCGAGTTGGCCATCTCGGTGGGCTGGCTGGCGCACGACTCGGACCGCACCGTGGAGGCCCGTTCCTTCTACGCCGAGGCGCTGGCCACCGCCCGGATGGCCAACGACCCGGCCCTGGAGGCGCACGTCTTCTGCAACAGCGCCTTCCTGGCCCGGGACACCGGCCGGGCCCGTGAGGCCCTGCGGGCCGCCCAGGCCGGGCAGTCCGCCGCCCGCCGGCTCGACTCCGCCCGGTTGCTCTCGCTGCTCGCCATGCGGGAGGCCGGGGCATGGGCGCTGCTGCGCGACCGGGGGGCGTGCGAGCGGGCGCTCGGGCGGGCGTACACGCTCTTCGACCAGGGCGAGGCGGAGGCCGACCCGGAGTGGATGACCTTCTTCGGCGAGGCCGAGATCGCCGGGCTGGAGTCCCAGTGCTGGTCCGCCCTGGAGGTCTGGGACCGGGCCGGGGTGCTGGCCCGCCAGGCGGTTGACCTCCAGGAGCCGCACTTCGTCCGCAACCGGGTGCTCTACACCGCCGAGTTGGCCCACGACCGGCTCGGGCTCGGGGACCTGGCCGGGGCCGCCGTGCTCGCCTCCGAGGCGACGGCGCTGCTGGGCGAGGTCCGTTCGGCCCGGATCCGGGCCATGCTCTCCGGGACGGCGCGGCAGCTGCGGGCGCACCGTGCCGTCCCGGAGGTGGCGGCCTTCCTGGCCGCGCACGAGGCCGCCTGAGCCCGGCGGCGGGGTCGGGTCCGGCTACTTGCCGAGGTGGGACTGGTCGTTCCAGAGTTCGACCGCCGGGGCCCCGTACTCCCAGGAGAGGACGGAGAGGGCGGCCGTGCCCAGCTTGAACCGCTGCGCGAACTCGGGCGGCAGGCCCAGCCAACGGGCCGTCAGGATGCGCAGCAGGTGCCCGTGGGCGAAGACCACCACGTCGTGGTCGGCGCAGTGCATGGTGGTGGTGTCCGGCTCCGGGGTGCCGTGCTCCTCGTGCAGGCCGGCCAGGAAGGCGTCCACCCGGGCCGCCACCTCGGAGAGCTCCTCGCCGCCGGGCACGCCGTCCCGCCAGATCAGCCAGCCGGGCTGGTCGGTGGCCCGGATGTCCGGACCGGTCCGGCCCTCGTACTGGCCGTAGTCCCACTCCAGCAACTCCTCGCGGTCCACCGCGCGGGCGCCGAAACCGGCCAGCTCACAGGTCTCCCGGGCCCGGGAGAGCGGGCTGGTGTACACGGTCGCCTCCGGCAGGCCGTGCCACGGCGCGCCGGCCAGCCGGACCCCGAGGGCACGGGCCATCTCGCGGCCCTCCTCGGTGAGCGGCACGTCGGTGCGGCCGGTGTGCTGGCCGGTGACGGACCAGGCGGTCTCACCGTGGCGGACGAGCACGATACGGGCGGGCATGAGCGGCTCCTCACAACTCGTTGGCAGTTCCTCCCCGGCCAAGACGGGCACCGGCCAGCCTCGCCATCGAGTCGCCGACACCCCCATGATCCCCCACCGCCGGAGCCGGCACGGCCGCCGGGCCCTCCACCACCCGCTCAGGCCCGGCCCGGCTGGACCATCTTCCGGCCGGCCGTGCTGCCGCCGTCCACCGCGACGGAGGCTCCCGTCATGTAGGGGAAGTCGTCGGAGGCGAGCCCGAGCACGGCGCGCGCGATCTCCTCGGCCTCGGCCATCCGCTCCAGTCCGTCGATGTTGAGCGGACCGAACGCCCGCTTGTACGCGGCCCACGCCTCGTCGGGGATGCCGGGCGGGCGGACGAAGGGGGTGTCGGTGGTGCCCGGCAGGAGCGCGTTGACCCGGATGCCCCGGGGACCGTAGGCGAGCGCGGCGGCCTTCACGATGCCCTGCACGGCCCGCTTGCTCGCGGTGTACGCGGCGCTGGTCGGCCGGGCCTGTTCGGCCGCCGAGGAGGAGGTGCAGATGATGACGCCGCGCCCGGCCGTGAGCATGTACGGGACCTCGTACTTGACGGCGAGGAAGACGCCCCTGGCGTTGGTGGCCTGGACGTCCTCCCACTCCTCGACGCTCAGCTCGTGCGGCGCCTTGGCACTGCCGATGCCCGCGTTGTTGAACGCCACGTCGATCCCGCCGTACCGGCTCGCGATCCGGTCCACGAACTCCTGCACCTGCCCGGCCTCCCGCACGTCGGCCCGCACGTACGTGGCCTCGCCGCCCGCGTCCCGGATCTCCCGCTCCACCTGGCGTCCCAACTCGGCCCGCCTGCCGCAGAATCCGACGTGGGCGCCGGCCGCCGCGAAGGCCCGGGCGGTGGCCCTGCCGATGCCCGAGGTACCGCCGGTGATGAGCACCGACCTGCCCTGGAACCGTCCTTCCCCGCCCCGCCGCCCCGCCGGGGCGGCGCTCGCCGTCCGGGCACCCGCGCCGAGCAGGGCGCCCGCCGCGCCGACGGCGGCCGCGCCACCGAGCAGGGCCCGCCGCCCCGGCCCGGCCGCCTTCGGGCCGCCGTTCGCGCAGTCGTCCACGTTGTCGTTCCCGTTCGTGTCGCCGTTCGCGTTCGTCTCCATGGCGACCACGCTCGCAGTCCGGGCCGGGGCTCCGGCTCGGCCGACGGGCCGGACCTCGCGGCCCGTGGGAGGAGGCGCCCTCCTCCCACGGCAGGACCCGGGGCGAGCGGACACCCGCCTATCGTGAGGCGCGTGAACCGATCAGGCATGGAGCTGGTGTTCGACCAACGGTTCGCCGCCCTGCGGACGGTGGCGCTGGTCGGCGTCCTGGTCGGTGACCTCCTCCTGGTGCACCGGCCCTCCGGTGTCCGGGACGTGGCCCTCGCGGCGGCCGGGACCGCCCTGTGCGCGATCGCGGCCAGGTGGACGTTCGGCGCGGTGCTGCTGCTGTCCGGCCTGCTCGTCGCCGCGCACGCGCTCGGCTCGGACATCGTCCCCGCGTTGAAGGTGCTCGCGGCCGTCACCGTCTTCGAGCTGGCCGTCCGGGAGCACGGCCGCCGTCCGGTGGCCGGCTCGGTGGTGCTGGCCCTGGCCGTCGCGGCGAACCGCCTCGCCGACCTCCCCGGCGAACTCCCCTCCGTGCTCTACAAGATGGGCATCGTGGCCGGGCTGCCGCTGCTCCTGGGCGCGTACCTGCGGACCACCCGCGACGCCGCCCGCGACGCCCGCGCGCACGCGGCCCGGGAGGCGGCCGGCGCCGGAGAGCGGGTGCTGGCCGCCCGCGCCGCCGAACGCACCGCCATCGCACGCGAGTTGCACGACCTGGTGGCCCATCACGTCTCGTCGATGGTGCTGCGCGTCGGCATCGCCCGGCACGTCCTCCCCGCCGCCACCGTCGACCCGCGGGTGACCGAGGTCTTCGACGACCTGCACTCCAGTGGCAGCGAGGCACTCGCCGACCTGCGCCGCCTGGTGGCCGTGCTGCGCGATCCGGACGGCGTCGCGGACCCTGGTGCGGCCTCCGCCCTGGTCACGCCCGGGGCACTGCCGGACGCTCTGGAGTCCGTCCTGGAGGGCGGCCGCCGCACCGGTCTGACGGTCACCGCCGTCGTGGACCCGGCCCTCGCGCACCTCGACGCGGTCCGCGGCCTCGCCGTGCTCCGCCTGGCCCAGGAGGGCCTCGCGAACACCGCCCGGCACGCCGGCAGCGGCACCCGGGCCGAGCTGACCGTCCGGATGGCCGAGGACGACACCGTGCACCTGACGCTCCGGGACGACGGCGCGGGCCACCCCGGCCGACCCGCCCCAGCCCCGGCCCCGTCCCCGGCCAGAGGCACGTCCGGGCACGGGCTGGTCGGCATGCGCGAACGCGTCGACCTGCTCGGCGGCCGCCTGGAGGCGGGCCCGACCCCGCGGGGCTGGTCGCTCACCGCCGAACTGCCCGCCTCTCCCGCACCCGTACGACTCCCGGAGCAGACACCGTGATCCACGTCCTGGTGGCCGACGACCAGCAGCTGGTCAGGATGGGCCTGCGCATGCTCTTCGAGCAGGCTCCCGACATCGAGGTGGTCGGCGAGGCGGAGAACGGCGCGGAGGCGGTGCGGCTGGCCCAACGCCTCCGTCCGGAGGTGGTCCTGATGGACCTTCGGATGCCCGTGCTGGACGGCGTCACCGCGACCCGCCGGATCCTGGCGGCCCGCCCCGCCACCCGCGTCGTCGCGCTCACCACCTTCGACGACGACGACCACCTCTACCCGGCGCTCGCCGCCGGGGCCTGCGGCTTCCTGGTGAAGGACACCCCACCGGCCGACCTGGTCGACGCCGTGCGCCGGGCCGCGGACGGCGAGGCCCCGTTCAGCCGGGCCGCTCTCGACCGGCTGGTCGGCCACGCCGTCGACGCCCGGGCCGCCAAGGCTCCCGACCCCGGCTCCGGCTCCGGCTCCGACCGCCCGGCGGTGCCCGACATCACCCCGCGCGAGCGGGAGGTGCTCGGCCTGGTCGGCGGAGGGCTGTCCAACCGGGAGATCGCCGACCGCCTGCACCTGGGCGTCACCACGGTCAAGACGCACGTCGCGAACCTGATGGCGAAGACCGGCCGGGACAACCGCATCCGCCTCGCCGTCCTCGCGGTCGCCACGGGCATCACCACCGACCAGGGGCCGCCGGCCGCGCCCGGGTCGCCCGGAGCGTCCCGGGTCGGGCCGTCCTGACCCGAAGTGTCGGTGGTGGGTGCGAGACTGGGCCGCACCATGAACGTCTCGATCCAAGGGCAGGCGGAGCCGGTCGCGCGGCGGCTCCGCGAACTGCGCGGCCCGGCGCCGCAGCGCAGCCTCGACGCCCGGGCGCTGGCCGCCCTCGCGGCCAATCCGGGGTGCCGGCGGCGGGCGGTGCTCGATGCGGCCGGGGTGGACAAGCGCGCGGTGGCGGAGCGACTGGGGCGGCCCGCGCCGTTCGGGCAGTCGCCGTTCGCGATCACCCGGGGGAACGTCTTCGAGGCCCGTCTCAAGGACGACAGCTACGCCGCCCTGCTGGCCCCGCTCCGGGCCAGGCTCGGACTCCCGCCCGAGGGAAGCCCCCTGACGGTCCCCGACCTGCTGCCGCGCTCCGCCCCGGCCACCCGGGCGGACCGGACCCGCCAGGTGCTGGCCGAGGCGGCGGCCGACCTCGACGGCTGGACGCTGCTGGACCACCCGATGCTCCGCCTCACGGTGGCTGGCACCCCCGCCTACCTGGAGCCGGACGCGGTGCTGGTGCACGGCGGCCGCTGCACGGTGGTGGAGATCAAGTCCTTCCCGGTGATCGACGGCTCCGCCGATCCCGCCAAGGTCGGCGCGGCCGCCCGGCAGGCGGCGGTGTACGTGCTGGCGCTCCAGCAGGCCGCCGCCGAGCTGGCGGGCGTGACGGTGGACCAGTCGCCGTACGGACAGCAGCAGTTGCCCGGCTCGCCCGAGCTGAGCGTGCTGCTGGTCTGCCCGAAGGACTTCTCCAACCGGCCGACCGCGAGCAGCGTGGACGTCCGCCGCGAGCTCTCGGTGACCAGGCGTCAGCTGGCCCGGCTGACCAGGATCGAGGAGCTGCTGGAGGCCCTGCCGTCCGGCACCAGCTTCGACCTGGCGCCGGACCAGGCGGGGGTGCCGACCAGGCCGGTGGCCGAGTTGGGCAGCGCGGTGGAGGCGGTGCCGGCCAGCTACGGCCCGGACTGCCTGGCCGCCTGCGAGTTGGGCTTCCTCTGCCGGTCACAGGCCCGCACCTCGGGTGCGGTGGAGCAGCTCGGCCGGGGCGTACGGGGCGAGTTGGGCACCCTGCGGACGGTGGAGGAGGCGCTGGCCGCCGCCGAGAAGGGCAGCCCGGACGGCACCGACGAGGCGGCCGTGCGGCTGGCCCACGCCGCCGCACTCCGCACCGAGGCGCTGTGCGCGGCAGGCTCCGCGGGCGCGGCCGGTGCGACCGGTACCGGCACCCGGGAGGCGGCCCGGTGAGCCTGCTGGACACGCTGGCCCGGCTGGAGGCCGTCCGCAGCGGGCACGCCGAGCCGCTCGCCACCGTCCGGCACCGGCACCTGTCGGAGCGTCCGATGGTGCTGGTGCCGCTGGCCGCCGCCGGCGAGGCGGGGGCCCCGCTGGCGGTGCTGCTGGGCACCGACCGGGAGCACCCCCGGCTGCTGCTGGTGCCGCAGCCGCTCAACCGGGACATGCGCTTCGGCTTTCTGGCCGAGTTCGCCGCCGAGCTGCTGCCGTACCTGGAGTCCTACGCCGGCGAGGTGGAGCTGGTCGAGCGGTCCGAGAAGGATCCGGAGACCGGCGAGAAGACCCAGACCTTCCGTGAACTCTGCGCCGACGCTCCGCAGTTGATCGTTCCGAACGCGGGCGCGGTGCAGCACCTGGCGCTGATCGGCCGCTCCACCCGGTTCCGCCGGACGGCCTCCGACCCCGACCCGGGGCCGTACCCGGCGCCGACCCAGGTGCCGCTGCTGGGCCGCTGGCTGACGCACTTCACCGAGCGGGCCCAGGTGCCCGGCTCCTCCCTGCTGCTGTCGGTGACCCAGCTGCTGGCCCGGCACTGGGCGACCGGCCAGAGCCTGCTGGAGGACCAGCACCTCGGCGCCCGGCTGGCCTGGCACCGGCCGCCGGCCGGGACGTCCGGCGCCGAGCTGGCCGAGCGGGTGGAGACCGAGCGGGACGCCCGGGGCGTGCCGGTGCACCCGCCGGCCGGGCCGGCCACCGATCCGGTCTTCGACGCCAAGGTGCTCGCTCCGGCGATCACCCGGCACGACCAGGCGCTCACCGCGCTGGCCCACCGGGGCGACCCCCAGGCGCGGTCGGCGGTGAAGCGCGCCGCCGAGGAGCTGCGCGCGGTGCTGCTCGGGGCCACCCTCCCCACCTGGCACGACGTCTGGCGCGGCCTGGACCTGCTGCGCGAGCTGCCGCCCGCCGCCCACCTGGCCGACCGCTGGGAGGGCGACCGCTGGTCCTTCACCAACCACCGGGACAGGCTGGCGGCCGGCGAGCCGCCGCAGCCGAAGCAGGACGACGCCGTGACCGCCGCGCGCAAGCTGGCCCAGCGCGAGCGCGAGCAGGCCAAGGTGGACGTGCAGGAGGCACTGGACGACCCGCTGGCGATGGCCGGGCACCGGCTCTCGGGCGAGGCGTTCAGCGGCGAGGTGGTGGAGGTGGTGCCGGAGTACGACACCACCGGCCGCTCCCCCAAGCCCCGCCCGCTGCTGGTGCTGCGCACCGCCGACCGCCCGCACGCCGACGCGGGCCGCGAGGTGCACCGGGCGAACGGGCCCTCGGCCCAGAAGGCGGAGATCGTGGTGGCGGCCGGGGGCACCGTCACCGTCCGGGTGCTGAACGGCATGGGCCGCAAGAAGGAGCCCGAGCCGGGCAGCCTGCCCGAGCCCGGCGAGCAGGTCACCTTCACGCTCTTCGAGCTGACCGCCCGTCAGTCCGCCCCGCTCCCCGAGCCGGAGGACACGCCGTGGACGCACGGCGGCCCGCCCGGCGGCAGCACCGATCCCTCGCCTACCGCAAGCGAAGAGTGGGAATGACCACCGGCATGACCATCGACCCTCCGGCCCCGGAGGCCCCCGCGGCTCCTGAGGCCCCCGAGGTGGCGAACCCGGGCGCCGCCGCCGACTCCGCCGTGGCCGCGATCCTGGCCGCCACCGTCAGCCCCGCCCCCGGGGGACCGCGGGGCGTGGTGGTCGACTCCCCGCCCGGCGCGGGGAAGTCGACGCTCGTGGTGCGGGCCGCCAAGGAGCTGGTCGCCGGCGGCGAGCGCCTGATGATCGTGGCCCAGACGAACGGTCAGGTGGACGACCTGGTCGGCCGGTTGGCCGAGAAGGGTCCGGAGCTGACGATCGGCCGGCTGCACGCGAGCGACGCCAAGCCGGGCCCGGAGCTGGCCGCGCTGGCGAACGTGACGGCCTCCTCCAAGGTGGCGGAGCTGCTGGAGCAGGACGTGGTCATCTCCACCGCCGCCAAGTGGCAGTGGGTGAAGGCCGAGCAGCCCTGGCGGCACGCGATCGTGGACGAGGCGTACCAGATGCGCTCGGACGCACTGCTGGCCGTCGCCGGGCTGTTCGAGCGGGCGCTGTTCGTCGGTGACCCGGGCCAGCTGGACCCGTTCACGGTGGTCGGCACCGACCAGTGGGCCGGCCTGTCGTACGACCCGTCGAGCAGTGCGGTGGTCACCCTGCTGGCGCACAACCCGGCGATCCGCCCGCACCGGCTGCCGGTCTCCTGGCGGCTGCCGTACTCGGCGGCTCCGCTGATCTCGCAGGCGTTCTACCCGTACACCCCGTTCCGCTCGGGCACCGGCCCGGACGACCGGCGGCTGACCGCCGCCACCGCCGGGGACGGCTCGGCACTGGACGCGGCCGTGGACGAGGCGGCGGAGCACGGCTGGGCGCTGCTGGAGCTGCCCGCCCGGCACACCGTGCGGACCGACCCGCAGGCGGTGCAGGCCACCGCCGCGGTGGTGCAGCGCCTGCTGGCCAGGGGCCTGACGGCGCACTCGGAGCAGGGTTCGGCCCCGCTCACCCCCGACCGGATCGCGGTCGGCACCGCGCACCGGGACCAGGCGGCGGCGGTGCGGGCCGCCCTGGTGAAGCTCGGCGTGCCGGTGGACCACACGGCCGGCCCGGCCGTCACCGTGGACACCGCCAACCGGCTGCAGGGCCGGGAGTACGACGTCACGGTGGTGCTGCACCCGCTCTCCGGCCGCCCGGACGCCACCGCCTTCCACCTGGAGACGGGCCGGCTCTGCGTGCTCGCCTCGCGGCACCGGCACGCCTGCATCGTGGTGGCCCGGGCCGGCATCCCGGAGCTTCTGGACGAGCACCCGTCCACCGAGCCGGTGCAGCTGGGCGTCACGATGAAGTTTCCGGACGGCTGGGAGGCCAACCACGCGGTGCTGGCCCTGCTGGGCGAGCACCGGGTCCGGCTGCGCTGAGCACGGCGGACGCGGCACGAACACCGGCGGAGGCAGCACCAAGGGGGCGCACGGGAGGGGAATAGCGACCGCACGCGCACCGTTCCGTTACCGGCCGTCCCCGCGCGACAATGGGACGGCAGCCACCCACCACACCCCGGAGGTGTCCCACCATGCCCGACGCCGGTGCTTCCCGCCCCGACGCTGCCGACCTCGTCGCACCGGACGCCCCGTCAGCCGTGCCCGCGCCCGCCCGCCGGCTGCGCCCGGCCCAGCTGCTCTTCGAGCCGCAGGCCGACGAGCCCGAGGCGGAACGGTTCTTCGACCTGGAGTCCATCGCCGACCCGGCCGAACTGCTGCGCCGCTCCACGGAGTTGACGCTGGCGTTCCGGGCCGCCGCCGAGCGGGCCGCCGACTTCCAGGCCATCGCCGCGGCCCAGCTGGCGGACACCCGCCGCTTCGACGCGCTCTCCCCCGCCGAGATCGCGGACCGGGCCGACTGGACCCCGGACTACGCGGCCAAGATGGTCGAGTACGGCGGTTCGCTGCTCCGCCGCCGGGCCTCCGGCGAGCACTGAGCCGAGCGGGGGCAGGCGGGGGCGCAGCCGGCCGGCAGGCCATTGGCATATGCGGCCGGGAAGGGTACGCCCCCACCCCACCCGCTGTCCGGCGAACGCCGCTTTCCCTGCGTGCGGCGCCCGCCCCGCGCCACCCTGCTGTGCGTGGACATCTGGACGTATCAATCCGTGGAGTACGTCACGGCCGCCGGCGAGGCCTGGCTGGCCACGGCGAGCGAGTACCCGCGCAGCATGCGTGCCCTGTGGGAGTCCCGCCCCTGGGCCCCGACGGTGCTGCCCTGCGGCCGCGCCTTCGACGTGATCAGCATGCCGGCCCTGTTCGGGCGGGCCGTGCTGGACGAACTCTGGGCCTCCGGGCCGGGCTGCGGCCCGGTGGCCTCGTACCGGGGCCGGACCCTGCTGTTCGTGCAGCCGGGCGCCGCGGCCCGGCTGCGCACCCTGCTGGCCTGGGAGGAGTGGGCCCGCGAGGTGCCGCCGCTGCTCTGCCACGGCCTGGGGGACGCGGTGACGGTGCCGCCGATCCAGCGGATGCTGGACGCCCCGGCCTCACCCGGACAGGGGTCGGGCCGGTGGATCGTGGCGCCGGACTCCCGGGAGCCGTGGCTGCCGGGGGCGGCCACCGTGCTCTGGGCCTGCGTCCGGGCGTCGCGGGGGTGAATTGGATTTTGGTTCCGCCCGAACACGCTGCTAAAGTCTTCCACGTCAGCAGGCGCCGCTAGCTCAGTTGGTTAGAGCAGCTGACTCTTAATCAGCGGGTCCGGGGTTCGAGTCCCTGGCGGCGCACAGACAGCAGAAGGCCTTCCATCTCCGGATGGGAGGCCTTCTTGCGTTGCCCGCACCGGATGGTGATCCCGGGGGCGCGGGGAACTGCGCGAACCGGAAGGCGGCTCACCTGCGACTGACCCACCGTCGGCCAGTTGCAGGTGCTGCCTTTCCAGCCCGCGCAGTTCCTCGCGCCCCTGGGGCCTTCGGCCCTCGGGGCGCTGCCCGGGCGAGCGTCAGCGGCCGCGCAGGGTGCGGTACTTGGTGACCAGGGCGGCGGTGGAGCTGTCCAGCTGGTCGGTGCCCTCGCCGGTCAGCAGGACCGGCTCGATCTTCTTGGCGAGCACCTTGCCGAGCTCGACGCCCCACTGGTCGAAGGAGTCGATGTTCCACACCGCGCCCTGGACGAACACCTTGTGCTCGTACAGCGCGACCAGCTGGCCGAGCACCGAGGGGGTCAGCTCGCCGGCCAGGAGGGTGGTGGTCGGGTGGTTGCCCCGGAAGGTCTTGTGCGGCACCAGCTCGGCGGGGACGCCCTCCGCGGCGACCTCCTCCGGGGTCTTGCCGAAGGCCAGCGCCTGGGTCTGGGCGAAGAAGTTGGCCATCAGCAGGTCGTGCTGGGCGGCCGTCGCGGCATCCAGCTCGGCGACCGGGCGGGCGAAGCCGATGAAGTCGGCCGGGATCACCTTGGTGCCCTGGTGCAGCAGCTGGTAGTAGGCGTGCTGGCCGTTGGTGCCGGGGGTGCCCCAGACCACCGGGCCGGTCTGCCAGTTCACCGGGTTGCCCTCGCGGTCCACCGACTTGCCGTTGGACTCCATGTCGAGCTGCTGGAGGTAGGCGGTGAAGCGGGAGAGGTAGTGCGAGTAGGGCAGCACCGCGTGCGCCTGGGCGTCGAAGAACGCGCCGTACCAGACGCCCAGCAGGCCGAGCAGCAGCGGGACGTTCTCGGCCGCGGGCGCGGTGCGGAAGTGCTCGTCGACCAGGTGGAAGCCGTCCAGCATCTGCCGGAAGTTCTCCGGGCCGATGGCGATCATCAGCGAGAGGCCGATGGCCGAGTCGTAGGAGTAGCGGCCGCCGACCCAGTCCCAGAACTCGAACATGTTCTCCACGTCGATGCCGAAGTCGGCGACGCCGGCGGCGTTGGTGGAGAGCGCCACGAAGTGCTTGGCCACGGCCTCCTGGCCGGCGCCGAGCTGCTCCAGCAGCCAGCCGCGGGCGGAGGTGGCGTTGGTGACGGTCTCGATCGTGGTGAAGGTCTTGGAGGCCACGATGAAGAGGGTCTCGGCGGCGTCCAGGTCGCGGACCGCCTCGTGCAGGTCCGCGCCGTCCACGTTGGAGACGAAACGGACCGTCAGGTCGCGCTGGGTGAACGGGCGGAGCACCTCGTACGCCATCGCCGGGCCGAGGTCGGAGCCGCCGATGCCGACGTTGACCACGTTCCTGATCCGCTTGCCGGTGTGGCCGGTCCACTCCCCGGAGCGGACCTTGTCGGAGAAGGCGGCCATCTTGTCGAGCACCGCGTGCACGGCCGGGACCACGTTCTCGCCGTCGACCAGGACCTCCGCGCCGCGCGGGGCCCGCAGCGCGGTGTGCAGGACGGCCCGGTCCTCGGTGGTGTTGATCTTCTCGCCGCGGAACATCGCGTCGCGCAGCTCGGCCACGCCGGTGGCCGCGGCCAGCTCCCGCAGCAGCTCCAGGGTCCGGTCGTTCACCAGCTGCTTCGAGTAGTCCACCAGCAGGTCGCCGACGGCCAGGGTGTAGCCCGAGCCGCGCTCCGGGTCGGCGGCGAACAGCTCGCGCAGGTGCGTCTGACCGAACTCCTCCCGGTGCTTGGCCAGCGCCGTCCACTGCGGCAGCCGGTCCAGGGGGGTGCGGTTCTGCGCCGTCATCGCTTTGCTCCTTGAGTATCCGGATTTCGGTTACCGGCAGGTCCCTGCGAGAGGGTGGCGCGAGGTCCGGCGGTAGCTCTGTGGTGCGCCGACTCCGTTGACGGCCTGCCCGGGTCAGCCTACTTCGCGCGACGGTCCGTCAGGTGACGCGCCACTGGCCACCGGGCGTACTCCGCCACCTCCTCCCGTGCACCTACTTCCGCCGGGAGCGCAGGTCCAGACGGCGCATCACCTGGTCGGCGATCTCCGGATCGCCTCCCGGCTCGCCGCGGGCGACCAGGACCTCGCGGCGGGAGGCGGCGATCATCTCCTGTTCGAGGTCGGCGGCGGAGCGCAGCTGCTCCCAGCGCTCGCGGGCCTCGACCGCCTCCTCCTCGGCGTAGCGCTCGGGGCAGAGCCGGGCCAGCCGGTCGTGCTGGCGCTCCCTGAGGACCTCGACCACCTCGGGCTGGAGGTCGCGCTCCTCCTCCAGCTCCCCGAGCCGGACCAGGCCGGCCTTGGCGGCCCGCCACCACATGTGCTTGACCGCCTCCTCGTGCTCGTCGGTGCCGCCGCCGAGGCCGAGCACCTTGACCACCAGAGGGAGCGTCAGACCCTGGACCAGCAGGGTGAAGAGGACCACCGCGAAGGCGCAGATGACGATCTCGTTGCGCCCGGGGAAGTCGCGCGGGATGGCGAGCGCGAGGGCCACGGTGGCCACCCCGCGCATCCCGGACCACCAGAGCACCACCGTCTCGCCGACGCTGACCGGGGTGTCCTCGTCGGCGTTGCTGACCCGCTTGGAGATCCAGGCGGCGGGCAGCAGCCAGGCCAGCCGGACCAGCACCACGGCGGCGATCACCCAGGCGGCGTCGCCGAGCATGCCACGCCAGGCGCCGCCGACCTCGTCCAGCAGCGGGGCCAGCTCCAGGCCGATCAGGCCGAAGGCCACACCGGTGACCAGGATCTCGACGATCTGCCAGAAGGCGTTGCCGACCAGCCGGTACGCCACGTCGTCGGCGTCCTGGGCGCGGTCGGCCAGGTAGAGGGCGCAGACCACCACGGAGAGCACGCCGGAGCCGTGCAGCTCCTCTGCCAGCACGTAGGCGGCGAACGGCACCAGCAGGTTGAGCGCGACCTGCTGGGTGGGGTCGTCGAGCATTCCGGCCAGCCTGGCGTTGAGCCAGCCGAGGCCCGCGCCGACCACCACCGCGACCACGGCCGAGAGCACGAACCGCAGGGCGATCCCCTCCGCGGACA
This sequence comes from Kitasatospora albolonga, assembly GCF_039535905.1. GTDB lineage: Bacteria > Actinomycetota > Actinomycetes > Streptomycetales > Streptomycetaceae > Kitasatospora > Kitasatospora albolonga. The sequence continues at coordinate 29,938 of NZ_BAAAYB010000085.1, read as the reverse complement.
GGTGCCCCTCGGTGACCGCCTCGATCGCCAGCGAGTAGATGACGATCGCGGTGACGTCGTTGAACAGGCCCTCGCTCTCCAGCACCGCGACCAGCCGCCGGGGCAGCCCGACGCTGCCGGCCACCGCGACCGCGGCCACCGGGTCGGGCGGGGAGACCAGCGCGCCGAGCGCGATGGCGGCGGCCACCGGGAGGGCGGGCAGCAGCCAGTGGAAGGTGCCGGCGACCACCGTGGTGGTGACCACCACCAGGCCGACCGCGAGCAGCAGGATGGAGCGGGCGTTGGCCTTGAAGTACCGGACCGAGGAGCGCCGGGCGACGGCGAAGATCAGCGGCGGCAGCACCAGCGGGAGGATCAGTTCGGGGTTGACCTCGATGTCCGGGACCTGCGGCACCAGGGCGAGCACCAGGCCGATGGCGGTCATCAGCACCGGCTGCGGCACCCGGGTGATCCGGGCGACCGGGATGGTCACCACCGAGGCGAGCAGCACCAGGAAGAGCAGGCTGAGCTGTCCCACGGGGGTCGGCGTCCTCTCGGTGGGCGACGGGTCGCCGATCAGCATAAATCTGACAGTGCGACAGACGCGCGCGGCGCGCTCCGGCCGGGCCTTGACTTCAAGCGCGCTTCATCTTCGAGAGTGGTGACGATCCGTCCGACCGAAGGGGAGACAGGCAGATGCTGGCGACGCTGTTCCGGGAGCCCGGTGGGCCCGAGGTGCTGGAAGTGACCGAGCTGCCGGTGCCGGAGCCCGGGCCGGGCGAGGTGCTGGTGCGGGTGATGGCCGCCGGCATCCAGCCGGCCGACACCGCGATCCGCTCCGGCTGGGCGCCGCGCGGCGTGACGGTGGAGTACCCGGCCACGCCGGGCAACGAGTTCGCGGGGGTCGTCGTCTCCCTCGGCGAGGGCGTCTCGGGCTGGGCACCCGGCGACGAGGTGCTGGGCTTCCGGCTGCTGGGCGCCCACGCCCGGTACGTGGCGGCACCGGCCGACCAGCTGGTGGCCAAGCCCGCCGGGATGGGCTGGGCCGAGGCCGGATCGCTCTCCGCCTCCGGCCAGACCGCGCACGTGGCGCTGTCCGGGCTCGGGGTCTCGGCGGGTGACACCGTCCTGGTCCACGCCGCGGCCGGCGGGGTCGGCACGGTCGCCGTCCAGCTGGCCCGGGCCTGGGGCGCCACGGTGATCGGCACCGCCAGCGAGGCCAACCACGACTACCTCCGCTCCCTCGGCGCGACCCCGGTCACCTACGGCGAGGGCCTGGCCGACCGGGTCCGCGCGCTCGCCCCCGACGGGGTGGACGCGGCCTTCGACGCAGCCGGGCGCGGCGCCCTGGAACCGTCCCTCGAACTGGTCGCCGACCGCTCCCGGATCGGCACCATCGCCGACCCGGCCGCCGAGGGCCTCGGCATCCGCTGGCTCTACGGCCCCCGCTCCGCCGCCCGCCTCGCCGAGCTCACCGCCCTCTGGGAGCAGGGCCGCCTGCGCCTCACCGTCTCCGCCTCCTTCCCCCTCTCCCGCGCGGCCGAGGCCCACCGCCTGGTGGAGTCCGGCCACGTCCGCGGCAAGGCCGTGATCCTCCCCTGGGAGGAGTGAATTTCCGATCCGGGCTGCTGACCGGGTAATGTTCTCTTCGTCAGCAGGCGCCGCTAGCTCAGTTGGTTAGAGCAGCTGACTCTTAATCAGCGGGTCCGGGGTTCGAGTCCCTGGCGGCGCACAGACAGCCGGAAGGCCCCTCACTCAGGTGAGGGGCCTTCCGTCGTTCTACGGCCAGTAGCTGTCGAAGTTCTTGGAGAACTCGCGGGTGCCGTTGTACTGGTCCCAGTTGATGGACCAGGTCATCAGGCCGCGCAGGTCGGGCTGGGGGCCGCTGCGGGGGAGGTAGGTGCCGCAGTTGGTGGCCTTGGTGAGGCAGTCGAGGGCCTTGTTGACCTCGGCCGGGGAGACGTAGCCGTTGCCGGCGTAGGTGGTGGCGGGCATGCCGATGGCGACCTGGGAGGGGGCCAGCGGCGGGAAGACGTTGTTGGTGTTGCCGGCCACCGGGAAGCCCTTGAGCAGCATGTCGGTCATCGCGACGTGGAAGTCGGCGCCGCCCATCGAGTGGTACTGGTTGTCCAGGCCCATGATCGAGCCCGAGTTGTAGTCCTGGACGTGCAGCAGGGTGAGGTCGTTCCGCATCGCGTGGATGACGGGGAGGTAGGCGCCGGCGCGCGGGTCCTGACCGCCCCAGGGGCCGGAGCCGTAGTACTGGTAGCCGAGCTGGACGAAGAAGGTCTCCGGGGCCATGGTCAGCACGAAGTCCTTGCCGTACTTGGCCTTGAGGGTCTTCAGCGCGGAGATCAGGTTCACCACGACCGGGGTGGTCGGGTTCTTGAAGTCGTTGTCGCCGGTGGCCAGCGAGAGCGAGTGGCCCTCGAAGTCGATGTCGAGGCCGTTCAGGCCCCACCTGTCGATGATGGCCGAGACCGAGTTGACGAAGGCGTCGCGGGCGGCGGTGGTGGTGAGCTGGACCTGGCCGTTCTGGCCGCCGATCGAGATCAGCACCTTCTTGCCCTTGGCCTGCTTGGCGGCGATGGCCGCCTTGAAGTCGGCGTCCGACTCGACCGACGGGCACTCGGTGACCGGGCAGCGGTTGAACCGGATGTCGCCGGAGGTCACCGAGGTGGGCTCGCCGAAGGACAGGTTGATGACGTCCCAGGAGTCCGGGATGTCGGCGACCTTGGTGTAGCCGGCGCCGTTGGCGAAGCTGGCGTGCAGGTAGCCGACCAGGGCGTGCTTGGGCAGGCCGCCGGGCGGCGGGGCGGTCGGCGAGGAGGAGGTGGACGGGGAGGGGGAGGGCGAGGTGCTGGTGGAGGGGGACGGCGACGGCGAGGCCGAGGTGCTGGTGGACGGCGAGGGCGAGACGGAGACGGAGGGGCTCGGGCTCGGGGCGCCGGGGCCGTCCAGCGAGAGGTCGTCCGCGTAGTAGGTGCCCTGGCCGTACCAGCCGTGGGTGTAGACGGTGGCGCTGGTCTGGCTCGCGCCGGTGGTGAAGCTCACCGAGAGCTTCTGGTAGGCGCCGCCGGTGCCCGGGGTCCAGGTGGAGGCGGTGCTGCCGCCCTCCACGCCGAGGTAGACGTAGGAGCCCTTGACCCAGCCGGAGAGCTGGTACGTGGTGTTCGGTGCGACCTGGACGGTCTGCACGCACTTGGCGATGTCACCGGCCGAGGCCGCGCCGGCCAGGGCCGAACTGCCGGTCCGGGCCTGGCTGCTGACGCTGCCGAGACCGCCCGAGCAGCTCCAGGGCGAGAGGCTGCCGGACTCGAAGCCGCCGTTCGCCAGGAACTCGCCCGCGCTCGCGGACGGTGCCAGGGAGAAGGTGAGGGCGACGGCACCGGCCGCCGCGGTGGCCCAGGCGGTCGCTCCGGCGACCAGCCTTCTGGTGGTACGGGGAGTGCGCATGTGGGGGACGCTCCTGCCTCGTTCTGTGGGGGTGTCCAACTCGGTGCAGGGGAGCCAAAATTGGACTGGACCACTGAAGCGTCTCGGGCCGTCGGGTGTCAATGGCTCCGGGAACGAGGTGATGTCTTTGGGGGCGCGGGGAACTGCGCGGAGCGGAAGGCGGCCCACCTGCGACTGAGGGCGCGTCAGCCAGTTGCACGTGCTGCCGTTCCCCGGCGCGCAGTTCCCCGCGCCCCTGGGCCGCTGCCCTGCCGAGCCTCCGATGCCAGGTTGCGGGCCCGTGGAAGCGCACGTTGCATGGAGGGCGTGACCGTCCCTGGCTACCTCCGGTTCCCGCACCTGCGCGGCGGGCTGCTCACGTTCACCGCCGAGGACGACGTCTGGGCCGCCCCGCTCGCCGCGGACGGCGGGGTCGGCCGGGCCTGGCGGGTCAGCTGCGACCGGACCAGGGTGAGCAACCCGCGGCTCTCGCCGGACGGCGGGACCGTCGCCTGGACCAGCTGGCTGACCCTCACTCCCGAGGTGTGGAGCGCCCCTTCGGCCGGCGGCGAGCCGGCCGTCCGGCTGACGCACTGGGCCAGTCAGGACACCCGGCTGCGCGGGTGGCTGCCGGACGGCGAACTGCTCGCGGTGACCTCGTACCACGAGCCCTTCGCGCACTACACCTGGGCGTGGGCGCTCCCGCCGGACGGCTCCCCCGGGCGCCGGATGCCCTGGGGTCCGGTCGGCGACGCGCAGCAGGACGGCGAGCACACCGTGCTGCTGACGGCCACCGCCCCGCACGAGCCGGCGGCGTGGAAGCGGTACCGGGGCGGCGCCACCGGGCGGCTCTGGCTGGGGAACCGTCAGCTGCTGCCCGAGCTCCCGGGCCACCTGGCCTCCCCGATGCCGATGGGCGACCGGATCGCCTTCCTCTCCGACCACGAGGGCGTGGGCAACCTCTACTCCTGCCGCACCGACGGCACCGACCTGCGCCGGCACACCGACCACGCCTGCTACTACGCCCGCGAGGCGGCCACCGACGGGACCAGGATCGTCTACCAGCACGCCGGTGACCTCTGGCTGTTGGAGGACCTGGAGGCGCCGCACCCGCGCCGGCTGGAGGTGCCGCTCGGCGGTTCGCGGACCGGCCGCCGCCCGTACCAGGTACCGACGGCGGGTCAGGTCAAGGACCTGGCCTGCGACGCCACCGGGCGGGCCGGCGTGCTCACGGTCCGGGGCAGCCTGTACTGGCTGGCGCACCGGGACGGCCCGGCCCGGGTGCTGGCCGACACCCCCGGCGTGCGGGCCCGGCTGCCGGTGGTGCTCGGTGCGGAGGGGCGGATCGCCTGGATCACCGACGCGGAGGGCGCCGACGCGGTGGAGATCGCCCCCGCGCCGGGCCGGGGCGGCGGGGAGGGCCCGAACCGGCGGCTGGCGGCGGGGCGGCTGGGCCGGGTGGTGGAGCTGACCGGTTCGCCGGACGGCCGCACCCTGGCGGTGGTCGCCACCGACGGGCGGCTGCTGCTGGTCTCGGTGGCGGACGGCACCGTCACCGAGGTGGCCGCCTCCCGGCACGGCCCGGTGGGCACGCCCACGTTCTCCCCCGACTCGCAGTGGCTGGCCTGGGCGCAGCCGGTGGCGGGCCGTTCGCTGCGCTCGATCCAGCTGGCCAGGGTGGCGGACCCCTCGCACACCGTGGACGTGACCGGCGGGCGGTTCGAGGACGAGCACCCGGTCTTCACCCGGGACGGCCGCTTCCTGGTCTTCCTCTCCTGGCGCGGCTTCGACCCGGTGCACGACGTGCACACCGGGGACCTCTCCTTCCCGCTCGGCTGCCGCCCGTACCTGGTGCCGCTGGCGGCGGACACCCCGTCACCCTTCGCCGCCCCGGCCGAGGGCCGCCCGCCGGTGGGGCTGGACCCGGAGCAGAGCAGCGGCGACGGCACGGTGACGGTGGACCGGGAGGGCCTGTCCACCCGGCTGGTGCCGTTCCCGGTGACGGCCTCCAAGTACTCCGCCACCGCCTCGGCCCGGGGCGGGGTGCTCTGGCTGCGCTGGCCGATCGCGGGGGCGCTGGGGCAGACCTTCGCCAATCCGGCCGACACCTCGGGCCGCCCGGTGCTGGAGTACTTCGACCTGGCGCACGGCACCCGGACCACGGTGGCCGAGCACGTCGAGGGGTACTCGGTCGCCGGGGACGGCCGGTCGGTGCTGGTGTTCTCCAACGCCACCCTGCGGCTGCTCCAACTCCCCTCCGGCAGCCAGCCCCTGACGGTCGACCTGCGCCGGATCACGCACACCGTGCACCCGGCCGAGGAGTGGCGTCAGTCCTTCCGGGAGGCGGCCCGGATCGTGCCGGACCAGTTCTGGGACGAGGGCATGTGCGGGCTCGACTGGCCCGGACTGGTCGAGCAGTACGCCCCGTTGGTGGAACGGGTGGCCTCCCCCGACGACTTCGCCGATCTGCTCAGGGAGCTGCTCGGCGAGCTCGGCACCTCGCACGCCTACGTCACCGCCGCCCGCCGCAGCGAGGGCGCCACCCTCGCCCAGCAGCCGATGGGCCTGCTCGGCGCGGACATCCGCCGGGCCGCGGACGGCCGCTGGCTGGTGCACCGGATCCTGCCCGGCGAGTCCTCCGACCCACGCGCCCGGGCCCCGCTGGCCGGCTACGGGCTGCGCGACGGCGACGAGTTCACCGCCGTCGGCGGCCGCCCGCCGGACCCGGTGCGCGGCCCCGCCCCACTGCTGGCCGGGGCCGGGAACACCACGGTGGAGCTGACCTTCCACGCCGCTTCCGACGGCTCCGAGCGCCGGATCGCGGTCACCCCGCTGACCGACGAGCGGCCGATCCGCTACCAGGACTGGGTGACCAAACGGCGCCAGCTGGTACGGGAGTTGAGCGACGGACGGTGCGGGTACCTGCACATCCCTGACCTCGGCGGGCTCCGGCTGGGCCCAGTTCAACCGCGACTGCGGCGCGAACTCGACCACCCCGCCCTGGTGTTGGACGTGCGGGGGAACGCCGGCGGGAACGTCTCGGAGCTGGTGCTGGAGAAGCTCAACCGCCGGGTGCTGGCCTGGGACCACGCCCCGGGGGCGGCTGCCGGTCCGCTACCCGCGGGACGCGCCGCGCGGGCCGCTGGTGGCGCTGGCCGACCACGCGACCAGCTCGGACGGGGACGTCATCATCGCCGCGATCCGGCTGCTGGGGCTCGGGCCGGTGGTCGGGACGAGGACCTGGGGCGGGGTGGTCGGCATGACCGGGCGTCACACGCTCGGGGACGGGACGCAGATCTCCGTGCCGAAGAACGCCTCGTGGTTCACGGGCAGCATCGGGTGGTCGGTGGAGAACCACGGGGTGGCGCCGGACGTCACGGTGGTGCGGGGGCCGCACGAGTGGGCGGCGCACCTGCACACGGAGCTGGAGACCGCCCGTCCGGCTGGCCCTGGACCTGCTGGCCGAACACCCGGCCGCCGCTCCCCCGCCCCCCGACACCCCCCGGCCCGACCTCCGCCGCCCGCCGCTGCCGCCCAGGTAACGCCGGGCGCACGAGGACGTACGTGGTTACACCGGGGCGCGAGGAACTGCGCGCTTCGGGAGGCGGCCCACCTGCAACTGATTCTCCGTCAGCCAGTTGCAGGTGCTGCCGTTCCCCTGCGCGCAGTTCCTCGCGCCCCTGAGCGCTTGCCCTGCCCGACCGTCAGCCCGCTAGTCCCAGGGGTCGCCTTCGGCGGTCATCTGGTCGGCGGCGCGGCGGTCGTCCTCGGTGGATTCGATCCGCTCCATCGCCGAGCGCTGCGGGGTGTCGGCGAACGCGTCGGCGGCCTCGTCGTGGGCGAGGCGCTGGCGTTCGTTCGGGTCCAGCGTCTCCTGGGCCTTGTGCCGGAACCTGTCCAAGATGCCCATGCCGTCCTCCTCGGTCGGTCCGCACTGCACTGCCACCGTACGCCGCCACCTGCCCGACGGCTCCCGGAGGTGGAGCCCTTGGGTCCCTCGGAAGTACGTGCCAAGGCCCGTAGCCGCCTGATCTCCGCAGACGGAGGGTGGAGCTGTCAGCCGCCCTCCGGCAGCGTCGCCGGGGCGCCACGCAGCACTCGTCCCCCGAGGTGAGCGAGATGGCCCGCCAGAAGTCCGCAGCCGCAGCGACCGAGACCCCTGCCCCGTCCGAGGCCGCGGCAGCGGTCGACATCCTGGTGACCCGTGGTCAGGAGGCCCTGCGGGGAGTACGCGGGCTTCACCCAGGAGCAGGTCGACCACATCGTCAAGAAGGCTTCGCTGGCCGCGCTGGCCGCGCACACCCGCTGGCGGTGATGGCGGTGGAGGAGACCGGGCGCGGGGTGTTCGAGGACAAGGCCGTGAAGAACATCTTCGCGTGCGAGCACGTCACCATTCGATGGCGGACATGAAGACCGTCGGGGTGGTGCGTCGGGACGAGATCGACGGGATCGTGGAGATCGCCGAGCCGGTCGGCGTGGTCGCCGGCGTCCACGCCCGTCACCAACCCGACCTCGACCACCCATCTTCAAGGCGCTGGTGGCGCTGAAGACCCGCAACCCGATCGTCTTCGGCTTCCACCCCTCGGCGCAGGGCTGTTCCGCCGAGGCGGCCCGGATCGTCCGGGACGCGGCGGTCGCGGCGGGGGCTCCGGCGCACTGCGTGCAGTGGATCGAGCAGCCCTCGATGGAGGCCACCGGCGCGCTGATGAACCAACCCGGGGTGGCGACCATCCTGGCCACCGGCGGGAACGCGATGGTGAAGGCGGCCTACTCCTGCGGCAAGCCGGCCCTCGGGGTCGGCGCCGGGAACGTGCCCGCGTACATCGAGAAGAGCGCGGACCTCAAGCGGGCCGTCAACGACGTGGTGGTCTCCAAGTCCTTCGACAACGGCATGATCTGCGCCTCGGAGCAGGCGGTGATCCTCGACCAGGAGGTCTACGGGCCGGCGATGGCCGAGTTCCGCAAGCTCAAGGCGCACGTGGCGACCGAGGCGGAGAAGGCGCTGCTGGAGAGCTACGTCTTCGGGGTCGGCGAGGACCGGAACTGCGCGGGGGCCAAGCTGAACGCGGCGGTGGTCGGCCGGTCCCCCGCAGCAGATCGCCGAGGCTGCGGGCTTCGAGGTGCCGGCGGAGACCTCGATCATCCTGGTCGAGGTGGGCTCGGTCGGGCCGCAGGAGCCGCTGACCCGGGAGAAGCTCTGCCCGGTGCTGGCGGTGCTGAGGGCGGAGAGCCGGGAGCAGGGGCTGAAGCTGGCCACCGAGATGGTGGAGTTCCATGGGCTGGGGCACTCGGCCGCGGTGCACACCGAGGACGAGGCCTTCGCCGAGGAGTTCGGACACGCCGTCAAGGCCTGCCGGGTGATCTGGAACGCGCCCAGTTCGCAGGGCGGCATCGGCGACGTCTACAACGCCTTCATGCCCTCGCTGACGCTGGCTGCGGCAGTACGGGGCCAACTCGGTCTCCGGGAACGTGACCGCGCTCAACCTCGTGAACATCAAGCGGATCGGGCGGCGCAACACCAACATGCAGTGGTTCAAGATCCCGCCGAAGGTCTTCTTCGAGCGCAACTCCATCAAGTACCTGGCCGACATGCGCGGTGCCCGCAAGGTGGTCATCGTGACCGACCGGACCATGGTGGAGATCGGGCACGTGGAGCGGGTGCGGAGCATCCTGGCCCGCCGCTCCGAGCCGGTCGAGGTGCGGGTGATCGACTTCGTCGAGCCCAACCCGAGCATCGACACGGTGGAGAAGGGCGCCGAGCTGATGCGCGGCTTCCGGCCGGACACCATCATCGCGCTGGGCGGCGGCTCGCCGATGGACGCGGCCAAGGTGATGTGGCTGATGTACGAGCACCCCGAGACGGTCTTCGCGGACCTGAAGGAGAAGTTCTTCGACATCCGCAAGCGCGCCTTCACCTTCCCCGACCTGGGTGAGAAGGCCAAGCTGGTCTGCATCCCGACCACCTCGGGCACCGGTTCGGAGGTCACCCCGTTCGCGGTGATCACCGACTCGGCCACCGGCCAGAAGTACCCGCTGGCGGACTACGCGCTGACCCCGAGCGTGGCGATCTGCGACCGGCGCTCACCACGAACCTGCCGAAGGACGTGACCGCCGACTCCCGGCTTCGACGCCCTGACGCACTGCATCGAGACCTACGTCTCGGTCTACGCCAACGACTTCACCGACGGGCTGGCCCTGCAGGCATCAAGCTGATCTTCGAGAACTGGAGCAGGCCGTCACCGACGGCCCGAACAGCCCGGTGGCCCGGGAGAGAAGATGCACAACGCCGGGACCATCGCCGGGATGGCCTTCGGCTCCGCCTTCCTCGGCGTGGTGCACGCGATGGCGCACACCCTGGGCGCCACCTTCCACGTCGCGCACGGCCGGACCAACGCGATCCTGCTGCCGCAGGTGATCCGCTACACACGGCGCGGCCCCGTCCAAGGTGACCAGCTGGCCCAAGTACCGGAGCTACGTGGCCCCGGAGCGGTTCCAGGCGATCGCGAAGATGCTCGGCTGCCGGCCGGGAGCCCGGAGCAGGGCGTGGAGTCGCTGGCGCGGGACGGTCGAGGAGCTGCGGGCCAAGGTCGGCATCCGGACTCCTTCAAGGCGGCGGGGTCGACGAGGCGTCCGTTCCTGGAGGCGCTGCCGCAGCAGGCGATGTACGCCTACGAGAGACACAGTGCCCCCGGCCAAAACCCGCGGTGCCGAATGATCGCAGACATGCAGCAGCTGAACGCGGCAGGCTACTACGGCGACCGGGTCTGAGACCGGCTGAGGCCCCAAAGTCCCTACGAATCAGGACCTTCCGAGCCATGTAACTTTGTGAATGGATGCAACAATGTACAAGTAGGGCTTCGGAAATCCAAGGAGCGGTGGCAAGCAGCAGACATGGAGCACCCAGTCACACGAGAAGACGGCCGCGGCGCCCGGGCGGGCTTCAAAGGGCGGGCTGTGGCGTGACGCCATCGACGTCGTGACTTCATCCAGCAGAAACCTACACCCCCTACCTGGGCGACAGCTCATTCCTGGCCGGGCCCACCGAGCGCACCACCGCGGGTGTGGAAGGCCACACGGACAATTCCCGAGGATGCGGCCAAGGGCGGGCGACGCCGTGCATCCGTTGCTGGTTTCGCGCGTAAATCGAATTCCGATGGTTTGCCCTAGAGATTGAGTGCGTTTGTGGGGATTGTTCTTTTTAGTTCTGTTTATTTACTATCACACACTAGTACATGGTTTCGAGCGTTGTCTACGACGTCGAGTACGACCCCAATAAACATCCTCCTCGACCAGGACCGTCGCATACGCCCCCGGATTACATTCCGTATTCGGGACAAGGACTGATCGTACGGACTGCAGAACCGGACGGCCCCGCCTGAAGCGGGGCGATCATATGCACCAACGGCGGGTTGGCGGAGGTTCGGCCGGGCCGCCCTGGAGACGTACGGCTACCGGTCGACCCCGGCTGGAGAAGCGTCTTCACCGGAGTACCCGCCAAGACCCACAACGCCGGGTCTTCGAGCGCCTTACATCCCCCGCCATACCGGGCCTGCCCGCAAGGACGGCCATTCGTCACCGGATACTCCCGGACGGCCTACGGCCGCTGGCCGGATCATGGCCGTACTCCCCCCCCCCCCCCCCCTCACCCCCCCTCTACCGCCGGGTCGCGGCTTCACGGGACGTCAAACCGGCTTGAATCGAGGACCAAGCGAAGGCCGAGGAAGTCCGAGCTGGACGCCGCCACGACGAGGCGGCGCTGCTGGGAGGAGACCATCCAGCGAGCCGCGAGGAGCTCTCGAGCAGATTCCGCTCGCTGGGCGGAGCTCAAGCAGGATGACGGACGGGCTACGCGGACTACGACATATCCGGCCCCGCACACCAGTGGAGCCGAGGCCATCTAGTGGCTGTACTTCGCCTACCGGGCGGCGGTTGAAGGAGCAGAACGGGCCGCACCGCGGCGATGGTCGCTGGGGAGCACGCTAGCCCACACTTCGTCGACGTCTACCTCAGCGGGACCATCGCCAACGGGTGCGCTGACGTCTGAGGAGCAGGCGCCAGGGAGCTGGTCGACAGACTTCATCGTCCAAAGCTGCGGATCGTCCCGCTTCCTCCCGCCACCATCCCCCGATGTCACGACGAGCCTGTTCTCCGGACGACCAGACCTGGGTGACCGAAAGTCGCATCTGGCGGCGTTCGGCGATGACGGCCGCTCCGATAGCGGTCGCACCAGGACCTCGTTCCGGTACACTGTCCCAGAACCTTCTCTACAAACCTCGGCCGGTCCCCGAGGCCGAACCATGACGGTCTCTTCTGATCTGTATACCCGCAACTCCCCCAGGGCTTCAAGGAGTTCTGCGCCCCGGTGTCACACGATCGACACCTTCGCACGACGTGGGCAGTCACGAGTCGGACCGAGATGATGCGCCCGCGCTTCGGCGAACACGACGAGCCAGCCAGTGTGCGACCTACGTGCGTTTCGGCCCATGGCGGGTCGGCAAGATCAGATGCAGTCTTCGAGCGCCCGGGTGAACCTCGCCAAGATCCCTGCTCTACGCGGTTCAACGGCGGCCAGGCGGGACGAGAGTACCGGCGCCCAGGTAGGCTCACCGGCCAGCGCGGTCGCGAGCATACCTTATCGTATGTTCTGGACTACGACGACGGTGATTGGCGCTGTTCTGCCCAGGAGATGGAGCGGCCTGGCCCGACCTTACGGTCCACGCCCCTTCAACGCTCATCACTTACAGCCCGACCGCTAGCGCCTTACTGAGCGGATCGAGATCTGGCGCTGCACGACCGCGCCGTCGCCGGCCGCACCATGGCCTGCGGCAGTCGCACGGCCTCCGAGTGGCCGCCTGACTCGCTCTCGGGCCATGAAGCACGCCTAAGGATCACCCCCGTGTTGCGGGGTGAAGGTAGCGGGCTCGGCTGGGTCACCTGACTACCTGATCGAGGGTCGAGTACCCGTGCCTACCTGGCAGACAACGACGACCTGTGACAGGTGGCTCCATCGCGGTCCGGCCTGGTGCGCGAGAGGGACTGTCACTGAAGAAGGTGCGCGAAGCACCGAGCTCTACGCAGCGCGAGCACACCGCAGTCATGGACTAGACGGAGAAGATATCCTCTCCACACCGTGGGTCGACGGGCGAAGAAGACCGGCTCCAACGCCCACTGACGGCGCCCGGGCCGCGCGAGCCGTGTCTCCCCCGAGGCGCCAACCCGATGAACGGCCGGTTAGCGCGCACAACGGATTACGTGGTCACAAGGCGCCACGTACTCCGTCCGTTTACGCTCACAAGGGTGCTTGCGCTATTGGAGCAGGGCGCAACGCCGAGGACCGCGGCATCTCGTGGACCAAACACCGTCACCCCCGACGCGCTCGTGCCGCACCCCCCCCAAGGGATGGGGTTGCGCAACCTCTGCGGCCACACGTCTAGCGGCTAGTACCATGGTACCACTCGGGCTTCACGATCATGAACGTCAATCCGTGCTTCAATACCGCGACCAGCTGCTCGGACGTACATGGAGCACCGGAGAGAACTACCCGCAGACTGAGCCATCTCGGAGAGGACTGCCAGCGGAATACGCGTGTGTCAACGTTCGTCCGGCTGACCCGCGAACTGCAGCTCGACGACTCAACCGCACCTTCCACGGCTCGCTCTACGGACAGGAGATTACCACGTCATGGCCGTCACCCTCGGAACCGAGATCCCGTCGGCGCGCTCACCGTGCGCTCACCGGCTCGGTGCACTCCTGGGACCTCTCCACCGGTGTGGACGGCCGGGCACCCGGTTCGTCACCTTCCTGGCCGGGTGCCCGCTGACCTGCCTCTACTGCCACAACCCCGACACCATGAAGATGCGCAACGGCAGGCGCACCACCGCCGACGCGGTGGTGGCCGAGGCCGCGAAGTACACCACCTTCATCCGCGCCTCCGGCGGCGGCGCCACCATCAGCGGCGGCGAGCCGCTGCTCCAACCGGCCTTCGCCGGCGAGCTGTTCCACCGCTACAAGCACGAACTCGGCCTGCACACCGCCCTGGACACCTCCGGCTTCCTCGGCGCCCGGGCCACCGACAAACTGCTGGCCGACGTCGACCTGGTCCTGCTGGACATCAAGTCCTGGGACCGCGAGCTCTACCGCAAGGTCACCGGACGGCCGTTGGAGCCCACCCTGGACTTCGCCCGGCGCCTCGCCGACCTCGGCAAGGAGGTCTGGGTCCGCTTCGTGCTGGTGCCCGGGCTGACCGACCCGGTCGACAACGTCGAAGGCGTGGCCGGCTTTCGCCGCCTCACTGGGCAACGTCACCCGGTGGACGTACTGCCCTTCCACAAGCTGGGGGCGGCCAAGTACGAGGCCCTGGGCCAGGACTTCGCGCTCGCCGACACCCCCTCGCCGACCCCCGAGCAGGTGGCCGCCGCCCGCGGCGTCTTCACCCGCCACGGCCTCAACGCCGTCTGACGGCACCACAATTCAAGAAGGAGAACCCCGATGACCACCGCAGTGCCGCGCCGCCGCCGCAGGGCCGACGACCCCGACGAGCACCCCGGCCGACCCCGCCGGGTGGTCGGGCCGGTCCCGGCGATGGACGGCCGGACGCCCACCGCGCACGACCTGCTGCTGCTGCACTGCCCCTCCTCCCTGCGGCGCACGGTCTCCGGCGGCGAGCCGCTGCCCACCTGGGCCCGCACCCTGCTGCGCGGCAACCCCTGGGTCACCGTCCGCCGTGCCCCGGCCATCGCCGGCCTCTCCCCCACCCGGGTGCACTGCACCCGGGACGGCTCGGCCACCGCCGAGAGCTGGATCCCGGTCGCCCTGCACGGCCCCCGGCCGGACCAGCGGTCGCCGCCTACGCCCCCCGCTCGGCCGTCGCCCTCACCCTCGCCCCCGAGCAACTCCCGGACCGTCTCGCGCAGTTGCCCGAGGACCGGCAACTCGGAGTGCCCGCCCTGGCGGCCCTCCCGGAGGCCGGCGCGGTGGTCGAGAGCTACAACCTCAGCTGGGGCCCGATCGGCGCCGTCGGCTGCGAGCTGGCCACCGGCGTCCCGGTCACCACCCTCGACAGCCCGCTGCGCCTGCTGCTGCGCAGCCCGCTCCCGTTCAGCCGCCGGGACGCCCTGCTGCTGCGCCGCAGGCTGCGCAAGCTCCCGGTCTGGGTCGAGGCCGAGCTGGAGACCCGGCACGGCTCCGTCTCGCTGGCCGAGTACTCCACCTCCCCGCAGTTCCTCACCCTGCACACCCCGGACGGCCCGAAGCTGGTCGGCGACCCCTGGTTCCCCCGGCAGCTGCGCAGCGCTTGACGGGCATGCGGTCAGGCGTGGTGGCAGGCGACTCCGTCGGTGAGCGGCGGGGTCGTCTGCTCGCACACCGGGTGCTTCTCCGGGGGGAGTTCGGCGTAGAGCGGGCAGCGGGTGCGGAAGGCGCAGCCGGTGTGGCGTTTCGGTCGGGGAGGGCGGGTCGCCGGGGAGCAGGGTGCGGGTACGGGCGCGTTCGGCGGCCGGGTCGGGGAGCGGGACGGCGGAGCGCAGGGCCCGGGTGTAGGGGTGGCGGGGGTGGTCGAGGACCTCGGCGACCGGACCCTCTTCGACGGTGCGGCCGAGGTACATCACGCTGACCCGGTCGCAGAGGTGGCGGATCACCGAGAGGTCGTGCGAGACGAACAGGTAGGCCAGGCCGAGTTCGGCCTTGAGCTGCTGGAGCAGGTTGAGCACGCCGGCCTGGACCGAGACGTCCAGGGCTGAGACCGGTTCGTCGAGGACCAGGAGCTTGGGCTCGACGGCCAGGGCCCGGGCGATGGAGATCCGCTGACGCTGGCCGCCGGAGAACTGGTGCGGATAGCGGCCGGCGTGGGCCGGATCCAGGCCGACCTGGCGGAGCAGCTGGGGGATCCGACGGTCGATCAACTCGCGCGGGGCGCGCTGGGCGAGCAGGGGTTCGGCGATGATGTCGCCGACCGGCTGGCGCGGGTCGAGGCTGGCCATCGGGTCCTGGAAGACGATCTGCACCTCGCCGCGCAGGCGGTGGGCGTCCGCCTTGGTGAGGGTGGCGGTGTCGTGGCCGAGCAGTTCGATCCGGCCGGCCTCGGGGGTGGTCAGGCCGAGCAGTTCGAACAGGGTGGTGGACTTGCCCGAGCCGGACTCCCCGACCAGGCCGAGGGTCTCCCCGCGCCGCAGGTCCAGCTCGACGCCGTCCACCGCGTGCACCGAGCCGACCCGGCGCTTGAAGACGGTGCCCTTGAGCACCGGGAAGGTCTTGGTCAGGCCGGTGACGGCGAGCACCTGCTCGCGCTCCTCACGGGGCGTCAGGTCGGGCTCGGGCAGCGGCGGGACGGGGTAGACCTCCTGCGGGGCCGGGCGGGTCCCGGCCAGGAAGTCGGCGCGCAGGCAGGCCGCGAGGTGGTCGCCGTCGCCGGTGAGCGCGGGCTCCTCGGTACGGCAGCGGTCCTCCACCAGCGGGCAGCGGTCGGCGAACGGGCAGCCGCCGCCGAGCGTCCCCGGGGCGGGTGGCTGGCCGGGGATCGGCACCAGGGCGCCGCGGGCGCCGTCCAGCCGGGGCACCGCGCCGATCAGGCCGAGGGTGTAGGGGTGGCGGGGGTGGGCGAAGAGCTCGTCCACCGGGGCGGTCTCCACCACCCGGCCCGCGTACATCACGGCGACCCGGTCGGCCATCCCGGCGATCACGCCGAGGTCGTGGCTGACCAGCACCAGGGCCGCGCCGGTCTCCCGCTGGGCGGTGCGCAGCACGTCCAGCACCTGGGCCTGGATGGTGACGTCCAGGGCGGTGGTGGGCTCGTCGGCGAGCAGGATGTCCGGGTCGTTGGCGATGGCCATGGCGATCATCGCGCGCTGGCGCATGCCGCCGGAGAACTCGTGCGGGAAGGAGTCCAGGGCCCGGCGGGGGGTCGGGGATGCCGACCAGGTCGAGGAGTTCGGCGGCCCTGGTACGGGCTGCCGCCCGGTCCAGCTTCTGGTGCACCCGGATCGCCTCGACGATCTGGTCGCCGATCCGGTAGACCGGGGTGAAGGCGGAGAGCGGGTCCTGGAAGACCATCGCCACCTTGTTGCCGCGCAGGCCCGCGAGTTCACGGCTGGGCAGTCCGACCAGTTCGCGGCCTTCGAGGCGTACGGAGCCCTTGACCCGTGCGGCACCCGGCAGCAGGCCGAGCACGGCCAGCGCGGTCACCGACTTGCCGGAGCCGGACTCGCCGACGATCCCGAGGGTCTCCCCGCGACGCAGCGTCAGGTCGACGCCCCGGACCGCCGGCTGAGAACCGAAGTCGACGGCGAGGTCGGCGACTTCGAGCAGAGGGGTGGTCACTGGGAACTCCGGGAGGTGGGGTCGAGGGCGTCGCGCAGGCCGTCGCCGATCAGGTTGACGGCGAGGACGAAGAGGACCAGCAGGGCGGCGGCGAAGTAGAACAGCCAGGGGAAGACCGGGGCCTGGTCGGTGCCGGCGGCGAGCAGGGTGCCGAGCGAGACGTCGGGGGCGCGGACGCCGAAGCCGAAGTAGGAGAGGGCGGCCTCGCTCATCACGGCGCCGCCGACGGTGATGGTGGCGTCGGTGATCAGGAAGGAGGCGACGTTCGGCAGGATGTGGCGCAGGATGATCCGCAGGGGGTGGACGCCCATGAAGCGGGCGGCCCGGACGAACTCGCGCTCGCGCAGCGAGCGGGTCATCGAGCGGACCACCCGGGCGGTGATCATCCAGTTGAAGACGGCCAGCAGGACGACGAAGGCGATCCAGCCGGAGCCCTTCAGCCGGGGCGAGATGATGGTGATGATCAGGAAGCTGGGGAAGACCAGCATCAGGTCGACCAGGAAGGTCAGGCAGCGGTCCGCCCAGCCGCCGAAGTATCCGGCGCAGGCGCCGACCAGGCCGGCCAGCACGGTGGAGAAGACCGCCACCAGCAGGCCGATCACCAGGGACTTCTGCAGGCCCCGGACGGTCTGCGCGAAGACGTCCTGGCCGAGCCCGTTGGTGCCGAACCAGTGCTGGCCGGACGGCGGCTGGCGCAGCGCGGTGTAGTCCGGAGCGGCGTAGTCCCAGGGCGTCAGGTACGGGCCGAGGAAGGCCAGCAGGAAGAGCAGCAGCACCGTGACGGCGCCGATCACGACCCCGCGGGCGGCCAGCAGGCGGCGCAGCACCAGGCGGGAGCGGCCTGCGGGGGCGGCCGGTTCGGCCGGGGCGAGCGGGAGCACGGCAGTCATCAGGACCTGACCCGGGGGTCGAGGGCGGCGGTGAGCAGGTCGGCCAGGAAGCCGGAGGCCAGCACCACCACCGCGGCGAACAGGTTGACCGCGACCACCGAGTTGATGTCCTGCTCGTTGATCGCCTGGATGAACCACTCCCCCATGCCGTGGCCAGCCGAAGATGGTCTCGGTGAAGGCGGCGCCGGTGAAGATGCCCAGGAGCTGTAGGCGAACATCGTGGTCATCGGATGATCGCGGGTCCGCAGCCCGTGCTTGAGCAGGGCCTGACGCCTGGGTCAGGCCCTTGGCCTCGGCGGTCCGCAGGTAGTCGGAGCCGAGCACGTCGAGCATGGTGGCGCGCTGGGTAGCGGCTGTAGACGGCCAGGCCGCCGAGGGCCAGCGAGAGGGTGGGCAGCAGCAGGTGCAGGCCCCAGTCGGCCAGGTGGGCGCCGATGCCGGCCGGTCAGGCCGGGGGTCTCGTAGCCGGTGAACGGGATCACCTCGTGGCCGGCCGCGTCCTTGGCGGCGATCGCGCCGTTCTTCAGCAGCAGGGCCAGCAGGAAGACCTGGGGTGGAGAGCAGGCACGAAGGAGGTGAGGGTCAACGCCCGTCGAGAAGCGGTACTGGCGCACCGCGCCCCAGACGCCGACCGCGACGCGAGCACCATGCCGAGCAGGCTGCCGACCAGCAGCAGCCGCAGCGAGACCCAGATCCGCCGGCCGAAGTCCTCGTTCACCGAGGTGTCGTGGATGGTGCGGCCGAGGTCGGCGTGGAACACCAGGCCCTCGGCCCAGGTGCCGAAGCGCTCCACCACGGGGGTGCGGTCGTTGATGTTCAGCTCGGTCAGCTGGCGGTCCACCGAGGCGGCGGAGGGGCGCGGCTGCTTGGCCTCGAAGTAGGCCCGGGGGCCGAGCGCGGCGCTGGCGAGCGCGTAGCGAGGAAGACGGGCGACGACCAGCAGGACGGGCGTGTAGCCGAGCCGCTTGGCTATGTAGCGGATCACCGCGCACCACCGGAGCCGGGTCTCGGCACCCTGGATGACATGACGAATTACCTTTGTTCTGAGGTGGGTTGGATCAGTGTTCCAGCGCACTACGAAGTGCACGTTGCCGCCGTATTGCGCCACGTGTCGGTCTGATCAGGTGTGGACACGAGACCCCCTGGTAGAAGCACTGATCCGCTGTTACGTTCTGCTGGCCGAACACCGCTTGGCTGCCCACGTTCAACTCCCGCCACACCTGGCGGCACCCAAAATCTCTATCTCCCGGGGGAACCCCATGGACTCCATCACCAGCACCCGCCTACGCCGTCTCGCCGTGCTCGCCGCCGCCGTGGCGCTCGCCGTCACCGGCTGCAGCTCGGCCGGCTCCGGCTCGGGTGGCGACGTATATCACACGTGAGTGATCTCTCTCACGAAAGAGAGAGATCACTCACGTGTATATACGTCGCCACCCGAGCCGGAGCCGGCCGAGCTGCAGCCGGTGACGGCGAGCGCCACGGCGGCGGCGAGCACGGCGAGACGGCGTAGGCGGGTGCTGGTGATGGAGTCCATGGGGTTCCCCCGGGAGATAGAGATTTTGGGTGCCGCCAGGTGTGGCGGGAGTTGAACGTGGGCAGCCAAGCGGTGTTCGGCCAGCAGAACGTAACAGCGGATCAGTGCTTCTACCAGGGGGTCTCGTCCACACCTGATCAGACCGACACGTGGCGCAATACGGCGGCAACGTGCACTTCGTAGTGCGCTGGAACACTGATCCAACCCACCTCAGAACAAAGGTAATTCGTCATGTCATCCAGGGTGCCGAGACCCGGCTCCGGTGGTGCGCGGTGATCCGCTACATAGCCAAGCGGCTCGGCTACCACGCCGTCCTGCTGGTCGTCGCCGTCTTCCTCGCCTACGCGCTCGCCAGCGCCGCGCTCGGCCCCCGGGCCTACTTCGAGGCCAAGCAGCCGCGCCCCTCCGCCGCCTCGGTGGACCGCCAGCTGACCGAGCTGAACATCAACGACCGCACCCCCGTGGTGGAGCGCTTCGGCACCTGGGCCGAGGGCCTGGTGTTCCACGCCGACCTCGGCCGCACCATCCACGACACCTCGGTGAACGAGGACTTCGGCCGGCGGATCTGGGTCTCGCTGCGGCTGCTGCTGGTCGGCAGCCTGCTCGGCATGGTGCTCGGCGTCGCGGTCGGCGTCTGGGGCGCGGTGCGCCAGTACCGCTTCTCCGACCGGGCGTTGACCCTCACCTCCTTCGTGCTGCTCTCCACCCCGGTCTTCCTGCTGGCCCTGCTGCTGAAGAACGGCGCGATCGCCGCCAAGGACGCGGCCGGCCACGAGGTGATCCCGTTCACCGGCTACGAGACCCCCGGCCTGACCGGCGGCATCGGCGCCCACCTGGCCGACTGGGCCTGCACCTGCTGCTGCCCACCCTCTCGCTGGCCCTCTGCGGCCTGGCCGTCTACAGCCGCTACCAGCGCGCCACCATGCTCGACGTGCTCGGCTCCGACTACCTGCGGACCGCCGAGGCCAAGGCCTGACCAGCGTCAGGCCCTGCTCAAGCACGGCTGCGGACCGCGATCATCCCGATGACCACGATGTTCGCCTACAGCTTCCTGGGCATCTTCACCGGCGCCGCCTTCACCGAGACCATCTTCGGCTGGCACGGCATGGGGGAGTGGTTCATCCAGGCGATCAACGAGCAGGACATCAACTCGGTGGTCGCGGTCAACCTGTTCGCCGCGGTGGTGGTGCTGGCCTCCGGCTTCCTGGCCGACCTGCTCACCGCCGCCCTCGACCCCCGGGTCAGGTCCTGATGACTGCCGTGCTCCCGCTCGCCCCGGCCGAACCGGCCGCCCCCGCAGGCCGCTCCCGCCTGGTGCTGCGCCGCCTGCTGGCCGCCCGCGGGGTCGTGATCGGCGCCGTCACGGTGCTGCTGCTCTTCCTGCTGGCCTTCCTCGGCCCGTACCTGACGCCCTGGGACTACGCCGCTCCGGACTACACCGCGCTGCGCCAGCCGCCGTCCGGCCAGCACTGGTTCGGCACCAACGGGCTCGGCCAGGACGTCTTCGCGCAGACCGTCCGGGGCCTGCAGAAGTCCCTGGTGATCGGCCTGCTGGTGGCGGTCTTCTCCACCGTGCTGGCCGGCCTGGTCGGCGCCTGCGCCGGATACTTCGGCGGCTGGGCGGACCGCTGCCTGACCTTCCTGGTCGACCTGATGCTGGTCTTCCCCAGCTTCCTGATCATCACCATCATCTCGCCCCGGCTGAAGGGCTCCGGCTGGATCGCCTTCGTCGTCCTGCTGGCCGTCTTCAACTGGATGATCACCGCCCGGGTGGTCCGCTCGATGACCCGCTCGCTGCGCGAGCGCGAGTTCGTCCGGGCCGCCCGCTTCATGGGCGTCCACCCCCTGCGGATCATCCTGCGCCACATCCTGCCGAACGTCGCCTCCTTCCTGATCACCGACGCCACCATCACCGTCGGCGGCGCCGTGATGAGCGAGGCCGCCCTCTCCTACTTCGGCTTCGGCGTCCGCGCCCCCGACGTCTCGCTCGGCACCCTGCTCGCCGCCGGCACCGACCAGGCCCCGGTCTTCCCCTGGCTGTTCTACTTCGCCGCCGCCCTGCTGGTCCTCTTCGTCCTCGCCGTCAACCTGATCGGCGACGGCCTGCGCGACGCCCTCGACCCCACCTCCCGGAGTTCCCAGTGACCACCCCTCTGCTCGAAGTCGCCGACCTCGCCGTCGACTTCGGTTCTCAGCCGGCGGTCCGGGGCGTCGACCTGACGCTGCGTCGCGGGGAGACCCTCGGGATCGTCGGCGAGTCCGGCTCCGGCAAGTCGGTGACCGCGCTGGCCGTGCTCGGCCTGCTGCCGGGTGCCGCACGGGTCAAGGGCTCCGTACGCCTCGAAGGCCGCGAACTGGTCGGACTGCCCAGCCGTGAACTCGCGGGCCTGCGCGGCAACAAGGTGGCGATGGTCTTCCAGGACCCGCTCTCCGCCTTCACCCCGGTCTACCGGATCGGCGACCAGATCGTCGAGGCGATCCGGGTGCACCAGAAGCTGGACCGGGCGGCAGCCCGTACCAGGGCCGCCGAACTCCTCGACCTGGTCGGCATCCCCGACCCCCGCCGGGCCCTGGACTCCTTCCCGCACGAGTTCTCCGGCGGCATGCGCCAGCGCGCGATGATCGCCATGGCCATCGCCAACGACCCGGACATCCTGCTCGCCGACGAGCCCACCACCGCCCTGGACGTCACCATCCAGGCCCAGGTGCTGGACGTGCTGCGCACCGCCCAGCGGGAGACCGGCGCGGCCCTGGTGCTGGTCAGCCACGACCTCGGCGTGATCGCCGGGATGGCCGACCGGGTCGCCGTGATGTACGCGGGCCGGGTGGTGGAGACCGCCCCGGTGGACGAGCTCTTCGCCCACCCCCGCCACCCCTACACCCTCGGCCTGATCGGCGCGGTGCCCCGGCTGGACGGCGCCCGCGGCGCCCTGGTGCCGATCCCCGGCCAGCCACCCGCCCCGGGGACGCTCGGCGGCGGCTGCCCGTTCGCCGACCGCTGCCCGCTGGTGGAGGACCGCTGCCGTACCGAGGAGCCCGCGCTCACCGGCGACGGCGACCACCTCGCGGCCTGCCTGCGCGCCGACTTCCTGGCCGGGACCCGCCCGGCCCCGCAGGAGGTCTACCCCGTCCCGCCGCTGCCCGAGCCCGACCTGACGCCCCGTGAGGAGCGCGAGCAGGTGCTCGCCGTCACCGGCCTGACCAAGACCTTCCCGGTGCTCAAGGGCACCGTCTTCAAGCGCCGGGTCGGCTCGGTGCACGCGGTGGACGGCGTCGAGCTGGACCTGCGGCGCGGGGAGACCCTCGGCCTGGTCGGGGAGTCCGGCTCGGGCAAGTCCACCACCCTGTTCGAACTGCTCGGCCTGACCACCCCCGAGGCCGGCCGGATCGAACTGCTCGGCCACGACACCGCCACCCTCACCAAGGCGGACGCCCACCGCCTGCGCGGCGAGGTGCAGATCGTCTTCCAGGACCCGATGGCCAGCCTCGACCCGCGCCAGCCGGTCGGCGACATCATCGCCGAACCCCTGCTCGCCCAGCGCGCCCCGCGCGAGTTGATCGACCGTCGGATCCCCCAGCTGCTCCGCCAGGTCGGCCTGGATCCGGCCCACGCCGGCCGCTATCCGCACCAGTTCTCCGGCGGCCAGCGTCAGCGGATCTCCATCGCCCGGGCCCTGGCCGTCGAGCCCAAGCTCCTGGTCCTCGACGAACCGGTCTCAGCCCTGGACGTCTCGGTCCAGGCCGGCGTGCTCAACCTGCTCCAGCAGCTCAAGGCCGAACTCGGCCTGGCCTACCTGTTCGTCTCGCACGACCTCTCGGTGATCCGCCACCTCTGCGACCGGGTCAGCGTGATGTACCTCGGCCGCACCGTCGAAGAGGGTCCGGTCGCCGAGGTCCTCGACCACCCCCGCCACCCCTACACCCGGGCCCTGCGCTCCGCCGTCCCGCTCCCCGACCCGGCCGCCGAACGCGCCCGTACCCGCACCCTGCTCCCCGGCGACCCGCCCTCCCCGACCGAACGCCACACCGGCTGCGCCTTCCGCACCCGCTGCCCGCTCTACGCCGAACTCCCCCCGGAGAAGCACCCGGTGTGCGAGCAGACGACCCCGCCGCTCACCGACGGAGTCGCCTGCCACCACGCCTGACCGCATGCCCGTCAAGCGCTGCGCAGCTGCCGGGGGAACCAGGGGTCGCCGACCAGCTTCGGGCCGTCCGGGGTGTGCAGGGTGAGGAACTGCGGGGAGGTGGAGTACTCGGCCAGCGAGACGGAGCCGTGCCGGGTCTCCAGCTCGGCCTCGACCCAGACCGGGAGCTTGCGCAGCCTGCGGCGCAGCAGCAGGGCGTCCCGGCGGCTGAACGGGAGCGGGCTGCGCAGCAGCAGGCGCAGCGGGCTGTCGAGGGTGGTGACCGGGACGCCGGTGGCCAGCTCGCAGCCGACGGCGCCGATCGGGCCCCAGCTGAGGTTGTAGCTCTCGACCACCGCGCCGGCCTCCGGGAGGGCCGCCAGGGCGGGCACTCCGAGTTGCCGGTCCTCGGGCAACTGCGCGAGACGGTCCGGGAGTTGCTCGGGGGCGAGGGTGAGGGCGACGGCCGAGCGGGGGGCGTAGGCGGCGACCCGCTGGTCCGGCCGGGGGCCGTGCAGGGCGACCGGGATCCAGCTCTCGGCGGTGGCCGAGCCGTCCCGGGTGCAGTGCACCCGGGTGGGGGAGAGGCCGGCGATGGCCGGGGCACGGCGGACGGTGACCCAGGGGTTGCCGCGCAGCAGGGTGCGGGCCCAGGTGGGCAGCGGCTCGCCGCCGGAGACCGTGCGCCGCAGGGAGGAGGGGCAGTGCAGCAGCAGCAGGTCGTGCGCGGTGGGCGTCCGGCCGTCCATCGCCGGGACCGGCCCGACCACCCGGCGGGGTCGGCCGGGGTGCTCGTCGGGGTCGTCGGCCCTGCGGCGGCGGCGCGGCACTGCGGTGGTCATCGGGGTTCTCCTTCTTGAATTGTGGTGCCGTCAGACGGCGTTGAGGCCGTGGCGGGTGAAGACGCCGCGGGCGGCGGCCACCTGCTCGGGGGTCGGCGAGGGGGTGTCGGCGAGCGCGAAGTCCTGGCCCAGGGCCTCGTACTTGGCCGCCCCCAGCTTGTGGAAGGGCAGTACGTCCACCCGGGTGACGTTGCCCAGTGAGGCGGCGAAGCCGGCCACGCCTTCGACGTTGTCGACCGGGTCGGTCAGCCCGGGCACCAGCACGAAGCGGACCCAGACCTCCTTGCCGAGGTCGGCGAGGCGCCGGGCGAAGTCCAGGGTGGGCTCCAACGGCCGTCCGGTGACCTTGCGGTAGAGCTCGCGGTCCCAGGACTTGATGTCCAGCAGGACCAGGTCGACGTCGGCCAGCAGTTTGTCGGTGGCCCGGGCGCCGAGGAAGCCGGAGGTGTCCAGGGCGGTGTGCAGGCCGAGTTCGTGCTTGTAGCGGTGGAACAGCTCGCCGGCGAAGGCCGGTTGGAGCAGCGGCTCGCCGCCGCTGATGGTGGCGCCGCCGCCGGAGGCGCGGATGAAGGTGGTGTACTTCGCGGCCTCGGCCACCACCGCGTCGGCGGTGGTGCGCCTGCCGTTGCGCATCTTCATGGTGTCGGGGTTGTGGCAGTAGAGGCAGGTCAGCGGGCACCCGGCCAGGAAGGTGACGAACCGGGTGCCCGGGCCGTCCACACCGGTGGAGAGGTCCCAGGAGTGCACCGAGCCGGTGAGCGCACCGGTGAGCGCGCCGACGGGGATCTCGGTTCCGAGGGTGACGGCCATGACGGGATCTCCTGCCTAGAGCGAGCCGTGGAAGGTGCGGTTGAGTACGTCGAGCTGCTGTTCGCGGGTCAGCCGGACGAAGTTGACGGCGTATCCGCTCACCCGGATGGTCAGCTGCGGGTAGTTCTCCGGGTGCTCCATGGCGTCCAGCAGCGTGTCGCGGTTGAGCACGTTGACGTTCATGTGGAAGCCGTTGGAGGCCATGTAGCCGTCGAGGACGCCCGCGAGGTTGCGCACCCGCTCCTGGGGGGTGCGGCCGAGCGCGTCGGGGGTGACGGTGTTGGTCAGCGAGATGCCGTCCTCGGCGTGCTCGTAGGGCAGCTTGGCGACGGAGAGGGCGCTGGCCACGTAGCCGTGCGCGTCCCGGCCGTTCATCGGGTTGGCGCCCGGGGAGAACGGCTCGCCGGCCCGGCGGCCGTCGGGGGTGTTGCCGGTCTTCTTGCCGTAGACCACGTTGGAGGTGATGGTCAGCACCGACTGGGTGTGCTCGGCGCTGCGGTAGGTCGGGTGCTTGCGCACCTTCTTCATGAACTCCTCGACCAGCCAGACCGCGATGGAGTCCACCCGGTCGTCGTTGTTGCCGTAGGCCGGGTACTCGCCCTCGATCAGGTAGTCGGTGACCAGGCCGCTCTCGTCCCGCACCGGGGGTGACCTTGGCGTGCTTGATGGCCGAGAGCGAGTCGGCGGCCACCGAGAGGCCGGCGATGCCGCAGGCCATGGTGCGGCGGACGGCGCGGTCGTGCAGCGCCATCTCGATCCGCTCGTAGGCGTAGCGGTCGTGCATGTAGTGGATGACGTTGAGGGCGTGGACGTAGGTCTCGGCCAGCCACTCCATCTGCTGGTCGAAGCGGGCCATCACCTCGTCGTAGTCCAGGACCTCGGAGGTGATCGGACCGCTGGCCGGGCCGACCTGGGCGCCGGACTTCTCGTCCCGGCCGCCGTTGACCGCGTAGAGCAGGGTCTTGGCGAGGTTCACCCGGGCGCCGAAGAACTGCATCTGCTTGCCGACCGCCATGGCCGAGACGCAGCAGGCGATGGCGGTGTCGTCGCCGAAGCGCGGGCGCATCAGCTCGTCCGACTCGTACTGCACGCTGGAGGTGTCGATCGACACCTGGGCGCAGAACTCCTTGAAGCCCTGGGGGAGTTGCGGGGACCAGAAGACCGTCATGTTCGGCTCGGGGGCCGGGCCGAGGTTGTAGAGGGTCTGCAGGTAGCGGAACGAGGTCCTGGTCACCAGCGGGCGGCCGTCCTCGCCGACGCCGCCGATCGACTCGGTCACCCAGGTCGGGTCGCCGGAGAACAGCTCGTCGTACTCGGGGGTGCGCAGGAAGCGGACGATCCGCAGCTTGACGATGAAGTCGTCGACCAGCTCCTGGGCCTGCTCCTCCGTCAGCACCCCGTTGGCGATGTCCCGCTGGAGGTAGACGTCGACGAAGGTGGAGGTGCGCCCCAGCGACATCGCCGCGCCGTTCTGCTCCTTCACCGCCGCCAGGTAGGCGAAGTACAGCCACTGGATGGCCTCGCGTCCGCTGGTGGCGGGGCCGGAGATGTCGTAGCCGTAGCCCGCCGCCATCTGCTTGAGCTCGCCCAGCGAGCGGATCTGCTCGGAGAGCTCCTCGCGCTCGCGGATGGTCTCCTCCAGCAGCGCCGCCTCGGTCGGGGCGGCGTCCAGCTCGGCCTTCTCGGCCAGCTTGGCCTCGATCAGCCGGTTGACGCCGTAGAGCGCGACCCGGCGGTAGTCGCCGATGATCCGGCCGCGGCCGTAGGCGTCGGGGAGTCCGGTGACGATGCCGGCCTTGCGGGCGGCCCGGATGGCGGGGGTGTAGGCGTCGAAGACCCCGGCGTTGTGGGTCTTGCGGTACTCGGTGAAGACCTTCTCCAGCCCGGGGTCGACCGGGTAGCCGTACGTCTCCAGGGCGCCGGCCACCATCCGCCAGCCGCCGTTGGGCATGATCGCCCGCTTCAGCGGGGCGTCGGTCTGCAGGCCGACGATCAGGTCCTTGTCCCGGTCGATGTAGCCGGGGGCGTGCGCGGTGATGGTCGAGGGGATGTCGTACGCGACGTCGTAGACGCCCTTGGCGCGCTCCTCGGGGAACTTGTCCGTGATGGCCTTCCACACCGCGGTGGTGCGCTCGGTGGGCCCGGCCAGGAAGGAGCTGTCGCCCAGGTAGGGGGTGTAGTTCTGCTGGATGAAGTCACGGACGTCGATGGCGTCACGCCACAGCCCGCCCTTGAAGCCCGCCCAGGCGCCGGCGGCCGTCTTCTCGATGTGCTGGGTGCTCATGTCTGCTGCTCCCGCTCTTGGATTCCGAGCCCTACGTGTACATTGTGAATCCATTCACAAAGTCACATGGGCTCGGAAGGTCCTGATTCGTAGGGACTTTGGGCCTCAGCCGGTCTCAGACCCGGTCGCCGTAGTAGGCCTGCCGCATCAGCTGCTGCATGTCGGCGATCATCGGCATCCGCGGGTTGGCCGGGGCGCACTGGTCCTCGTAGGCGTACATCGCCTGCTGCGGCAGCGCCTCCAGGAACGACGCCTCGTCGACCCCCGCCGCCTTGAAGGAGTCCGGGATGCCGACCTTGGCCCGCAGCTCCTCGACCGCCCGCGCCAGCGACTCCACGCCCTGCTCCGGGCTCCCGGCCGGCAGGCCGAGCATCTTCGCGATCGCCTGGAACCGCTCCGGGGCCACGTAGCTCCGGTACTTGGGCCAGCTGGTCACCTTGGACGGGGCCGCGCCGTTGTAGCGGATCACCTGCGGCAGCAGGATCGCGTTGGTCCGGCCGTGCGCGACGTGGAAGGTGGCGCCCAGGGTGTGCGCCATCGCGTGCACCACGCCGAGGAAGGCGGAGCCGAAGGCCATCCCGGCGATGGTCCCGGCGTTGTGCATCTTCTCCCGGGCCACCGGGCTGTTCGGGCCGTCGGTGACGGCCCTGCTCCAGGTTCTCGAAGATCAGCTTGATGCCCTGCAGGGCCAGCCCGTCGGTGAAGTCGTTGGCGTAGACCGAGACGTAGGTCTCGATGCAGTGCGTCAGCGCGTCGAAGCCGGAGTCGGCGGTCACGTCCTTCGGCAGGTTCGTGGTGAGCGCCGGGTCGCAGATGGCCACGCTCGGGGTCAGCGCGTAGTCCGCCAGCGGGTACTTCTGGCCGGTGGCCGAGTCGGTGATCACCGCGAACGGGGTGACCTCCGAACCGGTGCCCGAGGTGGTCGGGATGCAGACCAGCTTGGCCCTCTCACCCAGGTCGGGGAAGGTGAAGGCGCGCTTGCGGATGTCGAAGAACTTCTCCTTCAGGTCCGCGAAGACCGTCTCGGGGTGCTCGTACATCAGCCACATCACCTTGGCCGCGTCCATCGGCGAGCCGCCGCCCAGCGCGATGATGGTGTCCGGCCGGAAGCCGCGCATCAGCTCGGCGCCCTTCTCCACCGTGTCGATGCTCGGGTTCGGCTCGACGAAGTCGATCACCCGCACCTCGACCGGCTCGGAGCGGCGGGCCAGGACGCTCCGCACCCGCTCCACGTGCCCGATCTCCACCATGGTCCGGTCGGTCACGATGACCACCTTGCGGGCACCGCGCATGTCGGCCAGGTACTTGACGGAGTTGCGCTCGAAGAAGACCTTCGGCGGGATCTTGAACCACTGCATGTTGGTGTTGCGCCGCCCGATCCGCTTGATGTTCACGAGGTTCAGCGCGGTCACGTTCCCGGAGACCGAGTTGGCCCCGTAACTGCCGCAGCCCAGGGTCAGCGAGGGCATGAAGGCGTTGTAGACGTCGCCGATCCCGCCCTGCGAACTGGGCGCGTTCCAGATCACCCGGCAGGCCTTGACGGCGTGTCCGAACTCCTCGGCGAAGGCCTCGTCCTCGGTGTGCACGGCCGCCGAGTGGCCCAGCCCGTGGAACTCCACCATGGCAACGGCGAGTTCGACCCCACGTGAACGCGAATCGGCGGTGAGCACCGCGAGCACCGGGCAGAGCTTCTCGCGCGTCAACGGCTCGTCCGGCCCGACGTGTTCCGCTTCCACCAGGATGACGGAGGTGTCGGCGGGAACCGAGAACCCGGCTGCATCGGCGATCTGCGCGGCGGAGCGACCCACCACTGCGGCGTTCAGCTTGGCCCCCGCGCAGTTGCGGTCCTCACCGACGCCGAACAGGTGCCGCTCCAGCAGGATCTTCTCCTCACCAGTGGCGAGATGGGCCTTCAGTCTGCGGAACTCCTGGATCGCAGCGTCACGGATCTCGACATCCAGGATCACCGCCTGCTCGGAGGCGCAGATCATGCCGTTGTCGAAGGACTTGGAGACCACCACGTCGTTGACGGCCCGCTTGAGGTCCGCGCTCCTCTCGATGTACGCGGGCACGTTCCCCGGCGCCGACCCCGAGGGCCGGCTTGCCGCAGGAGTAGGCCGCCTTCACCATCGCGTTCCCGCCGGTGGCCAGGATGGTCGCCACCCCCGGGTGGTTCATCAGCGCGCCGGTGGCCTCCATCGAGGGCTGCTCGATCCACTGCACGCAGTGCGCCGGAGCCCCCGCCGCGACCGCCGCGTCCCGGACGATCCGGGCCGCCTCGGCGGAACAGCCCTGCGCCGAGGGGTGGAAGCCGAAGACGATCGGGTTGCGGGTCTTCAGCGCCACCAGCGCCTTGAAGATGGTGGTCGAGGTCGGGTTGGTGACGGGCGTGACGCCGGCGACCACGCCGACCGGCTCGGCGATCTCCACGATCCCGTCGATCTCGTCCCGACGCACCACCCCGACGGTCTTCATGTCCGCCATCGAATGGGTGACGTGCTCGCACGCGAAGATGTTCTTCACGGCCTTGTCCTCGAACACCCCGCGCCCGGTCTCCTCCACCGCCATCACCGCCAGCCGGGTGTGCGCGGCCAGCGCGGCCAGCGAAGCCTTCTTGACGATGTGGTCGACCTGCTCCTGGGTGAAGCCCGCGTACTCCCGCAGGGCCTCCTGACCACGGGTCACCAGGATGTCGACCGCTGCCGCGGCCTCGGACGGGGCAGGGG
>NZ_BAAAYB010000084.1:0-36586 GCF_039535905.1 Kitasatospora albolonga | reverse complement strand
GCGGGGCCGGGCGGGTCCCGGCCAGGAAGTCGGCGCGCAGGCAGGCCGCGAGGTGGTCGCCGTCGCCGGTGAGCGCGGGCTCCTCGGTACGGCAGCGGTCCTCCACCAGCGGGCAGCGGTCGGCGAACGGGCAGCCGCCGCCGAGCGTCCCCGGGGCGGGTGGCTGGCCGGGGATCGGCACCAGGGCGCCGCGGGCGCCGTCCAGCCGGGGCACCGCGCCGATCAGGCCGAGGGTGTAGGGGTGGCGGGGGTGGGCGAAGAGCTCGTCCACCGGGGCGGTCTCCACCACCCGGCCCGCGTACATCACGGCGACCCGGTCGGCCATCCCGGCGATCACGCCGAGGTCGTGGCTGACCAGCACCAGGGCCGCGCCGGTCTCCCGCTGGGCGGTGCGCAGCACGTCCAGCACCTGGGCCTGGATGGTGACGTCCAGGGCGGTGGTGGGCTCGTCGGCGAGCAGGATGTCCGGGTCGTTGGCGATGGCCATGGCGATCATCGCGCGCTGGCGCATGCCGCCGGAGAACTCGTGCGGGAAGGAGTCCAGGGCCCGGCGGGGGTCGGGGATGCCGACCAGGTCGAGGAGTTCGGCGGCCCTGGTACGGGCTGCCGCCCGGTCCAGCTTCTGGTGCACCCGGATCGCCTCGACGATCTGGTCGCCGATCCGGTAGACCGGGGTGAAGGCGGAGAGCGGGTCCTGGAAGACCATCGCCACCTTGTTGCCGCGCAGGCCCGCGAGTTCACGGCTGGGCAGTCCGACCAGTTCGCGGCCTTCGAGGCGTACGGAGCCCTTGACCCGTGCGGCACCCGGCAGCAGGCCGAGCACGGCCAGCGCGGTCACCGACTTGCCGGAGCCGGACTCGCCGACGATCCCGAGGGTCTCCCCGCGACGCAGCGTCAGGTCGACGCCCCGGACCGCCGGCTGAGAACCGAAGTCGACGGCGAGGTCGGCGACTTCGAGCAGAGGGGTGGTCACTGGGAACTCCGGGAGGTGGGGTCGAGGGCGTCGCGCAGGCCGTCGCCGATCAGGTTGACGGCGAGGACGAAGAGGACCAGCAGGGCGGCGGCGAAGTAGAACAGCCAGGGGAAGACCGGGGCCTGGTCGGTGCCGGCGGCGAGCAGGGTGCCGAGCGAGACGTCGGGGGCGCGGACGCCGAAGCCGAAGTAGGAGAGGGCGGCCTCGCTCATCACGGCGCCGCCGACGGTGATGGTGGCGTCGGTGATCAGGAAGGAGGCGACGTTCGGCAGGATGTGGCGCAGGATGATCCGCAGGGGGTGGACGCCCATGAAGCGGGCGGCCCGGACGAACTCGCGCTCGCGCAGCGAGCGGGTCATCGAGCGGACCACCCGGGCGGTGATCATCCAGTTGAAGACGGCCAGCAGGACGACGAAGGCGATCCAGCCGGAGCCCTTCAGCCGGGGCGAGATGATGGTGATGATCAGGAAGCTGGGGAAGACCAGCATCAGGTCGACCAGGAAGGTCAGGCAGCGGTCCGCCCAGCCGCCGAAGTATCCGGCGCAGGCGCCGACCAGGCCGGCCAGCACGGTGGAGAAGACCGCCACCAGCAGGCCGATCACCAGGGACTTCTGCAGGCCCCGGACGGTCTGCGCGAAGACGTCCTGGCCGAGCCCGTTGGTGCCGAACCAGTGCTGGCCGGACGGCGGCTGGCGCAGCGCGGTGTAGTCCGGAGCGGCGTAGTCCCAGGGCGTCAGGTACGGGCCGAGGAAGGCCAGCAGGAAGAGCAGCAGCACCGTGACGGCGCCGATCACGACCCCGCGGGCGGCCAGCAGGCGGCGCAGCACCAGGCGGGAGCGGCCTGCGGGGGCGGCCGGTTCGGCCGGGGCGAGCGGGAGCACGGCAGTCATCAGGACCTGACCCGGGGGTCGAGGGCGGCGGTGAGCAGGTCGGCCAGGAAGCCGGAGGCCAGCACCACCACCGCGGCGAACAGGTTGACCGCGACCACCGAGTTGATGTCCTGCTCGTTGATCGCCTGGATGAACCACTCCCCCATGCCGTGCCAGCCGAAGATGGTCTCGGTGAAGGCGGCGCCGGTGAAGATGCCCAGGAAGCTGTAGGCGAACATCGTGGTCATCGGGATGATCGCGGTCCGCAGCCCGTGCTTGAGCAGGGCCTGACGCCTGGTCAGGCCCTTGGCCTCGGCGGTCCGCAGGTAGTCGGAGCCGAGCACGTCGAGCATGGTGGCGCGCTGGTAGCGGCTGTAGACGGCCAGGCCGCCGAGGGCCAGCGAGAGGGTGGGCAGCAGCAGGTGCAGGCCCCAGTCGGCCAGGTGGGCGCCGATGCCGCCGGTCAGGCCGGGGGTCTCGTAGCCGGTGAACGGGATCACCTCGTGGCCGGCCGCGTCCTTGGCGGCGATCGCGCCGTTCTTCAGCAGCAGGGCCAGCAGGAAGACCGGGGTGGAGAGCAGCACGAAGGAGGTGAGGGTCAACGCCCGGTCGGAGAAGCGGTACTGGCGCACCGCGCCCCAGACGCCGACCGCGACGCCGAGCACCATGCCGAGCAGGCTGCCGACCAGCAGCAGCCGCAGCGAGACCCAGATCCGCCGGCCGAAGTCCTCGTTCACCGAGGTGTCGTGGATGGTGCGGCCGAGGTCGGCGTGGAACACCAGGCCCTCGGCCCAGGTGCCGAAGCGCTCCACCACGGGGGTGCGGTCGTTGATGTTCAGCTCGGTCAGCTGGCGGTCCACCGAGGCGGCGGAGGGGCGCGGCTGCTTGGCCTCGAAGTAGGCCCGGGGGCCGAGCGCGGCGCTGGCGAGCGCGTAGGCGAGGAAGACGGCGACGACCAGCAGGACGGCGTGGTAGCCGAGCCGCTTGGCTATGTAGCGGATCACCGCGCACCACCGGAGCCGGGTCTCGGCACCCTGGATGACATGACGAATTACCTTTGTTCTGAGGTGGGTTGGATCAGTGTTCCAGCGCACTACGAAGTGCACGTTGCCGCCGTATTGCGCCACGTGTCGGTCTGATCAGGTGTGGACGAGACCCCCTGGTAGAAGCACTGATCCGCTGTTACGTTCTGCTGGCCGAACACCGCTTGGCTGCCCACGTTCAACTCCCGCCACACCTGGCGGCACCCAAAATCTCTATCTCCCGGGGGAACCCCATGGACTCCATCACCAGCACCCGCCTACGCCGTCTCGCCGTGCTCGCCGCCGCCGTGGCGCTCGCCGTCACCGGCTGCAGCTCGGCCGGCTCCGGCTCGGGTGGCGACGTGGCGAAGAACGTGGTGCCGACCCAGGACGCGGAGGACAACAACCCGCAGCCGCTGGACAAGATCAGGGACGGCGGCGAGTTCCACCCTCCGCTGCAGCAGTGGATCACCCAGTGGAACCCGTACCAGGTGGACGGCCGGTACGGCGACGCGGTCGAGATCATGGGCTACACCCAGGCCCAGCTGTTCCGCACCGACGCCAAGGGCGTCTTCACCCCGGTGCCGGAGTACCTGGCCTCGGCCGAGGTGACCTCCAAGTCGCCGCAGGTGGTGACCTACAAGCTCAACCCGAAGGCCAAGTGGTCGGACGGCAAGCCGCTGAGCGCCGAGGACTTCAAGGCGGTCTGGAAGGCCACCAACGGCAAGGACCCGGCCTACAACATCGCCGACTCCTCCGGCTACGAGCAGATCTCCGGCGTGGAGCAGGGCGCGGACGCCCTGGAGGTGAAGGTCACCTTCGAGAAGCCGTACGCGGACTGGCAGAACCTCTTCAACCCGCTGCTGCCGGCCTCCGGGATCTCCACCCCGGAGGCGTTCAACGACGGCTGGGTCGAGAAGGTCCCGGTCTGGAGCGGCCCGTTCAAGATCGGGGAGCTGAACAAGACCGCGCAGACCATCACCCTGGTGCCCAACCCGGAGTGGTGGGGCCCGAAGCCCAAGCTGGACAAGATCATCTACCGGGTGCTGGCCAGCTCCGCGATCACCCAGGCCTTCCTCAACAACGAGGTGGACTACGCCTCGGCCGGCACCGCGACCGCCTACGGCCAGCTGAAGGACGCCAAGGACGGCGTCATCCGCACCGGCACCCCGTGGGACGAGGTGCACATCTCCTTCGGCGGCAACGGCGCGCTGGCCGACCAGACGGTGCGTCAGGCGCTCACCAAGGCGCTGGACCGCACCGCGCTGATCAAGATCGTGAACGCGGGCGTGCCGGTGGAGTTCAAGCCGCTCGACAACCACCTCTACATGACCAACCAGAGCGGCTACCGGAACAACTCCGGCGACTGGGCCAAGGCTGACCCGGCCAAGGCCAAGGAGCTGCTGGAGAAGGCGGGTTGGAAGGAGCCGGCGGCCGGCCAGCCGCGCACCAAGGACGGTGCCGCGCTGGAGCTGCACTACGTGCTCAGCGACGGCTCGGCCCAGGCCCAGCTCGACATGGCCGCCGCCGTGCAGTCGATGCTCCAGCAGGTCGGCGTGAAGCTCACCCTGGACAAGGTGCCGAGCAAGGAGTACTTCGCCAAGTACATCAACCAGGGCAAGTTCGACCTGGCGAGCTGGCGGAACACCGGCTCCTTCCCGCTCTCCGCCGGCGTCCCCAACTACCGCGCCCCGCAGGGCGACAACGTGTTCGGGAACTACTCCAAGCTGGCCACCCCGGAGATCGACACCCTGCTGCGCACCGCCGCCGGGACGCTGGACAGGGCCGAGGCCGACAAGCTCTACAACGAGGCCGACGCCAAGATCTGGGAGCTGGCCCACACCCTGGAGCTCTACCAGCGCCCGAGCATCGTGGCGGTGCGCAAGGGCCTGGCCAACTTCGGGGCCGGCAGCCTGGCGAGCACCGACATCACCAAGGTGGGCTGGGAGAAGTAGCCCGCGCCACGGGGCGGACCGCGCGGCGGCGACCGCCGCCGCGCACCGCCCCGGCCCGGCCGGAGCCGGGCATGGCGGTGCGGCGGCACCCCGACGTGCGGCGGCACTGCCGGGCAGCGCGGTGATCACGAGGCCGACGGCACGGGGGCGCGGTGTGCCCGCCCCCGTGTTCCGCCACCGGCCTTGACCTTCCGCGTTGCCCGAAGTCCGCCCGCGTCGTCCTTGCCACTGCGGAGGAATCTATCCGGCCAAACGGGGTGGAACCGACCCCCGGCGCGGGGCGCGCCCGGGTTCCGGCGGTCCGTTCACCCGGTTCGCGCACTCCACCGTCAACTGGCGCTGACAGCAGGACAGAAGGGGTGCGAGCCGGACGGTCCGCGTGTCGCCGGGGTGCGTGCGCCGGGCGTGACGGACTGTCAGGATCACGGGGACCGGAACCACGCCGAGCGCCCAGGTGGCCCCATGAGCACAGACCTCCCCTCCCAACCCGCCTTCCGGCGGATGACCGCACGCAGCAAGCACGAGAGCCACCGGGTGGCCACGCCGCTGGAGCTCTTCTTCGACCTCTGCTTCGTGGTGGCGGTCGCCCAGGCCGGGAAGCAGCTGGCGCACGACCTGGCCGAGGGCCACCTGGGCGCCGGGCTGTACGGCTACGCGTTCGCCTTCTTCGCCATCTGGTGGGCCTGGATGAACTTCTCCTGGTTCGCCTCCGCCTACGACGTGGACGACGTGCCGTACCGGGTCACCACCCTGGTCCAGATCACCGGCGTGCTGATCCTGGCCGCCGGGGTGCCCCGGATGTTCGACAGCCGGGACCTCACCCTCTCCGTGGTCGGCTACCTGGTGATGCGGCTGGCCATGGTCACCCAGTGGCTGCGCGCGGCCGCCTCCGAGACCGGCGGGGCGCGGACCATGGCGCTGCGCTACGCGATCGGCATCACCATCTGCCAACTCGGCTGGGTGCTGGTGCTGTTGGTGCCGGACAGCGCGCTCACCTGGGTGCTGCCGCTCGGCATCGTGGCCGAGCTCTCCGTCCCGGCCCTGGCCGAACTGCGCACCCAGTCGAACTGGCACCCGCACCACATCGCCGAGCGGTACGGCCTGTTCACCATCATCGTGCTCGGCGAGACCGTCGCCGCCGCCACTCTGGCGATGCAGGCCGCGATCGACGAGCACGAGGCGCTGGACGAGCTGATCCCGATCGCCGCGGGCGGCATCCTGATCTGCTTCTCCGCCTGGTGGATCTACTTCGCCCGCCCGGTGCACCACATCCTCACCTCCAACCGCCGCTCCTTCCTCTGGGGCTACGGCCACTACGTGGTGCTCGGCTCGGCCGCCGCGATCGGCGCCGGCCTGGAGGTGGCGATCGAGTACGCCACCCACAAGGCGCACATCACCGCCGTCCCGGCGGCCGCCGCCGTCACCGTCCCCACCGCGCTCTTCCTGCTCACGGTCTGGGCGCTGCACTCCCGGCACGTCAAGACCGGCCTCGGCCAGGCCCTGCTGCCGGCCGCCTCGGTGGCCGTGCTCGCCTGCACCTTCCTGGGCGAGCACGGCACCCTGGCGGCCGGCCTGGTCTGCGCCGCCACCGTCGCCCTGGGCCTGGCCCTGGAGTCCCACGGGCACCCCGTCCACCAGAACCCCACCGGAGGAACCGCATGACCGAGCCCGCCACCACCGGCGACCTGCTCCGCGACAAGATCGCCTACGGCTTCGACCACCTGGACCGGGACGGCGACGGCCGCCTCACCGAGGCCGACCACGTGCTGATGGGCCGCGACAGCGCCCGCTCCCTCGGCCACCCGGAGGGCTCCGCCGAGGAGGACCGGATCGTCGACGCCTACCTGCACATCTGGCGCGAGCTGCACCTGCCCACCCTGCCCGCGGGCGCCACCGAGATCGGCCGGGAGGAGTTCATCACCAGCACCCTGGGCCTGGCCGAGGACCCGGCGGCCGCCCGGGCCACCGTCGGCGCGCTGGCCGAGGTCTTCCTCACGGTCGCGGACGCCGACGGGAACGGGGTGGTCGACCGGGAGGAGTTCTACGCCTTCCAGCGCGGCCACTTCCCGGACCTCACCCGGGAGGACACCGACCTGGCCTTCTCGCGGCTCGACCTGGACGGCAACGGTACGCTCGACCCCGAGGAGTTCGTCCAGGCCGTGGTGGAGTACTGGAGCAGCCGCGACCCCGAGGCCCCCGGCAACTGGTGGACCGGCAACCCGGCCTTCGCCCGGTAACGCCCCGTCAGCCCAGGAGGCCCCCGCCGTGCAGTCCGTCCCCGACCGGCTCGACGACCTGCCCTACGCGCACCTGCTCGTCCCGCACAGCGGCCCGCTGCGCGGCGACCGCTACGACACCGTGCGGTTCGAGGGTCCGCTGGAGGTGGTCTCGGCCGGCGGCGGGAGCTTCCTGGAGTGCGCCTTCACCGGCACCGAGCTGTCCGGGGCGCGGCTGCGGCAGACGCGGTTCAACGAGGTCTGGGTGCAGGGCAGCCGCTGGGTGGCGGTGGACTGCGCGGAGAGCGAGTGGCAGGACGCCGGCCTGGTGTCCACCGTGCTGGCCGGGCTGACCGCCTACGGCTCGGCGGTGCGCCGGGTGGTGCTGCGCCAGTGCAAGCTGGAGGCGGTCAACCTGCGCGGCGCGGTGCTGCGGGACGTGGTCTTCGAGGACTGCCTGCTGCGGGACGTGGACTTCGGCGAGGCCAAGCTCACCGACGTCTCCTTCCCCGGCTCCACCCTGGAGGAGGTCCGGCTGAGCGGCGCCGTGCTCAAGCAGGCCGACTTCCGCGGCGCCCGCTCGCTGGGCCTCACCGACGGCCCGCACGGACTGCGCGGAGCCATCCTCGGATCCGCGCAACTCTTCGAACTGGCGCCACAGTTCGCCCAGGCCCTGGGTATCACCGTGAAGGACTGACCACGCCCGTGGTCCGTACGACGGAGGGTGGGGAACGGTGGAGGAGCGGATCCTGATCGAGGTCGGTGCCCCGGAGGACGGCCGCTACCCGGTGCGCGAGGCCGGGACGGAGCGGAGCGGCGCACCCGGGGCGACGGTGGTGCCCGGCACCCGGGAGGAGCTGGAGCGGTGGGCCGGGGCGGCCGAACGGCACCGGGCGGCGACGCGCCCGCCGGGAGCGCGGGGCCGGGTGATCCGGGCTCTGGGCCGCGGGCCGGTCGCGGCCACACGGGCCGACGAGGCGTACCGACCGGTCGCGGCCGAGATCGCGGCCCGGTTGGCGGAGCACCGGGAGCGCCGGGAGGCGGCCCTCCGGACGGCCCGGGCCCAGCGCTTCCGGGCCGGGGCGGACCGTCCGGTCTGGGGGCTGCTGGCCCCGGCCGCCCTCGGGCCGGTCCGGGTCTTCCGGTGGGACGCCGAGGTGCCGCCGGAGGCGGACCCCACCGCCGCCCGGCTGACGGTCCGTGAACTGGAGCACGGGCTGCTGGAGTTGCGCACGCAGCGGACCCAGGCGGTCGAGTGGTACGGCACGGCCTGCGAGGCCACCGAGGCCGAGTGCGCCGCGACCGGCGACCGGGTGTCCTTCCCGTCCTGGTGGGCCGCCGTCACGCTCTTCCCCTGGCAGCACCACCGGTGGCTGCCCTCGCTGCCCGGGAGCCCGGCCGGGCCCGTCGGCCGGGGCGGGGAGGCGGCGGGGGCCGTCGGAGGCTTCGGCTGCGGAGGCGGCGCGGGCTGCGGGGGTGCCGGCTGCGGAGGCGGGCTCTGAGCCGCCGTACCGCTTCGCGTTCATCTCGCCTTCGCCCGGCGACCGGGCGTTGAACAGTCCAACAAGCCTTGATGGAAAGTCATGGCCACCGGCCGCGACCTGCGCAAAGATTCCGCTCGGCCGATGGCGTGCACACAACGTGTGCAGACAACACCGGCCACCATCAGCGGCTTCTGTGGAGCGAAGGGACGGGCTGCGGGATGTCCGAGCTGAGTCGTAGGAAGTTCATGGCACTGTCGGCGACCGCGGCGGCCGGGGCGGCCGTCGCGGGGTCGGCCACGGTCGGCGGCGGGGCGGCCGAGGCGGCGGAGCAGTACGGGCTGGACGCCACCGGCACGCTGACCGACGCCAGGCACATCGTGATCCTGATGCAGGAGAACCGGAGCTTCGACCACTACTTCGGCACCCTCCAGGGAGTCCGGGGCTTCGGCGACCGGGCCGCGATCCAGATCCCGGGCGGGTTCAGCGTCTTCAACCAGCCGAACGGGACGGGCCGCCAGTACCCGTGGCTGTTCAGCGCCACCAAGGCGGCCGGCGGCCAGACCCCCGAGCGCCTCGCCCAGTGCAACGGCGACCTCGCGCACTCCTGGAACGACCAGCACAGCGCCTGGAACACCGGCAAGATGGACAACTGGGTGGCCGCCAAGTCCAGTGTCCGCGCGCTCGGTTACCTCAACCGCAAGGACATCCCGTTCCACTTCGCGCTGGCCGACAACTGGACCGTCGGCGACGCCTACTTCTGCTCCACGCTGAGCGCCACCGGCCCCAACCGCACCTTCCACTGGAGCGGACAGATCGACCCGGACGGCAAGGCGGGCGGCCCGGCCTACAACGGCGGCGACGAGTCCGGCCTGCGCTGGCAGACCTACGCCGAGGCGCTGGAGACCGCCGGGGTCAGCTGGAAGCTCTACCAGAACGCGGCCGACAACTACGGCGACAACGCCCTGGCCTACTTCAAGCAGTTCACCGACGCCCCGGCCGGCAGCCCGCTCAAGGTCAAGGGCATGGGCTCCGTCCCGAAGGTGACCGGGAAGACCCCGGACGACATCGCCGCCGCGATCCGCGCCGACGTGCTGAACGGGACGCTGCCGCAGGTGGTCTGGGTGGTCGCCGACGAGGCCTCCTCCGAGCACCCCTACGCGCCGCCGAACGACGGCGCGCACTTCGTGCACCTGGTGATGGACGCGCTCAACGCCGACCCGGCGGTCTTCAACTCCAGCATCATGTTCCTCAACTACGACGAGAACGACGGCTTCTTCGACCACGTGCCGCCGCCAGTGCCGGTCGCCGGGACGCCCGGGGAGTTCTACAACGGCCAGCCGGTCGGCCTCGGCTTCCGGGTCCCGATGATCGCCATCTCGCCCTGGAGCCGCGGCGGTTGGGTCTCCTCGGAGGTCTTCGACCACACCTCGGTGCTGCGCTTCCTGGAGCGCTGGACGGCCGCCCTCGGCAAGCCCGCGGTCTGCCCGAACATCTCTGCCTGGCGGCGCAAGGTCACCGGCGACCTGACCGGCATGTTCGACTTCGCCCACCCGGTCTACGGGATGCCCGCACTGCCCGACACCTCCTTCGTGATCGGCCAGTCCACCTGCGGCCCGCTGCCGAACCCGGCCCCGACCAACAACGCGCTCCCGCTCCAGGAGCCCGGCACCCGGCCGGCCCGCGCGCTGCCGTACCAGCCCAACGCCAACCTGGACCACCTGGAGTTCGGCGCGAACGGGGTGATGAAGGTCTGGATCAAGATGGCCAACGAGGGCGCCGCCGCCACCAGCGCCACCCACTTCGCGGCCTACGCCAACGCCTACCGCAGCGGCGGCCCGTGGCAGTACACGGTGGACCCGGCCGGCTCCACCAGCGACTTCTTCAACTGCGGCACCAACTTCGGCAACGGCCCCTACGACCTGAGCGTCACCGGCCCGAACCGCTTCCTGCGCCGCTTCAAGGGCGACGCCACCAAGGCGGGCAAGACCGTCACCGTCACCGCCTCGTACGCGAACGCGCCGGACACCGGCAAGCTCGCCCTCTGGTTCCGCCTCGACAACGCGGGCACCTCGGCCGTGACCTTCACCGTCACCCCGAACAACTACCGCACCGACGGCCCGTGGACCTACACCGTCCAGCCCGGCGGCAACACCAGCGACTACTTCAACGCCGTCGCCCACCAGAACGGCTGGTACGACTTCACGGTCACCGTCAGCTCGGACTCCACCTGGTCCCAGCGCTTCACCGGCCACCTGGAGACCGGCCTGCCCAGCGTCACCGGCTGACCCCAGGCCGGGCCCCGGCCGGGCCCCGCCGCGCGCTCTCCGCGCGGCGGGGCCCGGTGTTCAGTCCGAGAGCTCCCAGAGCAGCCGGTAGTAGGCGGTGCGCTCCGGATCGGGCGCGACGCCGTAGGCCTCCAGCAGGGGCTCCTCCCAGCCCGGCCCGTAGTTCCACCGCGTGCTCCAGGTGGCGATCGCCAGGTCGGCCCAGCGGTCGGCCACCCCGAGGTCGCCCAGGTCGACGTGCCCGGAGGCGGTGCCGTCCTCGCCGATCAGGGTGTTGGGCGAGCAGGCGTCGCCGTGACAGACCACCAGGCGGTCCACCGGCGGGGCGTCCGCCAGCAGTTCGAGCGCCCGCGGCACGCCGCCCACGTACGCCAACTCATCGGGCCAGCACGCCGGTTCCACCAGTCCGGCGGCGACCCTGGCGTGCACCGAGGCCAGCCGGGTGGGCACCGACCAGTCGAACGGGCAGTCCGCCACCGGCAGCGCCTCGTGCAGCCGGCGCAGCCCGGCCCCGAGCGCGCGCACCGCCTGCTCCGGCCGGCGCCGCCAGTGCTCGTCCTCGGCCGAACTCCCGGGCAGGCCTTCGGTGACCAACCAGCTGCCGCCCTCGTCCGCCCCCTGCTCCAGCACCCGGGGCACCGTGGCGTACTTCGCCGCCCAGGTCAGCCGGGCCGCCTCGGCGGACAGGTCGATGGTGTTCCCCGCCGGGTTCCACTTCACGAACGTTCGCTCCGCCAGGCCGACCTGGAAGGTCAGCCCGCCGAGCTCGTTCTCCCAGACGGCCCGCAGGGGCCGGCCGGCGGCGTACTCACGGACGAACTCCGGTACCGCGACCGGACCTTGTGGGGTACTCATACGGCCATTCTCACGGGACGTTCCTTCGAGGCCAAACGTTTATCGGCTCATGGTCACCCCGGGGGCGCGAGGAACTGCGCGAGCCGGAAGGCGGCTCACCTGCAACTGAAGCACCGTCAGCCAGGCGCACGTGCTGCCGTTCCCCAGCGCGCCCGCGCGGCGGAGCCGCAGGTCAGCAGAGCCTCGCGCCCCTGGGGTGACCACTTCCGCCCGGCGGGGTGCGCCCTCAGCCGTGCGTCAGCGCGGCCGCGCCGAGCGCGTAGCGGCGCAGAACGGCGCGGGCGATCAGGGGGTGGTCGGCCAGCGGGGCGGTGACGGTCCAGGCGCCGGCGGCGGGGAGGGCGGCGGTGAAGCGGCCCGGGGCGAGCAGGTGGGCGGCGACCGCGATCCGGCGGTGGCCCTCGGCCCGGAGGGCGTCGACCGCCTGCGGGACGGTGGGTGCGGTGGCGGAGCAGTAGGCGGTGCGGACCGGGACGGTGCCGCCGAGCAGGTGCTCCAGCTGGGCGGCGGCGGCCAGTGCGCCGTCGTTGCCGCCCGGGCGGGTGGAGCCGGCGGCGGCCACCACCACGGCGTCGGCCCGGCCGCCGGCCCGTTCCTCGGCCTCCCGCAGCCGTCCGTGCAGCGCCAGTCCGATCGAGGCGGCGGCGCCGCTCAGCCCCGGGGTGACCACGGCCCGTACTCCGGTGGCCGCGGCCACCACGCCCGGGACGTCCACCGCGCGGTGGAAGCCGTCGCCGAGCAGCAGCGGCACCACTACGGCCTCGCCCGTCAGCTGCCCGAGCACCTCGGCCAGCGAGGGGCTCTGCACGTCCAGGTGGCCCACCACGGGGTGACGTCCGGTCAGGGCGTCGAGCCGGGAGCACAGCCTGGTCACGGTGCGCACCGCCGCCGGGACGGCGCTGCCGTGCACGGCCAGCACCAAGGGCGGCCCGGCAGACCCTGCGGCGGGCAGCGGCCCCGGCTCACGGATCGGTGCGAAGACGGTCATCAGGCTCCACTCCCTTCACCGTCCACGCTAGGCGGCCGCCCCGGGCCGCCGGACCGGGCCGAGGCCACCGGCTCCGGGGCCGAAGGTCCCGCACCGCCCGGCCGCGTGTCACTCGGGCCCAAGGTCCCTTCTGCTCGGGCCTTTTACTCATGGGACACCCAGCAACCCCGAACTACGGTCGGAGACAGGAGCACCCGCGCAGGAGGAGCACGCACCATGACGACCAAGACCCTGGTCCTCGTCGGACACGGCATGGTGGGCCAGCGCCTGCTGTCCGCCCTGGCCGAGCGCGGGGCCTTCGAGCGCGACTGGCGGGCCGTGGTGCTCGCCGAGGAGAGCCGCCCCGCCTACGACCGGGTGCACCTGACGGCCCGCTTCACCGGCACCAGCCCGGACGAACTCGCGCTTGCCGGGCCGGAGTTCTTCACCGAACACGGCATCGAGCTGCACCTCGGCGACCCGGCCGAGGCCCTCGACACCGCCCGACGGACCGTCACCACCGCAGGCGGCTGCACCCTCGGCTACGAAGCCCTGGTGCTGGCCACCGGCTCGTACCCCTTCATGCCGCCGGTGCCCGGCGCGGACGCCCCGGGCTGCTTCGCCTACCGGACCCTGGACGACGTGGACGCGATCACCGCCTACGCGGCGGCCGGCGCCCGCAGCGGGGTGGTGGTCGGCGGCGGGCTGCTCGGACTGGAGGCGGCCGGTGCGCTGCGCAGCCTGGGGCTGCGCACCAGCGTGGTGGAGTTCGCACCCCGGCTGATGCCGCTCCAGCTGGACGAGGGCGGTGGGGCCGCCCTGCGCGGCGCGGTCGAGGGGATGGGCATCGGCGTGCACACCGGTGTCGGGGCGAACCGGATCGAGCTGGACGCGGACGGCGTCACCGACGGCCTGCGGCTGAGCGACGGCCAGTTGGTCGACGCCGACCTGGTGGTGTTCTCGGCGGGCGTGCGCCCCCGGGACCGGCTCGCCCGCGAGGCCGGGCTGCTCTGCGGCGACCGGGGCGGCGTCGCCGTCGACCGGCACTGCCGCACCACCGACCCGGCGGTCTACGCCGTCGGCGAGTGCGCCCAGACCTGCGACGGCCAGGTGTACGGCCTGGTGGCCCCGGGCTACCAGATGGCCGAGGTGGTGGCCGAGCAGCTGCACGGCGACGGCTCCGCCTCCTTCGAGGGCGCCGACACCGACACCAAGCTCAAGCTGCTGGGCGCCGACGTGGCCAGCTTCGGCGACCCGTTCGCGGCCGGCGGGCGCTCGGTGGAGGTGCAGTTCTCCGACTCCGGCTCCGGGGTCTACAAGAAGCTGGTGCTCGGTGCCGACGGCCGGCTGCTCGGCGGCATCCTGGTCGGCGACGCTGCCGCGTACGGGCTGCTGCGCCCGCACACCGGCACCGAACTCCCGGCCGCGCCCGAGTCGTTCCTCCTTCCGGCCGGAGCCGGGGCGCCGCCCGGGGCCGAGCTGCTGCCGGACGAGGCCGTGGTG
This sequence comes from Kitasatospora albolonga, assembly GCF_039535905.1. GTDB lineage: Bacteria > Actinomycetota > Actinomycetes > Streptomycetales > Streptomycetaceae > Kitasatospora > Kitasatospora albolonga. Next base: position 22,457 of record NZ_BAAAYB010000084.1, on the reverse strand, counting down.
TGCAGCTGTCACAACGTCACCAAGGGCGCCGTCCGGGCCGCCGTGGCCGAGGGCGTCACCGAGCTCTCCGAGCTGAAGGCCTGCACCAGGGCCGGCACCGGCTGCGGCGGTTGCACGGGTACCCTGCAGTCCCTGCTGGACGGCTTCGGCGTGCAGCGCCGCCCGGGCCTGTGCGAGCACTTCACGCTGTCCCGCGCCGAGCTCTACCAGGCCGTCGTGGAAGGGGGGTTCACCTCCTTCGCCGAGGTGCTGGCGGCACACGGCAACGGCGCCGAGGACGGCTGCGCGGTGTGCAAGCCGGTGGTCGGCTCGATCCTGGCCACCCTCGGGCCCGAGCTCGGGCTGCGGCACGTGCTCGACCCCGGACAGCGCGGCCTCCAGGACTCCAACGACCGCTACCTGGCCAACCTGCAGAAGGACGGCACCTACTCCGTGGTGCCGCGCATCCCCGGTGGCGAACTGACCGCCGAGCAACTGATCGTGATCGGCGAGGTGGCCCGGGACTTCGGCCTCCACACCAAGGTCACCGGCGGCCAGCGGATCGATCTCTTCGGCGCCCGGCGCGAACAACTCCCGGCGGTCTGGCGGCGGTTGGTGGACGCCGGCTTCGAGTCCGGCCACGCCTACGGCAAGTCGCTGCGCACCGTGAAGTCCTGCGTGGGCAGCCGTTGGTGCCGCTTCGGGCAGGGCGACTCGGTGCAGCTGGCGATCGACCTGGAGCTGCGCTACCGGGGCCTGCGCACCCCGCACAAGGTCAAGGGCGGGGTCTCCGGCTGCCTGCGCGAGTGCGCCGAGGCCCGGGGCAAGGACATCGGCGTGATCGCCACCGCCAAGGGCTGGAACCTCTACGTCGGCGGCAACGGCGGCACCACGCCGCGCCACGCCGACCTGCTGGCCTCCGACCTCTCCACCGAGGAACTGCTCCGGCTCACCGACCGCTTCCTGATGTACTACGCCCGCACCGGCGAGCGGCTGGAGCGGACCGCCGCCTGGCTGGAGCGCCTGGGACTCGACCACGTCCGCGCGGTGGTGGTGGAGGACTCCCTCGGGCTGGCCACCGAGCTGGAGGCCCAGGCCGAGCGGCACGTGGCCGCCTACCAGGACGAGTGGCGGGCCGTGCTGGACGACCCGGCGAAGCTCCGCGCCTTCGCCCCCTTCGTCAACGCCCCCGCCGACCCCGTCAGTTTCGTCGACTCCCCGACCGTCCCCGTCCTCCAGGAGCAGTGATGAACCGCACCGGCCAGGTCCAGGTCCAGTCCCCCGACGGCACATGGGTCACCGTCTGCGCCTACGAGGAGCTCGAACCCGCCTGCGGGGTCGCCGCCCTGCTCCCCGAGGGCGAGCAGGCCGCCGTCTTCCGCACCCCCCGGCGGCGAGGTCTACGCCGTCGGCAACCGCGACCCGTTCTCGCACGCCGACGTGATCGCCGACGGCATCACCGGCAGCGTGGACGGCGCCCCCACCGTCGCCTCCCCCATGCACAAGCAGACCTTCGACCTGCGCAGCGGCGTCTGCCTGGACGACCCGGCCAGCGCCCTGCCGGTCTATCCGGTCCAGGTGGTCTGACACGGCGTCGGCCCCCGAACCGGACGGTTCGGGGGCCGACGCCGTGTCAGACGGGGCTCAGAAGCCGGCCCAGAGGCCGCTACCGCTGGTGCCGATCATCACGGAGCCGCCGCCGAGCTGGCCGGCACCGTTGCCGGTGTAGAGCTTGAGGTCGTTGTTGGCGTCGATGCCGGCGATGTCCTGCTTGCCGTCGCCGTTGAAGTCGGCGCCCATGACCGCGTGGAAGTTGGCCCACGCGCCGCCGCTGCCGAGCATCAGGCTGCCGCCGCCGAGCTGGCCGGCACCGTTGCCGGTGTACAGCTTGAGGTCGTTGTTGGCGTCGATGCCCGCGACGTCGCGCTTGCCGTCACCGTTGAAGTCGCCGGCCGTGATGGCCTTGAACCCGGCCCAGGTGCCGTTGCCGCCCAGCATCGCGCCGACCTCGGACAGCTGGCCCGCACCGTTGCCCGCGTACAGCTTGAGGCTGTCGTTGGCGTCGATCCCGGCGATGTCCTGCTTGCCGTCACCGTTGAAGTCACCGGCCGTGATGGCCTTGAACCCGGCCCACGCACCGTTGCCACCCAGCATCGCGCTGCCGCCCGAGACGGTGCCCGCGCCGTTGCCGACATACAGCTTCAGGCTGTTGTTGGCGTCGATCCCGGCGACGTCCTGCTTGCCGTCACCGTTGAAGTCGCCTGCGGCGATCAGCTTGAAGCCGCTCCAGGCACCGCCGGTGCCGAGCATCGGCGAACCACCGCCCACGTGCCCGGCACCGTCGCCGGTGTAGAGCCGGAGGTCGTTGTTGGCGTCGATCCCGGCGACGTCCTGCTTGCCGTCACCGTTGAAGTCACCGGCCGCGGTGCGGGCCGGGGTGGTGAGCGCGGTGGGCGGGCCGCCGACGATCCAGCCGTCGGAGAAGGCCTGGTCGAGCTCGGAGTAGAAGGTCCGGCCGAAGGTGTCGTACCCGTCCGCGTTCGGGTGCAGCTTGTCGGCCAACTGGTCGGCAGGGACCGTGGAGTCGACGAACCGGACGTGCCGCTTGGTCCGCTCCTGGTTGACCCAGGTCTTCAGCTGGCTGTTGTAGTCGTCGATCTTCGCGGTGATGCCCGGCTGCTCCGGGATACCCGCGGTGGACCGGATCAGACCCTGGACGATCACCGTGACGTTGGGGCGGTCCGCGAAGATCTGGTTGATCAGGGCCTTGGCCCGGTCGACCGCCGTGTTCCCGTTGGCGTCGACGTCGTGCTTGTTGTTGAGGTCGTTGATGCCGATGTGCAGCAGCACCACGTCCGGCTGGGCCGCGGCGAGCCAGCCGTCGAGCTCGGCCCTGATGCCCTGGATCTCGTAGCCGCTGTGGCCCTCGCTCTCCGGATCGGCGAGGGTGCCGTTCCGCACGGACCCGACCATGTTGACGGTGTACCGGGACTGCTGGGAGACCAGCTGCTGCAGCTTCGCCCGGTAGCCGTTCTCCGGGGTGCTCATGTACCCACGGGTGATCGAGTCACCGAGCGGCATGACCTTGAGCTGGGGCGGGTTCGCCGTCGCCGCCGAAGCCGGAGACGAGGTGACGGGCAGGCAGAGCATGCCGACCAGGGTGGCGGCGGCGAGGGAGGCGAGGCGCTTCACTGAATCGCTTTCTGATGGTGAGGAATGGTCTGTGGAAGTGGTGAGCCGTCAGAAGCCGGCCCAGAGGCCGCTGCCGGCGCTGCCGATCATCACGGAGCCGCCGCTGACCTGGCCCGCGCCGTTGCCGGTGTAGAGCTTGAGGTCGTTGTTGGCGTCGATGCCGGCGATGTCCTGCTTGCCGTCACCGTTGAAGTCACCGCCCATGACCGAGCGGAAGCCCGCCCACAGACCATTGGTGCCGAGCATCGGGCTGCCACCGCCGAGCTGACCGGCACCGTTGCCGGTGTAGAGCTTGAGGTCGTTGTTGGCGTCGATGCCGGCGACGTCGCGCTTGCCGTCACCGTTGAAGTCGCCCGAGGTGATCGCCTTGAACCCGGCCCAGGTGCCGTTGCCGCCCAGCATCGCGCCGACCTCGGAGAGCTGACCCGCACCGTTGCCCGCGTACAGCTTCAGACTGTCGTTCGCGTCGATGCCGGCGATGTCCTGCTTGCCGTCACCGTTGAAGTCACCGGCCGTCAGCGCCTTGAACCCCGCCCACGTACCGTTGCCGCCCAGCATCGCGCTGCCGCCCGACACGTAACCGCCACCGGTGCCCGTGTACAGCTTCAGGCTGTCGTTGGCGTCGATCCCGGCGACGTCCTGCTTGCCGTCACCGTTGAAGTCACCCGCCGCCAGCTGCTTGAAGCCCGCCCACAGACCATTGGTGCCGAGCATCGGCAGCGTCGCACTCACCTGACCGGCACCGTTCCCGGCGTACAGGTTCAGGTTCTGGTACGCATCGATCCCCGCGACGTCCACCCGACCGTCACCGTCGAAGTCCGCCGCCACCGTCCGCGCCGCAGAACGGTCATCCACGATCTTGTTGTAGCGGTAGGCGGTGTAGAGGCCGTTGTCGTGGCTGTCGAACTTGGCGGCGTTGATCGACACACCGGTGACGTGCTTCACCGGGGTGGAGCCGAAGGAGTAGTAGGAGAAGGTGGTGTGGGCCGCGTCGTCCCACTTCTCGAACAGGATGACGTGCTTGGCCTCGTAGTCGAGGATGTCACCGGGCTTGAGCTGGCTGCGGGGGATCTGGGTGGCGACGCCCGGGAGCGTGCCGGTGGCCAGGCTGGTGCCGAGGTGCCAGGCCATCGAGACGTAGCCCGAGCAGTCTGTGCGGTAGGAGCGACCGGAGGAGTCCTGGTACGAACCGCCCTGGTCGTAGGGGATGCTGGCCTTGTTCTGGAACCAGTAGTCGGCCCGGGCGATCACCTCGGAGCGGGTGATCGAACCGTCCACCGACGAGGCGGCCTGGGCGACCGTGGCGTTGGCCGTGGCCAGGGCGGTGGTGGCCACCGCGCCGGAGAGGGCTATGGCGGCGGAGAGGGCGACGCGGGTGAGCTTCGAGGCGCGCGAGGGCATGGCAGGGCTCCAGGGGCAGGACGGACGGGAAGTGGCACGGGGACGGCTGCCCTGCAGGAGCAGCGGTCCGGTGCGTGCGACGCACCGTCAGCGGTCCCTCTCCCCACCGGTTCCGGGTGGTCCCTGCTGACGAAGAACAGCTTCGTCGCTGCTCAGCGCGGGTGGAAGGGATCACCGGTGGACCGAAGCGGCCCGGGCCGCAAGCGTCCTCCAGGCGTGCGGGGAGCCGGGCGGCCGTGCACGCTGGAGGGGTCCCCTGTACTGGGAGGTGAGCGGGATGGAACCGCAGGCGGAGTTCGGCCCGGAGCGGTACGCGAAGCCGCGGCCGGTGGGCGGGCCGCGTGGGTACTGGCACCTGTTGGAGGACGTGCAGACCGGCACCGTCGCGGTGCTGCTGTCGCTCTCGGTCGGTCTGGTGCTGGTCGCGGTGCAGATGGGGGGAAACGCGATCGCGCTGGCGGTGTTCTGCGCGGTCTGGGCCTGCACCCTGCTGGCGGTGGCCGGCTGGGCGGGTCACCGGCGGGAGGAGCGGTCGGCCGGCCGGCACCGGATGGCGTGAGGAAAGGTGTGAGCCCCCGGCAGCCCGGCTGCCGGGGGCTCCCGCACGGGTCGGGTCAGGCCTCCCGCTCGCGGCGGGTGGTGAACCAGTACGCGGCACCGACCAGCACCGCCCCGCCGACCACGTTGCCGGGCACCACGTACAGCAGGTTGCGGGCCAGGTCGGCGAACGAGGCGCGGCCGTCGGTGATCGCCAGGCCGTAGAGCGCCATGTTGGCCACGCAGTGCTCGAAGCCGATCGCGACGAAGGCGAAGACGGGCCACCAGACGGCGGTCATCTTGGGCCCGTCGCCGCGCACCCGGGCCACCGTCCAGATCGCCAGGCAGACCAGCAGGTTGCAGAGCACCGCCCGGGCGAGGAGCTGACCGCCGGTCAGCCCGTCCTTCAGCGCGATCAGTTCGCCGAGCATCCGGCCGGCTGGGGCGCCGCCGAGCAGCCCTCCCGCGTGCACCAGGACGGCCAGGCCGAGCGCCCCGGCCAGGTTCCCGGCCAGGGTGAGCAGCCAGACCCGGGCCAGCGCTCCCCAGCCGGTGCGCCCGGCCAGCCGGCCGACCGCCATCACCATCGCCGCGCTGGTGAACAGCTCGGCCCCGGCGAACACCACCAGGATCAGCGCGACCCCGAAGACGGCGCCCTCCAGCAGCCTCACCACCGGCGAGTGCGCCAGGTCGAAGGGAGCGGCCACCGAGAGCAGCAGCACCTCGCCGAGTGCGATGTAGACCCCCGCCTGCACCGCCGAGACCAGGTAGCGGCCGGGCCGTCGCCGGGAGGTGCCGGCCTTCTTCTCCGCCTGGGCCAGCAGGTCGTCGAGCGCGTGCGCGGGTGCGTGCGGCATAAGACCACCCTCCTGCGCCCGTCGGCCGCCCTGACCGGGCGAAAGTCACCAACCGGGGTGCGTTTCGTCCCCTCGTCACCCCGCCGGCTCACCCGGCGCGCGGACCCGACGGACCGTCAGTAGCTTGCGAAACAGTCGAGCGAAGGAGCGGACCGGTGGCGCAAGGTCAGTCGGTGGCGGTGCGGGCGTCCTTGGTGGCCACGGGGGCGACACTGCTCCTGCTGGTCGCCATCGTGCTCGGCAGCCGCGGCCTCAGGGACTTCGACTCGGCCCTGGTGCCGTACGCGGTGGCGACGGTCTTCCTCACCTTCGGGGTGGTCTACCGCTACGTGGTCTGGGTCTCCGCCCCGGCCGCCCGCAGGCTCTTCAAGCAGGGCTGGCGGGCGGCGCTCTCCTGGGAGAACCTGCGCAAGGCCCCGACCGCCCTGCCCAGGATGATCGTCACCTACCTGGGCTTCCAGAAGTTCCTCGGCGCCCGCTCGCACGCCCGCTGGGTGGCGCACCAGCTCATCTTCTGGGGCTGTCTGCTGGCCGCCGCCATCACCTTCCCGCTGACCTGGGGCTGGTTCACCTTCACCGCCTCCAGCGCGGCCGGCCCCGGCTACGAGATGCGGATCTGGGGCTTCAAGGTGCTCGGCTTCCCCTCCGACTCCTTCCTCGGCTGGTCGCTCTACCACGGCCTGGACCTGGCGGCGGTGCTGGTGATCGCCGGGGCCGGGTACTTCCTGTGGCGCCGGATGCGCGACCGCGCGGCCACCACCGGGCAGCGCTTCGGCTACGACTTCGTCCCGCTGCTGGCCCTGATCACCATCTCGGTGACCGGGCTGCTGCTGACCTTCTCCGAGATGTTCCTGCACGGCGGCGGCTACGAGTTCCTGGCGATCCTGCACATGGCCTCGGTGGTGCTGACGCTGGTGTACCTGCCGTTCGGCAAGTTCTTCCACATCGTGCAGCGCCCGGCAGCGGTCGGCATGCAGCTGTTCAAGTACACGTCCAAGAAGAAGGACCCGGACGCGCCCGACGACCTGTTCGCCTGCAAGAACTGCGGCGAGCCGATCGACACCCCCGAGTACGTGGCCAACCTGCGCGCCACCATGCAGGACCTGAAGCTCGGCTTCGACCAGTGGGCGGAGTACTGCCCGCGCTGCAAGCGGGTGCTGCGCGGCGGCGCCTACCTCTCCCAGGTGAAGAAGGGCTTCGACCGTTGAGCGAGCGTGTGGACCCGACCGTCGCCCCGCGCGGCACCCGCAACTTCCGGGACGCGGGCGGCCTGCCCGCCGCCGCCTGGCGGGCCGACCAGACCGAGCAGACCCTGGTGCCCACCCACTGCTGCTTCTGCGGGGTGCAGTGCGGGATGTACCTGCGGGTCGACTCCCACGGCAAGGTGTTCGGCGTCGAGCCGCGCAACCACGACATCAACCGGATGCGGCTGTGCCCCAAGGGCATCAACGCCTACCAGCAGGTCAACCACCCCGACCGGCTGGCCTCCCCGCTGATGCGCCGCAGCCGGGACGAGCCCTTCCAGCAGGTGAGCTGGGAGCAGGCGCTGGACCACACGGTGAACGAGATCCGCCGGATCCAGGCCGAGCACGGGGCGGACGCCTTCGGCCTGCTCGGCGGCGCCAGCCTGTTCTCCGAGAAGACCTACCTGGTGGGCAAGTTCGCCCGGGTCGCGCTCAAGTCCCGGCACGTGGACTACAACGGGCGGCTCTGCATGGTGAGCGCGGCCGGGGCCAACAAGCTGGCCTTCGGCATCGACCGGGCGGCCAACCCGTTCTCCGACATCCTGCGGACCGACTGCCTGCTGATCGCCGGCTCCAACGTCGGCGAGTGCTTCCCGGTGATGACCCAGTACCTGTGGGGCGCCCGGGACCGCGGCGCCAAGCTGATCGTGGTCGACCCGCGGGAGACGGCGGTGGCCCGCACCGCCGACGTGCACGTGGCGCTGCGCTCCGGCACCGACGCGGTGTTCTTCAACGCGGTGCTGAACGTGGTGATCGAGGACGGCCTGACCGACGACGCCTTCATCGCCGCCCACTGCACCGGCTGGGAGGAGCTGAAGGCCACCGTGAAGGCCTACCCGCCCAGCCGGGCGGCCGAGGTCTGCAGCATCCCGGAGTCCCAAGTGGTCGAGGTGGCACGGATGTTCGGCACCGCCGGGAAGGCGATGGCCTGGCACGCGCGCGGCATCGAGCACCACACCCAGGGCGTGGAGAACTGCCTGACCGTCATCAACCTGTGCGCCGCCACCGGCAACCTCGGCAAGCCCGGCGCCGGCTACGGCACCATCACCGGCCAGGGCAACGGCCAGGGCGGGCGCGAGCACGGCCAGAAGTCCGACCTGCTGCCGGGCGGGCGCTCCATCAACGACCCCGAGCACCGGCGGCAGATCTGCGAGATCTGGGGCATCGAGGAGTCCGAGCTGCCGAAGGCCGGCACCTCGATGATGGAGATGGTCTGGCAGATGCAGCGCCAGGAGATCCGCGGCCTGATCGGGATCTGCAACAACCCCTTCGTCTCGCTGCCCAACTACGTGGTGGTGAAGGACGGTTACGACACCCTGGAGTTCCACGCCCAGTTCGACTTCTTCCTCTCCGAGACGGCGCAGAACGCCCACGTGGTCTTCCCGGTCACCACCTGGGCCGAGGACGAGGGCGTGATGGCCAACGCCGAGGCCCGGGTGGTCAAGCACAACAAGGCCCAGGAGCCCCCGGCCGGGGTCCGCACCGACACCTGGGTGATGTGCGAGCTGGCCCGCCGCCTCGGGGTGGGCGACAAGTTCGACTTCGCCGGCTCCGAGGAGGTCTTCGAGGAGCTGCGGATCGCCTCCCGGGGCACCGTCAACGACTACTACGGCATCACCTACCAGCGGCTGGAGGAGACCGGCGGCATCGTCTGGCCCTGCCCGGACACCGACCACCCGGGCACGCCACGGCTGTTCGAGGGCGGGAGGACGTACCACGCCGACGGCAAGGTGCACCTGCAGACCGTGGAGTGGCACCCGCCGGCCGACCCGTACGACGAGGACTTCCCGATGACGCTGACCACCGGCCGCACGGTGGCGCACTTCCTGTCGGGCAATCAGACCCGGCGGCTGGGCGCCCTGGTGGAGCAGACCCCGCGCCCCTGGGTGGAGATCCACCCCTCGCACGGCTTCCGCACCGGCGACCCGGTCCGGGTGGTCACCCGGCGCGGCGAATCGGTGCTGCCCGCCCTGGTCACCGAGGCGATCCGGGCCGACCACGTCTTCGTCCCGTACCACTGGCCCCACCCGGTGGCGGCCAACGCGCTGACCGTCGACGCCCTCGACCCGCGCTCCAAGATCCCCGAGTACAAGGTCTGCGCCGTCCGGATCGAACGGGCCGCCGACCTGGACGAGGTGCCCGCGCCGCCCACCCCGCCGGGGCGGGAGGCGTACCCCGAGGCCCAGGCCTCACGGACCGACCCGCTGCCGCCGACCTCACCGCAGGGCCGCGGCACCGCGGAGAGGAGCTGACCCCATGCTGGGACGCACCATCTTCATCGACCCGGGCCGGTGCATCGGCTGCCAGGCCTGCGTCTCGGCCTGCCGGGAGTGCGACTCGCACCGGGGCAAGTCGATGATCCACCTCGACTACCCCGACGAGGGGCACTCGGCCGCCTCGCTGCCCACGGTCTGCATGCACTGCGAGGACCCGGTCGCCCCGTGCGCCGAGGTCTGCCCGGCGGACGCCATCCTGATCACCGCCGACGGCGTGGTCCAGGAGGCCGACCCGACCCGGTGCATCGGGTGCGCGAACTGCGTCAACGCCTGCCCGTTCGGGGTGCCCAAGATCGATCTGGAGGCCAAGCTCCAGATGAAGTGCAACCTCTGCTACGACCGCACCAGTTACGGCCTGGCGCCGATGTGCGCGACGGTCTGCCCGACCGGGGCGCTGTTCTACGGGACGCTGGAGGAGCTCCAGGCCGAGCGGCCGAACGTGGACGTCTCCACGCTCTTCGCCTTCGGCGACGTCACCGTCTCCACCGGCGTCGCCATGGTGGTGCCCGCCGAACGCCGCGACGGCACCGCCGGCGCGGGCGCCTTCGCCGGTGCCGCCGTCCCCGGCGGGTACCCCGCGCTCAACGTGATCGAGGTCAACGGGCGTGCCACGCCCGGGAACGGAGCACTGTGACCACCCCTCAGGCACCGGAGTCGACGGACCTCTCCGAGGAGCACGCGGCCCTGGTGGACCGGATCAGCGCCGACTCGCTGACCACCCGCCGGGACTACCTGCGAATCGTGGCCACCGTCTCCGGCGGCCTGGTGGTCGGCTCCACCGTGGTCTCCGCCGGGGTGCTGCACCGGCACGGCGACGGCACCGCTCCCCCGCTCAAGGTGGCCGAGAAGCTGGCCCGCGGCCAGGCGGTGACCTTCAACTACCCCGGCGAGCACGACCGGGCGATGGCCATCCGGCTGATGGACGGCACCGTGGTCGGCTACTCCACGGTCTGCACCCACCTGGCCTGCGGGGTGCTCTGGCGCAAGGAGCGCGGCAGCGAGGGCGAGCTCTACTGCCCTTGCCACGAAGGGGTGTTCAGTGCCCGGACCGGCGAGGTGACGGCCGGTCCGCCGCCGCGTCCGCTGCCCCGGGTGGTCGTGGTCGAGGACGAACAGGGCGCGGTCTGGGCGATCGGCACCGCGCGCTCCGGCGAGACCGAGCGGGCCGGGCTCTGCCGCGGCCTGCGGGACTCCAACCCGGTGCTGGCCGAACGGGCCGGCTGCAACGCCGAGGGGGCGTCATGACGCACCCCGACGAGCAGCAGCCCGGGACCTACCCCGAGGAGTACCACCCCGGCAGCGAGCAGCCCCGGCTGAACCGCCCCGTCGAGGAGCGCTACCCGCAGATCCGCGCCACCAGCGGCTACGCCGACCCCCGGGTGACCCGGACCGGCCCCGGGCCGGGTGCGGGCACCGAGCAGGAACCGGAGCGCTCGGCCGTCCTGACGGCCCGTCTGGTCCTGGCGATCACCATCGTGATCGGACAGCTCTGGGCCCTGACGGTGGCCACCAACGCCTGGATGAAGGGCGAGACCGCCACCGCCTGGTGGTGCACCGGTTTCTCGGCGGCCTCCTTCCTGGTCGTCCTGCTGGCGTGGCGCATCTCGCCGCGCGACCACTGAACCCACCGTTAGGACGGCCGCGTTGAGCACCCTCGACGAGAAGTCCCGCAGTCACCGCCGGGAGAGCTACCGGCCCGGGGCGACCATCTCCACCTGGGAGCCGGAGGATCCCTCCTTCTGGTCCGCCACCGGCGCCAAGGTCGCCAACCGCAACCTCTGGGTCTCGGTGCCCGCCCTGCTGCTGGCCTTCGTGGTCTGGCAGGTCTGGTCGGTGACGGTGGTCCAGCTGAGCAAGGTCGGCTTCACCTTCAGCGACTCGCAGAAGTTCTGGCTGACCGCCATCCCCGGCCTGACCGGCGGGCTCGGCCGGCTCGTCTACACCTTCGTCGGCCCGGTGGTCGGCGAGCGGAAGTGGACCGCCTTCTCGACGATCATCCTGATCGGGCCGCTGCTCTGGCTGGGCTTCGCGGTGCAGGACACCTCCACCCCGTACGCGGTGATGGTGGTGATCGCCGCGCTCTGCGGCGTCGGCGGCGCCAACTTCTCCTCGTCGATGGTCAACATCGGCTTCTTCTTCCCCAAGGCGAAGAAGGGCAACGCCAACGGCATCAACGGCGGCCTGGGCAACCTCGGCGTCAGCGTGGTGCAGCTGGTCGCCCCGCTGGTGATCACCGCGGGCATCCTCGGCCCGCCGGCCGGCGGGCCGCAGAAGCAGAAGGACGGCACCGAGGTCTGGCTGCAGAACGGGGCCTTCCTCTGGGTCCCGCTGCTGGTGCTGATGGCGCTGGCGGCCTGGTTCCTGATGAACGACCTCAAGGTCGCGGCCGCGCCGTTCTCCAAGCAGAAGATCATCTTCAGGCGCAAGCACAACTGGCTGATGACCCTGCTCTACGTCGGCACCTTCGGCTCCTTCATCGGCTTCGCCTCCGCCCTGCCCAACCTGATCAACACCACCTTCACCCCGATCGACTCCGCCTACTCCGCCACCACCTACGCCTGGGTCGGCCCCTTCATCGGCGCCCTCACCCGCTGGCTCGGCGGCTGGATCGCCGACAAGACCGGCGGCGCCTGGTGCACCATCATCTCCTTCGTCGGGATGGGCGCCTCGATCGTCGTGGTGATCAACGCCCTCCCCTCGGGCGGGAACCAGGGCAACTTCTGGGTCTTCTACGTCGGCTTCCTCTGCGCCTTCTTCTTCTCCGGCATCGGCAACGGCTCCACCTTCCGCCAGATCCCGGTCATCTTCCTCAACCAGCACCGCGCGGCCGCCGGCCCCGACCCGGCCGCCCAGGAGGAGGCCCGCCACCAGGCCGAGATGGAGGCCGGCGCCGTCACCGGCTTCTCCGCCTCCATCGCCGCCTTCGGCTTCTTCTTCATCCCCGCGATGTTCGCCCTCTTCCCCGTCACCAGCTCGCTCTGGGTCTTCGTCGGCTTCTACGCCGTCTGCCTGGTCGTCTGCTGGTGGTTCTACGCCCGCAAGGGCGCCGAGGCCCCCAGCTGACACGCTCTCCGTGGTCGGGGCGTCACGATTTCCGTCCGACCGCCCCGATCGCGTAGAGTCTCCGACGTCAGCAGGCGCCGCTAGCTCAGTTGGTTAGAGCAGCTGACTCTTAATCAGCGGGTCCGGGGTTCGAGTCCCTGGCGGCGCACAGACAGCCGGAAGGCCCCCCATCGACGGATGGGGGGCCTTCCGGCGTTCGGCGCCTCGATCGCGGGTCTTGGTCTACGTTGTACGCGTAGCGCGCACCACCGGAGGAAGGTCCATGACGGTCAAGAGCGATCTCTGGGAGGCACTGGCCGCCGAACACCGATCGGCCCTCGGCCAGCTCGGGACCCGGATCCAGTACGCCGCCGGAGAGACGATCCTGCGCGAGCACGAACCGTCCTCGCACGTACTGCTGCTCGACGAGGGCACCGCCAAGGTGGTCGTGACGGCCGACAACGGCCAGGAGGTGATCCTCGCCCTCCGCGAGGGGCCGGACATCGTGGGCGAGATGGCGGCACTGGACGGCACCCCGCGGTCCGCCTCCGTGGTGGCGAAGACCAGGATCACCGCCACGGTCGTCACGGCAGAGCACCTGAACGACTTCCTGCAACGCAACCCGGAGGTCCTGCTCACCCTGGTCCGGACCCTCGCCTCCCGGCTTCGCGACTCCGACCAGGCCCGCCTGGAGATGGCGTCCCGGACCGTCCTCCAGCGGATCGCGGGCCAGCTCCTCGCGCTCCACGACCAGTACACCGAGCCGGACCGGGCCCAGGAGGAAGGTCCGCGTCAGCTCCCGGTCACCCAGAACGAGTTGGCGTCGATGGTCGGAGCATCACGGGAGGCCGTGGCCAAGGCACTGCTCCCCCTGCGCAAGCACGGCATCGTCACCACCGGCCGTGGGAGGATCGCGGTCGTGGACCTGCCCGCCCTCCGGGCCCTCGCCGAAGAGTTCTGATCGAGAGTGTAAATTTACACTTTCGCTGCCAGTAGAAGTACGCGTCGTGGTACTGTCGGCGTATGCACACGCTCGTGCGCGGCACCTTCTTCGGCGTCGACGTCGTGGGTTCGACCGCCCCCGTCAGGACCGACCGCTCGCTCCTGACGGTCCGACGGGTCCTCTACGACGCCCTCGAACACGCGCTCCGGCGAGCCGGATTCCAGCCCGGCGCGTGCGATCTGCTCGACCGGGGCGACGGCATCATGTGCGTGCTGGCCGCCGAGCTCGAGCCCGGCCTCGTGGTCGACGTCGTCGCACCCGCTCTCGCCGTCGCGCTACGAGGACACAACCGCTCGGCCGGCCCGGCCGAGGAGATCCGGCTCAGGGCCGTCCTCCACACCGGCGTGACGGCCGTGGACAGCCGGGGCTACATCGGCAAGGACATCAGCCTGGCCTTCGGGCTCCTCGACGCCCCCGAGCTCAGGCGCGCCATGGCCGAGGGCTCCGCCGACCTGGTGCTGGCCGTGACCGATGAGGCATGGGCACGGCTCAGCACTCGTCAACCCCCTGCCCTGCAGGACGAGTTCGTCCATGCCGTACTGAGCTACCGGGACCGGTCGACGCCGGTCAGGATCGTCGCTCTTCCCACCCACTCGCACGCGGTGGACCAGCTCCCCCGCTCGGCACACCGTGACACCCGGCCACCGCTCCCTCGCACCACTCGACCCGCCTTGAGAGACGAGGACACCACGTCATGAACGACGCGCCGAACCAGTTCGACGCCTGGACCGAACACGCCCGGCAGCCCGAGGGGGAGCCCGGGTGGCCGATGGCCTCCGTCCGGGTACCGCACCCCCGCGCCGCACTCAAGGTCGCCGGACACCTCCGGAGCATCGCGCCCGTGGGCCTCGCCGCGTACATCCCGTTCGGCCACGTCAGCGGCGAGACCCTGTGGGCCCTGGTCGTCGTGATCGCCCTCCTGGTCGCCTCGGACGTCGCCGTCGCCCGGCGGCAGCCGGGTGCGTCCGGCTGACCGTCCGGGCGACACCGCTCACCCGCGCGCGCCGACTCCGGCACGGAACGCTTCCGGTCGTGGTGGCCGAGCGACAGGGCTGCTCGGCCACCACGACCGTGCGGGGATCAGCTGCGGCGCCACAGTGCGCTGAGGACCCGCCACCAGCTGCGGCGCCGACGGCGGCGCGGGGCGGCCGGGTCCGGCCGGCTGGGCCGCTGGTCCGTGACGGTACCGGTCGTCGGGCCGGCCGGGGCGGGCTGGGGCTCGGCGGCGGCCTTGGGGCGGCCGGGGGTGAAGCGGACGGGGAGACCGGTCAGGTGGCGGGCTAGCCAGGCGCCGCTCCAGTTGAGCTCCTCCTCCGGGACGGCCAGCCGCAGGTCGGGGAGCCGGGTGAGCAGCACGTCGATGCCGGTCTCGGCGATCGCCCGGCCGACGTCCTGCCCGGGGCACTCGTGCGGGCCGCCGCTGAACGCCAGGTGCGAACGGTTCCCGTACAGCGGGGTGTTGAGGTCGGGACGGACCTCCGGGTCGACGTTGCCGGCCGCCAGGCCGAGCAGCAGCATGTCGCCCGCCCGGATCTGCTGACCGCCCAGGTCGGTGTCGATGGTGGCCCAGCGCCCGGGGATCATCGACAGCGGCGGGCTGTCCCAGAGCACCTGGTCCAGCGCGTCCGGAAGGGTCATGTGCCCGCCGGAGAGGTTGGCCCGGAAGCGGGAGTCGGTGAGGACCATCCGCAGGGTGTCGGCGATCAGGTTGACGGTGGTCTCGTTGGCGGCGAGCAGCACCAGGCGCAGGTGCTCGACGATCTCGTCCTCGGTCAGCGCGGCCTCGTGCTGGATCAGCCAGCTGGCCAGGTCGTTGCCGGGCTCGAGGCGCTTGCGGTCCACCAGCTGGCGCAGGGTGGCCGTCACGTAGTCGTTGCTGGCGATCGCGCTCTCGGTGCCGAGCATCATGTCCCGGGCGGCGGTGACCAGTTGGGGTCCGTACTCCTCGGGCATGCCGATCAGCTGGGTCATCACCAGCATCGGCAGGTGCTCGGCGAACCGGGTCACCAGGTCGACGGCGCCCGCGCCGGTGAAACCGTCGACCAGCTGGTCGGCAAAGCGGGTCACGTGGCGGCGGATGCCCCGGCGGTCGAAGCGGTCCAGGCCGTCGGTGACGGCGCCGCGCAGGCGGCGGTGCTCGGCGCCGTCGGCGAAGAGGCAGAGCGGCTGCCAGGCCAGCACCGGCATCAGCGGCGAGTCCATCGCCACCTCGTTGCGCTGGAAGGCCGACCAGCGGCGGGAGTCCCGGGAGAAGCGGGACGGGTTGCGCATCGCGGTGAGGTTGGCCGAGTGGCCGAGCACCATCCAGGCGGGCAGGTCGCCGTGCAGCAGCACCGGCGCCACCGCGCCGTGCTCGGCGCGCAGCTTCTCGTACAGGCCGCTCGGGTCGGCCTCGGCCTCCGGGCCGTACAGGCGGCGGATCCCGCCGGGGCCGTACCCGCCGGTGGCCATCCCGTGGGCGGGGCAGCCGGGCGGCGGGGTGGGCGAACCGTCGAGCGGGGTCTCGAACGGGCCGTCGGTGGTGGTCACTGGGTCTCCGGGGTGTGTCCCCCGGGGTGGGCTCCCGGGGGTGGGCAGACAGGACGGTGACGCGTCGCCTGGGTGACGACGCGTCAGACGAACGGGTGCGGGTTCAGGAGGTGAGCGAGTACAGGTAGCGCATCAGGGCGAGCAGCACGTCGCGGCTGGACTCCCGGCTGCGCGCGTCGCAGAGCACGATCGGGACCTCGTCCGGCAGGTCGAGCGCGCCGCGCAGCTCCTCGACGGGGTAGCCCGGTGCCTCGGGGAAGCCGTTGACCGCGACCACGAAGGGGACGCCGCGCTCCTCCAGCCGCCCGATCACGTCGAAGCTGACCTCCAGCCGGCGGGTGTCCACCAGCACGACCGCGCCCAGCGCGCCCTCGAACAGGCCGTTCCAGAGGAACCAGAAGCGCTGCTGGCCGGGGGTGCCGAACAGGTAGAGCACCAACTCGTCGCTGATGCTGATCCGGCCGAAGTCCATCGCCACCGTGGTGGAGGTCTTGCGCTCGATGCCCTCGGTGTCGTCGACGCCGGCGCCCGCCTGGGTCATCGTCTCCTCGGTGGTCAGCGGGCGGATCTCGCTGACCGAGCCGACCAGCGTGGTCTTGCCCACCCCGAAGCCGCCGACGATCACCACCTTGACGGCGGTGGCCACCGTGTCCGGCAGCACGTCCACGGCGGCGGGGCCGTGGAAGCCGTCGGAGCCGTAGGCGTCAGAGCCTCTGAAGTCCATTCATCACCGCTTCGATCAGGGCACGGTCGGGGAGTTCGGCCTTGGGGACGGGCGCCCGCGCCTCGACCCGGCCCTCGGCCAGCAGGTCGGCCAGCAGGACGGTGACCACGCTCATCGGCAGGGCCAGGTGGGCGGAGACCTCCGCCACCGAGAGGGGCGACCCGCACAGCCGCAGGATCGCCGCCTGCTCGGGCTGCATCGCGGGCTGCGGACGGGACTTGGCGACGATCAGCGTGACCAGGTCGAGCACGGTCCGTTCGTCCGCCCCGCTACGGCCGCGGGTGATCACGTACAGGCGCTCCGGATGGCCCTCGTCCCACTCCGTCCCGCGCTCGGTCATGCGACCTGCTCGCCACGGACGGGTGTGCTGAGGTGCTCGCCGATCCTGGCGACCAGGTCACGCATCCGCTGGCCCATCAGCCCGGCGTCCACGCCCTCGTCGGCCAGCACCGCGAGGTAGGCCCGGGCGCCGGCCGCCATCAGGTAGAAGAAGCCGCCGGAGATCTCGATCACCACCAGGCGCATCCGGCCGTCCCCGTGCGGGAACTCGGTGCCGATCGCGGTGGCCAGGCTCTGCAGGCCGGCGCAGGCCGCGGCCAGCCGGTCCGCCGTGTCGGTGTCGGCACCGTACTGGGCCATCCGCAGCCCGTCCGAGGAGAGCACCACGACGTTCCGGGTCTGCGGAACGCCCTCGGCCAGTTCCTTGAGCATCCAGTCCATGTTGGCCCGCTGCTGAATCACTGCTCACCCTTACTGCCCGTGGTACTGCCTGTGGTACCTGACGACTGGTCACTGGTCCGCTCCGGCTGGCCGTTCACGCCTTCGCTGAAGGCCGCCAGCCACATCCCCGGCTGCACCGGATCGGCGGCGGGCACGGGAGCGGTGGGGTACTGCGCGGTGGAGCGGTGCGCCACCGGAACGGCCGCGGGCGCCGGGGCCGGGGCCGGACGGGCGTGGCGGCGGCGCTGCGGCAGGCCGTTGGCGGCCCGCTCGGTCACCACCACGGGGGTGTCCTCGGCCCAGCCGTGCTCGGGGCTGGCCTGCGGTCCGGACAGCGCCGGGCGGGGGCCGGCGACCGCCACCCGGGCCGGTGCCGCCTGGGCGGACCGGGCCGCCGGACGGGCGGCGGGGCGGGGGCCGGAGACGGCGCCGATGCCGTGCGCCCAGTCCGAGCTGGCCGGGGTCGCGGTCAGCAGCTCCTGGGGGACGATCAGCACCGCGCGCACGCCGCCGTACGCGGACGGCCGGAGCGAGACCTGGAAGCCGTAGGCCTGCGCGAGGCGTCCGACCACGGCCAGGCCGAGGCGCGGGGTCTCACCGAGGTCCTTGAGGTCGATGCCCTCCTGCGCGTCGCGGAGCATCCGCTCGGCCCGGGCCCGGCCCTCCTCGCTGAGGCTGAGGCCGCCGTCCTCGATCTCGATCGCGATGCCGGTCTGCACCTCGACCGCGGTCAGGTGCACGTTGGTCTGCGGCGGCGAGTAGCGGGTCGCGTTGTCCAGCAGCTCGGCCAGCGCGTGGATCAGCGGCTCGACCGCCGGGCCGACCACCGCCACCTCGGAGACCGGGTGCAGCTCCACCCGCTGGTAGTCCAGGATCCGCGAGACCGCACCGCGCAGCACGCTGTAGAGAGGGACGCCCTTGTTCCACTGACGGCCGGGGCGGGCCCCGCCGAGCACCGCGATGGAGTCGGCCAGGCGGCCGACCAGCGCGTTGCCGTGGTCGAGCCGGAGCAGGTCGTCGAAGACGGCCGGGTCGTTGCCGTGCCGGTCCTCCATCTCCCGCAGGTCCTGCGCCTGCCGGTGCACGATCGCCTGCACCCGCCGGGCGATGTTCACGAACGCCCGCTGCGCGGACTCGCGCAGACCCTCCTCCGCGTCCACCGCCTCCAGCACGGTGCGCAGCACCGCGTGGCGGGCCTGCTGGAAGCCGGCCGAGCCGGTGCCGGAGCCCGACTCGCGCAGCACGTCCTCGAGGAACTCTCCGCTCTGCAGCCGGGCCACCGCCTTGGGCAGCGCCTCGGCCAGCCGGGCGGTCTGCTCCTCCTGATCGGCCAACTGCTGCCTGAGCTCGGCCTCCTGACGCTCCGCCCGCTCCTGGAAAGCGGTCAGTGCCCGCCCCCGGCGAGTCGACTCGGCGGCCACCACCGCGACTATCAGGGTGGCCACTCCCCCGCACCAGCCGACGGCCCAACGCGCGGTGGGCTCCATCAGCACGGTGGCCGCGGCGGCGGCTGCGGCGGTCAGCGCGGTGGGCAGGAGCCATCCCAGCCCGGCCGCGGGGCGCCGATCCCCGGATGACGATCCAGCACCAAGCATCAGCGTCCTCAACTGTCGGAAGGTGTACGGAACATCGGACCGCGTACCGGCCTTGGAAGGGGCCCTCTCCGGCCCTTCCACCCGTTTCTGACATGGGCGGGGCGGGCCGGATCGAAGGAAGCATAGCCGGTTTTGCCGATCTCCCTGACGGAGTCTCAATACACCATCGACCTACCAGACTTGGGGCTTTCTCGCGGCTTTTTGGGCACAGATCACACCCGAGGAGAGCGCGCCGACGCTCGCGCGCCCCTAGGAGCGCGCGCCGCGCCAGCCCCTCGCCCGCGGCCTTCCGGTGCCGCGCCCGTGCCGCATCCGTGCCGCTCCCGTGCCACGCCCGTGGCCCTTCCGTGCCGGCGCCCGCGGACTGTACGGACCGTACGTACCAAGGGCATTGCCGCCGGTCGCCCCGCCGAGGGCGCCGCCGTACTCACCCAGGTCGTCGCACCTGTGGGGCGTCCAACACCGCCGCCGCCACCGTCTCCGGGCGGTCCCACATCAGCAGGTGTCCAGCAGGCACGGCCTCCCGGTACTCCGCTCCCAACAGGTCCGCCAACTCCCGCTGCCGGGCCAGCCAGCGCCCGCCCGGACGGGCCGCAGCCGCCAGCACGACGGGCGGGCGCCCGCAGCGCCGGTGGTGCGCCGGACTGTTGGGAGCGGAGTGACCGGGAGGCCGTGCATGCTGGACACCTGCTGATGTGGGACCGCCCGGAGACGGTGGCGGCGGCGGTGTTGGACGCCCCACAGGTGCGACGACCTGGGTGTGAGTACGGCGGCGCCCTCGGGCGGGGCGACCGCGGCCAATTGCCCTGGTACGTACGGTCCGTACAGTCCGCAGGCGCCGGCACGGAAGGGCCACGGGCGCTGGTCGACGCGTCGATCCCAGCAAGGATACCCGCTACAGCACGCAAGCGGCACTACAGCCCGACTAGGAGGAGGACCTTTAGTAGCTCTGTCGAGGTAACATCCCCCCAGGCAACCACAGACGAGTCAAGGAAAGCAAAGAGAAGGCAGAACAGGAACAGGGTGGAGTAGAGCACGCAGAGCAGAGATAGAGCATAGTTAGGAGCAATGTAATAGCACTGACGAGCAGCAGGTACCTAGGAGAGGGGAGTAAGCAGAGAGCCTATTTGAGAGAGGTAGTAAGTAGGAAGGCATGGGCAACAGATAGTAAGGAAGAGCCCTGCGGAGGCTCGAGAAATAGCCATTCCTGAAGTAGCAGGCCAGACAAAGGCATTGTAGCCCAGGGTTGCCGCCGTCCATACTAGTCGACAGGGCGAGCGATTCCAGTCCCAGACCAGGCGGGAAGAAGTGAGCTAGCGGCGCCTGATGTAGCTCATTGAGCAGTTCGCAGAAACGAGGAGCGGCATACCGGAGGCTAGCAGCAGAAGGGAGCCAGCAGGTCACGGAATGCAGTCTGGTAGCAGCCGATAAGAGTTAGACTAGTGTTGGGTATGAGAGTAGAGAGAATAACAAGCCAGAAGCGTCCAAGATAGATGTAGAAGAAGCCTGCCACGCATGAAGAAGCACGGGTACCCGTAGAGGAGGTCCGAACGGAGGACAAGAAAGCGGCACGGATGCTAAGTTAATTAGCCCACGAGGCTAGCCAGGAGCCTAACCGAAGTCTTACGTAAGAGAGACAGTGAGCAGTCGAACCCCGAGGCAGGGTCGTCCAGACAGCCTCCTGGGAAGTTTCAAAGCCAACAGGGGCCAGCAAGCGACTTAGCCGGACATCAAAAAGCTCTAGCGGCCGAGCGAGAGGCAGGTTGAGAGAGCTGCGAAGAGAAGCACAGAGAGAGCGAAAGGAGTCTAGTACAGACAAGAGAGTTTTCAAGAGAAGTGAGTAGAGCCTCAGAAAGCCTAGTTAGTAGACGGCGTTAAGACCATCTACCAAGCCCAGACAATAGTCCTTAGAGAGTCGAGCAGGAGCGGAACGGATGCGGCACGGGCGCGGCACAGGAAGGCGCGGGCGAGGGGCTGGCGCGGCGCGCGCTTCTAGAGGGGGCGCGCGAGCGTCGGCGGCGGCTCTCCTGGTCGTGATCTGGCCCAAAACGCGAGAGGAAAGCCCAATAAGTCTGGTAGGTTCGATGGGTATTGAGATCCGTCAGGGGAGGATCGGCAAAAACCGGCTATTGCTTCCTTCGATCTCCGCCCGCCCCTGCCCATGTCAGAAAACTGGTGTGGAAGGGCCGGAGAGGGCTCTCCACCCCCCCCCCTCCCATCCCTTCCAAGGCTCGGTACGCGGTCCGATGTTCCGTACACCTTAAGACAGTTGGACAGTTTGAGGACGATGATGCTTGGTGCTGGATCGTTCATCCGGGGATCGGCGACCCGAGGCCGGGCATGGGATGCGCTCCTGCCCCACCGCGCTGACGCCGCAGCGCCGCGCGGCCCACCGTAGCTGATGGGAGCCCACCGCGCGTTGGGCCGCCGCTGGTGCGGGGGCGTGGCCACCCTGATAGCTCGCGGTGGTTGGACGCCGAGTCCCGGACTCGCCGGGGGCGGGCATGTACGCTTTCCAGGAGACGGGCGGAGCGTCAGGAGGCGAGCTCAGGACAGCAGTTGGCCGATCAGGAGAAGAGCAGGACCGCCGGCTGGAAGAGGCGCTGCCCAAGGCGGTTTATAGGGTCCTTCGGACTGTGGCCCTGATTTAGTTGTAGGGTTTGGCGAGCCTGTTGGGCCTTGGCCTACTTGGCGGCTCTTTCTTTCTTTGTTCCGTTGTTGTTTCTTTCCGTGCCATTCCTCTTGGTGCTTTACTGTGTCGTCTTTTCAGAAGTTTTCGTGTCCTCGAGGTGGGAACCCCCTCCCGGCTGCCAGAGCGGAGAGTTCCTCGAGGACGTGCTGCGCGAGTCGGGCTCCGGCACCGGCTCCGGCCGGCTTCCAGGCGAGCCCGCCACGCGGTGCTGCGCACCGTGCTGTAGGCGGTTGGACGCGGAGGAGGGTATGGAGCGACGGCCGCCGCAGCGGGCGTTCGTTGAACATCGCCGGCGGGTGCCAGGCGATCGTGCACCGGCAGCGGCAGGACCTGCGGGAGATGGAGACCGCACGGCAAAGACCCGGGCCGCTTCGCCGACCTGCTCCGGCTCGAAACACGGCAACGCGCTGGTCGGCCGCCTGGACGTACTCCATCGGGCTTCGGCAGGGGCCCGCCCGGCCGTTCAGTGGAAACAAGGGGCGTCCCTCTCTACAGCGTGCTGCGCGGGTGCGGTTCTCGCGGATCCTGGACTACCA
This sequence comes from Kitasatospora albolonga, assembly GCF_039535905.1. Classification (GTDB taxonomy): domain Bacteria; phylum Actinomycetota; class Actinomycetes; order Streptomycetales; family Streptomycetaceae; genus Kitasatospora; species Kitasatospora albolonga. Next base: position 130 of record NZ_BAAAYB010000084.1, on the reverse strand, counting down.
GGTGTGAGCTGCACCCGAGTCTCCGACCGGTGGCGGTCGGCGCCCGGCGGTCGAGCCGCTGATCCACGCGTGGCCGAGGATGCTGGACAAACGCGACCCCGATATCGCCGCCGCAGACCAAAAGGGAAAG
>NZ_BAAAYB010000083.1:0-148618 GCF_039535905.1 Kitasatospora albolonga | reverse complement strand
TGGGCGAAGTCGTTCGGAGAGAGCTCGGCGAACTTGGGCGTGCTGCCGCCGTAGAGCGCCCGCAGTTCGAGGTCGTTGACCATCAGCCGGGACTGGAAGGGGGAGATCTCGTAGAGCTTGTCGTAACCCACCATGAAGAAACTGCGGTTCTGGAAGGAGACCAGCCGGCCGACCTTCCGGTCCTCCGCGTTGCTGAGCGGGAGTTGGGAGCGCTGGTTCTTCTTGGTGTCGAACTCGTCGGGGCGCTTGAACTCCACCGCCCCGCCCTTGTCCAGGGTGTCCAGCCACTCCTGGGTCACCTGCTGCGGGTCGGCGTTGGAGCCGAACAGGCCGTCCTCCATCGCCGAGCGCTGCTGCGCGGTGGCCGAGGGACCGCCCAGGAAGTGCAGGGAACCCTTGTTGTCCACCAGGTACTTGGAGCCCGGGTAGGTGCCCTGCTTGGGCCCCTGGACGTACATCATCTGCCCCGGCCCGAGCATCCGGGCCGGGTCGCGCAGCGCGGCCGCGTCCTTGTCGGCGGCGACGAAGACGGCCTGGTTCGGCGGCTTCTTCTCGTCCGCGCCGGGGCGGTTGCAGACCGTCCAGAGCTTGGTCTGGCCGGCCACCGAGTCCAGCGGAAGCTTGTCCGGGGCGTACGGGATCCCGATGGTCGGGCCGTGGTTCTTGTACGCGTCCAGCACCTTGTCCGCCACGATCACGACCTTGGCGCCGGCCGGCAGGACCAGGCGCGCCGAGGACATGTTGAGGACCTGGTGGAGTTCCTTCTCCTTGGTCTTCTGGTTCGGCAGGATCACGTAGCGGGTGGTGGACTGCTTGCCCTGGATGATGTTGGCCCCGCTGTCCCAGTCCTTCGGCGCGGCGGGCTTGATCACTCCCCACATGCCGAAGCCGGCCACGATCACCGCGGCCACCACCACACTGGGCAGGATCGCCTTCACCGGACGCGGCGCGTCCTCGTCGTTCCCCCCGCCGCTGGGCAGCAGGAAGGCCCCCACCGTCCGCTTGCGCGCCGAGGTGTAGGCGTTCAGCTCGTCGCGGCGTGATGCCATGCTCGTCGTCTCCCCTGTTCGACCGAATTGCCAGTCCGACAACTGTGTGTGCGTCAGCACGACCGGCCCGCACGCGCGTTCCCCGTCGCGGGCCACGGCGGCTGAGTCTGCCACCCGCCGGGCGCACGTCGCAGCCAACCCTCTACGATGCGGCAGCAGACGGTGAGTACGGTACGGGTACGGTTTGCCGACCGGTCAACCGGGCCGTGGATTATCTGATTCAGAGAGGGCCACTCGGGGGATGCCAAGTCAGACCGCTCCAGGGCGACGCAGCACAGGGCACGGCAGGGGAAGCGGCGGGAGCCGCCGCGCGCAGTCCGGGCCCGCCCGGGCCACCGCTCCGGTTCCGGTCAAGGTGCACCCGCGGCCGGGCCTGCTCGGCACCCGCCTCAGGCTTCAGCAACTCGTGCTGCTGGAGGTCGCGTTGGCCTTGGTGGCGGTCGGCTGGACCATCAGCAAGGCGATGGCCGGGGCGTTCGCCGTCCCGGCGCTGCTGCTGGTGGTGCTCGCGCTGCTGCCGCTCAACGGCCTCAGCCTGCCCGAGGGCCTGAGGGTCCGCGCCGAGCTCAACGCCCGCCGCCGCCAGGCCCAGCAGAAACGTGCCGCCGCCCGGCACCGACCCGGCGCTGGCCCCGGCCCTGGAGCTCGAACCGGCGCTGCGCACCTACACCCACGCGATCGAGGCCGACCTCGGCGGCGGCCGCCCCGTCCGCCGGGAGACCGGCATGGTGGGCGACGGCACATTCCTCACCTCGATCCTGCTGGTGCAGGCCAAGGACCAGCCGCTGCGGCCGCACCGCAACGCGCTGCCGCTCCCGCTGGACGTGCTCTGCTCGGCCCTCCAGGTGGACGACATCGCCCTGGAGTCGGTGCAGTTGGTGCAGCACACCCAGCCGGCCCCGGCCCCGCACCTGCCCGACCAGTCGCTGGCCGCCCGCGCCTACCACCAGCTCCCGGACGGCGTCGCCACCCCGGGCCTGCGGCTCACCTGGGTCGCCCTCAAGCTCAGCCCGGAGCACACCCGCACCGCCGTCGAGGCCCGCGGCGGCGGCGAGGAGGGTGCCCGCAAGGCGCTCCAGCGCGTCACCGACCAGCTGGCCGGACGCCTCAACGGGGCCGGCTTCACCGCCACCGTGCTGGACGAGCGCGAGCTGATCGCCGCGCTGGCCATCTCGGTCTGCGCCAACCCGATCGCGGTGGCGGGCCGTCAGGGCACCGGCGGCGGTGGCGGCAACGGCCGCCGCACCCAGGAGAGCCGCAAGTTCTGGCGGGTGGACGACCGCTGGCACGCCACCTTCTGGGTCGCCAAGTGGCCCCAGCTCAGCCGCCCCGGCGGCGCCCCCGGCCGGATCGCCGCCCCCGACCTGGTCAACCTGGTCACCAACACCCCGGCGCTGGCCAGCACCTTCAGCCTGACCGCCAGCCGCGGCACCGGCGACTCGATCGCGGTCAGCGCGCACGTGCGCGTCACCGGCCGCAGCGAGAGCGAGGTCACCCAGGTCGGCCGGATGGTGGAGTCGCGCGCCCAGAGCTCCGGGATCGGCCTGACCCGGCTCGACCTGGAGCAGGCGCCCGGCCTGCTCGCCACGCTGCCCCTGGGAGGGACTTCCTGATGGCCTATCAGACCTATCCCGGCCAGACCGCGCCCGAGCCCACCGCCCGCGCCCCCCGACTGCGCCCCGGCTTCGGCCTGCGCGGCCCGCGCCGCGAGCGCCACGTGCTGGCCGCCGAGGACCTGGCCGCGCTGGCCTTCCCGGTCGGCGACGACGGCGTGCTGGTCGGCGTGGACCCGCAGAACCAGCCCGCCGTGATCGGCCTGTTCCGCCCCAGCCAGTACGAGTTGGTGCTGGTCGGCGGCATGTGGACGGCCCAGGTGATCGCACTCCGGGCGGCCGCCACCGGCGCCCGGGTCGCGGTCGAGACCGCCCGTCCGCAGGCCTGGTCCCCGATGGCCCAGGCGGCCGGCGGCGGCCAGCCGTGCGTGACGATCCACCAGGTCGGCCGGCTCGGCGCCCAGGGCGCCTCGGTCGCCTCGCCGGTGCTGGTGGTGCGCGACCTCGGTGCCCGTCCGCCGCGCAGCCGGCTCTCCGCCTCGCCCTGGCAGACCACCCTGACCCTGCTCCCCTACCTCGGCCCGAACGCCTCACGGGTGATCAACTCGGCCGATCTGGTGGGCATCCAGCGGGTCTCCCCGCAGGAGGCGGAGATCCTCGCCCGGCTGCTCTCGCTCGGCGACCAGGAGGTCGCCGCGCTGCCCACCCTGGGCGACAACATCACGCTCTGGGCGACCCGGATGCGGCGTCAGTTCGTGATGACCAACCCGGGCGAGGCCGAGGCACAGGTGCTCGGCGGCCCGCGCCGGATGGACTGACGGCGGACCGGCGAGAAGGTCCGTACACCGTGGGCACGGTGTACGGACCTCTCCATTCGTCCACGATGGTGTGAGTTCCGGCACCGCCTTAGGCCAACCGGACCACACGTCCTAGTCTTGTGCCTACGGCACCGCGAACAGCGGCGGCGAACACGAGGGAGCCCAAGTGAGCAGCGATCGGGACGGCGTCTACGTCGGCGACAACGCGGCGGAGGACGACGACGACTGGTCGGACGTTCCTGACTACTCCCCGCCCTCCTGGTACACCCAGGGCGACCCGGCGGCAGCGCCCGCCGCCGCCCAGCCCCCCGCGCCCGCTCCGGCGCCCGTCCCGGCCCCCGCGCCGGCGCCGGGCCCGGTCGCTCCGCCCGCACCCGCACCGGTGGCCGCGGCCCCGGTCGCCGAGACGCCCGCGCCGGTGGCTCCCGCGCCCGCCGTCCCGGCTCCGGCCCCCGCGCCCGCCGAGGTGGTCGAGACCGCCGTGCTGCCGCCGGTCACCGACCACGGCCAACCGGCGCCCGCCCCGGTCGCGTTGCAGTCCGCCCCGGAGCCCGTGGCCCCCGTGGCCCCGGTACCGCCCGCCCCCGCCCCGGTGCCCGTTCCGGCTCCGGCGGACGGGCAGGCCGTCCCCGGCCCGGTGCCGCCGCAGCCCGTCCAGGCCCAGCCGCCGCACCCTCAGGCGCCGCACGCCCAGCCGCCGCACGCCCAGCCCGGCCCGCCGCAGCCGCCGTACCCGCAGCAGGGCGGGGCCGTCCCGCCCGGTCCGCAGCCCGGGCCGTGGCCCCAGCAGCCGACGCACCCTCAGACCGCCCCGCCGCAGCAGCCGGTGGACCCGCGGCAGGGCGGCTGGCCGCAGGCAGCGCCCCAGCAGGCCGCACCGCAGCCGTACCCCCAGCAGCAGGTGCAGCAGCCGTACCCGCAGCAGGCCGTGCCGCAGGCACCGGTCGCCTTCCAGGGGCAGGGCCAGCAGCAGCCGATGGCGCACGGCGCCGCGCTCGGCTACACCGCGGCCGTGGAGCTCTCCTCGGACCGCCTGCTGCGCGGCCAGCCGAAGCAGCAGCGCGAGTCCCGGCTGAAGTTCGGCGGGAAGGCGGCCCAGGCCGACCGGGCCCGCAAGCTGGAGGTCATCCGCACCCCGGTGCTCTCCTGCTACCGGATCGCCGTCATCAGCCTCAAGGGCGGCGTCGGCAAGACCACCACGACCACCGCGCTGGGCGCCACGCTGGCCACCGAGCGCCAGGACAAGGTCATCGCGATCGACGCCAACCCGGACGCCGGCACGCTCGGCCGCCGGGTGAAGCGGCAGACCGGCGCGACCATCCGCGACCTGGTGACCGCCATCCCGCACCTGCGCAGCTACATGGACGTGCGCCAGTTCACCTCGCAGGACCTGCACTCGGGCCTGGAGATCCTGGCCAACGACGTCGACCCGGCCGTCTCGACCACCTTCAACGACTCGGACTACCGCCAGGTGATCCAGGTGCTCGGCCAGCACTACCCGATCATCCTGACCGACTCCGGCACCGGCCTGCTCTACAGCGCGATGCGCGGCGTGCTCGACCTGGCCGACCAGCTGATCATCGTCTCCACGCCCAGCGTGGACGGCGCCAGCTCGGCCTCCACCACGCTGGACTGGCTCTCCGCGCACGGCTACGCCGACCTGGTGCAGCGCTCCATCACGGTGGTCTCCGGGGTCCGCGAGACCAGCAAGATGATCAAGGTTGAGGACATCGTCGCGCACTTCCAGACCCGCTGCCGCGGCGTCGTGGTGGTGCCCTTCGACGAGAGCCTGGCGGCCGGCGCCGAGGTCAACCTCGCGATGATGCGCCCCAAGGTCCGCGACGCCTACTTCGAACTCGCCACCCTGGTCGGCGAGGACATCATGCGCGCCCAGCACGCGGCCGGCGGCTGGGGCCAGCCCCAGCAGCAGGGCGGTTACCCCCAGCAGGGCGGCTACCCGCAGCAGCAGGGCCAGCCGGGCTACCCCCAGCAGGGCGGCTACCCGCCCCAGCAGGGCCAGCAGCCGGGCTACCCGCCGCAGGGCCAGCCCTGGGCCCCCCAGCAGCAGCCCCCGCAGCAGTACGGCTACCCGCAGCAGCCGCTGCCCCAGGAGTGGGCGCAGCAGCCCCCGCAGCAGCCCGGGTACGGCTACCCGCCGCCGCCCCAGCAGCCGCAGCAGTAGCACCCGTCACGCCGGAGGGCGGCCCACCGAGCTGGTGGGCCGCCCTCCGGCGTACGGTCCGTCAGACCCCGGGCGAGAGTGCCGGGTCAGGGCGCCGAGTCGGTCAGCTCACGGGCCCGCTTCACGTCGTCGGCCATCCGGTCGAGCAGCGCCTCGATGGAGTCGAACTTCTCCATCCCGCGCAGGTAGGCCAGGAAGTCCACGGCCACGTGCAGGCCGTACAGGTCCAGGCCGACCCGGTCGATGGCATAGGCCTCGACCGTCCGGTGGGTCCCGTCGAAGGTCGGGTTGGTGCCGACCGAGATGGCCGCCGGCATCCGCTCGCCGTCGGCGGTCAGCCAGCCCGCGTAGACGCCGTCGGCCGGGACCGCGCTGTGCGCGACGGTGTCCACGTTGGCCGTCGGGTAGCCCAACTCCCGCCCGCGCTGGGCGCCCTGGACCACCACGCCCTCGACCCGGTGCGGACGGCCGAGCACCTCGGCGGCGGCCTCCACCTCTCCCTCGGCGACCAGTCGGCGGGTCAGCGTGGAGGAGAACGGCACGCCGTCCCCGGCCGTGCCGCGCAGCTCCAGGTCGAGCACCTCCACCGCGAAGTCGTCCGCCCGGCCCAGCTCGGCCAGCAGCGCGACGTTCCCCGCCGCCTTGTGGCCGAACCGGAAGTTCGGGCCCTCGATGACCAGCTTCGCGTGCAGCGCCTCCACCAGGACGGTCCGCACGAAGGTCTCCGGGGACTCCTGGGAGAACGCGGCGGTGAACGGCAGCACCAGCACCGCGTCCACGCCCAGCCCCTCGATCAGCTCCGCCCGCCGCGGCTGCGGCGCCAGCAGGGCCGGGTGGCTGCCCGGCCGGACGACCTCGCTCGGGTGCGGGTCGAAGGTGACCACGACCGCCTTCACCCCGAGCTCCCGGGCCCGCTCCACGGCCCGGCCGATGATCAGCTGGTGGCCCCGGTGCACACCGTCGAACGATCCGATGGTGACGACGCTGCGCCCCCAGTCCCCGGGGATCTCCTCCAGGCCACGCCAGCGCTGCACCTGACCGCTCCTTGTTCCCGAACCGGCGTGCGGTCACCGCACGCCCTCGCTTCCTTACCGGACCCCTATAGCGTGCCATGCGCCCGATGCTGTGTCGGCACCGGAACCGCAGCTGCGCGCGGCGTCCGCACCAAGGCGCAGCGCTCGGCCTCCGCCGCCGCGTACTGAGGGTCCCGCCCGTCGGCCGCCAACAGCCGCATCCGGGTCAGCAACGGGCCACCGCACGGACCCGGCTCGTCCGGCGGCCAGTGGGCCAGCAGCCGGGCGAACCCGGCCGAGCGGCCCGCCCCGCGGACCAGCGCGGCGTCCACCCCGGGCCCGCCGCCCTGCGCCGCGATCCGCACCAACTCCCTGGTGCCGTCCGGCGGTTCGCCGTCATAGCGGGCCGCCAGCCGCTCCACCACCGGCACCAGCACCAGCGGGTCCCGCTCCTCGGCGAGCAGCGCGGCCAGCAGCCCGGTGGGGTGCTCCGGCTCGGTCAGCAGCAGCGCCAGCACCGCGCGCAGCCCGGGCGGCCCACCCGCCGCCGCGGCCACCACCGCCTCCGGACCGGCCGGGCCCACCAGCAGTCCCACCAGGTGCTCGACGACCTGACCCGCCGTCCGCTCACGGGCCGGGCCGCCCTCCCGCTCCGCGCGTTCCAGCAGCTCGGCGGCCAGGTCCAGGGCCGGACCGAGCAGCTCGGGGCCCGGCTGCCCGGCCAGCACCCGCAGCACCTCCGCCACCGCCGCCCCGGGCTCCGCCAGCCGCCGCCGGAAGGCCTCCAGCACCGGCCCCGGCTCGTCCGCCAGCACCGGAGCCAGCGCCTCGGCCGTGACGAAGGGATCGTCCCGCAGGAACGCCTCCAGCGCCCGCTCCAGGTGCCGCACCCGGCCCGCCGGCTCCCGTACCAGCAGGGCCAACGCCGCACCGTGCAACGCCGGTTCCTCCTCCCGGGCGAGCAACGTCCGGGCGGCGTGCCACAGCAGCTCGGCCCCCGTCCCGGCGGCGTACGGGGCCACCCGCAGCCCGTGCACCGCCGCCGCCACGTGCCAGTGCGGGCCCGGCCGGTGGCTCCACCGGTCCACCGCCCGGCACAGCGCCGAGGGCTCCTCCGCGGCCAGCCGGGCCAGCAGCGCGTCCGCCCGGGGATGGGCGGCGATCGCCAGACACTCCGTCAGGTCGTCCACCGCACCGTGCCGGTGCGCGAAGAGCAGGTCGTCCGCGAGGTCGCCCGCCGCACTGCCGCCGGTCTCCCGGTACCAGCCGCACAGCAGCGGCAGCACCGCCCGAGGCTCGGCCGCCAACAGCCCCGCCACCGCCGGGCCGGCCGGCTGACCCGCCGTCACCAGGCGCCGCAACAGCCCCACCCGGTCCTCCACCGGCAACGGCAGCCCGGTCCAGAACCCCGGCTCCAGGCCGCCGCCACCGCGCTCGGCGATCCGCTCCAGCAGCTCCCGGTGCGCGGCGGGGCCGGCCCCGAACCCCAGCCCGTCCACCAGCAGCCGCCGCGCCCACCAACCCTCCTCCGGCCCCGGAGCCGTCTCCACCCCGCGCCACAACCGCCACAACCACCCGTCCAACCCCTGCGCCCCGTACCGCTCCGCCACCCGCCGCAGCGCCCACCCCACCACCCCGACCCGCCACCGCGGCACGCCTCCGGCGGGGGCCGGGGCAGAGGCGGAGGGGGAGCCGGAGAACGGCGAAGCCGGGCCGGACGGGAGCTCGGAGACGGCCCGGGCGAAGCCGGCACCGGACGCGGAACCGGCGGGGGCGGGGACGGAGGGGGAGCCCGCGAAGGGCGAAGCCAAGCCGGACGGGAACTCGGAGGCAGCCGGGGCGGAGCCGGCATCCGACGGGGAACCGACGAGGGCCTCGGCGGACGCGGACGCGGAGCCGGAGAACGGCGAAGCGGGGCCGGACGGGGCACCGGAGGAGGGCGGACCGCCCAAGCCCCGCGCGGGATCCTCCGACGGGCCGGAGCAGGCCGTGGCGCCCGGGCCGGCCGCGGACGGCGCCGGCCCGCCGGACCCGTGCCCGTCCACCGCACCGCACGCCGCGGCAGCGCTCCCCGCCGACCCACCGTCCCGCGCGCCACCGCCCGCCGTCCCGGACGCCACCCCTCGCCTCACCGACTCGTCCGGGTGGCCGTCCGGAGCGCCGCCGGCCGGCGCGGACGCCGCCCCCTGCCCCACCGACCCGTCCGGAGCGCCGTACGCCGCGTCGCCGCCTCCCCCCACCTCGCCGAGCAGCAGCCGCAGGGCCGCGTCCAGGTCGAGCTGGGCGGCCTGCAGCCAGTCCGCGAGGTCCTCGTGCGGGAAGCGGTAGCCGCGCCCCGCCGGGACCAGCAGCGGGACACCCAACGCCGCGCCGGCCCAGCCGCCCGTCGCCGGGAAGAGCTCGTCGAAGTCGGCCGCGTCCAGGGTGCCGTGACCGCTCGACAGCATCCGGCGGGCCACCTCCCGCAGCCGCTCCGCCACCACCCCCGCCCGCTCCCGTTCCCGGGCCTCCGCCAGCTCCGGGGACGGCCCGCCCCGCCGGTGCGCCCCCGCCCGCCGGGCGGCCCCGGCCGCCGCCACCGCCCGGGCCGCCTCCCGGCAACCCCGCTCCAGCCAGCCCGCGTACAGCTCCGCCAGGTCCGCCGGCGCTCCCGTCTCGCCCGCCAGCCGCAGTGCCAGCGGCCGCCCGTCGAAGGGCTCCGTCCCGTACCGGCGGGCCACCCGGGCCGCCGCCTCGGCGGGCAGCTCCCCCAGCCCGTGCACCGCCGCCCCCGCCAGCCCCGGCCAGCCCTCCGGCCGGGCCGCCACCAGCAGCCGCGCTCCGGCGAACGCGAGCCACTCCACCGTCCCCGCCAGCCACTCCCCCGTGACGACGGCCGGCGCCTCCTCCAGCCCGTCCAGCAGCACCAGCAGCGGCCGCTCCGCCGCCGCACAGACCAGCAGCACCTCCGGCAGCCCCGGCTCCGGCACGCCCAACAGGCCCGCCGCCCACCCCAGTTGGCGCTGGACCGCGGCGGCCGGAGTGGGCTCCCCCGCCAGCAGGTCGGCCCCGCGCAGCCAGATCGTCGGCAGCGGCCCCGGCCCGCCCATCCGGCGGACCGCCAACGCCGCCAGTTCGGTGGAGCGCCCGCTCCCGGCCGGGCCGAGCAGCGCCGACACCACCGCCTGCGGCTCCTCCCCGGTCAGCCCGTCCGGGCGGTCCACCCGGTCGGCCGCCAGGTCCGCGATCCGGCCCGGCCCGGCGCCGGCCGAACCGAGCTGCACCGAGGCCAGTTGGAGCACCCCACCGAGGTTGAGCGCCCGCCCGTGCGCGGGGGCCGCCTCGGCGTTCCTGGCCCGCAGCGCCGCCAGTTCCGGCCCGTCCAGCGGCAGCGCGACCGGCCGCGCACCCGGCCCCGGCGCCAGCACCCCGAGCACCGCCCCGCTCTCCGCGCACAGCACCGGCGCGCCCGCCGTCACCGGGCCGCGCAGCTGCGGCAGCTCGAGCTCCAGCACCCCGTCCGGCCCGACCGCCCGCACGCCGCCCTGGAGCTGCGTCAGCTCCCACACCCCGGCGGCGAGTTGGCAGACGGTCAGCAGCCCGCTGCCCACCCCCGCCGCGATCGGCGGCGGCTGATCGGGCAGGCCCCCGACGCCCGCCGTGTGCAGCAGGGCCAAGCCCGCACCGGGCAGCTCCTCCACGCTCTCCCGCCCGAGCACCCGGGCCTGCCCGCCCGCCGTGTGCAGCACCAGCTCCGCGACCCCCGCCACCACCTGACGGGCCGTCACCACGGTGCCCGACCGGTCCGCCACGAAGCCCAGCCCGCGCACCAGTCCGTCCGCCCCGCAGATCCGCAGCAGCACGACGCCCGCCCCTCGTCCCCGGCAACACCCGCCCGGTACCTGCCCGCTCCCACCCGGACCGCTACCGCCACTCACCTGAAGGGATGAACTTCACCGCGACCCGGCCACCCTCGGACCGCCCTCGGACCTCCCTCGAACCGCCCTCGGACCGCCCGGAGGGCGGTCAGGGGCGCGAGGAACTGCGCGAATCGGAAGACGAAAACCCGTGTGCCGGGTACGGAGATCCACGTGCAAGTGAGTGTCCGTACCCGGCACACGGGTCGTTTCCTCCCGCAGCGCGCAGTTCCCCGCGCCCCCGGTATGACCAATTTCGTCCGCTGCCCCCGGCAGGGTGCGTCGTCAGCCCACGAAGACCGCGACCGGCTTGGCCTGGCCGGCCTTCTCCTCGATCAGGGCCAGGAAGCGCCCGTCCGGCGCGAAGACCGCGATCGGCCCGTCCACGCCCAGGCCCGGAGCCTTGAGGCGAGTCCCGTGCGAGAGCTGCTCGGCCTGCTCGGCGTCGACGTCCCAGCGGGGGAACGCCGCGGCTGCCGCGTCCCCGATCGCCAGCACCTCCAGCGGGGCGCCGTCCTCCCCCTTGACGGCCTCCTCCAGCTGCTCCAGCGTCCGCGCCGAGTCGAGCCCGTACGGCCCGACCTTGGTCCGCCGCAGGGCGGTCAGGTGACCGCCGACCCCGAGGCCCGCGCCCAAGTCCCTGGCCAGGGCCCGGATGTAGGTGCCGGAGGAGCACTCCACCGTGACGTCGAGGTCGATCACCGGGGTGCCGTCCTCCGCCACCGCCGCGCGCTGCTCGTGCACCACGAAGGAGTGGATGGTGGTCGGCCGCGCCGCCAGCTCGAAGTCCTCGCCTTCCCGGACCCGGGCGTAGGAGCGCTTCCCGTCGATCTTGATCGCGCTGACCTTCGACGGCACCTGCATGATCTCGCCGGTGAGCGCCGCGATCCCGGCGTCGATCGCCTCCCGCGCCACCGCGGAGGCGTCGGCCGAGGCGGTGACGTCGCCCTCGCGGTCGTCCGTGACGGTGGTCTGCCCGAGGCGGATCGTCGCCTCGTAGGTCTTCGCCGTGAGCATCAGGTGCCCGAGCAGCCGCGTGGCCCGCTCGACCCCGATCACCAGCACGCCGGTCGCCATCGGGTCCAGCGTCCCCGCGTGCCCGACCTTCCTCGTGCCGGCCAGCCAGCGCAGCTTGGCCACCACGCCGTGCGAGGTCAGGCCCTCCGGCTTGTCGACGATGACCAGTCCGTCCGGGCCCGTGCCTTTACGCTTCATCAGTTCTTTCTCTGCACCTAGTACTTACCAAGAAGAAGAAATCAGCCGTGCGCGCCCAGTGCCGCCCGGAACCGCGCGACCGTGGCGTCCACGTCCTCCCGCGCGGAGAACCCCGCCGCGAAGCGGTGCCCGCCGCCGCCGAGGTCCGCGCAGACCGCGGCCACGTCGACCTCGCCCTTGGCCCGGCAGGAGCCGCGCAGGGTGCCGTCCGGGTCCTGCTTGAGCACCAGTGCCACCTCGGCCTCGGCCGGGCGCCGCAGCACGTCGATCAGGCCCTCGATCTCCTCCACCGTGACGCCGTAGAGCACCAGTTCCTGGTACGGCACCCAGGTCCACACCAGCCCGCGGCCGCCCGCCGCGTCCGGCTCGTAGACGGCCCGGCCGAGCGCCGCGGCCAGCACCTTGAGGTAGCCGAAGGAGGAGGTGTCCCAGAGCTGACGGGAGATCAGGTCGTGCCGGATGCCGGTGGCCAGCAGCCGCCCGGCGAACTCGTGGGTGGCCGGGGTGGTGGCCGCGTACTTGAAGGAGCCGGTGTCGGTGGCCACGCCGGTGTAGAGGCAGGTGGCCAGCGCCTGGTCGAGCTCGACGCCGAGCCGCCGCAGCAGTTCGTCCACCAGCACGGCGGTGGCCGGGGCGGTGGGGTCGATCAGGCGGTGGGTGCCGAAGCCGGGGTTGGAGGCGTGGTGGTCGATGACCACCAGGGCGGGGGCGGCGAAGGCCTTGTCGTGCAGCAGGCCGAGCCGGCCGGTGGAGGCCACGTCGAAGCAGACCACCAGCGCGGGCACCTCGGGCACCTCGGCGGCCGGCACGATCAGCTCCTGACCGGGCAGGAAGGAGAGCGACTCGGGGATCACCTGCGGGTCGTCGCCGAAGGACACCCGGACCCGGCAGCCGCGGGCCCGCAGCGCCAGCCCGGCGGCCAGCGCCGAACCGAGCGCGTCGCCGTCCGGGTTCACGTGGCAGATCAGGTCCACCTCGTCGGCCCGGCCGAGCAGCTCCACCACCCGCTGCCACTCACCCGCCAGCGCGGGGGCCCCGGGCTCGCCCGCGGCCGACGATCCGCCGTCACCCGCGCTGCGCGGCCCGGGAAGCACCGCGAGGGCACCCTCCACCGTGTCGGTGGAAGATGCCCCCTGGCCGGCCTCGGCCGGCTCGCCGGTCATGGCTACTCGTCCTCGTCGTCGCGCTCGGCGGCCGGCACCCGGTAGGGGTCGGCGTCCCCGGCGTAGGTGGCGCCGGCCGAGGCCGTGCGCACCGCGGCGTCGGAGAGCCGGGCCTTGTCGAGCAGGTCGTCGATGTTCTTCGCGTTGTCCGGCAGCGCGTCGGCGACGAAGGTCAGCGACGGGGTGAAGCGGACGCCGGTCTGCTTGCCGACCTCGGAGCGGAGCACGCCCTTGGCGCTCTCCAGCGCCGCGGCGCTGGCCTCCCGCTCCGCCTCGTCACCGTAGACGGTGTAGAAGACGGTGGCCTCGCGCAGGTCACCGGTGACCCGGGCGTCGGTGATGGTCACGTAGCCCAGCCGCGGGTCCTTGATCCGGCGTTGCAGGGTCTCGGCCACCACCACCTGGATGCGGTCGGCGAGCTTGCGCGCCCTTGCGGTGTCGGTCACGTTGCCTCCTCGTGCAGTGAGCGCGGTACCGGGACGGTCGCACCCGGTGCGGCCCTGGCCCCAACGTACCCGCCCGCGCCCGGCCTTGCGGGCGCTCTCGGTCCTCGTCGGTGTGACGCTCCCGACCGGCCGGCCGGACGTCCCACCTCAATCATCGTCGTCGCCGTGGTACCGCCTCCTCGCGGAGAGCAGCATCACCTCGGGGCGGCCGGCGACCAGCCGCTCACAGCTGTCCAGCACCTCGGTGACGTACCCGGCGTCGCCGGAGACGACCGCCAGGCCGATCTCGGCCCTGCGGTGGAGGTCCTGGTTCCCTACCTCTGCGGCGCACACGCTGTACTTGCGCGCCAGCTCGGCCACGATGGGCCGCACGATCGACCGCTTCTCCTTGAGCGAGTGCACGTCGCCGAGGAGAAGGTCGAAGGTGAGTGTTCCTACGAACATGTATGACAGGCCAGAGCCGGCCTGGGGGCCTCGAAGGAGTTGCCCGAACGGGCGTACCTGGAGGCTAACAGTGAGGCCGGGGCCGGTCGACGGGATTTGCACCCGTCGACCGGCCCCGGCTCACACCGCGTTACGCGCGGGGCTTCTCGCGCATCTCGTACGTCTCGATGACGTCCTCGACCTTGATGTCGTTGAACGAACCGAGCGTGACACCGGCCTCGAAGCCCTCGCGGACCTCGGTGGCGTCGTCCTTGAAGCGGCGCAGACCCTCGATGGTGAGGTTCTCGGTGATGACCTTGCCGTCGCGGATGAGGCGGGCCTTGGCGTTGCGGCGCAGCAGGCCCTCGCGGACGATGACACCCGCGATGTTGCCGAACTTGGAGGAGCGGAAGACCTCGCGGATCTCCGCGGAGCCGAGGCGCACCTCCTCGTACTCCGGCTTGAGAAGACCCTTGAGGGCGTTCTCGATCTCCTCGATGGCCTGGTAGATGACCGAGTAGTACCGGACGTCCACGCCTTCCTTCTCGGCAGCGGTACGGGCGCGGCCTTCGGCGCGCACGTTGAAGCCGATGATGATGGCGTCCGAGCCCATGGCCAGGTCGACGTCCGACTCGGTGATCGCACCGACGCCGCGGTGCAGCACCCGGAGCTCGACCTCCTCGCCCACGTCGAGCTTGACGAGGGCGTCCTCGAGGGCTTCGACGGAACCGGAGACGTCACCCTTGATGATGAGGTTGAGCTGCTCGATGGAGCCCGCTGCGATGGCCTTGTCCAGGTCCTCGAGCGAGATCCGGACCCGACGCTGCGCGAAGGCGGCGTTGCGGTCGCGGGCCGAGCGCTTCTCGGCGATCTGACGGGCCGTGCGGTCCTCGTCGACGACGATGAAGCTGTCGCCGGCGCGGGGCACCGAGGTCAGACCGAGCAGCAGCACCGGGCGGGACGGGCCGGCCTCGGCGAGGCTGTTGCCGTTCTCGTCCAGCATCGCGCGGACGCGGCCGTAGGCGTCGCCGACCACGATCGAGTCACCGACGCGGAGGGTACCGCGCTGCACGAGCACGGTCGCCATGGCGCCGCGGCCCTTGTCGAGGTGGGCTTCGATCGCGATGCCCTGCGCGTCCTGCTCCGGGTTGGCCCGGAGGTCGAGCGAGGCGTCCGCGGTCAGGACCACGGCCTCCAGCAGGGAGTCGATGTGCAGGCCCTGGCGGGCGGAGATGTCGACGAACATGGTGTCGCCGCCGTACTCCTCGGCCACCAGACCGAACTCGGTCAGCTGGCCGCGGACCTTGGTCGGGTCCGCGCCCTCGACGTCGATCTTGTTGACCGCGACCACGATCGGCACGCCGGCGGCCTTGGCGTGGTTCAACGCCTCGACCGTCTGCGGCATGACGCCGTCGTTGGCCGCGACCACCAGGATCGCGATGTCGGTGGACTTGGCACCACGGGCACGCATGGCGGAGAACGCCTCGTGACCCGGGGTGTCGAGGAAGGTGATCGGGCGCTCTTCGCCGTTCACCGTGGTGACGACCTGGTACGCACCGATGTGCTGGGTGATGCCACCGGCCTCGCCCGCCACCACGTTGGACTTGCGGATGGCGTCGAGCAGGCGGGTCTTACCGTGGTCGACGTGACCCATGACGGTGACCACCGGCGGACGCGCGGCCAGCATCTCCTCGTCGCCCTCGTCGGCACCGAAGTCGATGTCGAAGGACTCGAGCAGCTCGCGGTCCTCGTCCTCCCGGCTGACGATCTCCAGCTGGAAGCCCATCTCCTCGGCCAGCATCTGGAGCGTGTCGTCGGAGACCGACTGGGTCGCGGTGACCATCTCACCGAGGTTGAACATCACCGAGACGAGCGCGGCCGGGTTGGCGTTGATCTTCTCGGCGAAGTCCGTCAGGGACGAGCCCCGCGACAGGCGAACGGACTGGCCGTTGCCGCGCGGCAGCATCACGCCGCCGACCGACGGGGCCTGCATGGCCTCGTACTCCTGGCGCTTCGCCCGCTTCGACTTGCGGCCACGGGCCGGACGGCCACCGGGGCCACGGCCGAACGCACCCTGCGTGCCACCACGGGCACCCGGACCACCCGGACGGCCGCTGAAGCCACCCGGACGGGCACCGCCGCCGGCGAAGCCGCCGCCGCCACCGGCACCACCCGGACGCGGGCCGCCGAAGCCGCCACCGGCCGGACGCGAGCCCGGACCGGCCGGACGACCGGCGAAGCCCGGACGGGCGCCACCGGCGGCACCCGGACCACCCGGACGGCCACCGGGACCACCGGGGCCACGGCCACCGGCACCCGGGCCCGGACGCGGGCCCGGACGCTGCGGCATCATGCCGGGGTTCGGACGGGGCATGCCCGAGGGGCTCGGGGCACCCGGACGCGGACCGGCCGGACGGGGCATCCCGTCGGGACGCGGAGCGCCACCCGGACGGGGGGCACCGGCACCCGGCGCACCGGCCGGACGCGGACGGTCGCCACCGGGACGCGGGGCACCCTGGCCCGGAGCGCCACCCGGACGCGGACGGTCGCCACCCGGACGGGGGGCACCGGCACCCGGCGCACCGGCCGGACGCGGACGGTCGCCACCGGGACGCGGCGCACCGGCACCCGGCGCACCGGCCGGACGCGGACGGTCGCCACCCGGCGCGGCCGGACGACGGTCGCCGGGGCGGCCCATGCCGGTCGCGGAGCCGGAGGTGAAGGGGTTGTTGCCCGGACGCGGGCCGGCCGGGCGCGGGCCCGGACGGGCGGCCGGGTTGGCGGGGTTCGCCGGACGAGCGGCCTGGGCGGCCGGACGGGCCGGGGCCTCACCGGCGGGAGCCGGGGAGGAGAACTCCGCCGCCGGGGCGGCCGGAGCGGCCGGGGCAGCGGGGCGGGCCGCCGGGCGCGGGCCCGGCGTCGGGGCGCCGGCCGGCTTCGGCGCGGCGGGGGCGGCCGGGGCGGCGGGAGCCGCGGCGGCCGGGGTCGGACGGGGACCCGGAGTCGCGGCGGGCCGCGGTCCGGGGGTGGGGGCACCCGGCTTGGGTGCGGCCGCACCGGCACCGCCGGTGGGCTGGGGCGCCGCGGGCTTCCGCGGGCCAGGCTTGGCAGCACCGCTGCCCGAGGGGGCAGCCACTCCCAAAGCGTCAGTCAACTTGCGCACGACCGGCGCCTCGATCGTCGAGGACGCCGAACGGACGAACTCACCCAGCTCGGTGAGCTTGGCCATGACGGCCTTGCTCTCCATGCCGAGCTCCTTGGCGAGCTCGTATACCCGGACCTTAGCCACTTCGCTCCTGTCTACGTGTCCGGGGTATTCGTCCGCCGGACCATCGCTACTTCATGGGCGTACTCATCGCGTACTCATCGAGTGCTCATCGCAATCTCGACCTACTTCCAACTCGCGAGGTACCTGACGTGGTGCGCACCGGGCGCGGGCCTGCCGGCCCTCCCGGTGCTTGTTGCGGTGGTTCTCTCAGCCTGGCGGGATGTCACCCGCCCGCTGCTCGACGTGCTCGCGCAGCGCCGCGGTGTCGAGCGTCCCCTGGAGCCGGAAGGCCCGGGGGAACGCCCGGCGGCGGACCGCGAGGTCGAGGCAGGCCAGGTCGGGGTGCAGGTGTGCGCCCCGGCCGGGCAGTGCGCCGCGGAGGTCGGGGACGCAGATGCCCTCGACCGCCACGACACGCAACAGCTGGTGCTTGGCCGCGCGCTTGCGGCAGCCCACGCAGGTGCGTTCCGGGCATGCTCGGACATGCGTCCGGCCAGACAAGCTCAAGTCTACCCCTCCGGAGGGACATGACGCCGCCCCGCCGATCGCGGTAGGACGTCTACAACGTGACTACTCGGCCCGGGATTCCCGGCGATCGTCCTCCGCAGGGGCCTCGGTGTCCGGCCGGATGTCGATCCGCCAGCCGGTCAGACGGGCGGCCAGGCGGGCGTTCTGGCCCTCCTTGCCGATCGCCAGCGAGAGCTGGTAGTCCGGCACGATCACCCGTGCGGAGCGCTGACCGTAGTCAACGATCTCCACGCTGCTCACCCGTGCGGGGGACAGCGCGGCGGCGACCATCTCGGCCGGGTCCTCGGACCAGTCCACGATGTCGATCTTCTCGCCGTGCAGCTCGGCCATCACGTTCCGCACCCGGGTGCCCATCGGGCCGATGCAGGCGCCCTTGGCGTTCAGGCCGGCCCGGCGGGACCAGACGGCGATCTTGGTGCGGTGGCCGGCCTCGCGGGCGATCGCGGCGATCTCGACGGTGCCGTCGGCGATCTCCGGGACCTCCAGCGCGAACAGCTTCTTCACCAGGCTGGGGTGGGTCCGGGACAGCGTCACGGACGGGCCGCGGACACCGCGGCGGACGGCCACCACGTAGCACTTCAGGCGGGTGCCGTGGGCGTAGACCTCGCCCGGGACCTGCTCCTGCGGCGGGAGGATGGCCTCCAGCTTGCCGATGTCGACCAGGATGTTCTTGGGGTCGTTGCCCTGCTGGACGACACCGGTGACGATGTCGCCCTCCTTGCCCGCGTACTCGCCGAAGGTCTTCTCGTCGGCGGCGTCGCGCAGGCGCTGCAGGATCACCTGCTTGGCGGTGGAGGCGGCGATCCGGCCGAAGCCGCTCGGGGTGTCGTCGAACTCCTTGGGCTCGACGCCCTCGTCCAGCTCGGAGGCGTCCTCCAGGGCCCAGACGGTGACGTGCCCGGTCTTGCGGTTCAGCTCCACCCGCGCGCGGCGGCGGGAGCCCTCGGTGCGGTGGTACGCGATGAGGAGGGCCGACTCGATCGACTCGACCAACAGGTCGAACGGGATGTTCTTCTCGGTAACCAGCCCACGCAGGGCGCTCATGTCGATGTCCACGGCTACGCCTCCTCTTCTCTCTTCACGGTCATGTTCGGGGTGGTGCTCACTCGTCGTCGGCGTCTTCGTCGGTGTCGTCCTCGACGGGCGCGGACTCGTCGAGCAGCCCCTCGTCTTCCTTGCGGTTGAACTCGACCTGGACCCGGGCCCGGGCCACCTCGGAGAACTCCAGGCGGCGCTCCTTGGGCTTGCCGCGGCCCTTCACCGGCTGCACCTCGACCAGCGCGCCGTCCTCGTCGCTCTCCAGCACCCGGGCGGTGATCTCGCCGCCGTCCACCAGGTGGATCTTGGCGAGGCGGCCGGTGGCCCGGTGCCAGTGGCGGGGCTCGCGCAGCGGGCGCTCGGCCCCCGGGGAGCCGACCTCCAGCACGTACGGGGCGGAGCCCATCACGTCCTCGGCGGCGTCCAGCTTCTCGCTGACCACCCGGCTGAAGTCCGCGATCGCGTCCAGGTCGACCCCGCCGTCGGCGTCCACGTCGATCTGCACCTGGCGGCGGTTGCCCGCCTGGGTGACGGTGACGTCCTCGAGGTCGAGACCGGCCTCGGCCGCCAGCGGCTCCAACAACGCGCGCAGCCGGTCAGTGGGGGTGGTGCTCATCCGGGTGACTCCTCGGCCGCGTCTGCTGTTGTCGGTAGGGCTCGCTTCTCAGCGCAGCGGCAAGCCTATCCGGTCGCGGGCCGTTCCACCGACTCCGTCCGGCGCGCGGGCCCCGTGCGCCGGGCGCGCTGCGAGCAAGGTCACAACGGTGCCGCAGGCCGTCTGTCATGATGCACGGGCCACCGGGGGGCCGCCCATGCCCTCCCACGACTTCACCCGGGAGCCCCACCGATGCCGTCCCTCACCCGGCGCAGCCTGCTCGCGCTCGGCGCGCTGACCGGCGCCTCGCTGCTGGTCTGCGGCTGCACCGACGAGGACGGGCCGGCGGCCGAGCAGCGCCAACGGGAGGACGCCGACCGGCCGGTGCGGGCCAAGGCGGTGGCCGACACCGACCGGCTGCTCGCCGGGTACGACGCGGTGGCCGCCTCGGCCGGGGCCCAGGCCGAGCAGGTGAAGGCGCTGCGGGCCGAGGTGGCCGAGCACCGCGCCGTGCTGGCGGCCGGGCTGTCCGGCGGCGGGTCCGCCGCCCCGACCGCCCAGGCCGTCCCGGCCTCCCCCGCGGCCTCCGGCGGCGACGGCGCGGTGGGCTCGGTCGCGCAGCTGGCGGCCGCCGAGCGGACCACCGCCCAGGCCCGGCTGGCGCAGCTCGCGGGCGCCTCGCCGGAGCTGGCCAAGCTGCTGGCGGTGGTCGCCGCCTCGGGGGCGGTGCACGCCGCCGTGCTGGGCGACCGCACTCCGGTCGCGGCACCCGGGGACGGCTCGGCCGCCGCGTCCGCCTCCGGGTCGGCGAGCGGGTCGGCGTCCGCCTCGGGTTCCCCCTCCGCCTCGCCCTCCGGGGCCGGCTCCGGGACCGCCTCCCCCAAGCCGGTGCCGCTGCCCGCCGCCACGGCCACCGCCCTGCAGACCGCGCTCGCCGCCGAGCACGCCGCCGTCTACGGCTACGGCGTGGTCGGTGCCCGCATCCCGGGGCCGGGCCGGGCCGAGGCGCACTCGGTGTTCGCCGCGCACCAGGCGCAGCGGGACACCTGGCAGCGCCGGCTGGCCGCCGGGTCGGCCACCCCGACCGCCGCCGCGGCCGGGTACCAGCTGCCCTTCACCGTGAACAGCCCGGAGACCGCCCGCCAGCTGGCCGCCCACATCGAGGTGCAGCTCGCCGGCGTGTACGCGGGCCTGGTCTCCGCCTCCACCGGCGAGCTGCGGCAGAGCGCCGCCACCGCGCTGCGCGAGGCCGCCCTGAACGCCCGCCGCTGGGGCGGCGACCTCACCGCGTTCCCCGGCCTCCCGGCCACCGGCGGCCCCGCCTCGCCGTCGCCCTCCACCTCCTGAGCCTTCCTCAACCGACCGGCCGGCAGCGCTTCCTGACGGACCGTCGGCACGCCACGCCGGTCCCCTGACCAGCGGTTTCACCGCCATGGCCGACAATGAGCGGGTGAACCGCCGCACCGGCCCGGCCGGGTGGTGCCAACCGAGAGGCCAGCATGTCGGCAGCAGCAGGGCAGCAGATCACCGTCCCGGCGCGGCTCGCGGAGGCCGTCCGGTCCCGGTACGGCGCCGAGGGAGCGGCCTGGCTGTCCGCCCTGCCCGGACTGGTCCGCACCGGGCTGGAGCGCTGGGAGCTCACCCCCGAGCGGGTGGTGGAGCCCGGCGGCCGGCTCTCGCTGGTCTGCACCGTACGGCGGGAGGACGGCTCCCCGGCCGTCCTGAAGACCTCCCTGGTCACCCCCGAGAACGCCCGGGAGCACGAAGCGCTCGCCCACTGGGCCGGACGCGGCGCCGTCCTGGCGCTGGCCGCCGAACCGGCCGACGGCGCACTGCTGTTGGAGCGCCTGCACGGGGACATCCCGCTGCGTTCGCTGGCCGAGGCCAAGGCCATGCTGGAGGCGGCCGGACTGCTCCAGCGGCTCTGGACCGCACCGCCGGACGGCCACGCCCTCACCCCGCTGGCCGAGCGGGTCGCCGAGCTGGCGGACGGCGTCCGACGCCGCCGCGAACTCGCCCCGGAGGCAGCGCCGTTGGCCGACGAGGCGGTGGAGCTGGCCACCGGCCTCCTCGGCTCCGGCGCGGAGTCGTACCTGCTGCACGGCGACTTCCACCACGGCAAGGTGCTGGCCGCCGACCGCTCCCCCTGGCTGGCCGTCTCCCCCCGCCCCCTGGTCGGCGAACGCGCCTGGGACCTGGCCCGGTTGGCCCAGGACCGGATGGACACCCTGGCCGGTTCCCCCGGCCAGCGCGGCGCCGTCCGCCGCCGCCTCCACCAGCTCGCCGACGCCGTCGAGGTGGACCACGACCGGCTGCGCGGCTGGACCCTCTTCCGGACCGTCGAGGCCGGTCTGCGCCACCTGGAGGCGGGCGCCACCGACACCGCCGAGCTCTACCTGGAGTTCGCCGACTGGCTCTGAAGCAGCGGCAGTCGAGCCCCCATCACCGCGTACGGGCGGACCGTGTTCGGGAACACCACCATCCGCGCCAGGTCCTGGTAGCCGAGCGAGCGGTAGAGCCGGCGGGCGGGCGTCTCGGCGTCGATCGCCGACAGGATGCTGCGGTCCGCCCCCGAACACTCCGTCAGGGTCCGGATCAGCCGCGTCCCCACCCCCTGCCCCTGGAAGCCGGGCAGCACGTGCAGCTCGGTCACCGCGAAGGTCCCGTCCAGCCAGTCGCCGTACCCGTTGTGCTCCAGGTGCGGTTCGATCACCGTGCTCCACCAGTGCTCGCGCCGGTTCGGCATCCCGTACCCGAAGCCCACCAACCGCTGCCCACTGAACGCCCCGAAGGCCAGCACCCCCGGCTGCAGCGCGTGCCGCCGCACGATCTGGAGCCGCACCGCCACCTCGTCGGCCGTCAGCCCGAAGGCGACCGCCTGCACCTCCAGTGCCTCCGCCGCCCACGCCGCCAACT
Source organism: Kitasatospora albolonga (assembly GCF_039535905.1). Classification (GTDB taxonomy): domain Bacteria; phylum Actinomycetota; class Actinomycetes; order Streptomycetales; family Streptomycetaceae; genus Kitasatospora; species Kitasatospora albolonga. Next base: position 126,515 of record NZ_BAAAYB010000083.1, on the reverse strand, counting down.
CCACGGCCTCGATCGTCACCTCGGTCAGCTGCTCCATGCCCCCGGACGTTACTCTCCCCGCCTCCCCGACGTACGTCTCCCTACGCCGGGGAAGATCACGAAAGGCTGCCGGACCACCATGACGATGTACCGCAACCCGTCCAACGGGTTCCTGGCGTTCCTCGCCGTGGTGACCGCGGTCCTCCCCGCCCCGGGTGGCGGCGGAGCTCGGCTCCGGCCGGACGGCGGGCTGAACGGGCGTCAGAACAGCACGCTCATGAAGGCGCCGATCTCGCGGAAGCCGACCCGGGCGTAGCTGGCGCGGGCGCGGAGGTTGTAGTCGTTGACGTACAGCGAGACGGTCGGGGCGACCTCGCGCAGGGCGATGTCGAGGACGGCGGCCATGCCGGTGACGGAGAGGCCCCGGCCGCGGTGGGCGGGGGCGACCCAGACGCCCTGGATCTGGCAGGCGCCGGCGGTGACGGCGCCGATCTCGGCCTTGAAGACCACCGAGCCGTCCTCGTCGAAGCGGGCGAAGGAGCGGCCGCCGCCGACCAGTTCGGCGACCCGGGCCTGGTAGAGCAGGCCGCCGTCGCCGGCCAGCGGGGAGATGCCGACCTCCTCGGTGAACATCGCGACGCAGGCCGGCATCAGGGCGTCGACCTCGTTCTTGCGGACCCGGCGGACCAGCGGGTCGGGGGTGATCGAGGCCGGGGCGGGGCTCTGGGTGGCCATCAGCGGCTGGTGGGCGCGGACTTCGCGGGCGGGGCCCCAGCTGCGCTCCAGGCAGGCCCAGAGGGCCGCGGTGGGCCCGGCGGGGCCGACGATGGAGGAGCAGCGGCGGCCCTGGCGGCGGGCCCGCTCGGCGAAGGCGCGGACGGCCTCGGGGCCGGCGTCGACCAGCACCAGGTTGGCCCCGGCGTAGCAGAGGGACTCCAGCCGGCCGTCCGCGTCGTACCAGCCCCACATCTCGCCGCCGAGCCGCCAGGGGTCGAGCCCGACGGCCTCCACCCGGGTGGCGACGAAGGCGTTGGCGACCGGGTCCCGGTGCAGGATCTCCAGCGCCTCGTCGAGGTCCTGGGGGTCGAGCACCCGGGTGGTCGCCAGGGCCCGGGCCACCTGGAACGGGCCGGGGAGCATCACACCTCGATCGAGCACGGGCACCTCACCACTAGGAACGCTTGTCGCACCCTACTCCGCCCGCCCCGCCGGAGAGGAGGTGCGAGCGAGCGAGCGCCCGCACCTCCCGGAATGCACTACTCGGCGGCGGTCACGACCGGCGCGCCGGACTCCACGCCGTCGGCCTGCATCTGCTCGGCCAGCTTGAGGGCCTCCTCGATCAGGGTCTCGACGATCTTCGACTCGGGGACGGTCTTGATGACCTCGCCCTTGACGAAGATCTGGCCCTTGCCGTTGCCGGAGGCGACGCCGAGGTCGGCCTCGCGGGCCTCGCCCGGGCCGTTCACGACGCAGCCCATGACGGCGACGCGCAGCGGCACCTCCATGCCCTCGAGGCCGGCGGTGACCTCCTCGGCGAGCTTGTAGACGTCGACCTGGGCACGGCCGCAGGACGGGCAGGAGACGATCTCCAGGCCGCGCTGACGGAGGTTCAGCGACTCCAGGATCTGGATGCCGACCTTGATCTCCTCGGCCGGCGGCGCGGACAGCGAGACCCGGATCGTGTCGCCGATCCCCTCGGCCAGCAGCGCGCCGAAGGCGACCGCCGACTTGATGGTGCCCTGGAACGCCGGGCCGGCCTCGGTGACGCCGAGGTGCAGCGGGTAGTCGCAGGCGGCGGCCAGCTGGCGGTAGGCGTTGATCATCACGACCGGGTCGTTGTGCTTGACCGAGATCTTGATGTCGCGGAAGTCGTGCTCCTCGAACAGCGAGCACTCCCAGAGCGCGGACTCCACCAGCGCCTCGGGGGTGGCCCGGCCGTACTTCTCCAGCAGGCGCTTGTCGAGCGAGCCGGCGTTGACGCCGATCCGGATCGGCGTGCCGGCGTCCTTGGCCGCCTTGGCGATCTCGCCGACCTTGTCGTCGAACTGCTTGATGTTGCCCGGGTTGACCCGGACCGCGGCGCAGCCGGCGTCGATCGCGGCGAAGACGTACTTGGGCTGGAAGTGGATGTCCGCGATCACCGGGATCTGCGACTTCTTGGCGATGACGGCCAGCGCGTCGGCGTCGTCCTGGGTCGGGACGGCCACCCGCACGATCTGGCAGCCGGAGGCGGTCAGCTGGGCGATCTGCTGCAGCGTGGCGTTGATGTCGGCGGTGACGGTGGTGGTCATCGACTGGACCGAGACCGGGGCGTCGCCGCCGACCGGGACGTTGCCGACCATGATCTGCCGGGAGACGCGACGGGTCGCCAGCGGCTTGAGCGGCAGGGACGGAATTCCGAGCGAGATCGCGGACATGTGCGCAGGTTCCCCAGGGGTGCGGTGGTGGTCCGGCCATCGGCTCCGGCCGGGCCGGGCGCCCCGGTAGTCAGGAGGCGCCCGGCGTCCAACGGTACGGCACGGGCGAGGTGGCCAACGCACGTACCCGACGGAACCGGGTCAGTTCAGGCGGATGGGGTTGACAAGGTCGGCCACCATCACCAACGCGGTGAAGCAGATGAACACACCGGCCACCACGTACGCGGCGGGCATCAGCTTGGCCACGTCGAACGGGCCCGGGTCGGGGCGGCGGAACAGCTTGGCCCAGCGGCGGCGGACCGACTCCCACAGGGCGCCCGCGATGTGGCCGCCGTCCAGCGGGAGCAGCGGGAGCATGTTGAAGAGGAAGAGCGAGAGGTTGATCCCGGCCAGCAGCTGGACCATGCCGACCGCCTTGCTGGAGGAGGGGATGTCCATCTCGAACATCTCGCCGCCGATCCGGGCCGCGCCGACCATGCCCATCGGGGAGTCGGCCGGGCGCGGGTCGTCGCTGACGATGGCGTGCCACAGGCCGGGGATCTTGCCGGGCAGCGCGATCAGCGAGGAGATGCCGTTCTGAGCCATGGTGCCCATCTGGTCGACGCTCTCGCCGAAGGTCAGGGTCTGCATGACCTGGCGCGGGGCGAAGCCCAGGAAGCCCGCCTCGACGGTCTCGCCCTTGACCGGGTACCCGTCCTCGTCGATCTTCTGGACGACGTTCTTCTCCGGCCTGGCCGTCAGGGTGACCTGCCGGCCGCCCCGCTCGACCACGATCGACACCTGCTTCCCGGCGGCCTTGCGGATCTCGCCCTGGAGCTGCTTGTAGTCGGTGACCGGGACGCCGCCGAAGGAGAGGAAGGTGTCGCCCTCCTGCAGCTTGGCCTGCAGGGCCGGGCTGTCGGGCGCGCCGTCGGGGCACTTGTCGGTCGGCTGGCCGACCGCCACCACGCACTTGTTGACGTAGGAGACGGTGGGCACGGCGTTCAGCTGACCGACGCCCATCAGCACGGCGAGGTAGAGCGCGAAGGCCAGGACCAGGTTCATGAACGGCCCGGCGAACATCACGATGACGCGCTTCCACGGCTTCCGGGTGTAGAACATCCGGTCCTCGTCGCCGGGCTTGATCTCCTCGTAGGAGGCCTCCCGGGCGTCCTCGATCATCGTCCGCCAGGGCGAGCTGGAGCGCTGGGTGATCCGGCCGTCCTCGCCCGGCGGGAACATCCCGATCATCCGGATGTACCCGCCGAGCGGGATCGCCTTGAGGCCGTACTCGGTCTCGCCCTTCTTCCGGGACCAGACGGTGCGGCCGAAGCCGACCATGTACTGCGGCACCCGGATGCCGAAGAGCTTGGCGGTGGACAGGTGGCCCAGCTCGTGCCAGGCGATCGAGAACAGCAGGCCGCCGAAGAAGACCAGGATGCCCAGGCCCCACCACACCAATGTCACCGCTGAGCCTCCGTCATGCCGCTCCCTAGGTCTGCTCGCTAGCCGGCTGCCAGCTCGCGGGCCCGGGCACGTGCCCAGGTCTCCGCGTGGAGTACGTCCTCCACCGTGAGCGAAGTTCCCACCGTGTGTTCGGACACCACCTTCGCCACAGTGTCCACGATTCCGGTGAAGGGGAGCCGCCCCTTGAGGAAAGCGTCCACGCACTCCTCGTTGGCGGCGTTGAAGACCGCCGGGGCGGTCCCGCCGAGCGTACCCACCTCGCGGGCCAGGTCGACGGCCGGGAAGGCGTCGGTGTCGAGCGGGAAGAACTCCCAGGTGGCGGCCTTGGTCCAGTCGCAGCCGGGGGCGGCGTCCGGCACCCGGTCGGGCCAGCCGAGGCCGAGCGCGATGGGCATCCGCATGTCCGGCGGGCTGGCCTGGGCCAGGGTGGAGCCGTCGGTGAACTCGACCATCGAGTGGACGACCGACTGGGGGTGCACCACCACGTCGATCCGGTCGAACGGGACGTCGTAGAGCAGGTGCGCCTCGATCACCTCCAGGCCCTTGTTGACCAGGGTGGCGGAGTTGATGGTGACCACCGGGCCCATCGCCCAGGTCGGGTGGGCCAGTGCCTGGTCCGGCGTCACCCCGGCCAGCTCGTCCCGGGTGCGGTTGCGGAACGGGCCGCCGCTGGCGGTGACCACCAGACGGCGCACCTCGGAGCGGGTACCGCCGGCCAGCGCCTGGAAGAGCGCGGCGTGCTCGGAGTCCACCGGCACGATCTGGCCCGGCTTCGCGACCGCCTTGACCAGCGGGCCGCCGACGATCAGCGACTCCTTGTTGGCCAGCACCAGCACCCGGCCGGCCCGCAGGGCGGCCAGGGTGGGCCGCAGGCCGATCGAGCCGGTGATGCCGTTGAGCACCGAGTGGCACTCCATCGCGGCCAGCTCGGTGGCCGCGTCCGGGCCCGCCAGCACCTCGGGCAGCGGCCGCCCGGCAGCCCGGGCGGCGAGCGCCTCGCGCAGCGCCGGGACGACGGCCTCGTCGGCCACCGCCACGGTGTGCACGCCCAGCTCCATCGCCTGCTCGGCGAGCAGGGCGACCCGGCCGCCGGCCGCCGAGAGGGCGACCACCTTGAACCGGCCGGGGTTGCGCAGCACCACGTCGATGGCCTGGGTGCCGATCGAGCCGGTCGATCCGAGGATCACCAGTTCCCGGGGCCCCTCCGGGTCCCTGACGACGGGTGAGAAGCGCAGCTGCGGGTGGGCGAGCGAAGTCATGCGCCCCATTGTGTCCTGTCGGACGGGGCGCTCACTGCCAGGCCCAGAGCTTCCCCTCGGCCGTGCCGTCCGCCGCCACCTCCCACTCGAAGACGCCGACCTTGCCGCGCAGTGCGGCGAACTCGGGCGAGCCGCTGGTGTAGATCAGCGCGCCGCGCCAGCTGTTGCCGTTCTCCGTGAAGCTGCCGACGCCCCAGCCGTGCCAGGTCGCGTTCGCGCCGCCCGGGCCCATCAGCACGCCGTGGCCCTCACCCTCCAGGGTCCCGTCGGCGCGCATCCGCGCCTGGTAGGTCCCCATGTCCTGCACCTCGACGCCGAGCAGCGTGCCGCCGGCCGCGAACGAGGTCTCCACCGTCGGGGCCAGGCCGTGCTCGCCACCGACCACGCGACGGCCGGTGATCGTCCCCGATTCCTGTCCGATGAGGTCACCCAGCATGACGACCTCCCTTCCTGTCCTTCCGGACTACGCCCGCCCCGGGGAGGTGTCAAGACGGGCCGATGCCCCGTCACCAGCGGTCGGTGACGGGGCATCAGAAGGTGCTTCAGGGGGTGGCTCAGAGGTCGAGGCCGGTGAGGACCATGACCTTCTCGTAGGTGAAGTCGCCCATCGCGTACTTGACGCCCTCGCGGCCGACGCCGGAGTCCTTGACGCCGCCGTACGGCATCTGGTCGGCGCGGTAGGACGGGGCGTCGCCGATGATCACGCCGCCGACCTCGAGCACCTGGTGGGCCTTGAAGGCGGCCTGCAGGTCGTGGGTGAAGACGCCGGTCTGCAGACCGAACGGCGAGTCGTTGACCAGCGCGAAGGCCTCGTCGGTGGAGTCGACCTTGTGCAGCGAGAGCACCGGGCCGAAGACCTCGGCCTTGGCCAGGATGGCGTCCGCGGGCAGCTCGGCCAGCACGGTGGGGGCGTAGGTGGCACCCTCGCGGGTACCGCCGGCCAGCACCTTGGCGCCCTTGGTGACGGCGTCCTCGACCCAGGCCTCGACGCGCTTGGCGGCGTTCTCGTCCACCAGCGGGCCGACGTCCACCGAGTCGTCGGAGGGGTTGCCGGTGACCTGGGCGCCGACCTTGGCGACGACCTTCTCCACCAGCGCGTCGTAGACCGAGGCGTCGGCGATCACGCGCTGCACCGAGATGCAGGACTGGCCGCCCTGGTAGTTGGAGAACATCGCGATCCGGGTGGCGGCCCACTCCAGGTCGGCCTCGGACGACCAGTCGGCGAGCACCACGGCGGCGGCGTTGCCGCCGAGCTCCAGGGTGACGTGCTTGCGCGGCACCGAGTCCATGATCTGGTAGCCGACCTTGTCCGAACCGGTGAAGGAGATCACCGGCAGGCGCTTGTCCTGCACCAGGGCCGGCATCTTCTCGTTCTCGACCGTCAGCACCGACCAGGAGCCGGCCGGCAGCTCGGTCTCGGCCAGGATCTCGCCGAGCACCAGCGCGGAGAGCGGGGTGGCGGGGGCCGGCTTGAGGATGATCGGAGCGCCGACCGCGATCGCCGGGGCGATCTTGTGGGCGACCAGGTTGAGCGGGAAGTTGAACGGGGCGATGCCCAGCACCACGCCGCGCGGGAAGCGGCGCACCACCGCGAAGCGGCCCACGCCGCCCGGGTCGGTGTCCAGGCGCATGGTCTCGCCGTTGGTCCGGCGGGCCTCCTCGGCGGCCCAGCGGAACACCGAGGCGGCGCGGCCGACCTCGCCGCGGGCCCACTTGATCGGCTTGCCGTTCTCGGCGGTGATCAGGCGGGCGATCTCCTCGGTCCGCTCGGTCAGCCGGCGGGCCACGTGGTCCAGCGCGGTGGCGCGCACGTGCGCGGGGGTGGCGGCCAGGGCCGGGGCTACCGCGACGGCGGCGTCCAGCGCCTCCTCGACCTGGGCGTCGGTCGGGATGCTGACCTTGCCGACCAGGCTGCCGTCGTACGAGTGGCGGACCTCGAACTCGGCGTCGCCCGACGCCTTGCGGCCGGCCAGCCAGAACTCATGGGTGGTGGTCACGGTCGTACCGGCCCCTTCTGTCGTCGTGTGGTGCTCTACCGGATCCACGGTAGGGGCGCACCCGCGCGAGCAGGATTGGACACGGCGGCGGACTGCGGCACACCGCTACTCCGGATCGGCACGTGGCCCGACGACGATCGGCGATCTCGGGGCGCACGTGGCTGTGCCACCAGGGGCGCGAGGAACTGCGCGCGGGGGAACCGCAGCACGTGCGACCGGCTGACGGCGATCCAGTTGCCGGTGGTCCGCCGTCCGAAGCGCGCCCGCACGGCGGAGCCGCGTATCAGCAGAGCCCCGCGCCCCTGGGCGGCCGCAACCGAACGTCGCGCACCGGAGCAGGCTCAGTCCTCGCCCGCGCGCAGCGCCAGCCAGAGCTCCATCCGGACGTCGGTGTCGTCCAGCGAACGGCCGAGCAGCTCCTCGACCCGCTTCATCCGGTAGCGCAGGGTGTGCCGGTGGACGCCGAGGTCGGCGGCGGCCGCGTCCCACTGACCGTGCCGGGAGAGCCAGGCGCGCAGCGAGGCGACCAGGTCGCCGCGGGCGGTGCGGTCGTGCTCGCGCAGCGGTCTGAGCAGCCCCTCGGCGAAGGCGGTGACCGCCTCCTCGCCGAGCAGCGGCAGCAGCGAACCGGCGCCGACCTCCTCGTGGTCCACCGAGCGGCGCCCGCCGCGCAGTGCCACCGCGAGGGCCCGCTCGGCCTGCGCGAAGGCGGTGCCCGCCTCCTCCACGGTGCACGGGGCGGAGACGCCGAGGGCGATCCCCTCGTGCTCCTCGGCCGCGCCCAGGCAGGCGCGGTGGGCCGAGCCGCCGTCGGGGGCCAGCACGGTGAGCCGGGGGCCGTGCGGTCCGTCCTCGCGGGAGACCAGCAGCCGCTCGCCGACCCGGCTGCCGGCCTGCTCGGCCCGGTCGCCGAGCTCGTTCAGCGCCTCCGGGTCGCCGTTCGGGCCGAGGCCCCCGACCAGCACCCGGACGGTGCCCTCGGGCAGGCCGCCGAACAGCCCGGCCGCGACCTGACGGGCCGTCGCCGCCTCGCCGGCCAGCACCATGCCGAGCAGGGCGGCGCCCATCCGCTCCTCGGCCTGGCGCAGCTCGCGGGAGCGCTCCAGGGTGAGGGTGAGCAGGGCGACGGCCGCGTTCAGCACGTAGCGCTCGGTGGGGGTGATCCGGTCCTCGGTGCCGACGGCGAGGAAGCCGCGGGCGCGGCGGTCGGCGCCGAGCGACTGGACCACCACGTAGTCCTCGTCGGCGGTGTCGATGCCGGGGGCGCGGCCCTGCAGCGCGGCGCTGGAGGGGGCCGGACGGCGGCGCAGCCGGTCCACCTCGGCGGCGAGGCGGCCGGCCCGGCGGGCGGCCCAGTCGGGGGCGACGGCGGAGAGCGCGCCGGAGCCGTCGTAGAGCGCGGCCCAGCCGCCGAGGCGGGCGGCCAGGCGGCGGACCACCGCGGTGGTGCCGTCCTTGCCGAGGGCGGCCCGGGTCAGCTCCTCCTGGGCCTCGAAGCTGGTGGTGACGGCCTCGTACTGCTCGGCGGCCAGGGCGGCCGAGACGGCCTTGCTGATCGCGATGAAGGGCGTGGCCTCCGGCACCCGCAGCAGCGGCAGGCCGCGCTGGGCGGCGGCGTCCACCAGGGCCTGCGGCACCTCGGTGTGCGAGAGCCCGACGCCGAGGCCGAGCCCGACCACCCCCGCGTCGGCCAGCCGGTGCACGTACGCCTGGAGCTTGGCGGCCGCCTTGCCCAGCTTGATCCCGGTGGTGAGGAGGAGCTCCCCGCCCTCCAGGAACGGAGTGGGGTCGTCCAGCTCGCTGGTGTGCACCCAGCGGACCGGCCGCTCCAGGTGGTCCGCGCCGGCGAGGACCGTCAGGTGGAGCGAGCTGTTGCGGACGACGGAGGCGAGTGTGGGGGGCATGGCACCTTCGGAGTGTTTGCCGCCGGGGACGCGCCGTTGCGGCCTGGCGATGAGGGCTTCTCCCCCCATTATGGACGCTCCGGACAAGCGGACGGACCGAATCCTCCGGACCGTAGTCCGCCGCCGCGCACCTCCTCCGGTACTAACCCCTCAGGTCGACCAGCAGCGGCGGGACCTGATCACCCGTCACCGAGGCCAGCGAGATCACCGCGTGCCCGCTCGGCAGCGCGTGCGCCAGGTCCGAGGGTGACCAGCGGTGCCGCTCCACGTCCCGGACCGTGACGCTCTCGGTCTGCGCGGCGGTGCCCGACAGCGCCTTGCGCAGGCCCCGGCCGGCCTTGCGGAACATCCCGCCGGAGGTGTCGGGGGTGTGGGTGACGGCGGTCTCGCGGACCAGGTGGGTGCCCCAGGCCTCGGAGAACAGCTTGCCGTCCCAGGGCGCGATGCCGGGGAAGGCCATCCGGCAGCCGACCGCGCCGAACAGCGCGGTGCGCAGCGCCTCCGGCAGGTCCACCAGGGTGCGCAGCAGCAGCACCGCGCCCGCGTTGGCCCCGCGCATGCCCTGCAGGCCGCGGATCACCTGCGCGTCCACGGCCGCCGAGGCGTCGTCCACCACCAGGCCGGCGAACAGCGCCCGCTCGGTGCGGGCCGCGGCCGCCTGGACGAACTGGCCGGCGAGCAGCCGCGACAGCATCCGGGCCGCCTCCGGGTGGCCGCGCTCGGGCAGCTTCACCCGCACCCGCAGCGGGTGGTCCAGCGCCCGCATGGCGAAGGCCGGGCGGCCCGGGCCGTCGCCGGGGAAGTGCCCGGCGAAGGCCGGGCGGTCCAGCAGGGCCAGCCGGTCGGCCAGCAGGGTGCCCGGGTCGTCGGCCCGGCCGTGCTGGCGCTCCCGGTGCTGGAGGTCGGCCTCGTGCGCGGCCAGCAGGCCGTTGTCGTCGAGGGTCTGACGGAGCGTCTGCCAGGCCGCGGCCGCGCCCCCGAGCAGCGCGCGCAGCTCCCGCACCCCCGGGTAGCGGCCGTAGGCCGCGTGGAACGGGCCGACGGTCTGCTGGAGCGCGGCCCGGGCCGCCTCGCCGCGCGGCGCCAGCTCGTCCGGCAGCAGAGCGTCGGCCAGCCGGGCCGCCGCCTGCTCCACCTCGACGGCGGCGCCGAACAGGTCGAGCCCGTACGGGGAGGACGGGTCTCCCGGGGCGATCACCACGTCGTACCAGTCGTCCGGGCCGAGATCGGCCTCCGCCGAGCCGAGCACCACCGCGCAGGCGGTGCCGGCCAGCGCCTGGAGGCAGAGCGCCTCGGCCAGCGGACGGGCCAGCCCGGCGGTCTTGCCGGTGCCGGCCGGGCCGACCGCGAGCAGCGAGGTGCCGAGCAGGGCGGGGTCGAGGGCGAAGCCGGTGGCCCGGTGGGTCTGCGGGTTCTTCACCACGTCCTGGGCCGCGCCGAGCCGGACCTGACGGGTCAGCAGGTCGTGGCCGGGGCCGCGGCCGGTCAGGTCGCGGGCCTCGGAGGGGTGCGCGCAGGCGGCGGGGCCGCGGGCCGCGACCTGCTCGGTGAAGGCGGGCAGCAGCGCCGGGTCCTGCCGGACCGTCTCCCAGGCGCGCTGGATCCGGACGTAGTCCACGTCGCCGACCGGCCGTCCGTCCAGCAGCCGGGCCGCCTCGGCGGCGCCGCCCTGGCGGAGTGCGGCCCACGGGTCGGTGGGGCCGGCGGGCTCGGCGTCCTCGGACGGCTGCTCCTGGGTGACGGTGCGGGCCAGCAGCGGGGCGACCCAGCGGCGCCAGACCTCGGGCCAGCGGCCCATCCGGCCGAACACGCGGATCACCACGGTGAGCACCAGGCCGTTGACCACCAGCAGGGCGATCACCGAGGTGGCCTGGCCGAGGCCGTCCAGCAGGTCGAGCAGACCGGCCACCCAGAAGACCAGCTCGACCCCGTAGAGGTAGGCGAACCAGGCGACCAGCGCGTTCAGCGCCGCCCGCCAGAGCAGCGGGCCGGCCGGGACGGCGGCCGCCTCGCGGTCGGCCTCGGTACGCTGACGGTGGTTCAGCCGCCAGACGCCGGGGGCGAGTTCGGGTCTGGGCGCGTTCACCCAGGCGGTCAGGTCGAAGGGGGCGACGCCGCGCTGCGGCGGCACCGCGACCTGGGCCTGCTCGGCCGCCCGCTGCCCGTAGGTCCCGTCCAGTCCCATGTGGCGGCCCCGCTCCCTCTGCCCGCGCTCCCCCGTTGGAAGGTCGGCACCAATGTAGTGGAGCGGAGGCGCCGCGTAACTGATCTCGTGCGCTGGCCGCCCCGGACAATTCGGGTGGCCCACTGCTACCGAGTGGCGCATGCCCGGCGGCCGTACCCGGCCGTAGCCTGCGAGGACCGCGCCTCGTAATTCCGGGCCCCTAGACATGGAGAACACACGATGAGCACTGCAACGCCGCTTCCGCAGGAGCGTCGCCTGGTCACCGCGATCCCGGGCCCGAAGTCGCAGGAGCTGCAGGCCCGCAAGCTGGGCGCGGTGGCGGCCGGCGTCGGCACCACCCTGCCGGTGTACGTCTCGCGCGCCGGCGGCGGCGTGCTGGAGGACGTGGACGGCAACTCGCTGATCGACTTCGGCTCCGGCATCGCCGTGACCAACGTCGGCAACAGCGCGGCCGCCGTGGTCGCCAAGGCCACCGCGCAGCTGGAGGCCTTCACCCACACCTGCTTCATGGTGACCCCGTACGAGGGCTACGTGGCCGTGGCCGAGCAGCTCAACGAGCTGACCCCGGGCGACCACGAGAAGCGCACCGCGCTGTTCAACTCCGGCGCCGAGGCCGTCGAGAACGCGGTCAAGATCGCCCGCGCCTACACCAAGCGCACCGCCGTCGTGGTCTTCGACCACGGCTACCACGGCCGCACCAACCTCACCATGGGCATGACGGCGAAGAACATGCCGTACAAGCAGGGCTTCGGCCCGTTCGCCCCCGAGGTCTACCGCGTCCCGGTCGCCTACCCCTACCGCTGGCTGACCGGCGCCGAGAACTGCGCCCCCGAGGCCGCCGCCCAGGCGATCGACCTGATCAACAAGCAGATCGGCGCCGAGAACGTCGCCGCGATCGTGATCGAGCCGATCCAGGGCGAGGGCGGCTTCATCGAGCCGGCCAAGGGCTTCCTGCCGGCCATCGTCGAGTACGCCAAGGCGAACGGCATCGTCTTCGTCGCCGACGAGATCCAGACCGGCTTCTGCCGCACCGGCCAGTGGTTCGCCTGCGACGACGAGGGCATCGTCCCGGACCTGATCACCACCGCCAAGGGCATCGCCGGCGGCCTGCCGCTGGCCGCCGTGACGGGCCGCGCCGAGATCATGGACGCCGCGCACGCCGGCGGCCTGGGCGGCACCTACGGCGGCAACCCGGTGGCCTGCGCCGCCGCGCTCGGCTCGATCGAGACCATGAAGTCCGAGGACCTGAACGGCAAGGCCCGGCAGATCGGCGAGGTCATGCTCGGCCGTCTGCGCGCCATGCAGGAGAAGTTCGACGTGATCGGCGAGGTCCGCGGCCGCGGCGCGATGATCGCGGTCGAGCTGGTCAAGCCGGGCACCAAGGACCCGAACCCGGAGTTCACCGCCGCGGTGGCGAAGGCCTGCCACGCCGAGGGCCTGGTCGTGCTGACCGCCGGCACCTACGGCAACGTGCTGCGCTTCCTGCCGCCGCTGGTGATGCCGGAGCACCTGCTGGTCGAGGGCCTGGACATCATCGAGAGCGCCTTCGCGGCGGTCTGAACCGTCCGCTCCGCCTGACGCCGCGTCACGCGCGAGGGGCCCGGTCCGCACGGACCGGGCCCCTCCGTTTGCTTGCGCCGGATGCGCCGGTCGGATGCGCACGCTGAATGCTCGCGCTGGCTGCACGCGCAGTGGTGAAGATGCTGTGGCAAACCGCGCGGCCCGCCCTGTTCGGCCGGGTTCTGACGTACTGTCATGACAGATGGACAGCGAGCCACACTCCTTACCGACGACGCCACCCGCCCCCTCGGGGGCAGCGGCAGCCGAGGACCGATCGACCGACCGTCCGGCCCACACCCCCCGGGGCGCACGGAACGGCGATCTCCCCAGCCGCCCCGGAGCTCTCCCCCCTGCTCCGGGGCGGCTCTCGCACGTCCTGGGCGGGTTCTGGCTCCCGGCGCTGCTGCTCGTGGTGCTGGCGGTGGTCTCCTGGCAGGTGGCCGCCGACGGTCCGCTGCTGGAGCTGGACGACTGGGCCAGGCGCTCCACCCGGGCCGTCCGCACCGGTCTGCACAGCACCCTGCTGAACCACCTGGGCGCCGGCCTGGCCGACCTCGGCGGGCCCTTCCCCGCGATGCCGGTGCTGCTCGGCGCGGCCGCGCTGGCGGCCGCGCGGGAGCGGACGGCCGGGCGGCGGCGCTGGTGGTACCCGCTGCCGTTGGCGGCGGCAGCCGGGCTGCTGGTGCCGCTGCTGGTGGTCCCGGCCAAGGCGTTGTTCGCCCGCCCCGGCCCGTTCGGCGTGCCGCTGGCCGCCGATCAGCTCGGCTGGTACCCGTCCGGGCACACCGCCACCTCGGCCCTCGCCTACGGCACCGCCGCCCTGCTGCTCGGCCCCACCCTGGCCCGGCGCCCCCGGCGGTGGCTGTACGGGCTGACCGCACTGCTCTGCCTGGGCGTCGGGGCCGGGCTGGTGTGGAGCGACTACCACTGGCTGCTGGACGTGGTGGCCAGCTGGTGCCTGACCGGGACGGCGCTCTGGTGCCTGTGGCGGTACGTCATCCCGTGGGCGCGGCGCCGGAGCTGACCGCTCGTCGGACGCGGGCCGCCCGTGCTGGTGCGGCCTTGCTCCTCGGGTGCGGCCCTACTCCTCGGGAGCGTCGTTGCGCTGAACGGTGCCGGGGGCGCCGCTCTCGCGCTGCCACTCCACCACCAGCTCGTCGCGGGTGCCGAAGCGGACCAGGTGGCGGCCGACCACGTCCTCCAGCTGCGGGAGGTTCTCCTCGGCGCCCTCGACCACCAGCAGCAGGGCACCCTCCTCGGCGGTCAGCACGGCGGTGCCGGCGCTGAAGACCAGCTCGCCGCGGCCGCTCTCCTCGGACCAGTCGGCCTGGATCTTGCGGCCCATGTGGGCAGCCAGCTGCTTGCCGTAGCGGGACGGACGGTCCGTGACGACACGGGCCTGGGAAACGGACATCGGTGTACTCCTCTTGGTTAAGATTAGGTCAGCCTAAGTGAATGGTGAGCCAAGCTCAAGGTATTTCGGCGGCGACACCCCGGAGGGCTCTCCGGCAGCCCCGATACCCTGGTGGCCACCTACCGTCCCAGGAGCCGCCCCCATGTCCGTGCCCGCCGCCGAGCCGCCCGCCGAGACCGCCGCGGACCTCGCCGACGCACTGACCCGGGCGATGAAGCGGATCCGCCGGCAGACCATGGTGCGCCTGGAGCCCTACGGCATCACCCCCGGCCAGGCCCGGGCGCTGCGCACCCTGGCGCACGCCCCCGGCTGCGAGGGCCGGGAGACCATGCGGCTGAGCGAACTCGCCGAACGCCTCCACATCGCCCCCCGCTCCGCCACCACCGTGGTGGACGCCCTGGAGGAGGCCGGCCTGGTCGAGCGCACCCCCGACCCGGACGACCGCCGGGCCGTGCGGGTGGTCCTGACCGCCGCCGGGCACGGCGCGCTGGAGCGGATCGGCCTGGTCCGCCAGGAGGTCGCCCAGGAGTACTTCGGGCCGGTCAGCCGAGTCGAGCAGGAGGCTCTGCTGCGGGCCCTGCGACAGGCCGAACTCGCCTTCGAAGCAGCCCGGTCGGCCGACCGGAGCTGAGCACCCGGACGGAACCCAGCGCCCCCGGACGCAACGCGGTGAGCCCGATGCCGAGCACCACCAGCAGCGCGGCCCCGGCCCCCAGCGGGCTGATCCCCTCCCCCAGCAGCAACCAGGACGAGGACATCCCGAAGACCGGCACCAGCAGCGAGTACGGCGCCACCGCCGAGGCGTCGTAGCGCCCCAGCAGGAAGCTCCAGGCCATGAAGCCGAACAGGGTCGACCCCAGCCCGACGTAGAGCACCGCCCCGATCCCGGCCGGACTCAGCGCCGCGAACGCCTCCCCCGCCGCCGACGGACCCTCGAACAGCAGCGAGAGCGCCAGCAGCGGCAGCACCGGCACCGCGCTCATCCAGACCATCCAGCGCAGCGCGTCCGCCGGCGCGGCCTTCTTGGTCAGCACGTTGGACAGCCCCCAGAACGCCGCCGAGAGGATCACCAGCGCGAACGCCCCGACCGGGCCGTTCAGCCCGCGGTCCACCGCCGCCACGCCGATCCCGGCGAAGGCGATCGCCAGCCCGGCGATCCGCTGCACCGGCGGACGCTCGCGCAGCAGCGCGGCGGCGAACACCGCCGTGAAGACCGCCTGGCTCTGCAGCACCAGCGACGACAGTCCCGAGGGCATCCCCGCGTTCATCGCGAAGAACAGCAGCCCGAACTTGGCCACTCCGAGCGTCAGCCCCACCGCCACCACCCAGCGGAACGCCACCCGCGGCCGCCCCACGAAGAACACCGCCGGAACCGCCACCACCGCGAACCGCAGCGCCCCGAACAGGAACGGCGGGAAGTGGCCCAGGCCCACGTGGATCACCACGAAGTTGACCCCCCACACGGCGGCGACCAGCACGGCGAGGGCGATGTGACGGGGGCTCATCTGCATGCCCGTCAGCATGGCCCGGCGGGATCGTGTAGCACCAGCGACTTGTCCTACAGGGAATGCTTTAGCATCACTGCACGATGACGGGCGCAGGCCCGCCCCGCCTGCCCCGCCCGACAGCCCGACAGCCCGACAGCCCGACAGCCCGATGCTGCCCGGGGAGAGGAGGCACACGTGATGGACCTCGGACGGCTCCGCGCCCTGCACGCCGTCGCCGTGCACGGATCGGTCGGCGGCGCGGCCGCCGCACTCGGCTTCACCCCCTCGGCGGTCTCCCAGCAGATCGCCAAGCTGGAGCGGGAGACCCGCACCGTACTGCTGGAGAAGCAGGGCCGCGGCGTGGTCCTCACCGACGCCGCCCGCACCCTCGCCGACACCGCCCGTGAGGTGCTCGCCCTGGTCGAACAGGCCGAGGTCACCCTGGAGCGCCAGCGCGGCCGCGCCGTCGGCCGTCTGCTGGTCGCCTCCTTCGCCACCGGCGCCCGCGGAGTCCTGCCCGGCGCGCTCGCCGCCCTCCGGCGGGACTGCCCCGACCTGGAGGTCCGGCTGCTGGAGTCCGACCCCTACCAGGCCGCCGAACTCGTCGCGCGCGGCGAGGTCGACCTCGCCCTCGTCCAGGACTGGCCCACCGTCCCGCTCCCCGTCCAGGACGGCCTCTCCCGGCTCGACCTCGGCGAAGACCCGGTCGACCTGCTGCTGCGTGCCGAACACCCGCTCGCGGCCCTCGCCGTGGTCCCCGTCCAGCGCCTGCTCGGGCAACGCTGGACCAGCGTGCCGCCCGGCAACATCTGCCACGACTGGCTGGTGCGCACCATGCGGGAGGCCGGCGAGGAACCCGACGTGGTCTACCAGGTCGGCGAGTTCGAGACCCAGATCGCACTGATCGAGGCCGGGCTCGGCCTCGGCCTCGTCCCCCGGCTCGGCCGCGGCCCGCTGCCGCCCGGGGTGGTCGCCCGGCCCGTGGTGCCCGAACCGGCCCGGCGGGTGTTCGTCCTCTGGCGGACCAGGACCAGCCGGCGGCCCGCCGTGGCCGCGGCCCTGGCCGCCGTCCGCGAGCAGTGGGACGCCACGCACTGACGGACGGTCAGGCGGGCCGGCCGACCGGCCGTGGGGGCGGTCCTACTCGGCGAAGCCGATCACCAGCCACATGAACGCCACCCCGAGCACCGTGCAGATCAGCGTGGTGCGGGACGGGTGCGGGCTGTGCGCCTCCGGCAGGATGTCCGAGGTCGCCAGGTAGAGCAGGAACCCCGCGAAGAACCCCAGGTACAGGCCGAGCGCCTGCTCCGGGATGGTGAACAGCAGCGTGATCGCGGCACCCGTCACGGGCGCCAACGCGTCCGCGCCCAGCAGCGTCAAGGCCCGGCGGCGGTCGTTCCCGTACATCCGGGTGATCGTGTAGGTGTTGAAGCCGTCCGCGAAGTCGTGCGCCACGACCGCGATCGCCACCACCGTGCCCACCGTGGTGCCCGCCTGGAACGCCGCACCGATCGCGAATCCGTCCATCAGACTGTGCGTCACCAGCGCACCGGCGGCGGTGAGTCCGACGCCCTGCTTGCCGCCGTGCGCGTGGCCGTGGGAGTGGGCGTGGCCGTGCGAGTGCTCGGCGTACTCCGTCTCGTGGCTCCGGTGGATCGCCACCGCCCGCTCCACCACGTGGATCGCCAGGAACCCGGCAGCGAACATCAGCAGTGCCTGCGGCACCCCGTGCAGCTCCTGCGGCGCCGCGTGCATCGCCTCCGGCAGCAGGTCGAAGGCCACCACCCCGAGCATCAGCCCGGCCGCGAACCCCAGCACCAAGTGCCGACGGTCCCCGACCCGCTGCGCCACCAGTCCGCCGAGCAGCGTCATCAGGAACGCCCCGGCGGCCACCAGCACCGCGGTCATCGACGGCCCTCCCGCTCGTCCGCTCCCGGTGGGGCCGGACGGCTGCGCGGACCGCTGCCCACGGGCACAGACGCCCGGCCCGGACCGGAGCAGAGACCCCCGGCCCTGCCGGCCAGCCTCTCCGCCCCCCGGGCCGCCCGCCCGCCGGACGGTCCGTCAGGGTGACGGCCCCTCACCCCCGGCCCCGGTCCACCGATCCGCCTCGCACCCACCCCGGCCCCTCCTCGTACACCGCCGAACGAAACGCCCATCCTCCCAGCCCGCCCGGCACCACCCACCAGGGGGCCCGGACCGATGCGACCGCGCGGGTACGGCGGGCCGACGGCCCGCCCGAGCGGCGCCGCGGCCGGGTAGGACGGCAGTGCGGCAGTACGGCCGTCGGCGGCACGACGCGGCGCCGGTCCCCCTCGCCGCCCGCCCGGGGCCCTGGCACCCTGGCCCCATGGGCAGGTACCTCGGCCGGCGACGGCACCCCCGCGCGGCCGGCGCCAGCGAAGCCGCACTGGCCGGACTGCTCGCCGAGTGCGGGCTGCTGCGCGAACTCGCCGACTCGGCCGGGGTGCGACTGGACGACAGCGAGCGCTCCCTCACCGCCCTCGACCAGCTGCTGCCCCGCTGGCGCGAGAACCCCGGGCTCTCCGACCGCCTGGGCAACGACGCCGGGCTCTACCTCGGCACCGTGCTGCGCCGCACCGTCCCCGGCACCCACTGGCGGCTCGGCCCGGAGGAGCGCCCCCTGCTGGTGCTGCCCGGCGGCCGCGAACTGGACGTCACCGCCCTGGGCCACGGCTGGGCCGACCAGGGCTCGCCGCCGCTCGCCGCGGCCTACCTCACCGCCACCGACGGCTGACCGCCACCGACGCGACCACCGACCCGCCCGACCCGTCCCATCAGCCCGACCGCCCTCCCGCTCGCGCTCCCGCAACGGCCCTGGCCCCGGCCCCGGGTCCTGGTCCCGGCCCCGTCTCAGCCGCCGACGCCGAGCCGCATGCCGAGCTGCGTCTCGGTGAGCTCCCGCACACCATCGCCGTCCACCAGGTGGATCTGCGGCAGCTCCGCCGCCAGGTCCAGCGCCGCCTCCGCGAACCGACCCGTGGTCAGCCGCAGGCCGCGCTCCGCCCCTTCCTCCCGGACCGCCTCGGCCAGCGTCCGCAGCTCCGTCGCCGTGACCTCCGCCCCGTCGGGCCCCGACCCGCCGCGGGGGCGCGAGGCCCAGACCACCCAGCGCCCGGGCAGCGCGCTGCCCTCCTGGCCCACCGCCGTGGCCACCAGCCCGGCCGACCCGCGCAGCCGCACGCTCCACTCCCCCAGCCCGCCCCTGGTCAGCAACTCCCGCACCAGGTGGGCGAACTCATGGGCCGACAGGTCCTCGGCCGTGGGCACCGTCATGCCCGCCTCCGCACCCGGCTCGACCCCGGCCAGACCGTACGGGTCCGGCGAGACCGCCGCCGACAGCTCCCGCAGCCGCACCAGGGCCTCGTCCTGCTCGGCATCCGCGTACAGGCCGCCGTACACACCCTCGTACGCGCCGTCCTCCCGGCCCTCGCCGTCCTCCCGGCCCTCGCCCTCCTCCGGCCCCTCGTCGGCGGCCGGCAGCAGCCGGGTGCGGGCCAGGGCGTCCCGGTCCGCGTCCACGCTGAGCAGGCAGAGCGGAGCTCCTGACGGTGTGTCACGGAGCCAGCCGTTGAGCACGACGCCGGCCAGTATCTCGTCGGTGTCCACCGCGTCCGCCGCCTGGAGCGCGCGCAGCGCCAGCCGGGCGACCAGCCGCAGGTAGTCGTTGGCCCGGTCGGCGAGCGGACGGGGCACCGGCTCCACGGTGTCCTCGGTGGTCAGCCGGTAGCCGTCCAGCGAGGGCACCAGGGCGAGCGGCGGCAGGTCGAGGTCGAGCACCGCCGTCCTGGTCAGCGGGCGGAACACCGCCCGGCACGGCGCGGGCAGGTCCTGCGTCGCCCCTTCGGCCGCCGCCAACGCCCGTTCCAGGAGCGACTCCACGGCGGCCGGCTCGGCCAGCCGGTAGGCCCGGCGGCACTCCTCCAGGCTGTCGTTGTACTCCCGCACCGCCCGGGCCCGGGCCTCCTCCAGGGCCTCGTGCGCCCGCCGCTCCGCGGAGGCCGCGTCGTCCGCCGCGGCCGCCCGGCCGGCCCGCCACTCCCGCAGCGCGCGCTGGTGGCGCAGCCGGGCCTGCGCCAACTCCCGCTGGTAGCCGGAGTCGAGCAGCGGACGGCCCGCGCCGTCCGCGCCCTCCGGCTGCGCGGGCACCGGCGGCGCGAAGTCCTCCCAACGCGGCTCGGGGCCGTCCGGGCCGAGGTCCTCCGCTCCCCCGGCGGCCGGGAACGGGCGGGGACGGTAGCTGCGCAGCTGGCTCTCGAAGTCCATCGCGGAGACCGGCAGCGCGGCCCGGCGCAGCAGGTCGGCCAGGTGCTCGTGCTCGGCCCGGACGGCGGCGGTCCGCTGATGGCTGAGCACGGCGGCCCGGCCGCGTGCGGCCACCTCGTCCTCCGCCGCCTCCCCCAGCCCTCCCGGGCCGTCCTCTCCCTCCGGCCCGTCCGTGGCACCCGGCTCTCCCGGGCCGTCCGCACCGCCCTCCCCGGCGCCGAGGTCGCGGAACAGCGAGGCCAGGAAGCCCGGTTGGAGCGTGGCGGCGGCGGTACCGTCCGACTGACCCTCAGGTGCGTACTGCATCGGTGGTCGTACCCCCAAGCTCGTCCGGCTGCTGCAGAGCATTGTCCACCGTCCGGGCCGCCCTGGGGGCTGACTCCCGCTGCCGCGCCACCGCCTGGCCGTCCGCCTGATCGTCCGTCAGTTCGTCCGAGTGTTGGTCAGGTGCAGCCCGATGTAGCCGACGTAGATCCGGCCGCTGCCCGAGCAGTCGTCCAGGTAGTGCAGGCGGGGGGCCGTGCGACCGCCTCCGATCCGCAGGTGCGCGCCCATGAACGCGCGCCGGGAGGAGTCCACGCACTCCGGCACCGGGAGCATCCGCTCGCGCTTCCACTTGGTGTGGCTCTCCACCGTCCGGGACTCGCCCCGGACGGCCTTGCGCGGCGGGAAGCGGTGGCAGCCGTCCGGGGTGTGCTCGCACCACTGCTTGAAGTCGCCGTGTGCCTCGCCCCGGACGGCGGCGGCCGCGTACTCCTGGAGCGCCGTCAGCCCCTCCCAGGTGAGCCGCGCCCAGCCGGTGCCGTCGCACTGGCCGTCCAGCGCCACCGCCTCCTTCTGGTCACCGGTGAACTCCAGCAGCGGGAACTCGCCGAAGCGGCCGACCAGTTCGCCGAAGGTTACCGGGCTGCCGTCCGCCGAGCGGGCGGTGCAGAAGCGGCCGGACAGCGCCTGGACCTGCGCGTTGGCCCGGCGCAGGGCGGTGCGCTGCTCCTCGCCCACCGCGAGCAGCAGCCGCTCCCGGCGGCGCGAACGGTGCAGGCTGTGCCGCACCCGCTGGAGCTCGTCGGCCCGGGCCTGGCGCTCGGCGGTGTCCGCCGTCCGGTGGGCAGCTCCGGTCCCCTCCGGCCCGGCTCCCGTGCCGGCTCCCACTCCGGACGCCGCCCGCACCTGCGGGGCGGGCTCGGCCGGCGGCTGGTAGACCGGGACGGCCGCCAACTCGGCGGGCAACGGGAGCTCGGCGGCCAGCCGGCCCGGCTCGCGGGCCAGCAGCGCGGCGGCCCGCCGGACGTCCTCGTCGATCCGGTGCCGGGGCAGCACCGGGTGCCGGCCGCCGTCCGCCCGCGAGGCCGGATCCACCTCGGGCAGGTAGGTGCGGACCGCTCCGCCGTAGACCTTGTGGTACTCCAGCGCGACGTTGAACAGCGGCAGCGCCTCGTGGTCCAGCAGGTAGAGCGCGGCCAGGCCGGTGAGCTGCCGGGTGAGCTGGCGGCCGGTGCCCTCCAGCCAGACGGCGGGGGTGGTCGCGGGCGGGAGGCTGGCCACCACCACGGGCAGGGTGCGGTCCGGGTCGCAGAGCTCGTCGATCAGGGCCTCCACCCCGGCGGGCCGGACGACCCGGGGGGCGTCGCCGATCCGGACCGGGCCGTCGGAGGCGTCCAGCAGCGGCAGCAGCGCCCGGGCCAGCTCGGGCACCGGCACCCGGCCGCCCGCCCGCAGGCCCGGACCGGACGCCAACTGCTCGGCCTCCAGCCGGACCCAGGTCGGCCCCTCGGGACCGGCCGAGGCCACGGTGAGGGTCAACTGGTCGGTGCCGTGCGGGGCGGGGGTGCGCAGCCGGCGGCGGAGGTAACCGCCGGGGACCTCCCGCAACTCGCCGAAGTCCCGGTCCAGCAGGACCCTTTCGCCGAGGCGCAGGCGCTCGGCCGGAAGGTCGGCGGTGCTCGGTGGGGGCTCGTCCCGCCCCTCGCCCTTCAGCCAGCCGGCCAGCAGCTGGTCCGCCAGGGCGGCCACCTCCTGCCGGGGGCGCGGGGTGGTCAACGTCATCCGGTACGGCGTGGGGCGGTCCAACCGGCCCGCCTGCGAGGCGGGTTGTCCCGCTCGCCTGCCCTCTGATCGGCTCGTGGAATCGGCCGGGCTGTGATGTGGCGTCATGCGAGGTACCTCCCGTGGTGCGGGGTGGTTGGGGTCTGACGTCCTCCGTCTGCGGGTTTGTCGGGCGGCGCCGCACCGGACTTCGGTGCGGTTCCTTGTTCCAGGAAACGCAGGTGCCCGGAGCGGAAGTTCCAACTCCGGGCATGGTTAATTCGTTCGAGTGTCACTCGGTTTTGGCCCGCGCCTGCTGGGCCAGACTCTTGGACTGGGCTGCCCGGCCCGGCGGACGACTCCGTCAGGTCCTCCGGTCGGGCCGGTCAGGCCTCCACCGGCACCTCGACGTAGTCCCGGCCCACCGGCTCGGCCACCGCCGCGCCCCCGGTCGCCTCGGCCAGCCAGACCTGAAACTCCGTCACTCCGGCCTCCGGCACGCCGACTTCGATCCGCACGTCCGCGGCGTACGCCAGCTCGCGCACCGCGTACCCGGCCGCCCGCAGGTCGTTCTCCAGGCGCCCGGCCCGGGTGTGGTCCGCCCGCACCGCGAGCACCGCCACCGGCCGCCGCTCCAGCAGCCCGAGCGCGTCCACCGCCTCCGAGACGGCGCTGCCGTACGCCCGCACCAGCCCGCCCGCACCCAGTTTGATGCCGCCGAAGTACCTGGTCACCACCGCCACCGTGTCGGTCAGACCGCGCCGGCGCAGCACCTCCAGCATCGGCACCCCGGCCGTCCCGCCGGGCTCGCCGTCGTCGCTGGACCGCTCCCTCGGGTGCTCGCCGCCCACCACGAAGGCGGTGCAGTTGTGCCGGGCGTCCCAGTACTGCTTCCGGATGCCCGCGATGAACGCCTGCGCCTCCTCCTCGTCGGCGACCCGGGCGAGGTGGCAGATGAACCGGGACTTCTTGATCTCCAGCTCGTGCACGCCGGAACCCCGCACGGTGAGGTAGGGCTTGGGGGTCGGCTCCGACATGGGGCGGTGGGTCTCCAGACACGAGAAAAGCCGGCAGGGACGGTGATCGTCCCTGCCAGCTTAGGCGGGCGCGCCGCCGGACCGGGCGCAGGCCGGTGCCGGAGGCGGCCCGCCGCGAGCGGCCGCTCGCGGGCCGCGGCTCAGCGCCCGGCCAGCGCGTCCAGCTGCTTGCGGTCCAGGCCGGTCAGGCCGGTGACCTCGTCGAGGTCCACCGCGCCGCAGTCCAGCCCGCGCAGCACGTAGCCGCTCAGCGCACGTGCGGTGGCGGGCTCGTCCATCACGTCGCCGCCGGCCTTCGCCACGTAGGCGGCCAGCCGTGCCGCTGCCGCCTTCAGGCCCTCGCGGTAGAAGGAGTAGACCGCGACGTAGCGCGTCGGCAGGTGCGCCGGGTGCATGTCCCAGCCCTGGTAGTACGCCCGCGCGAGCGAGCGGCGCACCAGGCCGTGGTGGAGCTTCCAGGCCGCGTGCACCTGCTCGGTGGGACCGGTCGGGATCACGTTGGTGGAACCGTCCGACAGCCGCACGCCGGTGCCGGCCGCCGCCACCTGCATGACCGCCTTGGCGTGGTCGGCCACCGGGTGGTCCATGCTCTGGTAGGCGGCGCTCACACCACAGGAGGCGCTGTAGTCGAAGGTGCCGTAGTGCAGGCCGGTGGCCCGGCCCTCGGCCGCCTCGATCATCAGGGCCACGGTGGCCCGGCCGTCCGGGCCGAGGATCGCCTGGGTGGTCTCGATCTGGATCTCGAAGCCGATCCGCCCGGCCGGCAGCCCGGCCCGGCGCTCGAAGTCCTCCAGCAGCCGCACCAGCGCGGTGACCTGCGCGGCGTAGGTGACCTTCGGCAGGGTCAGCACCAGCCCGTCGGGCAGGCCGCCCTCCGCGAGCAGGGTGGAGAGGAAGAGCTCGAGGGTGCGGATGCCGCGGGCGCGGACCGGCGCCTCCATGCACTTGATCCGGATGCCGATGTACGGCGGGGCCGTGCCGTCCGCCACCGCGGCGGCGACCAGCCGGGCGGCGCGCACGGCCTCCGCGTCCTCCTCCGCGTCCGGACGCGGACCGTAGCCGTCCTCGAAGTCGATCCGCAGGTCCTCGATCGGCTCCCGCTCCAGCTTGGCGCGGACCCGGGCGTGGACGTCGGCCAGCAGCTCGTCGTCCGCGACGCCGAGCGCCTGCGCCAGCCGGGCGGGGGTGGCGGCGTGCTCGTCGAAGGCGGCCAGCGCCTGGGCGCCCCAGCTGCTGACGGTGTCGGCGGCGAAGGCGTCGGCCGGTACGTAGACCGTGTGCACGGGTTGACGGCTGCCGTCGTCTCCCGGGTAACGCCGCGTCAGATCGGCGTCGACCGGAGCGAGCAGCTCCTCGACGGCGGCCAGGGCGGCCTCGGAGAACTTGGCCTGCGACATGCGGAACCCTCCACGCCTTCAACAGTTTGTTGAGGCGAAGGTAACGGCGCGGCTCGCGGACCGTCAATGGCGGATCCTCCGAGAGACCTCAGCCCAGGCCCAGCTCCATGAAACGTTCGTTCAACTTCGGCCAGATCCGCTCCACGTCCTTCGCGACCACGGAACCGTCACGCCCGCTGCCCTCCAGACCGAACTCGGAGGTCAGGAACTCGGCCAGCTGCCGGGGGTCGGGCTGCTGCTCGAACTTCTCGATGTACTGGGTCAGCGCCGCGAAGCAGACCTCCGGATCGAGCGGCACGGCCTGGCCCATCGGACGCCGCTCGGGCTCGACCGGCACCTCGACGGCCGTCGCCTCCTCGAACGGCAGCTCCTCCACGTACCCGGCCGGCACGCCCTGCGGGGCCAACTGCTCCAACCGCACCGGCCGCCGCACCTGCGGCTGCTCCTGCGGGACCTCCTGCACGCGCTGCGGCTGCGGCTGCGGCTGCGGCTGCGGGGCCTGCTCGACCTGCGGCTGCGGCGCCTTGAACCAGGGCGACGGCTGACCGGGCACCCGCGCCGTCTGCACCGGCTCGCTCGGCTGCGCCGGCGAACGGACCGCGCGGGCCGTCCACACGTTCAGCTCCGGCTCGGCCGGGACAGGACGCACCTCCGCCGCGTTCGGATCCTGCGCGTCCCGCAGCCGGACCGCCGCCAGCTTCGCCAGCGTCGGCGCCGCCAACGCGGCCGTCACCTGCGCGTCGGACACGGCCTGCGCCTCGGCCACCGGCTTCTCATGCACGGGAGCCCGCTCCACCGGCGACTGTTGAGTCGAGGCCTGCTGCGCCGGAGCCACCTGAATCGGCCCACCAGTCACGCCAGCGGCGTGGGCGGCGGGAGCCACGGCGGCAGCGGTCTGACCCGCCGTCACCTGAGCCGTCGTCACCGGCAGCTCCCGCCCCAGGGCCGGAGCCTCCGACGGGACGCTCTCCAGCGGGCCGTCGATCCGGTCCAGGATGCTCGGGTCCAGCGGGACCCCGTACTTGGCGAGCTTCAACGGCAACAGCGCCTGGAACGGCGCCGACCGGCGCCAGCCCCGGCCGTACCGGAACCGCAGCTGCGCCCGGTACACCAAGCGGTTCTGCTCCAGCCGGACGGTCTCGTCGTACGACCGGAGCTCCCAGAGCTTCATCCGCCGCCACAGCCGGAACGTCGGCACCGGCGACAGCAGCCAGCGCATCAGGCGGACCGACTCCATGTGCCGGTCCGCGGTGATCGCCGCGATCCGGCCGACCGCATGCCGGGAGGCCTCGACGACGACCACGAACAGCATCGGGATGACGGCGTGCATGGCCATCCCCAGCGGATCGCCCCAGGAGGCGGCGGCGTTGAAGGCGATGGTGGCCGCCGTCAGCAGCCAGGCCGTCTGCCGCAGCAGCGGGAACGGGATCCGCAGCCAGGTGAGCACCAGGTCCAGGGCGAGCAGCACCACGATGCCGGCGTCCACGCCGATCGGGAAGGCGTACGAGAAGGCACCGAACCCCTTCTCCACCGCCAGGTCGCGCACCGCGTTGTACGAGCCGGCGAAGCCGATGCCCGAGATCAGACAGGCTCCGGCCGCGACCACACCGAGCAGGGCGCGGTGGGCGCGGGTGAGGGAGGGACGTGCCATTCGATGATCAACCCCTGGGATTCGGCGGCTGCCGGACTCGGCCGTTGCTGCCGGATCCCCCCGTCGAGGTTCAGGACCACCGCGCCGGCGACCGTCTCGGCCCACCGGATACTACTCGCACGGGCGTTCAGTCGCCGCGCCGCCCTCCGGTCTGGACCACCTCCGCAGGCGTGCCGTTGAGGTGCGCCAACACCGCCAGCACACGGCGGTTGGCGTCCTCCGCCGGTGCCAACCCCAGCTTCGTGAAGATATTGGCAATGTGCTTGGCCACCGCCCCGTCGCTGACCACCAACCGGCTCGCGATCGCCGAGTTCGACCGCCCCTCAGCCATCAACCCGAGCACCTCCCGCTCCCTCGGCGACAGGCACTGGAGAGGCTGCGAACGCGACCTGCTCTCCAACAACTTGGCGATCACATCGGGATCCATCGCCGTCCCGCCCGCCGCAACCCGGCGGATCGCGTCGACGAACTGGTCCGCGTTGAACACCCGGTCCTTCAGCAGGTACCCGATCCCGCCCGTGCCGTCCGCCAGCAACTCCCGTGCGTACAGCTGCTGGACGTGCTGCGAGAGCACCAGCACCGGCAGGCCCGGGATCTCCCGTCGAGCCGCCAGCGCCGCCTGCAGACCCTCGTCCGTGAGTGTCGGCGGCAGCCGGACGTCCACCACCGCGACGTCCGGCCGGTGCTCCAACAGCGCCGCCAAGAGCTCGGGCCCGGTCTCCACCGCCGCGGCGATCGTGAACCCGTGCGCCTCCAGCAGCCGGGTCAGCCCTTCTCGGAGGAGGTAGAGGTCCTCGGCGAGGACAACGCGCACGGCAGCTCCATGGTGATGGTGGTCGGACCGCCCAGCGGACTGCTGACGGACAGGACACCGTCGAAGGTACCCAACCTCCGCTCGATGCCCCGCAGTCCACCGCGCGGCGTCTTGGTCGCCCCTCCCCTGCCGTCGTCCGTGACGGTCACCCGAAGCCGGCCCGCGCGGTGCAGGATGTCCACCCAGACGCGCTGCGCACCCGAGTGCTTGGCCGCGTTCACCAACAGCTCACTGATCGAGAAGTACACCGCCGCCTCCATCGGCAGCTCCGGCCGGGCCGGCAGACCGACCGTCACCTCAACGTCCTGCGTGCTGTCCAGCGCCAGGGCGCGGACCGCGTCCCCGAGGCCGCGCTCGGCCAGCACCGGCGGGTGGATGCCCTTCACCAGGTCACGCAGCTCCTGGAGCGCCTTCGCCGAGGACTCCCGGGTCTCCGCCAGCAGTCGCTTGGCCGCGTCCGGGTCGCTCTCCCACAGGTGCTCGATCGTCCCGAGGGTCAGCCCGATCGACACCAGACGGGCCTGGGCGCCGTCGTGCAGGTCCCGCTCGATCTGCCGCAGCTCGGCCGCCTGACTGCCCACCGCATCGGCCCGGGTCTCCGTCAGCTCGGCCACCCTGCGGGTCAGTTGGATGTTCGACGCCCGGCCGTTCGGGTCCAGGATCCGGCGCGCCAGGTCAGCGTGCAGATGGAGTGCCTGGGGCAGCAGCAGTACCGCGAGCAGCACCATGGCCCCGGCCAGCAGGAGCGAGATGACGAAGGATCCGAGCCCGCCCGACACCGACCCGTAGGTCCGGCTGTCGACGAAGCTGGTCAGCCCGAACAGGGCTCCACCCAGGCCGAGCCCCACCAGCGGCCCCAACAGCACCACCACCGCTGCCGGGTTCACCAGCAACCAGACCATCTCCGCCCGGGTCGCCGGATCCCGCAGCGACCAGTGCACCAGCTGGGCGACCTTCGCCACCCCGTGACTGCGGTGGTACGAGTACCCCGTCCACCAGTACCCCCGCTCGTCCACCTCCAGCGCGGGCCGCACCGAGTACTCGACCGGCACCCGGACTCCACATCGGCGCTCGATCTGCGACCGGGTCCACCCCGCGTTCAGCCGCACCGCCGGCGAGGCCATCACCACGGCGACGGCCGCCGCCAGCAGAAACGCGAACAGAGCCCCGAAGTCGCTGTACCCCGTCACCGCCATCGTCGTCCCGCCGACCAGCATGGCCCCGAGAACCGGCACCACCACCCCGGGCGCCGAGCTGACCACGACCGTCAGCGACCACCCGAGGGCACCGGTACCGGAGCGAACTGCCTCCGCGGCAGCGCGATGGAGCGGGGTGGCGGGCTTAGGAGGACTGACTGTGGTCACCTGACGGCTCCTGGAACGTGACTGACTGCTTACGGTCATCAGTGTTGCTCGGAGGTAGGTGTCGGCGCACTGGTCATCCCTCCCCGGTTCGAGGTGGTGCTAGGTCCACCCTTCCCGCCGAGGTGATCCGGCCCGAAAAAGCAGAAAGCCCCCGCCGGGTGACCCGGCGAGGGCTTTCTTGAATGATTGTTCGGCGGCGTCCTACTCTCCCACAGGGTCCCCCCTGCAGTACCATCGGCGCTGTGAGGCTTAGCTTCCGGGTTCGGAATGTAACCGGGCGTTTCCCTCACGCTATGACCACCGAAACACTATGAAACTGTCAACCGCACCACGTCGTCTTCTCATGACGTGGGGTCGTTGTTTCAGAACAACACAGTGGACGCGAGCAACTGAGGACAAGCCCTCGGCCTATTAGTACCGGTCAGCTCCACCCCTTACAGGGCTTCCACATCCGGCCTATCAACCCAGTCGTCTACTGGGAGCCTTACCCTCTCAAGGAGGTGGGAGTGCTCATCTCGAAGCAGGCTTCCCGCTTAGATGCTTTCAGCGGTTATCCCTCCCGAACGTAGCCAACCAGCCATGCCCTTGGCAGGACAACTGGCACACCAGAGGTTCGTCCGTCCCGGTCCTCTCGTACTAGGGACAGCCCTTCTCAACACTCCTACGCGCACAGCGGATAGGGACCGAACTGTCTCACGACGTTCTAAACCCAGCTCGCGTACCGCTTTAATGGGCGAACAGCCCAACCCTTGGGACCTACTCCAGCCCCAGGATGCGACGAGCCGACATCGAGGTGCCAAACCATCCCGTCGATATGGACTCTTGGGGAAGATCAGCCTGTTATCCCCGGGGTACCTTTTATCCGTTGAGCGACGGCGCTTCCACAAGCCACCGCCGGATCACTAGTCCCGACTTTCGTCCCTGCTCGACCCGTCGGTCTCACAGTCAAGCTCCCTTGTGCACTTACACTCAACACCTGATTGCCAACCAGGCTGAGGGAACCTTTGGGCGCCTCCGTTACTCTTTAGGAGGCAACCGCCCCAGTTAAACTACCCACCAGACACTGTCCCTGATCCGGATCACGGACCCAGGTTAGACATCCAGCACGACCAGAGTGGTATTTCAACGACGACTCCACCCAAACTGGCGTTTGGGTTTCAAAGTCTCCCACCTATCCTACACAAGCCGAACCGAACACCAATATCAAGCTATAGTAAAGGTCCCGGGGTCTTTCCGTCCTGCTGCGCGAAACGAGCATCTTTACTCGTAATGCAATTTCACCGGGCCTATGGTTGAGACAGTCGAGAAGTCGTTACGCCATTCGTGCAGGTCGGAACTTACCCGACAAGGAATTTCGCTACCTTAGGATGGTTATAGTTACCACCGCCGTTTACTGGCGCTTAAGTTCTCAGCTTCGCCTAGCCGAAACTAGACTAACCGGTCCCCTTAACGTTCCAGCACCGGGCAGGCGTCAGTCCGTATACATCGCCTTACGGCTTCGCACGGACCTGTGTTTTTAGTAAACAGTCGCTTCTCGCTGGTCTCTGCGGCCAGCCCCAGCTCAAGGAGCAAATCCCATCACCAGTTCCGGCCCCCCTTCTCCCGAAGTTACGGGGGCATTTTGCCGAGTTCCTTAACCATAGTTCACCCGAACGCCTCGGTATTCTCTACCTGACCACCTGAGTCGGTTTGGGGTACGGGCCGCCATGAAACTCGCTAGAGGCTTTTCTCGACAGCATAGGATCATCCACTTCACCACAATCGGCTCGGCATCAGGTCTCAGACTATGTGTGAGGCGGATTTGCCTACCTCACGTCCTACACCCTTACCCCGGGACAACCACCGCCCGGGCTGGACTACCTTCCTGCGTCACCCCATCGCTCAGCTACTACCACCTTGGTTCGACGGCTCCACCACTCCCCTTTGCCCGAAGGCTCCGGGGCGGCTTCACGGTCTTAGCATCAGAAGGTTCGCCGTTGGCGCTTCAAAGCGGGTACGGGAATATCAACCCGTTGTCCATCGACTACGCCTGTCGGCCTCGCCTTAGGTCCCGACTTACCCTGGGCAGATCAGCTTGACCCAGGAACCCTTGGTCAATCGGCGCAAGAGTTTCCCACTCTTGTATCGCTACTCATGCCTGCATTCTCACTCGTGAACCGTCCACAACTGGATTCCTCCGCTGCTTCACCCGGCACACGACGCTCCCCTACCCATCACAGCAGGCGTTGGCCCTATTGCTGCAATGACACGACTTCGGCGGTGTACTTGAGCCCCGCTACATTGTCGGCGCGGAATCACTTGACCAGTGAGCTATTACGCACTCTTTCAAGGGTGGCTGCTTCTAAGCCAACCTCCTGGTTGTCTCTGCGACTCCACATCCTTTCCCACTTAGCACACGCTTAGGGGCCTTAGTCGGTGTTCTGGGCTGTTTCCCTCTCGACCATGGAGCTTATCCCCCACAGTCTCACTGCCACGCTCTCACTTACCGGCATTCGGAGTTTGGCTAAGGTCAGTAACCCGGTGAGGCCCATCGCCTATCCAGTGCTCTACCTCCGGCAAGAAACACGTGACGCTGCACCTAAATGCATTTCGGGGAGAACCAGCTATCACGGAGTTTGATTGGCCTTTCACCCCTAACCACAGGTCATCCCCCAGGTTTTCAACCCTGGTGGGTTCGGTCCTCCACGAAGTCTTACCTCCGCTTCAACCTGCCCATGGCTAGATCACTCCGCTTCGGGTCTTGGGCATGCAACTCAACCGCCCTATTCGGACTCGCTTTCGCTACGGCTACCCCACACGGGTTAACCTCGCTACACACCGCAAACTCGCAGGCTCATTCTTCAAAAGGCACGCAGTCACGAGATGCACAGCAAGCTGCACATCCGACGCTCCCACGGCTTGTAGGCACACGGTTTCAGGTACTATTTCACTCCGCTCCCGCGGTACTTTTCACCATTCCCTCACGGTACTATCCGCTATCGGTCACTAGGGAATATTTAGGCTTAGCGGGTGGTCCCGCCAGATTCACACGGGATTTCTCGGGCCCCGTGCTACTTGGGAGAAGCTCAAGCGAGCCGCACAGATTTCGTCTACGGGGGTCTTACCCTCTACGCCGGACCTTTCGCATGTCCTTCGACTATCCATACGGTTTCTGACTCGCCCAGCCGCCGGCAGACGACTGAAGAACTTTCCCACGACCCCACGATGGCAACCCCTGCCGGGTCTCACACCAACGCGGTTTAGCCTCATCCGGTTTCGCTCGCCACTACTCCCGGAATCACGGTTGTTTTCTCTTCCTGAGGGTACTGAGATGTTTCACTTCCCCTCGTTCCCTCCACACACCCTATGTGTTCAGGTGCGGGTGACAGCCCATGACGACTGCCGGGTTTCCCCATTCGGAAACCCCCGGATCAAAGCCTGGTTGACGGCTCCCCGGGGACTATCGTGGCCTCCCACGTCCTTCATCGGTTCCTAGTGCCAAGGCATCCACCGTGCGCCCTTAAAAACTTGGCCACAGATGCTCGCGTCCACTGTGCAGTTCTCAAACAACGACCAGACACCCAAACTCAACGCTCCCTTACGGGGGCGCCTCGCATGAGGCCGGCATCTCTGAAGCAACAACCTCACGGCCGTTCCCTCAGGACCCAACAACGTGCCCGACACACACAAAGCCTTGTCCCGTTTCCACGCCGAAGCAGTACTAAGAAACACTCTCTGTGCGTGCCGAATAGTCAACGTTCCACCCATGAGCAACCGTGTGAGACATTCGCTCACATCCGGCTATGTGCTCCTTAGAAAGGAGGTGATCCAGCCGCACCTTCCGGTACGGCTACCTTGTTACGACTTCGTCCCAATCGCTGGTCCCACCTTCGACGGCTCCCTCCCAAGGGTTAGGCCACCGGCTTCGGGTGTTACCGACTTTCGTGACGTGACGGGCGGTGTGTACAAGGCCCGGGAACGTATTCACCGCAGCATGCTGATCTGCGATTACTAGCAACTCCAACTTCATGGGGTCGAGTTGCAGACCCCAATCCGAACTGAGGCCGGCTTTTTGGGATTCGCTCCGCCTCGCGGCATCGCAGCCCTTTGTACCGACCATTGTAGCACGTGTGCAGCCCAAGACATAAGGGGCATGATGATTTGACGTCGTCCCCACCTTCCTCCGAGTTGACCCCGGCAGTCTCCTGTGAGTCCCCATCACCCCGAAAGGCATGCTGGCAACACAGAACAAGGGTTGCGCTCGTTGCGGGACTTAACCCAACATCTCACGACACGAGCTGACGACAACCATGCACCACCTGTATACCGACCACAAGGGGGCGCCCATCTCTGGACGTTTCCGGCATATGTCAAGCCTTGGTAAGGTTCTTCGCGTTGCGTCGAATTAAGCCACATGCTCCGCTGCTTGTGCGGGCCCCCGTCAATTCCTTTGAGTTTTAGCCTTGCGGCCGTACTCCCCAGGCGGGGAACTTAATGCGTTAGCTGCGGCACCGACGACGTGGAATGTCGCCAACACCTAGTTCCCAACGTTTACGGCGTGGACTACCAGGGTATCTAATCCTGTTCGCTCCCCACGCTTTCGCTCCTCAGCGTCAGTAATGGCCCAGAGATCCGCCTTCGCCACCGGTGTTCCTCCTGATATCTGCGCATTTCACCGCTACACCAGGAATTCCGATCTCCCCTACCACACTCAAGCCTGCCCGTATCGAATGCAGACCCGGGGTTAAGCCCCGGGCTTTCACACCCGACGTGACAAGCCGCCTACGAGCTCTTTACGCCCAATAATTCCGGACAACGCTCGCACCCTACGTATTACCGCGGCTGCTGGCACGTAGTTAGCCGGTGCTTCTTCTGCAGGTACCGTCACTTGCGCTTCTTCCCTGCTGAAAGAGGTTTACAACCCGAAGGCCGTCATCCCTCACGCGGCGTCGCTGCATCAGGCTTTCGCCCATTGTGCAATATTCCCCACTGCTGCCTCCCGTAGGAGTCTGGGCCGTGTCTCAGTCCCAGTGTGGCCGGTCGCCCTCTCAGGCCGGCTACCCGTCGTCGCCTTGGTAGGCCATTACCCCACCAACAAGCTGATAGGCCGCGGGATCATCCTGCACCGCCGGAGCTTTCCACCTTCAACCATGCGGAAGAAGGTCATATCCGGTATTAGACCCAGTTTCCCGGGCTTGTCCCAGAGTGCAGGGCAGATTTCCCACGTGTTACTCACCCGTTCGCCACTGATCCACCCCGAAGGGCTTCACCGTTCGACTTGCATGTGTTAAGCACGCCGCCAGCGTTCGTCCTGAGCCAGGATCAAACTCTCCGTGAATGTCTGCGGGTAATCCCGCAAGCACCCGCGTTGAGCGGCACGGCAACCACCGGAATAGGGCGGCCCCGCGCACTGCGTCCTCGCTAGTGTTTACTACATAAAGGAATCTCCAACCCCACCGAACGGTGAGGCCGGGGATGTCAACATATCTGGCGTTGACTTTTGGCACGCTGTTGAGTTCTCAAGGAACGGTGGCTTCCTTCGGTCCGCCTTCCAGCGGGCCCTCCGGGCGCTTCGTTCTTTCGTGTTTCAAGCTTATCAGACGCTTTCGTCCGACTCGCTTCCGTCTTCTGCGACCTGACGGCCTGTCCGACGTTTCAAACTCTAGCCGATCCCCGCTCCGAAAAGCGAATCCAGCCGCAATCCATATAAACGCACACAGCAAATAGACCCGGCCCGTAAAAAGCACAGACCAGTTCCGAGCAGAAGTGGTGTTCCAAGGATTGGCCGCCCCGGGACCGTCCACACAGAACGCGTGTCCGGTGCTCCCTGCCGAGCGACTAGAGAACACTACCTTCGTCGCCACCCGAAGGCAAACATCCTCCAAGAGCCCTGTTCGACACCCTCTTGAGCGATCGCTCAAGCTCTGCCACCATGGCGCCACCGCCTTGAGCGATCGCTCAAACCGCAACCGCCGGCCTGCCCAGGAGTACCCGTGCCTCAGATCGCCACCGCCACCACCACGACCGCCTCCACCGCCCGCGCGTCGATATTCCGGAGCGCCCTCGGCTCGGACTTCGACCGGCTGCACCCCGAACTCCAGCGTCGCTTCGGGTTCTCCAGTCGGGACGGGATCGCCTGCATCGGCACCGGCCGGATGGACCGGGTGTGGCACGGGTCCCGCCTGGTGAAGCAGGCCCTCCGACTGGGGAGCGGCTGCAACATCCTTTTTCCGGAGAGCGGGCGCGACGTCGCCTTCACCATCGCGAACTACGCGTACCGGGACGGGTACGGCCGGGAGACGGTCACCTTCGTCCGGACCTTCCAGTTCACCCGTCCCCGCCGGTTCGACGCGACGATGATCGCCTCCGAGCGACCGAACACGGTCATCGACTACCTGGGGACGCACCAGCACCTGGCGGTCGACCTGGAATTGCAGGTGACTCCGGCCGGCGGGTTGGTGATCACCTCGGGCGACCAGCGGGTGTCGGCGCTGCCGGGCTCGCCGCGGTGCCCGGGGGTGCTGACGGGGCGGGCCCGGGTGCACGAGTGGTTCGACGAGGAGGCGGAGCGGTTCCGGATCGAGGTGAGGGTGACCAATCCGGTGGTCGGTGCGGTGATGGGGTACCAGGGGTCGTTCACCACCGAGTACGTGGACGTCGCGGACCGCGCGGGGGTGCCGACGTACGTGCGGCCGGTACGGGAGCAGTGGCGGAGTTGAGGGCACGGGAACGGGCACGGGGAGGAGCGAGGACGGCGGGGAGGGCGGGGGAAGCGATGCGAGTCAGCGCGCCTGAACGGGCCTCGGGCCGCCCGGGGCGGCTCCCACTACGCTGCTCGGCATGAGCGACACGCGTGAGCGACTGATGGAAGCGGCCGTCTCCGCGATCAGGCGGCACGGGATCGCGGGCGTCTCGGCGCGAAGCATCGCCACCGAGGCGGGGGCCAACCAGGCGCTGGTCTTCTACCACTTCAAGACGGTCGAGGGACTGCTCGCCGCCGCCGCGCTCCGTGAGACCGGTCTGCGGCTCGAGCGCTACCGGCCGCGGCTCGAACAGGCCGGCTCGCTGCGCGAGCTCCTCCGGCTCGGCCGGGAGCTGCACGAGGAGGAGCGGGACCGGGGGAACGTGGCACTGCTGGGGCACTTCCTCGCGGGGGCCGCCGCCTACCCGGCACTGGCGACCGCTTCGGCGGAGGCGCTCGGGCTGTGGAGTGCGGAGGTCGAGCGGGTGCTGACGCGGATCTTCCTGGGCCACCCCCTGGCGGAGGTCCTCGACGTACCGGGGCTGGCCAAGGCCGTCTCCGCCTCCTTCGTCGGTCTGGAGCTGTACGAGGGGGTGGATCCTGACGGGGCATCGGCCGCCTTCGACGCGCTGGACCGGATGGGCGCGCTGGTGGAGGTGGTGGACGGGCTCGGGCCGGTGGCCGCGCGCGCGTTCAAGGCCACGCTTCGGCGCAGCTCCGCCCGGACGGGTCGCGAGGGCTGAGGCCGGCAGCAGGTGACACGACGGCGGCCCGCCCCCACTGTGGGGGCGGGCCGCCGTCGTGTCACCTGGTCACCGCACTCCGGTCAGGAGTTGGTGGGGAAGCCCAGGTTGATGCCGCCGTGCGAGGGGTCCAGCCAGCGCGAGGTGACGGCCTTGCCGCGGGTGAAGAACTGGACGCCGTCCGGGCCGTAGGCGTGGGTGTCGCCGAAGAGCGAGGCCTTCCAGCCGCCGAAGGAGTAGTAGGCGACCGGGACCGGGATCGGCACGTTGATGCCGACCATGCCGACCTCGACCTCGTGCTGGAAGCGTCGGGCGGCGCCACCGTCGTTGGTGAAGATGGCGGTGCCGTTGCCGTACGGGTTGCTGTTGATGAGCGCCAGGCCCTCCTCGTAGGAGGAGACCCGGACCACCGAGAGCACCGGGCCGAAGATCTCGTCGTTGTAGACGGACATGCCGGGCTTGACGTGGTCGAACAGGGTGGGGCCGAGCCAGAAGCCGTCGGCCGTGGGGGTACCGGCGGTGTCCGTCTCGGAGATCGCGTGCTTGCGGCCGTCCACGGCGAGCTCGGCGCCGTCGGCGAGGCCGGACTCGACGTAGGAGGTGACCTTGTCGCGGTGCTGGCCGGTGACCAGCGGGCCCATCTCGCTGTCGCCGTTGCAGCCCGGGCCGACCTTGAGGGTGGCCATCCGCTGCTTGATCTTCTCGACCAGCTCGTCGCCGATCGGGTCGACCGCGACCAGGACCGAGACGGCCATGCAGCGCTCGCCGGCCGCGCCGAAGCCGGCGTTGATGGCGGCGTCGGCGCTCAGGTCGAGGTCGGCGTCGGGGAGGACCAGCATGTGGTTCTTGGCGCCGCCGAGGGCCTGGACGCGCTTGCCGTAGCGGGTGCCGGTCTCGTAGACGTAGCGGGCGATCGGGGTGGAGCCGACGAAGCTGACGGCCTTGACGTCCGGGTGCTCCAGCAGGCGGTCGACGGCCACCTTGTCACCGTGCACGACGTTGAAGACGCCGTCGGGGAGACCGGCCTCCTTCCACATCTGGGCGATGAAGTTGGCCGCGGACGGGTCCTTCTCGGAGGGCTTGAGGATGACGGTGTTGCCGGCCGCGATGGCGATCGGGAAGAACCACATCGGCACCATGGCCGGGAAGTTGAACGGGGAGATGATGGCGACCGGGCCGAGCGCCTGGCGGATCGAGTAGACGTCGATGCCGGTGGAGGCCTGCTCGGTGAAGCCGCCCTTGACGAGCTGCGGGATGCCACAGGCGTACTCGACGACCTCCTGGCCGCGGGCCAGCTCGCCGAGCGCGTCGGAGTGCACCTTGCCGTGCTCGGCCACGATGATCGACGCGAGCTCGTCCTTGCGGGCGTTGAACAGCTCGCGGAACGCGAACAGCACCTGGGTGCGCTTGGCGATCGAGGCGTGACGCCACTCGTCGAAGGCGGAGGCGGCCGCCGCGACGGCCTGGTCCACCTCCTCGATCCCGGCGAAGTCGACCTGACCGGTGACCAGGCCGGTGGCCGGGTCGAAGATGTCGCCGCGCCGAGGGGCGGAGCCGGCGGTGGCGACGGGAGCGCCGTCGATCCAGTGAATGATGTGCTTGCTCAAGGTCCTCATGCCTCCGAAGTCCGATCACGGGGCTACCGCGCTCGTCCTCCAGTCTGCTGACCGATCGGGCCCGTCTCAACGAACAGGCTGACGGGGAATGGAGATTCAGCCTTACAGGTCGTCATGCACGCGGGGCTGACGCGTCAGTGCGGCGGCCTCGTGCAGCGCCAGCTCCAGCAGCACCGGGTCGGTCAGCCGGCCGGAGCCGTCCGGCGGGGTCAGCCAGCGGAGCCCGCTGCCGCCGCCCGCCGGGTGCGGCAGGGCGACCCGGGTGCCGTAGCCGGCGGCCCGGACGCTCGTGCCGACCCACCGGGCGGCGGTGCCGACGGGCACCAGGAAGCCGACCCGGGCGTCGCCGAACTCGGCGAAGGCCGGGCCGCCCACCTCGGCGAGCATCCGGTGGGCCGCCCGGCCGAGCGGGCCGGGGACCAGCAGGACGTCCCAGACGCGGCCGGCGGGCAGCGGCATGACGCCGCGGCCGCCGCGTTCCCACTCCGCCCGGCAGGCCGCCGGGTCGTCGGCCGCCGACACCAGCCAGTCCAGCGGGGTGGTCTCCATCGTGCGCTCCTCGGTGCTCCGGACATCCGTCAGGAGTGAGAGAGGGGCGCGAGCGCCGGGTCTTACACGCCTCCCCCTCGCCGACCCACAAGAGCCGACCCACAAGAGCCGACCCCGGAGAGCCACCTCGGAGGGGACGGCGCGAAGGGACGGCGCGAGGGGGACGGCGCGAAGGGACGGCGCGAGGGGGACGGAGCGAGGGGGACGGAGCGAGGGGGACGGACGGTCAGCGCAGCCGGGAGGAGGCCAGGATCGAGGCGAGGTGGGCGGGCACCATCACCCAGGTGACGGCGGCGAGCAGCGCGACCGCCGCCCGCGTGGGGGTGAGGTCGCCGGTCACCGTGTCGGCCACGGCGGCGGCGAGCAGCAGCAGCGAGGCCTCGATGCCGTTGGTGAGCCGGTGCAGCTTGAAGGCGGAGGCGAGCCGTCGCAGGGTGGCGACGCCCTGGGAGCGCGGCTGGGCGGCGGCGTCCTCGGCGACGGAGAGGCCGCTGCGGGCCCGGGCCACGTCCACCAGGTCGGTGGAGGCCTTGAGCAGCACCACGCCCAGGGCGGTGGCGAAGCCGATCGTGGACCACGCCCCGAAGTCGTTCTGGCCGGCCCGGAAGCCGGCCCCGGCGAGCAGCGCGGCGTCGGCCAGGTAGGCGCCGAGCCGGTCGACGTAGACGCCGGCGGTGGAGAACTGGCGCTTCCAGCGGGCGACTTCGCCGTCCACGCAGTCGAAGAGCAGGAAGCCCTGGAAGAGCACGGCGGCCAGCAGCGGGCCGGCCAGGCCGGGGATCAGCAGGGCGGCTCCGGCACCGACGCCGCAGACCACCATCAGCCAGGTGAGGGTGTTGGGGCTGACCCGGGTGCGGACCAGCTGGCGGGTGACGCGCAGGGAGATCCCGCGCATGTAGAGCCGGCCGGCCCAGTGCTCGCCGTTGCGGAGGGCGAGTTTGGCGGCGGGCTGGCAGACCTCGCGCAGGTCGGCCAGGGCGGGGGCGGGGGCCATGGTGGCTCCTTCGGAACGGACGCAGCGTCCAGGGGCGGGACGGCGCCAGGCTAGAGCAGGCCCGCAGCACGCCGGAGGGGCACCCCGCCGAAGCGGGGTGCCCCTCGCCGCACGCGCGGACGGACCGTCAGCTGTCGAAGCCCAGGCCCAGCTTGTCGAGCGTGCGCAGCCAGAGGTTGCGGTGTCCGCCCTGCCGGTCGGAGCGGTCCAGCGACCACTTGGTGATCTCGATCCCGGCCCAGCGCACCGGCTCGGGCGGGAAGGGCAGCGGCTTGCTGCGCACCATCTCCAGCGAGGTCCGCTCGGTCAGCTCGCCCGCGAGCAGGTCGAGCATCACCTCGGCGCCGTACCGGGTGGCGCCGACGCCGAGGCCGGTGAACCCGGCGGCGTACGCGACCCGGCCCTTGTAGGCGGTGTCGAAGAACGCCGAGAAGCGGGTGCAGGTGTCGATCGCGCCGCCCCAGGCGTGGGTGAAGCGGATGCCGTCCAGCTGGGGGAAGGTCTGGAAGAACTGCCGCGACAGGGTGCGGAAGGTCTCCGGGCGCTGGTCGTGCTCCGACTGCACCTTGCTGCCGAAGTGGTAGATGGTGTCGTAGCCGCCCCAGAGGATCCGGTTGTCCGCGGAGAGCCGGAAGTAGTGGAACTTGTTGGCGCTGTCGCTGAGCCCCTGCCGGCCGGTCCAGCCGATCGAGGCGAGCTGCTCGTCGGTGAGCGGTTCGGTCATCAGGGCGTAGTCGTACACCGGGACGATGTACGGGCGGACCCGCTTGACCAGCGAGGGGAACACGTTGGTGCCGAGCGCGACCTTGCGCGCGAAGACCCGCCCGTACGGGGTGCGGACGGCCATGCCGCTGCCGTGCTCGGCGAGCGAGAGGCCCTTGGTGCGCTCGAAGATCCGCACGCCCTGGGAGAGGCAGGCGTCCTTGAGGCCCCAGGCCAGCTTGGCCGGGTGGAGCATGGCCACGCCGTCCTTGTCCCACAGGCCGCCCAGGAAGGTGGGCGAGTCGACCTGCTCGCGCAGGGCGTCGGCGTCCAGGAAGGTGAGGTCGGTGCCGTACTCGGCGACCGCCTCGGCCACCTCGCGCAGTTCGGCGAGCTGGTGCGGCTGGGTGGCGATGTCGATCTCGCCGGTCCGCTCCCACTCGCAGTCGATGGAGTAGCGCTTGAGGGTGTCCTCGATGGCCTGGAGGTTGGCCATGCCCTGGCGCTCCAGCTCGGCCAGTTCGCCGGGCCAGCGCTGGAGGCCGTTGCCGAATCCGTGGGTGAGGCTGGCGGCGCAGAACCCGCCGTTGCGCCCGGACGCCGCCCAGCCGATCTCGTGACCCTCGATCAGCACCACGTCGAGCGAGGGGTCCCGCTCCTTGGCGATCAGCGCGGTCCACAGGCCGGAGTAGCCGCCGCCCACGACCAGCAGGTCGCACCGGGTGTCGCCGACCAGGGCCGCGAGGGCCTCCGGCCGACCCGGGTCCTCGAGCCAGAACGGGGTGGGACGGGCGTCACTGAGAGCACGGGCAGAGTCCATCTGCCTATCAGCTACTTTCTGCGGATTGACGGCATTTCAGAGCGTACACAGCAGGGTGTGTACAGAGTGTCAGGCTCGCGCCTTCCTGCGGTTGCCGACCCACTGGCCGGCCACCGTCAGGACGACGGCGGCGATGAACATCGCGGTGCCGATCACGTTGACCTGCACCGGGATGCCTCGCTGCGAGGCGCCCCAGACGAACATCGGGAAGGTGACCGTGGTCGGTCCCGAGTTGAACTGGGTGATGATGAAGTCGTCGAAGGAGAGCGCGAAGCTGAGCAGCGCGCCGGCCGCGATGCCGGGGGCGGCGAGCGGCAGGGTGATCTTGAGGAAGGTCTGGAACGGGGTGGCGTAGAGGTCCTGGGCGGCCTGCTCCAGGCGCGGGTCCATGCTCATCACGCGGGCCTTGACCGCCGTCACCACGAAGCTGAGGCAGAACATGATGTGCGCGATCAGGATCGTGGTGAAGCCGAACGGGATCCGCATGTTGAGGAACAGGGTGCCCAATGAGGCCGCCATGACCACCTCGGGCATGGCCATCGGCAGGAAGATCAGGCCGGTCGCGGTGCCCTTGCCGCGGAAGCGGTAGCGGGCCAGCGCGAACGCGACCATGGTGCCGAGCACGGTGGCGCCGACGGTGGCCAGCACGGCGATCTGCAGCGAGAGCGAGAGCGAGCCGCACATGTCGGCCACGCCGCAGGGGTCGGTCCAGGCGTCGGTGGAGAACTGGTTCCACTCGTAGTTGAACTTGCCCGCGGGCTTGTTGAACGAGAAGGCCAGCACGACCAGGTTGGGCAGGATCAGGTAGGCCAGGGCGGCGAGCCCGGCCAGGGTGACCAGGTTGCGGCGCAGCCACTTCACGGGACGGTTCATCAGACCAGTTCCTCCGTCCCGGCCTTGCGCATGTAGACCGTCACCAGACCCAGGATCAGGGCCATCAGGATGAAGCTCAGCGCGGCGGCCGTGGGGTAGTCCAGCACGTTCAGGAACTGCTTCTGGATCGCGTTGCCGATCATCTGCTCGCTCGGCGAGCCGAGCAGCTGGGCGTTGATGTAGTCGCCGGAGGCGGGGATGAAGGTGAGCATGGTGCCCGCCACCACGCCCGGCAGCGAGATCGGGAAGGTGACCTTGCGGAAGGTGGTGAACGGCTTGGCGTACAGGTCGCCGGCCGCCTCGTGCAGCCTGGGGTCGATCCGCTCCAGCGAGGTGTAGAGCGGCAGGATCATGAACGGCAGGAAGTTGTACGTCAGGCCGCAGATCACCGCGAGCGGGGTGGCCAGCAGGCGCTGCCCCGTCGTCAGCCCGACGGCGTCGGTGATGCTCAGCAGGTGCAGCGAGTTGAGCACCGAGACCACCGGGCCGCCGTCCGAGAGGATGGTCTTCCAGGCCAGGGTGCGGATCAGGAAGCTGGTGAAGAACGGCGCGATCACCAGGATCAGGATGACGTTGCGCCAGCGCTTGGAGGCCTTGAAGGCGATGGTGTACGCCAGCGGGTAGCCGATCGCCAGGCAGAGCAGGGTGGCGACCCCGGCGTAGCCGAACGAGCGCAGGTAGTGCCACTTGTACTCGCTGAGCGCGTCCCAGTAGGTGGAGAAGTGCCAGGTGAGCTTGAAGCCCTGCTCCAGCGAGCCGGTCTGCAGCGAGGTGGAGGCCTGGTAGACCATCGGCACCACGAAGAAGACCACCAGCCAGGCCAGGCCGGGCAGCAGCAGCCAGTAGGCCGTCAGCTTCCGCTTGGCGGGGCGCTCCTGAAGGGGTATCACCTGGGGCGGTGCCGCCTCGGTGGTGCTGGTCACGCCGCCTCCTCCCCGGTGCCCGCGTCGATCGCCTGGTCGGCGTCGAGGCCGAAGGAGTGCGCCGGGTTCCAGTGCAGGACGACCTCGGCACCGGGGGTGATCCGGACGTCGCGGTCCATGTTCTGCTCGAAGACGGCGATCTCCTGGCCGCTGGCGGTGCGCACCACGTACTGGGTGGAGACGCCGATGAAGGCGGAGTCCAGCACGGTGCCGGTGAGCCGGTTGCGGCCCTCGGCGACCTCGGTGCCGGCCGTCTCGATGGTGATCTTCTCGGGGCGCACGCCCAGGTGGACCCGGCCGGCCGCGGTGGTGCAGCGGGCCTCGGGCAGCGCGAGCCGGGCGCCGTCGGCGTCCAGCAGCACCGAGCCGTCGGAGCGGCCGCTGACCTGGGCGGGGATCAGGTTGGACTGCCCGAGGAAGTTGGCCACGAAGGTGGTGGCGGGGTTCTCGTAGAGGTCGGCGGGGGCACCGAGCTGCTCGACCCGGCCGCCGTTCATCACCGCGATGGTGTCGGCCATGGTCATGGCCTCCTCCTGGTCGTGGGTGACGTGCACGAAGGTGATGCCGACCTCGGTCTGGATCCGCTTGAGCTCCAGCTGCATCTGGCGGCGCAGCTTGAGGTCGAGGGCGCCGAGCGGCTCGTCGAGCAGCAGCACCTGAGGGTGGTTGATCAGCGCGCGGGCGACCGCGACGCGCTGCTGCTGGCCGCCGGAGAGCTGGTGCGGCTTGCGCCGGGCCATCGGGCCGAGCTCGACCAGCTCCAGCATCTCCTCGACCTGCTTCTTGACGTCCTTCTTGCCGCGGCGGCGCAGGCCGAAGGCGACGTTCTCGAAGATGTCCAGGTGCGGGAAGAGCGCGTAGCTCTGGAAGACCGTGTTCACCGGCCGCTTGTACGGGGGCAGCGCGGTGACGTCCTGACCCCCGATCAGCACGGTGCCGCTGGTGGGCTCCTCCAGACCCGCGATCATCCGCAGGGTGGTGGTCTTGCCGCAGCCGGAGGCACCGAGCAGGGCGAAGAAGGAGCCCTGCGGGACGGTCAGGTCCAGCGGATGGACGGCGGTGAAGGCGCCGTAGGTCTTGCCGATGCCGGTGAGGCGTACGTCGCCGCCGGCCGTCGCCGCCTCGCGCAGCTGCTTGGTCATGGGGGGTCTCTCTGTCGGGTGTTCAGAAGGCCGAGTGGGGTGGGGTCAGGCGCCGATCAACTTGGAGAACTTCTCCTCGAAGGCGGTCTCCTCGGCCTCGGTCAGGCTGCGGAAGGTGTGCACCTTCGCGGCCATCTCCGGGGTCGGGATCACCAGGGGGTTCTCGGCCGCCTCGGGGGCGATCTTGGCGAGCTCGGCCTGCACCCCGGTGACCGGGGAGACGTAGCTGATGCCCGCCGTGAGCTGCGCCGCGACGGTCTGCTGATAGTAGAAGTTGATCAGCAGCTCGGCGTTCTTCTTGTGCTGGGCCCTGGCCGGGACCAGCAGGTTGTCGGTGGAGGCCAGGTAGCCGTCGGCCGGGATCACGAACTCGATGTCGGGGTTGTCGGCCTTCAGCTGGATCAGGTCGCCGCCCCAGGCGATGCAGGCCGCGATGTCCCCGGAGGAGAGCTCCTGGCCGTAGTCGTTGCCGGTGAACTTGCGGATCTGCTTGGAGTCCACGGCCTTCTGGACCCGGGCCACGGCGGCGTCGAAGTCGTCCGCGGTGAACTTCTCCGGGCTCTTGCCGAGCGAGAGCAGCACCATCCCGATGGTGTCGCGCATCTCCGACAGGAAGGTCACCCGGCCCTTGAGCTCGGGGTCGTCCAGCAGCTGGGCGACGGAGGTGACCTCCTTCCCCTTGGTCGCCTTCTTGTTGTAGGCGATCACCGTCTG
This sequence comes from Kitasatospora albolonga, assembly GCF_039535905.1. Classification (GTDB taxonomy): domain Bacteria; phylum Actinomycetota; class Actinomycetes; order Streptomycetales; family Streptomycetaceae; genus Kitasatospora; species Kitasatospora albolonga. The sequence continues at coordinate 82,495 of NZ_BAAAYB010000083.1, read as the reverse complement.
GATGCTGGTCCAGGGGTAGGTGTACTGGCGGCCCGGGTCCCAGTCGGGGGCGCGGAAGCGGGCCTCCAGGTTGGTCAGCGCGTTGGTCAGGTTGGCCGGGTTGAGCTTCTGCGCCCAGCCGAGCCGGATCAGTCGGCCGGCCATCCAGTCGGTGAGCACCACCAGGTCCCGGCCGGTGTCCTGACCCGCCGCCAGCTGCGGCTTGACCTTGCCGAAGAACTCGACGTTGTCGTTGACGTCCTCGGTGTACTTCACCTTGACGCCGGTGGCGGCGGTGAAGGCGTCCAGGGTCGGCCGCTTCGCCTCGTCGTTGGGGTCGACGTCGACGTAGAGCGGCCAGTTGGAGAAGTTCAGCACCTTGTCGGTGTCCGAGGCGTCCGGGGCTGCGGACTCCTTCCCCTCGGCGGAGCCGGTCTTCGCCGGGGGTATCCCGCAGGCCGTCAGGCCGCCCGCCCCGGCCAGCAGGGCGGTGGCCTGCAGCAGCCGACGGCGCGTCAGCGCCGCCCGGCCGCCCAGGAGGCTCCGTTCCCAGGCCCTGCGGACCGGCTCGGACAGGCCGTCGGTGATCTCGTTGAACTCCATGCTGGGGACACCCTCCGGGGGAAGAGGCGGAGCAGACGGGGATTATCTGTCTCCGAAGACCGTGCGGTGCCAGTCCTTCCTGGCGACCGCGGTGGTGTCGAACATGACGTGCTTGACCTGCGTGTACTCGTCCAGCGAGTACTGGGACATGTCCTTGCCGTAGCCGGAGGCCTTGTAGCCGCCGTGCGGCATCTCGCTGATGATCGGGATGTGGTCGTTGACCCAGACGCACCCGGCCTTGATCTCCCGGGTGGCCCGCAGCGAGCGGTGGACGTTGGTGGTCCAGGCGGAGGCGGCCAGGCCGTACGGGGTGTCGTTGGCCAGCCGCAGGCCCTCCTCGTCGGAGTCGAACGGGAGCACCACCAGGACCGGGCCGAAGATCTCGCCCTGCACCACCTCGCTGTCCTGCGGGGCGCCGGTGATCAGGGTCGGCAGGAAGTAGGCGCCGACGCTCAGGTCGGTGCCGTCGTGGCCGAGCACCCGGGCCGGGCCGCCGGTGACCACGGTGGCGTACGAGCGGGCGCGCTCGACGAAGCCGGCCACCCGGTCGCGGTGCGCGTACGAGACCAGCGGGCCGAGGTCGGTGGCCGGGTTCAGCGGGTCGCCGATCCGGACCTGCCCGTACAGCTCGGCCACCCCGGCGACGAAGGCGTCGTACAGCGGGCGCTGCACGTAGGCGCGGGTGGCGGCGGTGCAGTCCTGGCCGGAGTTGATCAGCGAGGCGGCCACCGCGCCGTGCACGGCGGCGTCCAGGTCGGCGTCGTCGAAGACCACGAACGGGGCCTTGCCGCCGAGCTCCAGGTGGGTGCGCTTGACGCCCGCGACGGCCAGCTCGGCCACCCGCTTGCCGACCGGGGTGGAGCCGGTGAAGGAGACCATCGCGACGTCCGGGTGCGAGACCAGGTGCTCGCCCGCGGTGCGGCCGGCGCCGGTGACCACGTTGACCACGCCGTCCGGGATGCCCGCCTCGGTGCAGGCCCGGGCGAACATCAGCGAGGTCAGCGGGGTCAGCTCGGCCGGCTTGAGCACGATGGTGTTGCCCGCCGCGATGGCCGGCAGGACCTTCCACGCGGCCATCTGCAGCGGGTAGTTCCACGGCGAGATGGAGCCGACCACGCCGATCGCCTCGCGGCGCACGTAGGAGGTGTGGTCGCCGGAGTACTCGCCGGCCGCCTTGCCCTCCAGGTTGCGGGCCGCGCCGGCGAAGAAGGAGGTGTTGTCGACCGTGCCGGGCACGTCGAACTCGGTGGAGAGCTTGATCGGCTTGCCGGTCTGCGAGGTCTCCACCCGGGCGAAGTCCTCGGCGTGCTCCGCCAGCACCGCGGCCAGCTTCAGCAGCGCCTCGGACCGGGCGCCGGGGGTGGCGGCCGACCACTCCGGGAGCGCGGCCTTCGCGGCGGCGACGGCGGTGTCCACGTCCCCGGTCGAGGCCAGGGTGACGGTCTGTACGGTCTTCCCGATGGCCGGGTTGACGACCTGGAAGGGTTCGCTGCCGGTGCCCTCGGTGAGCCGTCCGGCGATGTACTGCGCACCCGCGCCGAAGTCGGTCAGATCCATCGTTGTCCTCCAGGTACCCGGTGAGTCGGCCAGGGATCAGCGGGGTCCGGCGATCCTGACACCCGCCCGTTGCCCCTACAAGGGAATCCGCCGTTGCGTTCTGGTTACGCGACGGAATCCGGGGGCAACACCGCATTCATGCCACGACCCGGGGAGAGGGTCGGTGCTGCCGACCCGCTGACCTTGCCTCCTCACCCGGAAGGGTGACAAGCCTCACTCCGACAGCCTCCGCCGCAGAGGCCTTACAGGGTGGAAAGGCGACAGGTCGTCCGGCCGATGCATGATTCACCTGACACCCTGACGCCCCCACCGGAAGGTGCCGCCGTGCTCCCCACCGTCGCCCGCGTGCTCGACCTCGACGTGATGCGGCGCGGCCTGCCCCAGGTCGTGGCCGGAGCCGAACACCTGGAACGCCCCGTCCGCTGGGTGCACGTCAGCGAGCTCCCCGACGTGGCCGGCATGCTCCAGGGCGGGGAACTCGTCCTCACCACCGGCATCGCCCTGCCCGAGGACCGCGACGGCCTGGCCCGCTACGTCCGCGAGCTCACCGAGATCGGCGCCGCCGGCCTGGTCGTCGAGTTCGGCCGCCGCTACTTCGACACCCTCCCCCGCGCCCTGGTGCACGCCGCCGAGCAGCGCGGCCTCCCCCTCATCGCGCTCCGCCGCGAACTGCGCTTCGTCGCCGTCACCGAGGCCGTGCACGCCCTCGTCGTCAACGCCCAGCTGGAACAGCTGCGCACCTCCGAGGCCGTCCACCAGGTATTCAACGAGCTCGCCACCGAAGGCGCCGAACCCGGCGAGGTGGTCCGCCAGGTCGCCCGGATGGCCGGCGCGCCCGTCGTGCTGGAGAACCTCGCCCACCAGGTGCTGGCCCACGACACCGCCGGCCGCCCGGAGAGCGAACTGCTGGAGGGCTGGGAGCGCCGCTCCCGCGGCGTCCACCCCACCGGCCGCACCGGCCACGACCCGCGCAGCGGCTGGCTGGTCACCACCGTCGGCGCCCGCGGCCAGGACTGGGGCCGCCTCGTCCTGGTCGCCGACCCCGGCCCGCTGCCCGCCGACACCCCCCACCCGCACGCCATGCTGCTGGAGCGCGGCGCCGCCACCCTGGCCCTGAACCGGCTGGTGGTCCGCGACCGCGAGTCGCTGGAACGGCAGACCCATCGCACCCTGCTCTCCGGCATCCTCACCCACGCCCTGACGGTCAGTGAGGTCGCCCTGCGGGCCGCCGCCCTGGGCGTCCCGCTGGACGGGCGGCGGCTGGTCGGCGTGGTCCTGCGGCAGCGGCGCGGGCCGATCCCCGCGGCCCTGGAGGCCCAGGCCCGGCTGCGCGACTTCACCGAACTCGCCGCCACGGCGGTGCGGAGCAGCCGGCTCTCGGCGCTGGTCGGCGCGCTGGACGACGAGGGCGTCGGGCTGCTGATCGCCCTCGGCTCCGGGCAGGACGAGCACACGGCACTGGAGTCCTTCGCGGCGGCGCTGCGCAAGCTCGTCGCCGAGGGCGCTCGTGACGCCGCGTCACCCGTCCCCGAGCCCGTGATCGCGGTCGGCTCCTCGGTCGGGTCGGTCCGGGACGCGCGGCGCACCCTGCTCGAAGCCACCCAGGTCGCGGACGCCGCCCTGCACGACGCCCCCGGCGGACGGGCCGCCTCCTACTACCGGCTGCCGGACGTGCGACTGCGCGGCCTGCTCCACCTGCTCCGCGACGACGCCCGGCTGCAGACGTACGTCGAGCGGGAGCTCGGGCCCCTGCTCGCGTACGACGCCGAGCACGGCGGGCAGCTGGTCCAGCTGCTGCGGATCTACCTGGAGCAGGGCCGCAACAAGTCCGCCGCCGCCGACGCCGCCCACCTCTCCCGGCCGTCCTTCTACGACCGCCTCCACAAGGTCGAACGCATCCTCGCCGTCGACCTCGACCAGGTGGAGTCCTGCCTCTCCCTGCACGTCGCCCTGCTCGCCCTGGACGCCGTCCGAAGGTGACGCGCCCTGGGGTGCCGAAGGCACACCCGGGGGCGCGGGGAACTGCGCGAGTCCGGAAGGCGGACCGGCGTGGGATCGGGGCACGTCAGCCAGTTGCACGTGCTGCCGTTCCCCTGCGCGCAGTTCCCCGCGCCCCTGCGGGGCGCTACCCGGGAGACCTAGACCCCGGCGACGTTGCCCCAGATCTTGTGGAAGTCGGGCCGCTCGTCGGCGGTGACGTCCCGCATCGTCCGCAGCCGCGCCCGCATCTCGTCCGTCGGGAACATCAACGGCTCCTCCGCGAGCGCCGCCACCTCCGGGTCCTCGCTCTTCGCCAGGACCTCCCGCGCGGCCGGCACCGGGCAGATGTACTGCACCGCCGCCGCCAGCTCCGCCGCCACCTCGGGCTGGTAGTAGTAGTCGATCAGCAGCTCGGCGTTGGTCTTGTGGGCGGCCCGGTTCGGCACCAGCAGGCTCTCGGCCCACAGCTCGCCGCCCTCCTCCGGCACGACGAACTCGATGTCCGGGTTCTCCGCCTTCAGCTGGATCGCGTCGCCGGAGTACGCCTGGCAGGCGACCGCCGCACCCGACGCCAGGTCGCTGGTGTAGTCGTTGCCGGTGAACCGCCGGACGTGCTTGGTGTCCACCATCTTCTGGACCAGCGCCATCGCCTTGTGCGCGTCGTCCGCCGTGAACTTCGCGATGTCCGCGCCCTGGGCCAGCATCAGCATGCCGATCGCCTCGTCCATCCCGGCGAACAGCGTGACCCGGCCCTTCAGGTCGGGGGCCCACAGGTCCGCCGTCGACTTCAGCTCCCGCCCCAGCGCCTTGCGGTTGTAGGCGATCCCGGTGATGCCGGACTGCCACGGCACGCTGTGCCGGCGCCCCGGGTCCCAGGCCGGGGAGGCCAGCTGCGGGTCGAGGTGCTTGGTGACGTTGGGCAGGTTGGCGGCCTCGTACTGCTGGACCCAGCCCAGCGAGACGTACCGCCCGGCCATCCAGTCGCTGACCACCATCAGGTCGCGGCCCGGGTCCCCGCCCTGGGCCAGCACCGGGCTGATCTTGCCGAAGAACTCGTCGTTGTCGTTGATGTCCTCGGTGTAGCTGACCTCGATCCCGGCGTCCTTGGCGAAGGCGTCCAGGGTCGGGCGCCCGCCCTTGTCGTCGGTGTCGATGTACTGCGTCCAGTTGGAGAACTGGAGCGACTTGTCCTGCTCCGACTTGTCCGGCCCCGCGCGGCGCTCCTCCGGGACGTACGCGGCGGGGATGCCGCAGGCGGAGAGGCTCAGCAGGCCGGCGGTCCCCAGCAGGGCGCGGCGGGTGAAGGTCATCAGCGGGTCTCCGAGCAAAGGGGCGGCCCCGGGCCGGTAGCCCGGGGCCGTGCCGAACGGTACGTCAGACGGTGTGCGCGTCGGTGAGGTTGAGCACCTCGTCCAGGATGGCGAGGCCGGTCTTGGCCTCCTCCTCGCTCACGTTGCACGGCGGCACCACGTGGAAGCGGTTCATGTTCACGAACGGCCACAGGCCGCGCTTCTTGCAGGCGGCGGCCAGCTCGGCCATCGGGGCGTTCGCGGGGCCGGCCGCGTTGTACGGCACCAGCGGCTCGCGGGTCTGACGGTCCTTCACCAGGTCCAGCGCCCAGAACACGCCCAGGCCGCGGACCTCGCCGATCGAGGGGTGACGCTCCGCCAGCTCGCGCAGGCCGGGGCCGATCACCGTCTCGCCGATGTGCTTGGCGTGCTCCACGATGCCCTCCTCGGCCATCGTGGTGATGGTCGCGACGGCGGAGGCGCAGGCCAGCGGGTGGCCGGAGTAGGTGAGGCCGCCGGGGAAGACCCGCTCGGCGAAGGTGGCCGCGATCTCGGCCGAGATGGCCACGCCGCCGAGCGGCAGGTAGCCGGAGTTGACGCCCTTGGCGAAGGTCAGCAGGTCCGGGGTGACGTTCCAGTGGTCGGCGGCGAACCACGCGCCGGTGCGGCCGAAACCGGCCATCACCTCGTCGAGGATGAAGACGATGCCGTAGCGGTCGCAGATCTCCCGGACGCCCGCCAGGTAGCCGGCCGGCGGGATCAGGATGCCCGCGGTGCCGACCACCGTCTCCAGGATGATCGCGGCGACGGTGCCGGGGCCCTCGAAGGCGATGGTCTGCTCGAGGTGGGCGAGCGCGCGCTCGCACTCCTGGGCCTCGTTCTCGGCGTGGAAGTTGGAGCGGTAGGCGTACGGGCCCCAGAAGTGCACGATGCCGGAGACGCCGGTCTCGTTGGCCCAGCGACGGGGGTCGCCGGTCAGCGTGATCGCGTTGGCGGTGGCGCCGTGGTACGAGCGGTAGGTGGCCAGCACCTTGTGGCGGCCGGTGTGCAGCCGGGCCATCCGGATGGCGTTCTCGTTGGCCTCGGCGCCGCCGTTGGTGAAGAAGATCTTGTCCAGGTCGCCCGGGGTGCGCTCGGCGATGAGGCGGGCCGCCTCCGAGCGGGACTCCTCGGCGAAGCCGGGGGCGATGGTGCAGAGCTGGGCGGCCTTCTGCTGGATCGCGGCGACCACCTTGGGGTGCTGGTGACCGATGTTGGTGTTCACCAGCTGGGAGGAGAAGTCGAGGTAGCGGTTGCCCTCGTAGTCCCAGAAGTACGAGCCTTCGGCACCGGCCACCGCGAGGGGGTCGATCAGGGCCTGGGCGGACCACGAGTGGAAGACGTGCGCGCGGTCGGCGGCCTTGACGGCCTGCCCGGCAGCCGGATCAGCAGTGGGGATGCTCATGCCGGTAAGCCTAGGGAACCCCGGGCCTGACGTGCAGTTGCATCCTGTCAGGCGGACGCCGCGTCGCCCGACACCCTGACAAACACGAGGGGCGCGGAGCCAGTGGCCCCGCGCCCCTCAGTACCTCAGGACGCTCAGATCGCGGTCATGCTGCGCCCGACGGTGACGACCCGCTAGATCGCGGTCATCACGTGCTTGACCCGGGTGTAGTCCTCGAAGCCGTACGACGACAGGTCCTTGCCGTAGCCGGACTTCTTGAAGCCACCGTGCGGCATCTCCGCGACCAGCGGGATGTGGGTGTTGATCCAGACGCAGCCGAAGTCCAGGCGACGGGACATCCGCATGGCGCGGGCGTGGTCCTTGGTCCAGACCGAGGAGGCCAGCGCGTACTCGACGCCGTTGGCGTAGCCGACGGCCTGGTCCTCGTCGGAGAACTTCTGCACGGTGATGACCGGGCCGAAGACCTCGTTCTGGATGATCTCGTCGTCCTGGTTCAGGCCGGAGACCACGGTCGGGGCGTAGAAGTAGCCGACCTCGCCGACCCGGTGGCCACCGGCCTCGACCTTGGCGTGGGCGGGCAGGCGCTCGATGAAGCCGGCCACCTGCTTGAGCTGGTTGGCGTTGTTCAGCGGGCCGTAGAGCACGTCCTCGTCGTCCACGCCGCCGGTCTTGGTCTCCGAGGCGGCCTTGGCCAGCGCGGCGACGAACTCGTCGTGGATCGACTCGTGCACCAGCACGCGGGTGGCGGCGGTGCAGTCCTGGCCGCCGTTGAAGTACCCGGCGACCGAGATGCCCTCGACGGCCTCGGCGATGTCGGCGTCCTCGAAGACCACGACCGGGGCCTTGCCGCCCAGCTCCAGGTGGACCCGCTTGACGTCCTTGGCGGCCGACTCGGCGACCTGGATGCCGGCGCGGACCGAGCCGGTGATGGAGGCCATCGCCGGGGTGGAGTGCTCGACCATCAGACGGCCGGACTCGCGGTCACCGCAGATCACGTTGAAGATGCCGGCCGGCAGCTCCAGGTCCTTGAGCACGCCGCCGATGATCTCGGCCAGCAGCACGGTGGAGGCCGGGGTGGTGTCCGAGGGCTTGAGGACCACGGTGTTGCCCGCGGCGATGGCCGGGGCGAACTTCCACACGGCCATCATCATCGGGTAGTTCCACGGCGCGACCTGGGCGCAGACGCCGACCGGCTCGCGGCGGACGATCGAGGTCATGCCGTCCATGTACTCACCGGCGGCCTTGCCCTCCAGCAGACGGGCGGCGCCGGCGAAGAAGCGCAGCTGGTCCACCATCGGGCCGATCTCCTCGGAGAGGGTCAGCCCGCGCGGCTTGCCGGTGTTGCGGACCTCGGCGTCCACGATCTCGTCGGCGCGCGCCTCGACCGCGTCGGCGATCTTCAGCAGCAGCTTCTGCCGGGTGGAGGGGGTGGCGTCGCGCCAGGCCGGGAAGGCCGCGGCGGCGGCGTCCATGGCGGCGTCCACGTCGGCGGCGCCCGACAGCGGGGACGTCGCGTACACCTCGCCGGTGGTCGGGTCGATCACGTCGAGCGTGCGGCCGTCGGCCGCATCGACGAACTCACCGTTGACGTAGTTGCGCAGCGTCTGAAGCTCGCTCACGGAAGTCTCTCCTCGGTCGGGGCCTGCCACGTTGCAGGGACACCGGCGCCAGGGTACCTCTGGGCGCCGGGCGGCCGGCTGGGAAGCGCCGGTCCACGGTTGGGTGCGTACCCGCCTTCGCGTGTACCTGACCAGAGTAGCCGGTTGGCTTCCGTTCTCGACAGCCCATCGACATAAGGGCTACGTAATCCGCAGGCCAAATCGGAAACAGCGACGAAATCAGCAGCAGGAGCAGTTGCGCCTGACGAAACGATCAGGCACAGTGGCGACGTGGCCAACCGCGACCGGAACGCCAGCGTTCCCCTCGACGCCGCCTCCAAGGCGATCATCGAGCAGCTCCAGGAGGACGGGCGCCGCCCGTACGCCGCCATCGGCAAGGCCGTCGGCCTGTCCGAGGCGGCCGTGCGTCAGCGGGTCCAGAAGCTGCTCGACCAGGGCGTGATGCAGATCGTCGCCGTGACCGACCCCCTCACCGTCGGCTTCACCCGGCAGGCGATGGTCGGGATCAACGTCGAAGGTGACATCGAGCCCGTCGCCGACGCGCTGGCCGCCCTCGACGAGGTCGACTACGTGGTCTGCACCGCAGGCTCGTTCGACCTGCTGGCCGAGCTGGTCTGCGAGGACGACGAGCACCTGCTCGAACTGATCAACAAGCGCATCCGCGCCCTTCCCGGCGTGCGGAGCACCGAGAGCTTCGTTTACCTGAAGCTCCGGAAACAGACCTACACCTGGGGCACCAGATGACGGACCTTTCCAAGACCGCCTACGACCACCTGTGGATGCACTTCACCCGCATGTCGTCGTACGAGAAGAACCCCGTCCCCACCATCGTGCGTGGTGAGGGCGTCTACGTCTGGGACGACAAGGGCAAGAAGTACCTCGACGGCCTCGCCGGCCTGTTCGTGGTCCAGGCCGGTCACGGCCGCGAGGAGCTGGCCGAGGCCGCCGCCAAGCAGGCCAAGGAGCTCGCCTTCTTCCCGGTGTGGAGCTACGCCCACCCGAAGGCGATCGAGCTGGCCGAGCGCCTGGCCAACTACGCCCCGGGCGACCTGAACAAGGTCTTCTTCTCCACCGGTGGCGGCGAGGCCGTCGAGACCGCCTGGAAGCTGGCCAAGCAGTACTTCAAGCTGACCGGCAAGCCGACCAAGCACAAGGTCATCTCGCGCTCCATCGCGTACCACGGCACCCCGCAGGGCGCCCTGTCCATCACCGGTCTGCCGGGTCTGAAGGCGCCGTTCGAGCCGCTGGTGCCGGGCACCCACAAGGCGCCGAACACCAACATCTACCGCGCCCCCGAGTACCTCGCGGGCCCGGACGGCACCGTCGACCCGGAGTTCTACGGCCGCTGGGCCGCGGACCAGGTCGAGCAGGCCATCCTGTTCGAGGGCGCCGACACCGTCGCCGCCGTCTTCGTCGAGCCGGTGCAGAACGCCGGCGGCTGCTTCCCGCCGCCGCCCGGGTACTTCCAGCGCCTGCGCGAGATCTGCGACCGCCACGACGTGCTGCTGGTCTCGGACGAGGTCATCTGCGCCTTCGGCCGCCTGGGCACCATGTTCGGCGCCGACAAGTTCGGCTACCAGCCCGACATGATCACCTGCGCCAAGGGCATGACCTCGGGCTACAGCCCGATCGGCGCGACCATCATCTCGGACCGCCTGGCCGAGCCGTTCTACAAGGGCGACAACGCCTTCCTGCACGGCTACACCTTCGGTGGCCACCCGGTCTCCTCCGCGGTGGCGCTGGCCAACCTCGACATCTTCGAGCGCGAGGGCCTGAACCAGCACGTGCTCGACAACGAGTCGAAGTTCCTCGGCACCCTGGGCAAGCTCCACGACCTGCCGATCGTCGGCGACGTCCGCGGCAACGGGTACTTCTACGGCATCGAGCTCGTGAAGGACAAGGTCACCAAGGAGTCGTTCAACGACGACGAGATCGAGCGCGTGCTGTACGGCTTCCTCTCCAAGGAGCTGTACAACAACGGCCTCTACTGCCGCGCCGACGACCGTGGCGACCCGGTCATCCAGCTGGCGCCGCCGCTGATCTCCGACCAGTCGACCTTCGACGAGATCGAGCAGATCCTGCGCCAGACGCTGACCGACGCGTGGGCCAAGATCTGACGGCCTGACAGGCTCTCCGTCCCACCCTCCGCCCGAGGCGGCCTCCTTCCGGGGGCCGCCTCCGGCGTTTTCCGGTGATCAACACGCCGGATTCGTCACTCTTCGGACCGGAATGCGACCTGAACGGCTCAGTGCGCCGCAACCCCGACCCGCCCCGGTCGTTCTAATCTGACGACTGTCATATCCGCGTTCGGCACAGGATGGACCTCATGTCAGCGGCCCCGCCCGACAACGACGTGCTCTGGGCCCGGGGGATCGTCAAGTCCCACCACGGCACCCCCGCCCTCCGCGGCGTCTCGATCGGCGTCCGGGAGGGCGAGGTCCTCGCCGTCACCGGCCCCCGCGGTTCCGGCAAGAGCACCCTGCTCGGCTGCCTCTCCGGCCTGCTCCCCGTGGACGAGGGCGAGGTCTGGTTCAACAGCTCCCCCGTGCACACCCTCGGCCGGGCCGGCCGCGAGCGGCTGCGCCGCGAACGCTTCGGCTTCGTCGGCTCCGAGCCGCACCTCGTGCCGGAGCTCACCGCCCGCGAGAACGTCGCCCTGCCCCTGCTGCTCTCCGGCGTCGGCCACAAGGCGGCCCACACCGCGGCCGCCGAGTGGCTGGAGCGGCTCGACGTGGCCGAGCACGCCAAGCAGCGCCCGGCCGAACTGATGCAGAGCCAGCGCCAGCGGATCGCGGTCGCCCGGGCCCTGGCCCCACTGCCGCCGGTGGTCTTCGCCGACGACCCCACCGCCCCGCTGCACCGCGAGGCCCAGGACCAGGTCCTGCGGATACTGGCGACCGCCGCCCGCTCCCACCAGCTCACCCTGGTGCTCGCCACCCACGACCCGGAGCTCGCCCGGTACGCCGACCGCACCGTCGCGCTCGCCGACGGCCGGCTCACCGGGCCCGCCGTCCCGGTCGGCCGGGGCACGGCGCCGCAGAACCTGAACGGCCACGGCCCCGCCACCGCCGTACCCGCGGGGCGCTGAGCATGCTCTACCTCCGCCTGGCCCGCGGCTACCGGGCCGCCGACCTGCTCCGCTGGCTCCTCACCACGACCGCCGCCGCCCTGGTGGCGGCGCTGCTGCTACGCGCCCTCGGCCGCGCCCTCGGCACCCCCGGCACCGACGCCCTCCCCCGGCTGCTCTGGTGCCTGCCGCCACTGGCCGCCGTCGGCTGGTTCGCCGCCGCGGCCGCCCGCGCGGTGCCCGCCGCCCGGCCCGAGCGGATCAGGGGCCTCACCGCCGCCGGAGCCGGCCCGGTCCGCATCCGGCTGCTGATCGCCGGCGAGATCGCCCTCGCCTGCACCGCGGGCAGCCTGCTCGCCCTACTCGCCTTCCTGGTGCTGCGCAACGACATCGCCGGCCCCTCGCTCGCCGCCGACCTCGGCATGGGCACCCCCCTCCCGGCGGCCGCGCCGGTCACCCTGCTGGCCCTCGTCCCGCTCGCCGCGGGCCTGTGCGCCGCACTCGCCGTCCCGGCCACCGACCCGCTGCCCACCGGCGCCGAGACCACCGCCCGCACCGGCTTCCCGACCGCCCTGACCGCCACCGGCCTCGGCCTCCTGGTGGCGGGCGCGGCCCTGGAGCTGTACGGCCTGCGGCCCGGCGCCGCCGCCGACGGCCGCCCTGTCGACCTGCCCGGCGGCCTCGGCGACACCAGCCACGCCGCCCTCGCCGGCTGGGCCATGGCCGCACTGGGCCTGGCCATGCTCACCGGGCCGCTGCTCGCCCTGGCGGGCCGGGTGCTCGCCCTCGGCCGCCCGAGCCCGCTCCGGCTGCTGGCCGGCCGGGGCCTCACCGCCGAGGCCCGCCGGCTCGCCGTCCCGCTCGCGGTGCTCGCCCTCACCGCGGCCACCGTGCTCACCGCCTTCCGCCACTGGGGCGACCGCCCCGGCACCGGCGAGGCGCTGACCGCCCTGGCCGCCGTGCTGGTGATCGCCTGCGCGGCGGCCGCCGCGCTCGCCCGGGCCAACGAGGTCCGCCACTCCCGACGGGCCGTCAGCTCCACCCTGCTCCGCCTCGGCGCCGCCCCCGGGCTCCTCTTCGGCGCCGCCGTCCTCCGGGTGCTCACCGCCGGGACGGTGCTGCTGCTGACCGGCGGCCTGACCGCCGCCCTGGCGGCCGGCGCGCTCTCCTGACCCCCGGTCATGCCGAAGGGCCCGGCGGACTCACCGTCCGCCGGGCCCTTCGCCGTACGCCCTGACCGCTCGTCAGCCGGCCGCCGCCAGCTGCCCGCAGGCGCCGTCGATCTCCTGACCGCGGGTGTCCCGGACCGTGGTCGGCACGCCGTGCGACTGGAGGCGGCGGACGAACTCCCGCTCGTCCTCGGGCCGCGAGGCGGTCCACTTCGAACCCGGCGTCGGGTTCAGCGGGATCAGGTTCACGTGCACCCGGTGGTTCTTGATCAGACGGCCGAGCAGGTCCGCCCGCCACGCCTGGTCGTTGATGTCCTTGATCAGCGCGTACTCGATGGAGATCCGGCGCCCGGACTTCTCCGCGTAGTTCCACGCGGCGTCCAGCACCTCCTCGACCTTCCACCGGGTGTTCACCGGCACCAGCTCGTCGCGGAGCTCGTCGTCCGGCGCGTGCAGCGAGAGTGCGAGGCGGCAGGAGAGCCCCTCGTCCGCGAACCGGTACATCGCCGGGACGAGGCCGACGGTCGAGACCGTGATGCCGCGCTGGGAGAGCCCGAAGCCGTCCGGCGCCGGGTCGGTCAGCCGGCGGATCGCGGCCAGCACCCGGTTGTAGTTGGCGAGCGGCTCGCCCATCCCCATGAAGACCACGTTCGACAGCCGCGCCTCACCGCCCGGCATCTCCCCGGAGCGCAGCGAACGCATCCCGGCGGCGATCTGCTCCACGATCTCGGCGGTGGAGAGGTTCCGGGTCAGCCCGGCCTGCCCGGTCGCGCAGAACGGGCAGTTCATCCCGCAGCCGGCCTGCGAGCTGATGCACATGGTCACCCGGTCCGGGTAGCGCATCAGCACCGACTCGACCAGCACGCCGTCGAACAGCTTCCACAGCGTCTTGCGGGTCTCGTCGTCGTCGCAGGACACGTGCCGGACCACCGACATCAGGTCCGGCAGCAGCGCCTCGGTCAGCTTCTCCCGGCTGGCGGCCGGCATGTCCGTCCACTGCGAGGGGTCGTTCGAGAGGCGGCCGAAGTAGTGGTTCGACAGCTGCTTGGCGCGGAACGGCTGCTCGCCCAGCTCGGCGACGGCCGCCTTCCGCTCGTCGGCGGACAGGTCGGCGAGGTGTCGCGGGGGCTTGGCGCCGCGCGGCGCAGCGAAGGTGAGTTCTCCGGGCTTAGGCATGATTCATCCAGTGTCGCAGATCGAAAAGGCCCCGGACGCTACGGCGTCCGGGGCCCCTCTGAGGGTGCGTCAGCGCGGCCGGTCAGCTGCCGACGAAGGCGGCGAGCAGGAGCCAGACCACCGGGGCGGTCGGCAGCAGCGAGTCCAGCCGGTCCATGATGCCGCCGTGGCCGGGGAGCAGGGTGCCCATGTCCTTGATGCCGAGGTCGCGCTTGATCATCGACTCGGCCAGGTCGCCCAGGGTGGCGGTGACGGCCGCGCAGGCGCCCAGGATCAGGCCCTGCCACCAGACGCCGTCGTCGATCACGTACTGCATCAGCAGCGCGCCCGCGATCATCGACAGCCCGATGCCGCCCGCCAGGCCCTCCCGGGTCTTGCCCGGGCTGATGGTGGGGGCCAGCTTGTTCTTGCCGAACTTGTAGCCGACCGCGTAGGCGCCGGTGTCGCTGCAGATGGTGACGACCAGGAAGAGCAGGATGCGCCACGGCCCGTCGTCGGCCGCCAGCATCATCACCACGAAGGTGGCCAGGAACGGCACGTAGAAGGCGGTGAAGATGCCCGCCGTTATGTCGCGCAGGTAGTTCTCCGGCGGCTGCGACATCCGCCAGACCATCACCGCGAGCCCGGTCAGCGCCAGCGCGGCGGCGGCCCACTCGGGCCCGGCCCAGTAGCCGGCCGCCAGCATCGCGATGCCGCCCGCCACCAGTGGCACCAGCGGGACGCTGACCTGCTTGCGCTCGGCGAGCCGGCTGGTGAGCTCCCAGATGCCGACCCCGACCGCGGCCATCACCACGAAGAGGAAGAGCACCTTCACGAAGAACAGCGAGGCCACGATGACCGCACCGAGGCCGACCCCGACTCCTATCGCCGCCTGGAGGTTGCGGCCGCCCCGCTGCTTGCGGGGCTGCTGGTCGGGCTGGGCCACGGCTGTCTCCTGCCCTGGGGCGGACGTCGGGGTGGGATGGTGCGGCATGACAGGAGTCTGTGCCGGGGTGCCCGGTCGGTACACCGGGCGCTGCCGCGCGTGACCCGTTTGGGGTGCACCGACCCCCGGGCCGGAGGACTCCGGCCCGGGGGCGGTCGCAGCAGAGCGGTCGGGCGCCGAGGCCGGGCGCCCGGGAGCGTCGTGCATCAGACCTCGAGCAGCTCGGCTTCCTTGTGCTTCAGCAGCTCGTCGATCTGCGCCACGTGGCGGGCGGTGACGTCGTCGAGCTCCTTCTCGGCGCGGCGGCCGTCGTCCTCGCCGATCTCGCCGTCCTTCACCAGCTTGTCGATGCCGTCCTTGGCCTTGCGGCGGATGGAGCGGATCGAGACCTTGGCGTCCTCGCCCTTGCCGCGGGCCTGCTTGATGTACTCGCGACGGCGCTCCTCGGTGAGGACCGGCAGCACCACGCGGATGATCGAGCCGTCGTTGGACGGGTTGACGCCCAGGTCGGAGTCGCGGATCGCGGTCTCGATGTTCTTGAGCGCGGTCTTGTCGAACGGCGTGACGACCGCCATCCGGGGCTCCGGCACCGAGAACGAGGCCAGCTGGTTGATCGGCGTCAGCGCGCCGTAGTAGTCCGCGACGATCTTGGCGAACATCGCGGGGTGGGCCCGGCCGGTCCGGATGGCCGCGAAGTCGTCCTTCGCGACCTGGACGGCCTTCTCCATCTTCTCCTCGGCCTCGAAGAGGATCTCTTCGGTCACTGTCTGCTCCCTGTCCCGTACATCTGCTGTTGTCCCGTACCGGTTGGTGCCCCGGACGGCTGGTTGCTGCTCAGGTGACGGCCCGCCGGCTGACCGACCGTCGGCTGACGACCGCTCAGGCCCGTACGGAATCCTGGCTGATGAGTGTGCCGATCTTCTCACTCTTCACCGCGCGGGCGATATTGCCCTCCGCCAGCAGCTCGAAGACCAGGATCGGCAGGTCGTTGTCCTTGCACAGCGTGATGGCGGTCAGGTCAGCCACCTTGAGGTCCCGCGAGATGACCTCGGTGTAGTCGAGCGAGTCGAACTTGACCGCCCCGGGGTTGGTGCGGGGGTCGGAGTCGTACACGCCGTCGACGCCGTTCTTGCCCATCAGCAGCACCTCGGCGTGGATCTCCAGGGCGCGCTGCACGGCGGTGGTGTCGGTGGAGAAGTACGGCATGCCCATACCGGCGCCGAAGATGACCACGCGGCCCTTCTCCAGGTGCCGGACGGCCCGCAGCGGGAGATAGGGCTCGGCGACCTGGCCCATGGTGATGGCGGTCTGGACCCGGGTCTCGATGCCTTCCTTGATCAGGAAGTCCTGGAGCGCCAGGCAGTTCATCACGGTGCCCAGCATGCCCATGTAGTCGGAGCGGGCCCGGTCCATGCCGCGGACCTGGAGCTCGGCGCCCCGGAAGAAGTTGCCGCCGCCGATCACGACCGCCACCTCGGTGCCGCCCCGGACCACCGTGGCGATCTCGCGGGCGATCTTGTGCACCACGTCCGGATCGACGCCGAGGCCACCGCCACCGGCGAACGCCTCACCGGACAGCTTGAGCAGTACCCGGCGGCGGCCGCCGTCCTGCCCGGTCTCCTGCGTCTCCGTCATCGACTTCTCCTTCTCCACCTACTGGTCCGCAGGCGGGGCCACCGGCGGGCGCTGCCGGGCCCCTTGACCT
This sequence comes from Kitasatospora albolonga, assembly GCF_039535905.1. GTDB lineage: Bacteria > Actinomycetota > Actinomycetes > Streptomycetales > Streptomycetaceae > Kitasatospora > Kitasatospora albolonga. The sequence continues at coordinate 65,982 of NZ_BAAAYB010000083.1, read as the reverse complement.
GCGCGTACACGCGAGGAGGCCACTGCCGCGGGAACCGGTACGGTCTCCTGCACGGCAATGGCCTCCTCGTCGTTCATGGTGCCGACGTGGCCCGCCCGTTGTCTTCGTGGCGCTGGTCGAGCCAGTTCGGCGCGTTCCTGGCCGCACCTGTGGTGGGCGGCCGGGCGGTTCCTACCTTAGGCGGGAAGCGCTCGGAACGGGTCTCAGGCGCCGACGCGGAAGCGGGCGAAGCGCTTGAGGGTGACGCCGTTCTCCTCGAGAACCTTGGCGACGGTCTTCTTGTTGTCCTTCGCGAAGGCCTGCTCCAGAACGGAGTTCTCCTTGACGAAGCCGGTGACGCGACCCTCGACGATCTTCGGCAGGGCGGCCTCGGGCTTGCCCTCCTCGCGAGCGGTGGCCTCGGCGACGCGGCGCTCGTTCTCGATGTCCTCGGCCGGGATCTCCTCGCGGGAGAGGTACTTCGGCGCGAAGGCGGCGATGTGCTGCGCGACGTCCTTGGCGACCTCGGCGTTCGGCTTGTCCAGCTCGACCAGGACACCGATGGTGGGCGGCAGGTCCGGGTCGGACTTGTGCTGGTAGACCGCGACGAAGCCGTCACCGTCGAACTGGGCGAAGCGACGGAAGACGATCTTCTCGCCCAGGGTCGCGTTGGCCTCGTCCACGTACTGCTGGACGGTCTGGCCGGCGTTGATCTCGGAGGCCAGGGCGGCCTCGAGGTCGGCCGGGGAGGTGGCGGCGATGTGGGTGGCGATCGTGTTGGCGACCTCGACGAACTTGCCGCCCTTGGCGACGAAGTCGGTCTCGCAGTTGAGCTCGACCAGAACGCCGGACTGGGCGTCCTCGGCGATCACGGAGGCGACGGCGCCGTTGGAGGCGTCACGGCCCTCGCGCTTGGCAACGCCCTTCTGACCCTTGATGCGGAGCAGCTCGACGGCCTTCTCGACGTTGCCCTCGGCCTCGTCCAGAGCCTTCTTGCAGTCCATCATGCCGGCGCCGGTGAGCTCACGGAGCTTCTTGACGTCCGCGGCGGAGATGTTCGCCATGGTGTGAATCTCTTCTCGCGTCTCGCGTGTCTGCGGGGAGTGGTGCCGGGGTGGCGATGGCCAGGCCCCGGCACGGGAGAGAGGGGCACCTACCGGTGTCGTACCGGCGGGTGCCCCTCACCCTTGGTACGTCAGGCCTGCTCGGCCTCGACGGCCGGAGCCTCGGTGGCCTCGGCAGCGGGGGCCTCAGCGGCGGGAGCCTCGGCGGCGACCGGGGCCTCCTCGGCCTTCTTCTCGCCCTCGAGGAGGTCCTTCTCCCAGTCGGCGAGCGGCTGGTCGGCGCCCGGCTCGGCCTTGACATCGCCCTTGGCGACACCGGCGCGGGACTTCAGACCCTCGGCGACGGCGTCGGCGATGACGCGGGTCAGCAGAGTGACGGAGCGGATCGCGTCGTCGTTGCCGGGGATCTTGTAGTCGACCTCGTCCGGGTCACAGTTCGTGTCCAGGATGGCGACGACCGGGATGTTGAGCTTCCGGGCCTCGCCGACCGCGATGTGCTCCTTCTTGGTGTCCACGATCCAGACGGCGCTGGGAACGCGCTGCATGTCGCGGATACCGCCGAGGGTCTTCTCCAGCTTGTCGTGCTCGCGCTGGAGGACCAGGAGCTCCTTCTTGGTGAGGCCGGAGCCGGCCACGTCCGTGAAGTCGATCTCGCCGAGCTCCTTCAGGCGCTGCAGGCGCTTGTAGACGGTCGAGAAGTTGGTCAGCATGCCGCCGAGCCAGCGCTGGTTCACGTAGGGCATGCCCACGCGGGTGGCCTGCTCGGCGATGGCCTCCTGGGCCTGCTTCTTGGTGCCGACGAAGAGGACGCTGCCGCCGTGGGCAACGGTCTCCTTGACGAACTCGAAGGCGCGGTCGATGTAGTTCAGCGACTGCAGGAGGTCGATGATGTAGATGCCGTTGCGCTCCGTGAAGATGAAGCGCTTCATCTTCGGGTTCCAACGACGGGTCTGGTGACCGAAGTGGACGCCGCTCTCCAGCAGCTCCCGCATCGTGACGACGGCCATGGCCGTGCTCCTTGTGCTCTGCCCGGCGCGCCGGGTCCGTGCGGACCGCGGGGTGCCAGGGGTTCTCGGTTGTTCCGTGACGGTCGGGCGACCGTCACGCCTGACGCCCCGGACGTGCCGAGCCGCTCGGCCTGGCACAGGTCGGGACCGGAGTCCTGACCGCACCGGGCTCGGCGGACCGAGCGGCACTCGCACCGGGCTGGCGGCCTCCTCGCGGGTGGCCTGGCCGCCGGTGGCGGGGCGTGCGAAGTCGACCCGGGAGACCGGGTCGCGTGTGAAGTGTACGGGAAGCCCCGAGCGAGGAGCGACTCCGGCGGTGGCGGGAAGGGACCGGAGGACGGACTGCCGGGCCGCCCCGACTGCCCGGTCACCTCGGGTTCACCCCTGCGGGGGACGGCGGCCGTCCACAGGGACGGCCTTGTCCACAGGGCCGGGCCGGGCAGTGGTCCGGAGCTCGGCCGCTCGGGAGCCTGCACGGCATGACCGATCCTCTCGTCAGTCCGGTGGTTTCGTTTCCGTCCTCCTCTCCCCGGCCCCGGCCCCGGGTGCGCTCCTGGGGCCGGGCGCGCACCCGGGGATGGCCCGGGGCCGGGGCCGGGGCTCGTGCTGGAGCCCGGGAGCGTCACCGGGACTGGGACCCGGGCCGGCTCCAGGGCTGGGACCGGCACCGGGGCCGGGGCTCGGGCTGGGGCTGGGGCTCGGACCGGGCGAGGGTCCGGGCCCGGGACTTCCGGGGTGGGCTCACCCTGCTACCCGGCGGGGACGGCTCCGGCCCGCCGGGCCGACCCGATCGACGGCTGGTGCTGTTGGCAGTCCTGCTGGCCGCGGTGCTGCTCGTCGGGGTGGAGCCGCCCACCGCTCACGGCACGGCTCGGGATGCGGCTACGGGGGCGGCCCATGTACCCCAGGCTGTACCCCGGGCCGTGGTCGCTCCGGCGATCCGTCCTGCCGTCGGGCCGGGGCCCGGGCGGGCCTGGCCGGTGGGCGGACGGAGCGGGCTGCTGCAACGGTTCGACCCGCCGCCGGTCCGGTGGGCAGCCGGCCACCGGGGCGTCGACCTGGCGGCCTCGCTCGGCGACACCGTCCGGGCAGCCGCACCCGGGGTGGTGTCGTTCTCCGGGATGGTGGGCGGCCGACCGGTGGTGACGGTGACTCACCCCGGCTCGGGGAGCCCGGCCCTGAGAACCACCTACCTACCGGTCACCGGCCTCCCGGTCGGCACGGCGGTCTCGGCCGGGCAACCGATCGGGGTGCTGGCCGTCGGGGCCGGGCACTGCGCCAGCGACTGCCTGCACTGGGGGTTGCTGCGCGGGAAGCGCTACCTCGATCCGCTGGCCCTGCTGGGCACCGGGCGGGCCAGGCTGCTGCCGCTCGACGTGCGCTGAGTCGGGCCGACCACCGTCACGTCGGCTCGGGGCCGCCCTCAGGGGCGGCCTCCGTCAGTCCGCGGCCGGGGCTCCGGTCTGCCGCTGGGCAGCGGCGTCGGCAGTGATGTCGGCAGCGATGTCGGCGTCACCGTGGGCGGAAGCCTCACGGTGTGCCGGGCAGACACCGTGCAGCACCATCGACACGGCCGAGTCGGAGACCGGGCCGGAGCCCGGGCCACCCGGCCGCTCGGCCTGGCGCACAGCGGCCTCGACCACTCCCTGCAGCAGTGCAGCCGCCACCCTGGGCTGATCGTGCCCGAGGTCCTCCAGGGCCTGCACCACCAGGTCGACCAGGGTGTGGTGGGCCGCCCGGATCCGCTCGCGCGCCTCGTCGCTCAGTTCGAGCGCCGAGATCGCCACGACCGCACGGTGTCGAGGGTCCGCCGCGAGGGCGAGCTGCCCCCGGACATAGGCCTCGACCTTCTGCTCCGGGGCGTCCGAAGCGGCCATCCCGGCCTCGATCTCGGCAGCCCAGAGCGGGAAGTCGATGGCGCAGAGCTCTTCCACGACCGCCGCCCGCGAACGGAAGTACTCGTACACCGAGGAGCGTGCGAGACCGGCCTGCGCCGCGAGTGCGGGGAAGGTCAGCGCCTCCATGCCCCCCTCGGTGAGCAGCGTGCGGGCAGCATCGAGCAGCGCTGCGTGCTGCAGCTGGCGATGCTCGGCCACGGTGGCCGCCCGGATCTTAGGCACGCCCCTACTGTACGGAGCCAGGAGCGCTCCGGTGACGGGGCCTCGTGAATCCGTCAGAGCACGCCCGGCGCACCCGGCGCACGCCGCACGGCGCGAGCTGCGGCCGCGAGCCGTCAGCAGACCTCGGAGAGCTTGGCCCGGAGCTGGATCACCGACTTGGTGTGGATCTGGCTGACCCTGCTCTCCGTGACGCCGAGCACCTGTCCGATCTCGGCGAGCGTGAGGCCCTCGTAGTAGTAGAGGGTCACCACCGTCTTCTCCCGCTCGGGGAGGGTGTTGACCGCCGTGGCCAGCAGCCGGCGCAGCTCGCGGTCCTCCGCCACCTCGACGGGATTGTCGGCGCCGGTGTCCTCCAGGGTGTCCATCAGGCTCAGCCGGTCACCTCCGTCCCCGGCCGGGTGCAGCAGTTCGTCCAGAGCCACCACGTTGGCGAGCGAGAGCTGGCTGAAGATCGCGTGCAGGTCCTCGATCGCGATCCCCATCTCGGCCGCGACCTCGGGTTCGTGCGGGGTTCGGCGAAGACGCGCCTCCAGGGTGGCGTAGGTCCGCTCCACCGCCTTGGCCTTCTGCCTGACGGAGCGTGGGATCCAGTCCAGCGCCCGGAGCTCGTCGATGATCGCGCCGCGGATGCGGCTGATGGCGTAGGTCTCGAACTTGATCGCGCGGTCGATGTCGAACTTCTCGATCGCGTCGATCAGGCCGAAGACCCCGGAGGAGACGAAGTCGGCCTGCTCGACGTTGGCGGGAAGCCCGACCCCGACCCGGCCGGCCACGTATTTGACCAATGGCGAGTAGTGCAGGATCAGTTGTTCCCGCAACCTGGCGTCGCCGGACTCCTTGTAGGAGCGCCAGAGCACCTCCAGGGCTGACCTTTCGTCAGTGGCAGCCCCCTCAGGGGGCGTAGCCGACGCCTGTTCACGCCGGGCGGCCGGCGCGCGGGCTCCCGTCGGGGCCGCCGCCTCCTCCGCGTTCCCCCTGGTGTGCGCCCGGCCGGCCTGCCGGGTCACACCCATCACGCCTGCTGCCTTGGCCGGTCCCTCGGCGGCCGGGCGCACCTCGGCCCCCGGCCCTGGCCCTCCCGAGGACCGGAGGCCACCGGTCACCCTGTGTCCGGGAATGTGTGTGGGCATACGTTGGTCTGCGCCGTTCTGCCGAGTCATGTGCTGATAGGGAAGCCACTGGGAGCGTAGCGTGATCGAGTCGCTGCACAGTGCTACCACCACTCGGTCGTCCCTCGATCCGGTGGTGCGATCGGCGCGTCGCGCTCCACCGGACCGGCGGGTCGTCACCCTCGTCCGGACCTCGCCCGGCGCGCGAGACGCCAGTGGGCGCCGCACCTCTCGACGAAGCCGAGGGACCCCAACTCGTACAGCCGCTGCTGGACTTCGTCCTGCGACAGCCCCGCCTGCCGTGCCAGCCGCTCGAGCGGCGCGCCCTCGGCCGTGGCCGGGACTGCCTCCAACACCTTGGCCACGTTCGGCGTCAGCAGATCCCGGGGAAGAACCGGCCCGGACCGGCGCGGCGCGAGGTCGTCGCCGATCGCCCCGATCAGCTCGCTGACCTCCGCGGCGTCGGTGACCAAGGTGGCCGCGCCGCTGCGGATCAGGGCGTGGACCCCTGCCGAGAGCTCGGACGTGACAGGGCCGGCCACGCCCATGGTGTGCCGGTTGAGGTCACGGGCCCGGCGCGCCGTGCTCAGAGCGCCGCTGCGCAGGGCCGCCTCCACCACGACGGTGCCCCGGGTGAGGGCCGCGATGACGCGGTTCCGCAGGACGAAGCGGAACCGGTTGGGGTGCTCGCCAGGCGGCAGTTCGCTCAGCAGCAGCCCCTGCGCCGCGATCCGGGCGATCAGCTCGGAGTTGCCCGCCGGGTAGGCCACGTCCACCCCACTGGCCAGCACTGCGAGGGTCACACCGCCGACCGCGAGCGTGCCCCGGTGAGCCGCCGCGTCGATTCCGTACGCCGCCCCGGAGACCACCACCCAGCCCCGCTCGGCGAGTTGGGCCGCCAGCTCTCCGGCCACATGGGCCCCGTAGGAGGTGCAGGCCCGGGCTCCGACCATCGAGACCGACCGTAGGGCGAGCATCCGCAGGGAGCCCGAGCCTCGGATCCAGAGGCCGATCGGCCGGCCGTCCCCGAGGTCGTCGAGTTGGGAGGGCCACTCGGTGTCGCCCGGAATGATGAACCGCCCACCGAGTGATCGCACCCGTTCCAGGTCACCGTCGACGTCGATGAGCGGAAGCCTGGCCCGGTAGGCGGCGAGCCGGTCGGCGTCCAGGTCCAGGTACCCGGGCTCCGCCCTGCGGTGGATCGCCTCGACCAGACTGGCCGCGCCGACCTGTCCGAGCCAGCGCCCGATCACGGCGTCGCCCGGCTCGATGAGGCGTGAGAGCGCGGCTCTGGCGCGCCGCTCGGGGTTGTCCTTCCAGGATGGAGGGTGGGTGCCGTCACTGGCGGCGCAGTCCTCGCCGATGTGCCGGCTCTCGGGCTGCGGCTCGGTGCGGCGCCCGGTCCGGGGTTCGGTGCGAGGTCCGAGCTCGGTCTCAGTCTCGGGCAGGGTGCCGGGCTCGGTCGCGGGCTTGGACGCGGTCAGGGACTCGGACTCGGCAACGGTGGGTCGACTGCGGTTCACCTGCACCTCCACGGTGCGGAGTTGGGGAAGGCTCGGCCACGAGGGCTGTGAGGGGGTGTCAGGGCTCGATCTCGAAGTGGCCGTCCGGCTCTCCTTCGGGGTGGGCGGGCCGCTCCACGGCGGGGAGGCCGCGTTGGACTCCCGTCCGCAGTTGCAGCGCGGCCCGGACGTCGACCCTGGTCGGGCTGGAGTGCCCGCACAGGTCGGCGACAGTCCAGGCGACCCGCAGCACGCGGTCGAGCCCGCGGGCAGTGAGCAGGCCCCGCTCCAACTCCCGCTCCGCGTCGATCAGGGCACCCGGTGCCAACTCCCAACGGGTGCGGAGGGTGTGGCCGGGGACCTCCGCATTGGTTCGCCAGGGGGTCTCGGCCATCCTGGCGGCGGCTCGCTCACGAGCGACCAGGACCCGGTCGGCGACTTCCCGGGTGCTCTCGGCCTTCCCCTCACGCCCCATCAACTCGGCCCTGGTCACCGGCGCCACCTGCACCTGGAGGTCCACCCTGTCCAACAACGGCCCGGAGAGCCGGCCCTGATACCGGCTGACCATCGTGGGTGTGCACTCACATCCCTCGCCCCGGCGCGAATGCCTGCCGCAGGGGCAGGGGTTGGCCGCGAGGCAGAGCTGGAACCGGGCGGGCAGGCGGACCGAACCGGCAGACCGGGCGATGGTCACCTCCCCGGACTCCAACGGCTGCCGCAGCGCGTCGAGGACCCGGACGGGGAACTCCGGGGCCTCGTCCAGGAAGAGGATCCCTCGGTGTGCCAAGGAGACCGCTCCCGGTCTGGGGAGCCCGCTGCCGCCACCGACGATCGCGGGCATCGTGGTGGAGTGGTGCGGCGCGTAGTAGGGCGGACTGTCGATCAGCGGCCGGTCCACGGGCAGCAGACCGGCGACCGAGTGCACCGCCGTCACCTCCAGCGCCTCGGACTGGGTCAGCGGCGGCAGAAGGGCCGGGAGCCGCTCCGCGAGCATCGTCTTGCCCGCGCCCGGCGGCCCCTTCAGGTAGAGGTGGTGGCCGCCGGCGGCGGCGATCTCCAAGGCCTGGCGGGCTTCCTGCTGCCCGGATACGTCGGCGAGGTCGAGCAGGGCCGCCTTCTCGGCCGTGAGCCCCCGGATGCCGGCTCCCGGCAGGAGCAGCCCGGCCACCGACGGGTCACGGCGCCCGTCCAGTTGGGGTGAGGGATCGTCAGGCGCCGGGGCACCGGTCAGCATGGCGATCAGCTGCCGGAGGCTGCGGACACCACGGACCGAGACCTCGGGGACGAGCGACGCCTCGGCAGCGGTCTGCTCGGCCACGATGATCTGCCGGTACCCGGCCTCGGCGGCCGCCAGGACGGAGGGCAGGACTCCTCGGACCGGCCTGACCCGTCCGTCCAGGCCGAGCTCACCGATGATCAGCAGGTCGGCGATGACGGCCGGTTCGAGCCGCTCGGCCGCGGCCAGGACCGCACAGGCCACGGCCAGGTCGAACCCGCTGCCTCCCTTCGGGACCGAGGCCGGGCTCAGACCCACCGTCAGTTTCCGCTGGGGCCAGGTCTCCCCGCTGTTGACCACGGCAGCCCTCACCCTGTCCCTCGCCTCCGAGAGCGCCTTGTCGGGCAGTCCCACCAGGGCGAAGGCGGCCAGACCGGGCTCCAGGTCCGCCTGGACCTCCACCACCACGCCGTCCACCCCGACCAAGGCCACCGAGCAGGTGCGGGCGAAGGCCATCTCAGATCGCCCCTCTGAGGTGCTCCACCAGGGCGGCACCCTTGAGGCGGTTGACCACCGCCACCAGGTCGATGCGGACACCGCCGGGCGGCAGCGGGACCGACCGGATCGGGGGCTCCGGGGCAGGTGTCGGGCTGCCGCCCTTGGCCGCCTTGGCGCGACTGCCCTTGGCGCGACTGCCCCTGACACCGTCGCCCTTGCCACCGATGGTCCCGCCCTGGCCCGTACTAGGACCCGCTCCCGGCGGTCCGACGTCGACCACGGCTCCTCCCGGGGCAGGTCCTTCCCCGGCGGTGACCGCAGCTGGCGATGCCTTGACCGACTGGTCGACCGACTGGCCCCCCGGTGGTCCGGAAGCTGCCTCGACCGCCCTTGCCAGCCGATCGAAGTGCTCGGGCCAGCGCTCGCCGAGCCAGCGCTCGGCGAGGTGGCGCAGCCGCTCGGCCTTCGTCTGGTCGATGCCCTCCTGGGGCTGCTGGAACCCGCGCTCGGACCGCGTCTTCACCTCGCACACGGCGAGCGTGTCCCCGTCGAGCGCAACGATGTCCAGCTCGCCCTCGGCACAGCGCCAGTTGCGCTCGAGGATCTGTAGCCCGCCTTGGGCGAGCCAGCGGGCAGCGACTTCTTCGCCGTACCGCCCGAGGCCGGTGTTGGAACTCTGCACGGCAATCACCTCCATGCCGGAGGTTGCCGCGACGGACCGACGACAGGTCGGAAGCGTCCTCAGCCTGTGGAAAACCCGGGGCTGTGGACAACGGTGCTCACTCGGAAGAGTGGTGCCGAGAATTCACCCTGGACAGACCGGTGATCGACGGTCCAATGTCTCGTTCCGGGCAGCAGTTCGACCGCTGCCGAGGTTCAGTTCCCGAACGACGCGTCGTCGGACGGGAGCTCCAGATCACTCTTCGCCAGTTCCTCGATATTGACGTCCTTGAAGGTCAGCACCCTCACCTTGCGGACGAACCGGGCAGGCCGGTACATGTCCCAGACCCACGCGTCCGCCATCGAGACCTCGAAGAAGACCTCGCCCTGCACCGAGTGGACCTGAAGCTCGTAGTCGTTCGTCAGGTAGAAGCGCCGCTCGGTCTCGATCACGTATTTGAACAGGCCGACGACATCCCGGTACTCCCGGTAGAGCTTGAGCTCCATCTCGGTCTCGTACTTCTCGAGGTCTTCGGCACTCATCCAGGCGTCCCCTCAGCTCGATACGTCCACCCCATTGTGGACCACCCCGCTCGTCCGCAGAGCCTTACCGGCCGGACTGGCGGACCATCGGCCAGCAACCGCTCCACCAGCTCGGCCAGCTCCAGCGGATAGACCGTCTCCCCGGTCTCCCGGAGTTCGGCCACCGTCCACCAACGGGCCGTCAGCAGCTGGGCGTGCTCGGTCCCGTCCCCCTCGGGCACGCGCAGCTCGGTGCTCGCGGTCCGCGCCAGGTGGAACCACTGGTCCTGCTCGTACCCCCTCCCCAGATAGGAGAAGGTCACCGTGTCGAACGCCACCACCGGCCCGAGCTCCACTCCGGTCAGCCCGGTCTCCTCCGCCAGCTCGCGCAGGGCCGCGTCGCGCAGCTCCTCGCCGGGCTCGACGCCCCCTCCGGGCGTGAACCACCAGTACACGTCCGGGACCGCGGGATCCGTGCCTCGGAACAGCAGCAGCCTGCCCTCACCGTCCAGCAGCAGCACCCGTGCCGCTCGACGCCGCTCCACCGTCATCGCCGACTCCTCCGTGACCGACTCGGCGCAGCCTCGCGGTTCAGCCCCGCCCCACTCGCTTCCTCAGCCGCCCGGCCAACGACGCCACGCCACCGGCCAGCGAGGCCAGCAGGACCAGGCCCGCACCGAGCGCCGTCCCGAACGCGAGCAGCCCGAACGGGCCGGCCTCCGCCGCAGGCCGGCCGGGCAGACCGTCGAAGGCGGCGGTGCGCCCGCTCACTCCCGCCCGGCCCGCCGGCCAGACCGTCGCGTCCACCCGTCCCAGCACCTCGGTCGCCGCCACCGTACCGCCCGCCAGGTCGAGGTGGGTCCGCGAATCGAGCGAGCCGAGCCGGTGATCACCCAGCAGGAACAGGCGCCCTTCGGGGACCGTCGTCGAGAAACGCTGGTCGTCGAGCTTCGGATCAGCCACGTAGGGCTCGTCGACCGGGTGGTCGTTCACCACGAGCCGGTGCTGGGCATCGCAGCAGAGCACGGTGTCACCACCGACCGCGACCACCCTCTTGACCATCGTGCTGTTGCCCCACAGCGGGTCCCGGAAGACCACCACGTCGCCGCGGCCGATGCTGTCGGCCGGCACCGATCGGGCCACCACCGTGTCGCCGATCCGCAGCGTGGGCTCCATCGACTGCGTCGGAATCCGGTACGGCCGGTACTGCACCGCGATCACCGCGAAGCAACCGACCATCAGCAGGAAGCCGAGGCCGATCACCAGCCCTTGGACGACCGCCGCCGGACGCCGCCCGGGCTTCTTCCCCGCCGGGGCCGGGGCCGCCGGGCTCATCACACCGCTCACCGTCGCCACCTCCTGGTCGGCCCGCACTCCGCGCGGGCAGGCCGCGGCGGGGCCGGGAAGACCGACGGGCCGTGGCACGTGCGAGCAGATTACTCGCCGGTACCACGGCCCGCGCAAGAGCCGAACGCTGCTCGGGAGCAGCCCGGTCAACCGTCAGCGGCGCTTGCGCCGCAGCCACCAGACCGCCGGCAGTGCGACCGCCGCGCCCGCCACCGGCGGCGCGTACGGCAGTGCGGCAGCGGCGAGCCCCTTCTGGTCGAAGGTGTCCGGGACGGGAAGCGTGGCCCAGTTGCCGATCGGCCAGGCCACTACGAAGGCGCGGCCGACCACGTTGTCCACCGGGACCGTGCCGCCACCGGGCTGGTCCTGGTGGAAGCGCGAGTCGAGCGAGTCCGCCCGGTGGTCGCCCATCACCCAGATGCGGCCTTCGGGGACGTTCACCCGGCCGAACGGCTTGTCGCCGCACGGGGTGTTGCCGGGGTAGATGTAGGGCTCGTCGAGCGCGATCCCGTTCACCTTGACCGGCCCGGTGCCCTCGCACTCGACGGTGTCGCCGCCGACCGCGATGACCCGCTTGATGAGGTCCTTCTCGTTGGCCGAAGGCATCAGACCGATGAAGCTCAGCGCATCCTGGATGCCTCGGACGACGGCGTTGTCGCTCTGCTCCGCCGGCTCGTCGCTCAGCCAGCCGCCCGGATCGTGGAAGACCACGACCTCTCCGCGCTCGGGCTCGGCCCCGAACCAGGGCGTCAGCTTGTCAACCAGGACCCGGTCACCGATCTGCAGGGTGTTCTGCATCGAGCCCGAGGGGATCGAGAAGGCCTGGACGAAGAAGGTCTTGATCACCAACGCCAGGATCAGCGCGATGCCTACCAGGATCGGCAGTTCCTTCCAGAACGAGCGCTGCTTGGCCTGCTTCTTCCCGCCGCCTTCCGGCGTCTCCTCGGTCGAGTCCGAGGCCGCCGAAGCGGCCTGCCCGGATCGATCGGAGCCGTCCAACTGCTCGGGGCCCTCGCCCTCGGGCTCAGGGCCCCCAGAGCGGGCACCGATCACCAGATCCCCCACAACATCTCCTCCCAGCTGTGCGGACGCCCACGCGTCCGCGCTCACAGTGCCGCACAGCGGGCACCACGTTCTGCGTCGGGCCGTCAGCCCGCATCAGCACTGCCCGCCGAAACGGGGCCTGACACCGACTCAGCGACCGTGTCGCCGGAGGCAATCGGACCGTGCACCGAGCACTCCAGCACTTCTCTACCACTCCCGGCCGGGACGTCCGAGCTCCCACACGGCAGCACCTACGAATCAGCGGACGAGCGGCCCGTCCCGGTCCCTTGCGCGCCTTGGCCGCACGAGGGCCGGAAGGAAGCCCAACACACCCATAACGAGCGGAGGTTTCGCCGGATCCGGCTGAGCACCCGCGAGATTCGTCCCGTCAGGTGTGCTCGTTCCTCCGCCCGCCCCCGGAACGCTACGCTCCCCCGCTCCGGCTTGCACGGGAAGCGCCGACAGAGCCCCGGGAACGTCGAGTTGGCTCATCCGCTGAAGCGGCCAGGCGATCACGAAGGCCCGTCCGAGCACGTTGTCCATGGGGATGGTGCCCTGGCCGGCCTCACCCAGGTGGTAGCGCGAGTCGGCGGAGAGGTCCCGGTGGTCACCCATCACCCAGAGCCTTCCCGGGGGAACGGTGACCTTGAACGGCTGCTTGGAGGGCGCGTTGCCCGACGCCAGGTAAGGCTCGTCCAGCGGAACACCGTTGACGGTCAGTCGGCCCGTCGCCTCACAGCACTCGACGGTGTCCCCTGGGACACCGATCACCCGCTTGATCAAGTCCTGCTCGTCGTCGGACGGCAGCAGGCCGACGTGCGAGAGCAGCCGCTTTCCGGTCCGAAGCACGGCACCTTCGTCCTGCGCACGGGGCTGGGGTTCGAGCCAGCCTCCGGGGTCCTTGAAGACGACCACCTCACCCCGGGACGGCTCGTTGCCGAACCACGGCGTGAACTTGTCGACCAGCACCCGGTCGCCGATCTGGATGGTCTGCTCCATCGATCCCGAGGGGATCACGAAGACCTGGACGGCGAAGGTCTTGAGCGCCAGGGCGATCAGCACGGCCACCACCGCGATCAGCGGCACCTCGCGCAGCAGCGAACGCCTGCGCCGCCGGGCGGCCCGGCGGGCGCTACGGCGCCGTTCGGCCCGGCCACGCGGCGCGGGAGTCGAGGCCGGCGCTGCCCCACCTGTGGCCGGCCCCGTCCGTGGCCCGCCACTCGACGTGCCCGTCCCACCAGCCGCTCCGCCCCCACCGGGTATGCCCGTGCCGGCGGTCCCGTCGGCAACGGGGGGCGAGGCGAGGCCACGCCCTCTACCGCGCTCCCCCATGGCCACCGGTCCCCTCCACCTGGGCGAAGCTCGTGGGGCGGTCGAGCGAGGTCCAGCGACCGACCGGAAGGACGATCCAGTCCGCCCGTCCGATCACCTTCGACTCGGGCACGAAACCACCGCCCGGCTCACCGAGGTGATCCCGCGAATCACGAGAGGCGCTCCGGTGGTCCCCCATCAGCCAGAGCTTGCCGACCGGCACCACCACGTCGAACCTCACCGTTGACGGGGCGTCACCCGCGTACAGGTAGGCCGACTCGTCCAACGGCACTCCGTTGACCCGGAGCCGCCCGTCCGTTCCACAGCACGTCACCCGGTCACCCCCGACACCGACCACACGCTTCACGTACACGGAGCCGTCACCGGGATTGAGCCCCGCGGCCGACAGGAAGCGTCGCACAGGCGGTGTCTCGTCGGCGTAAGGCAGGAAGGAGCCGGTCCCGTCGAAGACCACCACGTCCCCGCGCTCGATCTCACCGCCGAAGACGTAGGCGAGCTGGTTCACCAGAAGGCGGTCACCCGGCTGGAGGGCGCCCTCCATCGACCGGGAAGGGACGGAGAACGGGCGGACCACGAAGGCGTTCACCAGCAGCAGGACCAGCAGACCCAGCGCACCGATCCGCAGGAGGTCCCATGTCGACCAGCCGGCTGACGAGTCATCGGCTTCGTCGGTCCCGTCCACGACGTCAGTCGCTGCTCCGGCTCCTCCGGCTTCCTCTGCTACCGCTCCGGCTGCTTCTCCGGGCTCTTCCTCCGGAGGCCCGCCCCGCGCTCGGTCCACGGCCGAAACGGACGCGGACCGCGACGGCGGGTCCGCACCCTGGGGTACGGCCGTGCCGTCGCGGTCCGCGACAGGTTCTTGCGTGCTCATCGGGGCAGAGCCTATCCCGAAGGGACTCGAGCCCGACCGAGCGTTCCGGGCCTCCGGACGGACCGGAGGCCGGAGGATCAGCGGTCGCGCTTCTCCTTGATCTTCGCGGCCTTGCCGCGCAGGTCACGCAGGTAGTACAGCTTGGCGCGGCGGACCGCACCACGGGTCACGACCTCGATCTTCTCGACGACCGGGGTGTGCACCGGGAAGGTGCGCTCCACGCCGACGTTGAAGGAGACCTTGCGAACGGTGAAGGTCTCACCGATGCCGGAGCCGTGACGGCGGATGACGACGCCCTGGAAGACCTGGACACGGGAGCGGTTGCCCTCGATGACCCGGACGTGGACCTTCAGGGTGTCACCGGCGCGGAAGGCCGGGATGTCGGAACGCAGCGAGGCCGCGTCGACAGCAGCGAGCTTGTTGCTCATGTTGCTCTCCATCGCAGGCGCCACGGGCCGCCCACGGAAGTTCGTCACAATGGGGTGTGCTGCGGGCCGTTTCGGTCTTCGGCGATCCCCCCGTGGCGGGGGCACCGATCCACTGGCTCCCAAGGAGGCAGCCCAACGGCAGACAACAGTCGCCTATTCTTCCACAGCCTCCGCCGCGGACCGAAATCGGCCGAGCTCCTGGTCCCAGGCCAGCCCCAGGATGCTGAGCGCCTCGCGCTCCTTCTTGTCGAAGTCGCCGTGCTGCCAGCGCTGCACCAGGTCCGGCCGGTTCGCCAGGGTACGAGCGAACGCCTGCTCGCGGCGCCACCGGGCGATCTTGCCGTGGTGACCGCTGAGCAGCACCTCCGGCACCTCACGGCCGCGCCACTCGGCGGGCTTGGTGTAGACGGGCCCCTCCAGCAGGTCCGCCATCGCACCCGGCGCGAAGGAGTCGTCCCGGTGGGACTCCGCGTTGCCGAGCACCCCCGGCAGCAACCGGGCGATCGCCTCGACCATCACCAGCACCGCGACCTCGCCGCCGGCCAGCACGTAGTCACCGATCGACGCCTCGACCACCGGCATCCGGGTCGCGGCCTCTTCGATCACACGTCGGTCGATGCCCTCGTAGCGGGCCGGAGCGAAGGCCAGCCACTGACACCCCGCCAGCTCCTGGGCCAGCTCCTGGGTGAACGGCTTCCCGCTCGGGGTCGGCACGACCAGGGTCGGCACCTCGCCCTCGGGCCCCTGAGCGAGCACCGCGTCCAGCGCCGCACCCCACGGCTCCGGCTTCATCACCATGCCCGGGCCGCCACCGTAAGGAGTGTCGTCCACCGTGCGGTGCACGTCGGTGGTCCAGGACCGCAGGTCGTGCAGGTGGACGTCGAGCTGCCCCCGGGCACGGGCCTTGCCGACCAAGGAGACGTTCAGCGGCTCCAGGTACTCCGGGAAGATCGTGACGACGTCGATCCGCATCTCGCTCATGCGCGAGCCCCGCCGGGCGCACCGTCGGGGGCCTCGTCGGGCGTTCCGCCGGCCGACGCACCGTCAGCTTCCGCGCCCTCGGCCGTCTCATCCGCTTCGGTCGGCTCGGCCGCGTCCGCGCGGACCACCTCGGCGTCGGCCGGGTCGATCAGGCCGGGCGGCGGGTCGATGACCGCACGCTGGTTCTCCAGGTCGATAGTCGGCACGATGCGGGTGACGAAGGGCACCAGCACCTCCGTACCGTCGGGCTTGGTGACGGTGAGCAGGTCCTGGTACGGCAGGTGGACCACCTCGGTGAGCTCGCCCACGAGGGTGCCGTCCAGCATCACCACGTCGAGCCCGATCAGCTGGTGGTCGTAGTACTCCTCCGGATCGTCCGGGCGCTCCTCCGGATCGACCTCCGCGATCAGCATGGTGCCGCGCAGGGCTTCGGCCCCGTTCCGGTCCTTGACCCCCGCGAAGCGCAGCAGCAGCCGACCGCTGTGCACCTTGCCCGACTCGACGGTCAGCGGACCGACCGACGCCGGGTCGGTGAGCAGCACCGCACCGGGCCCGAGCCGCAGTTCGGGCTCGTCGGTCCGGACCTCGACACTGACGTCCCCCCTGATGCCGTGGGCGCGGCCGATCTTGCCGACGACGAGCTGCACGGTGATCTTTCTCCTGATCCTCTGGTCCTTGAAGCGATGAATACACGAGCGACACCCGTGCGGGTGCCCCGGTACGCAGAAGGACCGGCCGGGACGACATGCGTCCCGGCCGGTCCCTGAATCCTGACGATCTGACGTCAGCGAATGCTGTCCACGTCGACCAGGTCGACCCGGACGTTGCGACCGCCGAGGGCGCCGACCACGGTGCGCAGAGCGCGAGCCGTGCGGCCGCCCCGGCCGATCACCTTGCCGAGGTCATCGGGGTGCACGCGCACCTCGATGGTGTTCCCCCGACGCAGGTTGCGCGAGCGCACCTGTACCTCGTCGGGGTGCTCGACGATGCCCTTCACCAAGTGGTCCAGGGCGTCCTCGATCACGATCAGGCCTCGGTGGAAGCGGCGTCGGCCTCGGCCTCGGCCTTGTCAGCCTTCTTGGCCTTCGGGGTGATGGCAACACCGGTGGTGCTGTCCTCGAAGCCGGCGACGGCCTTCGCGAAGAGGTGCGAGAAGTCCTCGACCTTGGGCTCGGCAACCAGCAGCGGAGCCGGAGCCGGCAGGCCCTTGAACTTCTGCCAGTCGCCGGTGAGCTTCAGGATGGCGAGGACCGGCTCGGTCGGCTGGGCGCCGACGGACAGCCAGTACTGGGCGCGGTCGGTGTCGACCTCGATCTTCGAGGGGTTGTAGGTCGGCTGGTAGATGCCGATCTCCTCGATCGCGCGACCGTCACGCTTGGTGCGCGAGTCGGCGACGACGATGCGGTAGTGCGGGGAGCGAATCTTGCCGAGACGCTTGAGCTTGATCTTGACTGCCACGGGAGTGGATTCTCCTGGTGTTGACGTGGGTGAGCGGCCACTTCCGTCGCGTGGGGTTGCGAGGTGGGCCGTTCAAGGGACACGCCAGCCGTAGGAGAGAGGGGTCCTGCTCGGCTGCCGAGTACTCAGCTGTCCATTCTGCCACACGCCGACGGCGCGCCCGACCGGGGCCCGACCGGGGTCCGCGCCGGTCGGCCCGACCGAGGGCCCCCGCCCTCGGTTGAGCCGAATCTCGGCACGACAGGCACTGCACACCACGAGCAGTGCAGGTTGTACGGCGCTGCGAGTACTACGGGACTGCGGGACTACCGAACCTTCGGAACTGCACACCTGCGGATCCGCGAACCTGCGGACCTGTGAAACCACCGGGGCCATCGGCCCCGCGTGCGAGCAGCGCGGTACGTACGGCTCATCCGCCTGGCAACGGATGGCCACCCCCCGACCGGCTGCGGTTGAGCGCCCCGGTGCTCAGGCGATCCGGAACGGCTGCTGGCAGGCGCCGCAGACGATCGACGCCTGGGCGAGCACCGACGGCACCACCCGGACGTTGCGGCCGCAACCGCAGATCGCCTTGACGCGGACGCCGCCCCCGGAGGAGCCGTGCCGAGCGGCCGGTCCGCGGAACGCGCGGTGCCCGCCCTCGCCGTTGACGGCGAGCTGGTGCGCACCGAGGGCGCGGTCGAGGCGCTCGATCGTCTCGGAGTAGCGCTCCTGCGTCTCCGACAGCATGGTCACCTGCGAGAAGCCGCTGCTGGCGTGCGGCTCGATCGGGTGGGCCAGGCCGAGCTCGGAGGCGAGCATCAGGAAGCGGCGGTTGTGGTAGCGGCCGGCTCGCGAGGTGTCCCGGATGTCCCGGGCGGCGGCGAGGCCGTGGGCGGCTTCGTGCAGCAGTCGCTCGAAGCCGAGCTGGGTGCCGCAGGCCGAGGAGGACTCGCCGATCAGCGCCTCGGGCGAGGCCAGGTCGGGGAGGTCCTGATGGTGGGCCTGGATGTCGCTCCAGGCGGCGGCCAGTTCGGCCGCCAGGACGAGAGGCTGTGTCGTGCTCACGCTAGACCAACGATGCAGTGAGAGCCGATGTTCCGCGAGTTCCCGTTCACGGGGAATTCCCAGCGAACTTTCAGGAATGCACTGCCGTGCGCGAATTGCGCTGCCTGTATCTGACGCAAGACCAACCCCCTGCAACTTTGGGCCCGGCGAACCTCGCCAGGCTCTCGGCTATCGCCCGGGAGCGGTTGCTCCCCTTGCGGCGAACGGCCCGTGGCGGTGTCGAGAATTGACAGGGCCACGGGCCGTATACCGTACCGCTAGTTCACCACGACCGGGAGTTGACCGGTCAGTAGTCTCACCAGACAGTCAGTCGGCGGTAGAACATTCGCACTGCATAAGTCACGTTCTGGGTGCCGGGAAGAAGCGAACTCAGTACGCCCGGGCCACGATCGCGACGTTGCCCTCCTGGTCGTCCGTCAGCGGGACGGAGCCGTCGGCGGCGACGATGCAGCGGACCGAGACGCCCTGCTCGGCCAGCTTGGCCTCGCCCTCCGGGCCGAGCTCGGCCCAGGAGATCCGGCCCCAGCCGGTGGCCGCGGCCTCGACCGCCTCGTCGAGGTTGGAGACCTCGACGGTGCGGGACAGCCGGCGCTCGCGCGACTGACGGAGCAGCAGGTCCTGGTCCTCCTCGAGGATGCCGGGCAGCAGCGCCGCCAGGCCGTCGATCGAGACCGGCTCCTTGCCACCGGGGATGCGGCGGGCCAGCATCGCGGTGCCGTTCTCCAGGTCGCGCGGGCCGACCTCGATGCGGACCGGGACGCCCTTGAGCTCCCAGTCCACAGCGCGGCGGCCGAACGGGGTGTCGGTGCGGTCGTCCACGACCACCCGCACGCCGGCCGCCTCCAGCTGGGCGCCGATCTCACGGACCTTGGCCAACACCGCGTCGTCGCCCTTGATGGCGAGCACCACGGCCTGCACGGCGGCCAGGCGCGGCGGGACGCGCAGTCCGTTGTCGTCGCCGTGGGACATGATCAGGCCACCGACCATGCGGGTCGAGACGCCCCAGGAGGTCTGCCAGACGTGCTCGCGCTCGGCGCCCTGCAGCTGGTACGTGGTGTTGAACGCCTTCGCGAAGTTCTGGCCCAGCTCGTGGCTGGTGCCCATCTGCAGCGCCTTGCCGTCGCCCATCATGCCCTCGAGGGTGAGGGTGTTGATCGCGCCGGCGAAGCGCTCCTTGGCGGTCTTGCGGCCGAGCACCACGTCGATGCCGAGCACGTTGGTCATGAAGTCGCCGTAGACCTCGGTGTGGATCATCGACGCGTAGGCGCGGGCGTCCTCGTAGGTCGCGTGGGCCGTGTGGCCCTCCTGCCAGAGGAACTCGGTGGTGCGCAGGAAGACGCGCGGGCGCAGCTCCCAACGGACGACGTTGGCCCACTGGTTGATGAGCAGCGGCAGGTCGCGGTGGCTCTGCACCCACTTGGAGAAGTACTCGTTGATGATGGTCTCGGAGGTCGGCCGGACGACGACCGGCTCCTCGAGCTCCTTGCCGCCGCCGTGGGTGACCACCGCGAGCTCGGGGGCGAAGCCCTCGACGTGCTCGGCCTCCTTGGTCAGGTACGACTGCGGGATGAACATCGGGAAGTAGGCGTTCTGCGCGCCCGCCTTCTTGATCCGGGCGTCCATCTCCTGCTGCATCCGCTCCCACAGGCCGTAGCCGTACGGTCGGATGACCATGGTGCCGCGGACCGGGCCGTTGTCGGCCAGCTCGGCCTTGTTGATGAGGTCCTGGTACCAACGCGGGAAGTCGTCCGCCTGGGGAGTGAGCACGGGTGCCTTAGCCATGGGGCAGATGGTACGGGGAGTGGGCCCCGGACCGTGAATCCGTTTCACCTGCCAGCTGCGGTCGGCCACCGGCCGACTGACCAGCCGTCCGGCTGACGGGCCGTCGGACGGCGCTCGGGAGGGCGCACCGGGGGCGCATCACCCATGTGGCGGGACACCACCCCGTACCCCTCTGGACGCCGGGGCCCGACGGCTGTTCGCTGGTGTCGGGGCGAGACTTTGGGGGGTTGGTTTTCGATGCGGCGACCCTGTGGTGACCCAAGGACCGGATGGAGGCCGAGATGGCTTCGGCGCAGTTGACCGGCACGACCTCGGAGGCGACTCCGGACTGGCTACGCCCCCACGCCCCGGACGGCCGACTCGGCCGGACCAACCGGGCCCGTGACTGGGCGGAGATCCAGGAACGGATGCTGGTACCGCTCTACCAGGCCGTGTACGAGCGGTTGGAGGTCGGCCCGGCGACCAGCCTGCTCGGCATCGGCTGCCGCTCCGGGCTGGCCCTGCTGCTGGCCGCAGAGCGCGGCGCGCAGGTGGCCGGCGCCGAGGCCGACCCCGAGCTGCGCGAGCTGGCCACCGCCCGTGGCCTGACGGTGCACCAGGAACCCGCCACCGGCACCCGTCCGGCCGCGAGGCCGGACGCCCACCCCGGCACCCACCCCGGCACCCGCAGCGGCACCGGCACCCACTCCGGCGCTCACGCCGGTGCCCATCCCGGCGCTCACCCCGGCACCAGTTCCGGTGCCCACCTGAGCACCCGTCCCGGCGCCCACCCGGACCACCGCCCCGGCACCCGGACGGCGGAACCCGTCGCCCGCTCGGCGCACTCCCTCGTGACGGTCTTCGAGCAGTTGCAGACCACGCGCGCCCCCGGCCTGCTGGTGGAGGCCGCGGCCCGGCGCGTGCTGACGGGCGGTCAGCTGGTGCTGGCGGCCTGGGGCCCGGCGGAGCGCTGCGAGAGCGCGTCCGTGCTGGAGCTGGGGCAGCGGCTGGCCGGCTCCGGGCCGGCGGTGCGGGCCGGGCTGCTGCCGGGGCCGTTCGCGCTGAGCACGCCCGGGGGTCTCGAGTCGCTGCTGTTCCGCGCCGGTCTGCGCCCGGCCGGGGGCGGCCGGGTGTCCTGCCCGTTCGCCTATCCCGACCTGGAGAGCGCGGTGCGCGGGCTGCTCTCCACCGGGCTGTTCGACGCCGCCCTGGCGGAGTCGGGCGGGACCCTGGTCGCGAAGGAGCTGGAGGAGGCGCTGCACCCGTTCGTCCTCCCGGACGCCTCGGTCCGGATGACCAACCTGTTCCGCTACGTGGTCGGCGAACGCGCCTGAGCCCACCCCCGACCGGCCCCGCCCCGCGCCGCCCCGCCCCGCCCCGCCCGCAGCGTCCGAGACCCACGGGCAAGCGTCCGAGCCCCACGGGCAGCGGCGGCGGACCACGGGCCGTCGGCGGACAGGAGTGTGCCCCGGTCCCTTCCCGGACCGGGGCACACGTTCCACGGACCGTCAGCTGCGGTCCAGCTCCTTGGCGTTGCGGGCCACCCCCGCCGCCCGGTACGCGGCCTCCTCGTCGAGGGTCTCGGCCTCCAGCAGCGCGGCGGCCAGGGCGTCCAGCTGGCCGCGGTGCACGTTGAGCAGCCGGATGGCCTCCTCGTAGCACTCGGCGACGATCCGGCGGGCCTCCTCGTCCACCGCGTCCAGGGTGGTCGGCGCGGCGGAGAGCCCGTAGGCGCCCTGGGTGTCGCTGGGGACGGCGGTGAGCCGGCCGACCCGTTCGCTCATGCCCCAGCGGCCGGCCATCCCCCGCGCGATGTTGGTGACCTGCTCCAGGTCGCTCTCGGCGCCCGTGGTGATGACGCCGTAGACCACCTGCTCGGCCGCCATGCCGCCGAGCGCGCCGATGATCCGGCCGCGCAGGTACGGCTCGGTGTACGAGTAGCGGTCGGTGTCGGGGGTGGAGAGGGTGACGCCCAGGGCCCGGCCGCGCGGCACGATGGTGATCTTGCGGACGGGGTCGGCGCCGGGCTGGAGCATGCCCAGCAGGGCGTGGCCGCTCTCGTGGAACGCGGTGCGCTCGCGCTCGCCCTGCGGCATCACCAGCGGACGGACGGCGCCCAGCTGGACCTTCTCCAGCGCGTCCGAGAGGTCGTCGGCCCCGACCCGGTCCTGCTTGCGCTTGACCGCGAGCAGGGCGGCCTCGTTGACCAGGTTGGCGAGTTCGGCGCCGGTCATGCCGGGGGTGACCTTGGCCAGCTGGGTGAGGTCGGCGTCGGAGCCGAGCGGCACCGTCCGGGTGTGGATCTTGAGGATCTCCACCCGGCCGTCCCGGTCGGGCGGGCTGACGGTGATCCGGCGGTCGAAGCGGCCGGGCCGCAGCAGCGCCGGGTCGAGGACCTCGGCGCGGTTGGTGGCCGCGATCACGATGACGCCCTCGGAGCCGGAGAAGCCGTCCATCTCGGTGAGGATCTGATTGAGCGTCTGCTCGCGCTCGTCGTGGCCGCCCATCCCGCCGCCCCCGCCCCGCTGGCGGCCGATGGTGTCGATCTCGTCGATGAAGATGATCGCCGGCGCCACCTTCCGCGCCTCGGCGAACAGCTCCCGGACCCGCGAGGCACCGACGCCGACGATCATCTCGATGAACTCGGAGGCGGAGGCGGAGAAGAACGGCACGTTCGCCTCCCCGGCCACGGCCCGGGCCAGCAGGGTCTTGCCGGTGCCGGGCGGACCGGTGAGCAGCACGCCGCGCGGCATCTTGGCGCCGAGCTTGCGGTACTCCTGCGGGTTCTTCAGGAAGTCGACCACCTCGCTGAGTTCGGCCTCGACCTCGTCGATGCCGGCCACGTCGGCGAAGGTGGTGCGCTTCCCCTCGTCCGGGTTGACCGGCTTCGGCGGGGCCTTCTTGCCGAACCCTCCGGCACCGCCCATCCCGCCCGCCATCCGGCGGGCCAGCAGCACCCAGATCAACACCAGCAGCAGCATCGGGGCGAGCGAGATCAGCAGGTTGGCCAGGAAGCTGCGCTGCTGCACCACCGGTTCGGCGGTGACGGTGACGCCCTGCTGCTGGAGGGTGTTCCAGAGTCCGTCGTCGGCGAAGGCCGGGCGCTGGGTGGTGAAGTCGGTGTAGTTCCCCTTGGCGCCGTCCGGCTTGGGCGCGGCCGCCTTGAGGGTGCCCTCGATGGCGTCGCCCTTGGAGTAGATCTGGGTGATGTTGCCCTTGCCGAGCTGATTGCGGAACTCGGTGTAGGAGATGGTCGTGCCGCCCCCGCCACCGAAGGTGTTCAGCAGCAGTTCGGCGAGCAGGAAGACGGCGAGCGCGGTGAGGAGCATGCCGGCCCAGCCACCGGGCATCTTCTTCTTCGGCGTCGGCGGAGGCGGTGCGCCCTCGGACCGCCAGGGCTGGTCGGGGGTCTGACGGGGCGGTACGGGATTGCTCACCCATCGGACAATACGGACATCCGGACGGGCCGACCAAGACGCAACGCCGCGCCCCGCAGGCCTGACCCGGGGTCAGACGACATGGAGTCAGGCGGCCCGGGGTCAGACCCCCGGCCACTCCTCCGCCGTCAGCGCGAAGCGCTCGTGGTCCCGCCAGGCCCCGCCCAGGAAGAGCATCCGCGGCGTGAAGCCCTCGTGCCGGAACCCCAGCCGCCGCGCCAGCGCGATCGAGCGCTCGTTCTCCGGCTGGACGTTGATCTCGAGCCGGTGCAGCCCGAGCCCGCCGTCCACCTGCCCGGCGAAGCAGCGGTCCACCACCAGCCGCATGCCTTCGCTCATCAGCCCCGTCCCCGCGTAGGGGAGGTAGGAGTCGTAGCCGAGGGCGGCGTTGCAGAAGCGGCCCATGACGATGTTGGCCACGTTGCACTTGCCGACCAGTCCACCGCTGTCCCGCTCGAGGATCAGGAAGGTGCGCAGCCCCGGCCCCTGACGGCCGAGCAGCTCGGGGAGGCCGTCCGGCTCCACCGGGTTCCACCGCCCGACGTGCTCGGCGGAGCGGCGGACCGCCGCCGCGTACGGTCCTGCGTCTGCCGCCCTGGGGGCCCGGATCTCCACTCGCACGGCACCATCATCGGGCATGGCGACGGCCCGCCACCGGAAGGGGTGACGGGCCGTCGGAAACTCGCCCTCGGACCGACTCGGACGGAACGTCCGCAGCGGGTCAGAGCAGGTCCTTGAACTCCTTGGGGAGCTCGAAGTCGGCCGGGCCCTTGCCCGCGCCGAGCCCGAAGGCACCGCCCGGGGCCTGCGCGGCGTCGCCCGCACCGGCACCCGCGCCGAGCGCCTTGCGCTCCGCCGCGGCCGCCTCCTCCTGGGCCCGCTTGAGCGGGTTGCCGCTCTTGCGCTTGCCCTTGGCCGGCTGGGCCTTCTTGGCGGACTTCTTGCCGCCGCCGCCCATCCCGGGGATCCCCGGCATGCCGGGCATGCCCTTGCCGGAGGCCATCGCGGACATCATCTTGCGGGCCTCGAAGAACCGCTCGACCAGGTTCTTCACCTCGCCGACCTGGACGCCCGAGCCCTTGGCGATGCGGGCCCGGCGGGAGCCGTTGATCAGCTCCGGCTCGGCCCGCTCGACCGGGGTCATCGACTTGATGATCGCGCCGACCCGGTTGACGTCCTTGTCGTCGATGTTGTTGATCTGGTCCCGGATCTGGCCCATGCCCGGCAGCATGCCGAGCAGCTTGGAGATCGAGCCCATCTTCTGGACCTGCTCCAGCTGGGACAGGAAGTCGTCCAGCGTGAAGGCCTTCGGACCGCCGCGCAGCTTGGCGGCCATCTTCTCGGCCTCGGCCTGCGAGAAGGTCTGCTCGGCCTTCTCGATCAGGGAGAGCATGTCGCCCATGCCGAGGATGCGCGAGGCCATCCGGTCCGGGTGGAAGGCGTCGAACTCGTCGACCTTCTCGCCGTTGGAGGCGAACATGATCTGACGGCCGGTCACATGGGCGACCGAGAGGGCCGCACCACCGCGCGCGTCGCCGTCCAGCTTGGAGAGCACCACGCCGGTGAAGTCGACGCCGTCGAGGAAGGCCTGGGCGGTGGTGACCGCGTCCTGGCCGACCATGGCGTCGACCACGAACAGGACCTCGTCCGGGTTGATCGCGGCCCGGATGTCGGCGGCCTGCTGCATCAGCTCGGCGTCGATGCCGAGGCGGCCGGCGGTGTCGACGATGACCACGTCGAACTGCTTCTGCTTCGCGTACTCGATCGAGTCGCGGGCCACCTGCACCGGGTCGCCGACGCCGTTGCCCGGCTGCGGGCCGTAGAAGGCGACGCCGGCCCGGCCGGCCATCACCTCGAGCTGGGTGACGGCGTTGGGGCGCTGGAGGTCACAGGCCACCAGGAGCGGGGTGTGCTTCTGCGCCTTGAGCCAGTGGCCGAGCTTTCCGGCCAGGGTGGTCTTACCGGCACCCTGGAGACCGGCCAGCATGATCACGGTCGGGCCGGACTTGGCGTACTTCAGGCGGCGGGTCTCGCCACCGAGGATGGCGATGAGCTCCTCGTTG
The DNA here is from genome assembly GCF_039535905.1 of Kitasatospora albolonga. Lineage (GTDB taxonomy): Bacteria > Actinomycetota > Actinomycetes > Streptomycetales > Streptomycetaceae > Kitasatospora > Kitasatospora albolonga. The sequence continues at coordinate 40,536 of NZ_BAAAYB010000083.1, read as the reverse complement.
ACGATCTTGATGACCTGCTGCGCGGGGTTGAGCGCGCCGGAGACCTCCGCGCCGGTCGCGCGCTCCTTGATCCGCGCGATGAAGGCGCGCACCACGGGCAGCGCGACGTCCGCCTCGAGCAGGGCGATCCGGATCTCGCGGGCGGTGGCGTCGATGTCCGCCTCACTGAGGCGGCCCTTGCCCCGGAGGTTCTTGAACGTCGCTGCGAGGCGGTCGGAGAGAGTGTCGAACACGTCGGTCGCGGGTCCCTTGCGGCATCGGTACGGGTACTGTCGTCGCCCCCAGGGTATCCGGCCACCACTCCAACGGTCCCCACCCGGTCGGAAGCGGTCGTCGGAAGCGGCGGTCGAGCGGCCGGCGGGGCCCGTTCACGACAGGGCCGACTGCACCGCCGCCGCCACCTCCCGCGCCCGCTCCACCGTCAGCGGACCGCCCGCCGGGTCGGTCAGGTAGAAGGCGTCCACCGCCTCCGCCCCCAGGGTGGAGACGTGCGCGGTGCGGACCCGGGCGCCCGCCCCGTCCAGCGCCCGGCCGATCCGGTGCAGCAGCCCGGGGGCGTCGTGCGCACGCACCTCCAGCACCGTCGCCGTGCTGGACGCCCCGCCCGGCGCGACGGTGACGACCGGCGGCGGAGTGGTGATCCCCCGGCGGCGCGGGGCGGCGGCGTCGCGCTCCGCCAGCTTCCTGGTGACGTCCAGCGAGCCGTCCAGTGCGCGCCGCAGGTCGGCCCGCAGCCGGGCCGCCTCCGGGAGTTCGCCGTACTCGGCCGCCACCGTCCAGCCGAGCAGCAGCACCGGCCCGGCCCCCGCCGGGTCCAGCTCGCGCAGCCCGGCCGAACGGACCGTCAGGCGGTGCAGCGCCAGCACCCCGGCCACCGTGCCGAGCAGGCCGGGCCGGTCCGGCAGGGCCAGCGTGAGCTCGACCCCCATCGGTTCGGTTCCCAGCGGCTCGGAGGCGCCGCTCCCCAAGCCCGTCCCGGCGACACCGGCGGTGCCGGCGATCCCGGTGTTCAGCGTGTGGGCCAGCAGGGTGAGCGCGGGCTCGCCCGTGCGGGCCGCCTCGACCGCGAGGCGCTCCTGCTCGGCGGTCGGCCCCGAGGCCCAGCCGAGCTCCGCGAGCGGCTCCTGAGCCCCCGTCAGCCGCGCGGCGGCCCGCCCGGCCAGACCGGACACCAGCGAGGCCCGCCAGCTGCTCCAGGCGGCCGGCCCGGTGGCGGTGGCGTCCGCCTCGGTGAGCGCGTGCAGCAGCTCCAGGTGGGAGAGGGTGCCGGTCACCTCCGTGATCAGCTCCACGGTGGCCGGGTCGTCCGGGTCCCGCCGGGTGGCGGTGTCGACCAGGGTCAGGTGGTGCCGGACCAGCAGCGCGAGGGTCTCGACGTCGGCCTTGTCGAAGCCCATCCGGGCGGCCACGTCCCGGACGATCACCTCGCCCGCCTCGGAGTGGTCGCCGGGCCAGCCCTTGCCGATGTCGTGCAGCAGCGCGGCGACCAGCAGCAGGTCGGGCCGGGCCACCCGGCGGGTCATCGCGGCGGCCCGCACCGCGGTCTCGATCAGGTGCCGGTCCACCGTCCAGACGTGCACCGCGTTGCGCTGCGGGCGGCAGCGCACCCGCTCCCAGTCCGGCAGCAGACGGGTGATCAGGCCCTCGGCCTCGTACGCCTCCCAGACCGGCACGGCCGCCTCGCCCGCGCCGAGCAGGGTGACCAGCTGGGCCCGGGCCTCGTCCGGCCAGGGCACCGGGAGCGGGGCGGCCTCGGCGGCGAGGCGGCGGACGGTGGCGTAGGAGACGGTCAGCCCGGCCTGGGCGGCCGCGGCGGCGGCGCGCAGCGGCAGCACCGGGTCCTGGCCGGGCCGGGCGGACTGGGCGAGCACCGCCTCGCCGTCCTGCTCGACCACGCCCTCCGCCAGCGGCGTCCGCTCGACCGCGCCCCGGGCCACCGCGCTGTTCGCCCGGCCGGCCTGGCCCCGGGCCGCCGCCCCGCTCGCCCGCCCGGCGCCGCCGAAGGTGAACAGCCGGCTGCGGCGGACCCGGCCGCCCCCGCTCCGTTCGGCCAGGACCCGTTCGACGGAGCGCCAGGTGACGTCCGCCGCGTAGGAGATGGTGCGGGCCGCCTCGTAGACCTGGCGCAGCAGGGTGTCCGCGTCCAGCACGCCGAGCCTGGCGGCGACTTGGTCCTGCTCCTGGAGGGCGAGCCGCTCGGTGGCCCGGCCGGTGGTCAGGTGGAGGGCGTCGCGGACGTCGGCGAGCCGCTCGGCGGCGGCCTCCAGCCCGTCCCGCGGGGCGTCGGCCAGCCAGCTGGCGGCGATCGCGTTGAGCGCCACCACGTCCCGCAGGCCGCCCCGGGCCTCCTTCAGGTCGGGCTCCAGCAGGAAGGCCAACTCGCCGTGGCGCTCGGCCCGTTCGAGGCAGGAGGCGCGCAGTTCGGGCAGCCGTTTGGGGGCGCTCGCCCGCCAGTCGGACAGGACGGCGGAGCGCAGGTCGGCGGTCAGCTCGGGGTCCCCGGCCAGGTGGCGGGCGTCCAGCAGGCCGAGTTGGGCCTTGAGGTCGTCGGCGGCCACCGCGCGGGCCTCGGCGGGGGTGCGGACGGCATGGTCGAGGGCGGCGCCGCCGTCCCAGACGGGGTACCAGATCCGTTCGGGCAGGGCCGGGTCGAGCGGGCCGCGGTGGAGCAGCAGCACGTCCAGGTCGCTGCGCGGGGAGAGTTCGCCGCGGCCGTAGCCGCCGACGGCCACCAGGGCGGAGCCGGAGGGCGCGCCGGCCGCGGCGTAGAGGCCGGCCAGCCAGTCGTCGGCGAGCCGGGCCAGTGCCTTGCGGCGGACGGCGCCGGTCAGGCCCGGTTCGTCGAGCAGCCGGGCGCGGGCGGCCGCGTGGTCGGAGGGCTGGTCGGTGGTGGTCACGTCGGTTCCCCGTCCGTCGGTGCCCGCCGCCGCTGTCCTGCCGCGGCGGGCTGCTGCTGGCTCGGCCGGACCCGCCCGGGTCCGGATACGCGTCCGGCGGACCGGCGACCACGGGGGTCACCGGCCCGCCTGGGACCGTCGGTTGCTGCTCTCGGTTGCCACTCTCGACCGCCGCCGTCGACCACTGCCCTCGACCGCCGCCCTCGACCGCTGCCCTCGAGCGCCGCTCACCGCTCTCGAATGATGCCGGTCGTTCCGGTCCCGCTAGATCGCGTCGGGGCCGCGTTCGCCGGTCCGCACCCGGACGGCGGTGTCGACCGGGATGCTCCAGACCTTGCCGTCACCGATCTTGCCGGTGCGGGCGGCCTTCACCACGACCTCCACCACGTCGTCGGCCATGTCGTCCTCGACCAGGACCTCGATCCGGACCTTGGGCACCAGGTCGACGGTGTACTCGGCGCCCCGGTAGACCTCGGTGTGGCCCCGCTGGCGGCCGTACCCGCTGGCCTCGGTGACGGTCAGTCCGTGCACCCCGAAGGCCTGCAGGGCGTTCTTGACCTCGTCCAGACGGTGCGGCTTGATGACTGCGGTGATGAGCTTCATCAGGCGTCGACCTCGGCCTTCTTCGGAGCGGTGGTGACGGTGGAGGCGGAGGTGGAGGCGCGGCCCAGGCTGGCGCCGACGGCGCTGAAGTCGTAGGCGGACTCGGCGTGTTCGGCCTGGTCGATGCCAGCCACCTCGACGTCCTCGGAGACCCGGAAGCCGATGGTCTTGTCGATCGCCTTGCCGAGCAGCCAGGAGAGCACGAAGGAGTAGAGGCCGACCACGACCACGCCCATCGCCTGCTTGCCGAGCTGGCCGACGCCGCCGCCGTAGAACAGACCCTGCGCGGTCTGGCCGACGTGGCCGGTGGCGAAGAGGCCGATCAGCAGCGAGCCGATGACGCCGCCGACCAGGTGGACGCCGACCACGTCGAGCGAGTCGTCGAAGCCCCAGCGGTACTTGAGGCTGATCGCGGCGGCGCAGGCCACACCGGCGATGAGACCGATGGCCACCGCGCCGAGCGGGCTGACGGAGCCGCAGGCGGGGGTGATGGCGACCAGGCCGGCCACCGCGCCGGAGGCGGCGCCGAGCGTGGTGAAGGCGCCGTGGCGGATCTTCTCGTAGGCCAGCCAGCCGAGCACCGCGGCGGCGGTGGCCACCTGGGTGTTGACGAAGGCCATCCCGGCGACGCCGTTGGCGGCCAGCGCCGAGCCGGCGTTGAAGCCGAACCAGCCGAACCAGAGCAGCCCGGAGCCGAGCATCACCAGCGGCAGGCTGTGCGGGCGCATCGGGTCCTTCTTGAAGCCGATCCGCTTGCCGAGCACCAGGCAGAGCGCGAGGCCCGCCGCACCGGCGTTGATGTGGACGGCGGTGCCGCCGGCGAAGTCGATCACGCCGTTGCGGTCGCCGAGCCAGCCGCCGTTGCCGCCGTCGAAGAAGAACACCCAGTGCGCGACCGGGAAGTAGACCACCGAGACCCAGAGGGCCACGAAGAGGCCCCAGGCTGCGAACTTGGCGCGGTCCGCGATGGCGCCGCTGATCAGCGCCGGGGTGATGATCGCGAACATCAGCTGGAAGGCGGAGAACGCGGTGACCGGGATGGTGCCGGTGAGGTCGTTCAGGCCGATGCCGCGCATGCCCAGGTAGTCGAGGTTGCCGATGAGACCGGCGCCCGCGTCCGGGCCGAAGGCCAGCGAGTAGCCGTAGAGGACCCACAGCACGCTGACGATCGCGAGCGATACGAAGCTCATGACCAGCATGTTGAGGGTGCTCTTGACCCTGACCATGCCTCCGTAGAAGAAGGCCAGGCCCGGGGTCATCACCATGACCAGGGCCGCACAGATGAATACGAAGGCGGTGTCGCCAGCGCTGAAGCCGTCCGGCATCGGCGTCTCCTCGTGGGTGCAAGAGCCGCTCCACACCCGGGATCCCTGTCCCGTGCCACCCGGGGTGTCGGCGTTGAGGAGGAGAGTGCCGAAGGCGGATTTCGGCCAGTGCGGCTCGGTGTTTCGCCGCCGTGACGAGCGCCACGGCGGCGTTACGAGGAGGTGAACGACTGCTGCGGACGGGCGACCCCCGACCGTGAGGCCCGCAGGCCACCGGCATCCCGGGACCGCAAACCACGGACGTCCCGGCCGCCGCCGGGCCTCAGGTGCTCTGGACGAACTCCGGGATGTTCTCCACCACCCGGTCGGAGAGCTGGGCGACGGCGTCCAGGTCGCCGTAGTTCTGCAGTGCGTTGGCGGTGGTCTTGCGGATGCGGGTGTTCAGCCGCTCGGAGCGGACCTTGGTGGCGATGGCCACCGCCTCCTCCGCCACCGCGACGGCCTGCCGGGGCTCGTTCTGCAGCAGGTGCACGCTGGCCATGCCGATCAGGTTGAAGGCGTAGCTGCGCACGTGGTCCTTGTCCTGCCGGAACAGGTCCACCGCGCGCTGCATCACCGGCTCGGCCATCGAGGCGTAGAGCGGGCTGCGGTTGGCGTGGTACGCCAGGTCGCGGTAGGAGTGCGAGTTCTCGCCGTTGAGCTCGGCCTCGGTGAAGAACTTCAGCCAGCCCGGCGAGTTGTCGTCGAACCGGGTGTCGCTGAAGGTGTCCTCGGCCATCCGCACGGCACGGGCGCAGCGGTTCACCTCGCCGATGGTGGCGTAGGCCCGGGCCTCCATGGCGAACAGCAGCGACTGCTGGCGCGGGCTGGCGGTGTCCCGGCTGCCGTACTGCGCGAGGTGGATCAGCTCCAGGGCGTCCTCGCCCCGGTTGAGGTGGATCATCTGGCGGCTCATGTCGGTGAGGATCTGCGCGCCGAACGGCCGGTCCCCCGCCTCCTTGGCCGCGTGCAGGGCCAGCACGTAGTACTTCTGCGCGCTGGGGTGCATGCCGACGTCGTACGACATCCAGCCCGCCAGGTGGGCGAGTTCGGCGGTGAGCCGGAACAGCCGCTTGGTGGTCTGCTCGGGGTAGGTCTCCTGGAGCAGGTCGGTGACCTCGTGGAGTTGGCCGACCACCGCCTTGCGGCGCAGGCCGCCGCCGTTCTGCGCGTCCCACTGACGGAACATCACCGTGGTCTGCTCCAGCAGTTGGAGCTCCGGCTCGGAGAGGCGGCCGGTGAACTGCTCCCCGCCGTTGGCGGCGGCCAGGATCGGGGTGGGGGCGCCCGCCGGGTTGGGGGCGAGCCAGCGCTGCATCGGCTCGATCAGGGCGGTGCCGGCCGTCAGGGCGAGCGAAGTGCCGAGGAAGCCACGGCGGTTGAGCATCAGGTCGCTGCGGGAGTACTCGCTGATCAGCTGGACCGTCTGCGGCGCGCTCCAGGGCAGGTCGACCCCGCTGTCCACGGTGGAGACCGGAACGGCGGTGCGCAGGCCGAGGTCCTCGATGGAGACCACCGAGCCGAAGCGCTCCGAGAAGAGCTGCGACATGATCTTCGGGATCGGCTCGCGGGGCTGCTCGCCGTCCAGCCAGCGGCGCACCCGGGAGGTGTCGGTGGAGACGTGGTGGGCGCCGATCTGCCGGGCCCGGCGGTTGACCTGCCGCGCCAACTCCCCCTTGGACCAGCCGCTGCGGCCGAACCAGGAGGTCAGCTTCTCGTTCGGTTGCTTCTCTGCCATGGGTAAGCGCCCCATCCCGCCCGGCCCCTCGGGGCCCCCGATCGTCTTCGCACTCCCCCGCCCAGCGTGAGCGGCCCGATGCGTTCCGTGTGCTGAACGTAACGCGACAAGTCCCGCCCCGGGGAGCGCGCCCGGATAATCGCCACCATTCGCCACCCCTAGGAGTGAACTACGCGACGGCCCGGGGCGCTTCACTGGTAGCCGGCACCATGCCCGCCCAACTCGCCGTGCCGCCAGGGATCTTGACGACCCGGCAGCCGCCGGACCAGGAAGGGGAGTCCCGTGCAGCTCCGACGATCCGGCATCCGCAGCGGGGGCGCAAGCGGCCTGCTCGCCCGGCACCCACGAATCGGAGCACTCCGCCTGCTGCGCGCCGCCGACGCACGACCCGCTTCACGTCGCACAATCGACGCACCGGCACGGCCGGCCGACCGTCACGGCGTCACGCCCGGCGGCCCGTCCGGAGGTCCGTCCGGCGACGCGCCCCGTAACCACCGGCATTCCGAACCTGTTGGGGGAGGCATGGAAACCCTCTTCGGCGAACTCCGCTTCGGCACCCGCCGCCGGACCCGCGGCACCGCGTACGAGGCCGCCGCTGAGTACACCGGGCGCTGGGGCTGGGCGGTGGCGGTCTCCACCGGCTCCGCCACCCCGGCCGACGGCCGCTGCGACTGCGGCACCGTCCACTGCGCCGCGCCCGGCCTGCACCTCGGGCTCGGCCCCGCCGTCGACCCGGCCTCCGGCACCGGAACCGCCGGACTGGACGCGCTCCGGGACGGCTCGTCCTCCCCCGCCGCACTGCTGCTGCCCGCCGGCCGCTCCTTCGACGTCCTCGACGTCCCCGCGCAGCCCGGTCTCCAGGCCCTGGTCCGGCTGGAGCGGATGGGCACCCAGGTCGGCCCCGTGCTCGGCCTGCCGACCGGACGGCTGCTCTTCTTCGTCGCCCCCGGTGCCGCCCAGCGCCTCCCCGACCTGCTCTACCGGATGGGCTGGGACGACACCACCCTCGACCTGGCCTGCCACGGCGAGGGCTCCTACGTCGCCGCCCCGCCCACCGTCCTCGGCCCCCTCGGCCCGGCCCGCTGGCTCCGCCGCCCCTCCCGCGACTCCGCCGCCTGCCCCCCGGAAGCCCGCCTCCTCCTCGGCACCATCGCCTACGCCTGCCACCGCACCCGCGAACGCACCCCGGTCACCGCGTAGCGCAGGTGGTCACACCGGGGGCGCGAGACTCTGCCGCTCTGCGGCTCCGCCGCGCGGGCGCGCACCTCCAGCCCCCCGTCCGGCAGGGCACACGCCCATGGGCGCGAGGAACTGCGCGCGGCGGAAGGCCACTCACCTGCAACTGAGGCTCCATCAGCCGGTTGCACGTGCTGCCGTTCCCCTGCGCGCAGTTCCCCGCGCCCCTGGTGTGAGCACTGCCGCGGAAGAACCCGCGTCAGTCGCCGATCAGCGCGTCCACGAAGGCGCCCGGCTCGAACGGGGCGAGGTCGTCCGCGCCCTCGCCGAGCCCGATCAGCTTGACCGGCACGCCGAGTTCCCGCTGCACCGAGATGACGATGCCGCCCTTCGCGGTGCCGTCCAGCTTGGTGAGCACGATGCCCGTGATGTCCACCACCTCGGCGAACACCCGCGCCTGGACCAGCCCGTTCTGCCCGGTGGTGGCGTCCAGCACCAGCAGGACCTCGTCCACCGGCCCGTGCTTCTCCACGACCCGCTTGACCTTGCCGAGCTCGTCCATCAGCCCGGTCTTGGTGTGCAGCCGGCCCGCGGTGTCGATGAGCACGGTGTCCGCGCCCTCCGCGATGCCCTCCTTGACCGCGTCGAAGGCGACGGACGCCGGGTCCCCGCCCTCGGGCCCGCGGACGGTGGCCGCGCCGACCCGCTCGCCCCAGGTCTGCAGCTGGTCCGCGGCGGCGGCCCGGAAGGTGTCGGCCGCGCCGAGCACGACCTTGCGCCCGTCCGCGACCAGCACCCGGCCGAGCTTGCCGGAGGTGGTGGTCTTGCCGACGCCGTTGACGCCGACGACCAGCACGACGGCCGGCCGGCCGTCCTCGTGCTTGGCGGTCTTCAGCTGACGGTCGGTGTCGGCCCCGATCAGGGCGACCAGCTCCTCGCGGAGCAGGCCGCGCAGCTGCTCGGGGCTGCGGGTGCCGAGCACCTTGACCCGGGTGCGGAGGTTGTCGACCAGTTCCTGGGTGGGCTTCACGCCGACGTCGGCGGTGAGCAGGGTCTCCTCGATCTCCTCCCAGGTGTCCTCGTCGAGGCGGTCCCGGGAGAGCAGGGTGAGCAGGCCCTTGCCGAGCGAGTTCTGCGAGCGGGAGAGCCGGCCGCGCAGGCGGACCAGGCGGCCCGCGGTCGGTTCGGGGACCTCCAGCTCGGGGGCGGTCAGGGCCTCGTCGGGGGCCTCGATCTCCTCGGGGAGCGTCACCTCCTCGACCGTGCGGACCGGCTCCGGCGCCGATGCGGCGGACTCCTCGCCGACCTGCGGCTCGCGCGGGGGCGTGATGACGGGTGCCTCGGCCTGGGGAGGCAGCTGCTTACGTCGTCTGCCGCTGACGACGAGGCCCGCGACGGCGCCGACGGCGACGACCGCGATGACTACGGCAAGAATCAGATATTCCATGGCGTCACCCAGTATCCGCGACGCCCCCGCCCCGGTGAACGAGGACATACGCCTCTTATGCCATGAGCCGGGCAGAACATACCTTTGTGTCCCATGACCGAGAACCACCAGGCCGTGGAGACCCGCGGCATCGAACCGGTGCCCGACCACGAGCGCCAGGGCCGCGTCCGCGAGCTGTTCCACACCTGGTTCGCCGCCAACATCAGCGTGCTGCTGCTCACCATGGGCGCCGGCCTGATCGTCTTCAACGGCCTGAACCTCTGGCAGGTCCTGCTGGTCGCCGTCTCGGCCGCCGTCCTCGCGTACGGGATCGTCGGCCTGCTGACCGTCTCCGGGAAGTGGGGCGGCTCCCCCGCCATGACGCTCTCCCGGGCGGTCTTCGGCGTCCGGGGAAACCTGGTGCCGGGCGCGGTGACCTGGGTGGCCCGGTTCGGCTGGGAGACGGTGAACGCCGTCACCGGCGCCTACGCGCTGCTCTCCGTCCTCGACCTGCTCTTCGGGATCCGGAGCAGCACACCCCTCGTCGTCGTCACCCTCCTCCTCTTCGTGGGCACCACCTTCCTGGTCTCCGGCCTCGGCCGGAACGCGCTGCTCTGGTGCAACCGCTGGTCGGCCTACCTGTTCGGGATCTTCTCGGTCCTGGTGCTCGGCTACCTGGTCGCCACCGTCGAGTGGTCCGAGGTCTTCGCCCGCCCGGCCGGCACCACCGCGATGGTGGTCGCCGGCATCGGCACCATCGCGGCCGGCGGTCTCAGCTGGGCCCCGTCCGGCGCCGACTTCGCCCGCTACCTGCCGCGCGGGGCGAGCAGCAGGGGCATCGTGGGCACCGCGGTCGGCGGCGCCGGGATCGTGGTGGTCCCGATGGTGCTGATGGGCGCGGTGATGGCGGTCGGCACCCCGGACCTGGCCTCCGCCTCTGACCCGGTGGCCTTCATCGGCGAGCTGCTGCCGACCTGGCTGGCCGTGCCGTACCTGCTGATCGCGCTGATCGGCATGGTGCTGATCAACAGCCTCTCGATGTACTCGGCCGGCTTCACCGCCCAGACCATGGGCGTGCGGCTGCCGCGCGCCTGGGCGGTCTCCATCAACGCGGTGATCAGCCTGGTCGGCGGTCTGCTGCTGATGCTGGTGGCGAAGAGCTTCTACGGCTCCTTCATCACCTTCCTGACCATCCTGGCCGTCTCCTTCTCGGCCTGGATCGGCGTCTACGGCGTCGACATGGTGCGCCGTCACCGCCAGGGCCGGACCCGCTACGACGCCGCCGCCCTGCTCGACACCTCCGAGCGCTCCGCCTACTGGTTCAGGGGCGGCTTCTGCTGGCAGGCGCTCACCGCCTGGCTGCTGGCGATCGGCACCGGCCTGATGTTCACCCGGGCGGCCCTCAGCGCGGACGACGTCTGGTTCGCCGGCCCCTGGTCGAGCAGCTGGATCGGCACCAACGGCCTGGCCTGGGTGGTCACCATCCTGGTCGGCGCGGCGGTCTACGCCCTGCTCCCGCAGGCCCGCACCACCGCCGTGGAGACCGAGCCGGAGAGCGGCGAACGGAGCGAGCTGCTCACCCGCTGACCGACGGCTCCTGCCGGGGCACCGCGCGCGTCCTCCGCTCGCGGTGCTCCTCGCGCAGCCGTTGGCTGATCACCTGGGAGATCCCGTCGCCCTTCATGGTGACGCCGTACAGCGCGTCGGCCGACTCCATGGTGAGCTTCTGATGGGTGATCACGATCAGCTGGGAGCTCTCCCGCAGCTCCTCCATGATGGCGATCAGCCGGCGCAGGTTGGTCTCGTCCAGCGCCGCCTCCACCTCGTCCATCACGTAGAACGGGCTGGGCCGGGCCTTGAAGATGGAGACCAGCAGGGCCACCGCCGTGAGCGAGCGCTCCCCGCCCGACAGCAGTGAGAGCCGCTTCACCTTCTTCCCCGGCGGCCGGGCCTCCACCTCGACGCCGGTGGTGAGCATGTTCTCCGGGTCGGTCAGCACCAAACGCCCCTCCCCGCCCGGGAAGAGGCGGGAGAACACGCCCTCGAACTGCGCCGCGGTGTCGTGGTAGGCCGAGGTGAACAGCTGCTCCACCCGGGCGTCCACGTCCCGGACGATGTCCATCAGGTCCTTGCGGCTGCGCTTGAGGTCGTCCAGCTGCTCGCCGAGGAACTGGTGGCGCTCCTCCAGCGCCGCGAACTCCTCCAGCGCCAGCGGGTTCACCTTCCCCAACTGCTGGTACGCCCGCTCGGCGGCCCGCAGCCGCTTCTCCTGCTCGGCCCGGACGTACGGGCGGGGCTCGCCGGGCTCCTGGCCCTCCTCCGGCAGCGCGGGCGGGACGGGCTGCTCCGGCCCGTAGGAGGCGAGCAGCTCGCCGCCCTCGATGCCGAACTCCTCCAGTGCCTTGGCCTCCAACTGCTCGATCCGCAGCCGCTTCTCGGCCCGCAGCACCTCGTCCCGGTGCCCGGCGTCCACCAACTTGTCCAGCTCGCCCTTGAGTTCGCGCCCCAGCTCCCGCCCGGCACGCAGCTCGGCCTCCCGTTCGGCGCGCTGCTGCTCGGCCTCGGCGCGCTCCGCCTCGGCCCGGGCCAGCGTGAGCTCCAGCCGGGCCAGCAGCTGCCGGGCTCCGGCGGCCACCGCGCCGGCCACGCCGGCCTCGTGGCGGGCCCGCTCGCGCCGTTCGGCGGCCCGGGCGCGGGCCTCGCGCTCGGCCCGGGCCGAGCGGTCCAGCTGGTCGGCCCGGCCGTTCAGGCCGCGCACCCGCTCCTCGTGGGTGCGCACCGAGAGCCGGGCCTCCAGCTCGCCCTGCCGGGCCTCGGCCGCGCCGGCCGCCAGCTCGTCGCGGCGCGCCGGATCCGGCTCGTCCTCTCCCGCTTCCGCCAACTCCTCGGCCACCGCGAGCCGTTCGGCCAGCTCTTCGGCGGCGGCCAGCGCCTGCGCCAGGCCCTCCTCGGCCCGGGTGGCGGAGGCGGCCAGCCGCTCAGCCTCCCCGGCGGCCGCCCTGGCCTGCCCGCCGAGCCGACCGAGCGCCCCGGCGACGGCGGCCCGCTCCTTCTCGGCCGCCCGTCGACGGGCCGTCAACTCCTCGATCTCCGCCGTGAGTTCGCGACGCAGTTCGGTGACCTCGGCGAGTGCCCGGGCCGACTCCTCACAGCGCACGTCGAGTTCGGCGATCCGCGCGGCCGCCTCGTCCACCGCGGCCCGGGTCTCCAGCAGGCTCGGCGCGCCGGCCGCCCCGCCCTGCGCGAGGCCCGCGCCGAGCAGGTCGCCGTCCCGGGTCACCGCGGTCAGTCCCGGCTCCCGCACCACCAGCCGGACGGCCTCGTCCAGGCCGTCCACCACCACCGTCCGCTCCAGCAGCCGGGCCACCGCCGGCCGCAGCTCGGCCGGCCCGTCCACCAGCCCGGCCGCCCACCGGAGCCCGTCGGCCGCCGGCTCCCGCACCGCGGGCGCCCCGCCGACCAGCAGCGCCGCCCGCCCCGCGTCCCGCTCCCGCAGCAGCCGCAGCGCGGCCGCCGCCGTCTCCACCCCGTCGACCGCGACCGCCTCGGCCGCCGCCCCGAGCGCGGCGGCGACGGCCGTCTCGTACCCGGGCTCGACGGTCAGCAGCGAGGCGGCCGGCCCGAGCACCCCGGCCAACGCCCCGTCCACCAGCAGCGCACCGCTGCCGTCCTTGCGCCGCAGGCCCAGCGAGAGCGCCTCGTGACGCGCCGTCAGCCCGGCCCGCTCCTTCTCGACGGCGGCCAGCTCCTCCCGGGCGGCACCGACGGCGGCCGCCGCCGCGACGGCCCGCTCCTTCGCCTCCCGGTGCGCGGCCTCGGCCTCCTCGTCCCCGCCGTCCGCGCCGCCGACCTCGGCCTCCAGGGCGGCGTACTCCTGCTGCGCGGCCTCGGCCCGCTCGACCGCGCCGTCCCTGGCCTCGGCCTGGCGGGCCAGTTCGGCCTCGGCCCCGGCCGCCTTGGAACGGGCGGCGGCCGCCTGCCCCTGGAGCCGGGCCAGGCCCTCCCTGCGGTCCGCGATGGCCCGCGCGGCGCTCTTCAACCGGACGTCCTCGGCGGCGAGTTCACGCTCCAGCTCGGCCCTGCGCTCGACCGTCTCGGCCAGCGCGTACCGCGCCTCCTCCAGCGCCTCGGCGAGCGCGGCCTCCTCCTCGCGGACCCGGGCGGCCTCCCGCTCCAGCTCCTCCGGATCGCGCCCGCGCCGCTCCTCGCCCTGTCCGGCGGTGAGCGCGTGCCGCACCCGGGCCTCGGCCAGGCCGATGGTGCCCCTGGTCCGCTCGCCGAGCGCGGAGAGCCGGTACCAGGTCTGCCGGGCCTCCTCCAGCCGGGGCCCGAGCTGCTGCACCTGGGCCTCCAGCACGGCCTCCCGCTGCTGGGCCCGGTCCAGCTCCTGCTCCACGGTGGAGCGGCGCAGCCGCAGCGCCAGCTCGTCGGCGATCTCGGCCTCCACCGCCCGACGGAGCGTCAGCAGGTCGTCGGCGAGCAGGCGCAGCCGGGCGTCGCGCAGTTCGGCCTGGATCCCGGCCGCCCGCCGGGCGATCTTCGCCTGCCGCCCGAGCGGCCCGAGCTGGCGGCGCAGTTCGGCGACCAGGTCCTGTACCCGGTTGAGGTTGGCGGCCATCGCGTCGAGCTTGCGCAGCGCCTTCTCCTTGCGCTTGCGGTGCTTGAGCACCCCGGCGGCCTCCTCGATGAAGGCCCGGCGGCCCATCGGGTCGGCGTGCAGTACGGAGTCCAGCTGGCCCTGCCCGACGATGACGTGCATCTCGCGGCCGATGCCGGAGTCGGAGAGCAGCTCCTGGATGTCGAGCAGCCGGCAGGTCTCGCCGTTGAGGGCGTACTCGCTGCCGCCGTTGCGGAACATCGTGCGGGTGATGGTGACTTCGGAGTAGTCGATGGGCAGCGCGCCGTCGGTGTTGTCGATGGTGAGGCTGACCTCGGCGCGGCCGAGCGGCTGGCGGCCGCTGGTGCCGGCGAAGATGACGTCCTCCATCTTTCCGCCGCGCAGCGACTTGGCGCCCTGCTCCCCCATGACCCAGCTGAGGGCGTCCACGACGTTGGACTTGCCGGAGCCGTTGGGGCCGACCACGCAGGTGATGCCGGGTTCGAAGCGGAGGGTGGTGGCGGAGGCGAAGGACTTGAACCCGCGCAGCGTCAGACTCTTCAGGTGCACGCGCCCGTTCTCCTCACCTCGGCGGCCGTCCGGTGTTCACCTCCCGGATGGCCGACTGTATCCGGCCACCCTCACGGGGGCCGGACAGGCGGTGGTTTGACCACGCCGGAGCTGGGCAATGTGATCGGCAAAAGGTGACGGGAACGACGAAGGGACGCCGTCTTCGGCGTCCCTCTTCTAGCTGCGACCCCATCGGGGATCTCGTGCGCAGCAGCGTCGAACTCTGGCGATCGGGTCAGGATCAGGTGAGCGCGGGCTCCCGCTGGTCCAGCTCGATGCTGCTGAGCAGCGAGTGCTCGTCAACGACAGCGGTGAGTGCGTCGTTCTCGGCCTGCATCCGGTTGAGCTCGGACTCCAGGTCCTGGACGCGCTGCTGAAGCCGTCGCACCTCGGTGAGCATTCGCGGGTCGGGGCCGCCGACGTACCCGAGAAGCGCCTTTGCCATGATGAATGGTCCTCCACGCTGAGTGACCGAACCGTTTCGGTACAGGTCTTGGGGGAAGGGGTGTCACGCACCCGTCCGCGGGCCGGTAGTGCTGGCTGGGCACTACGGGAGAGCCGTGTGAGCTGGACTCACGACGACATGACCCTGCCGGGAGAACGCATATTGGTGCGCGGGCTTTCAGCGTCTCACCAAAGACGGTACGGGTCAACACGATCACCGCACGCTACCGCCACCCTGTCACCTGCACGCGGGAGTGGACACGCGGTGCGGCCGGGCGGGCGACCCATCGTGGTGTCAGATGGATCACTGCTCGCTGCGGAGTCAACCACGAGTCTGCCCAGAAGGCAACCGCCCGACACCGGCATTCGCACCACGGTGTCACCTCAGTGTCACGCCGGTCTCGTCCGTGCACACCCCGGCGCCCCTGCCGCCCGCCGGGCGGCGCCCGCGGTCACCGGAGTTCGAAGCCCTCGTAGCACCCGGCGGTGCCTCCCCATATCTCGGTGACCCCGCTCACCCGGCCCGGCGTGCCGGGGCCGCGCAGCGCGTGCAGGAGGCGCTCGCAGTCGTGCCGCGCGCCCTGGGCGACCACCTGGACCCGGCCGTCGCCGAGGTTGCTGGTGTAGCCGGTGAGGCCGCCGATCTCCAGCGCCCGGGCCCTGGTCCACCAGCGGAAGCCGACCTCCTGGACCTTGCCGCGCACCCAGGCGGTGCAGCGGACGGACTCGTCGCTGTGCATGGCCACGACCCTAGGCCATGCACAGCGACCGGAACGTCAGCGGATCAGCGCCACCAGGGCGCGGGCCTCGTCCGAGGACTGCGAGAGCGCGGCCAGCGAGCCGTCCGCGAAGTGCAGGTCGACCCGGTCGGCGACGGCGCCGGTGCGGTCCTCGACCCGGCGGACCCGGCCGTAGGGCAGCTCGCCGAGCGGCTTGAGGCCGAGCCCGACCAGGTGGTCGGCGAGCAGCATCCGGCGGTCGGTGAAGGCCACCACCGCGCGGTTGTTGTCCATCGACGCGGCGCCCTCGTAGCCGTGCCGCACCGCGATCACGAACTGGCCGGCCTGGCTGCCCCAGCCACCCTGCAGGCCCGCGCCGCGGGTGATCCGGCGGATCACCCGGGAGATCCCGAAGATCCCCTCCAGCAGCAGCTCCGCGACCACCGCCACCGGCTCGAACAGCGCGCCGAGGACGGCCCCCACTCCCCGCGTCGCCGCGCCCGGCCGGTACTTGCGCGGGACGCGGCGGATCAGGTCGCTGAGGGTGAGCTCGGCCACCGCGTGGATCTGCTCGCCCGGCTGGAGGTGCGGCGCGAACAGCGGGCGGAAGGACTCGCCGCCCAGCGGGCGCGGCTCGACGTACTGACTCATCCGAAGGCCTCCTCGACCCGGGTCTGCGGCACCCGGTAGGGCTTCGCGTGCTCGCCGCCGTCCAGCGCGCCGGTGGCCGCGTCGATCGCGGCGTCGTCCTTGGCGGTGTCGGTGAGGACTCCGCCGAAGTCGCCCGCGCCGATGCCGAGCCCGACGCCGGTGGCGATGCCGCCCTTCACCGCGCCGAAGCCGGCCTTCACCGCCTGGGCGGTGGCGAACTCCCCGAGGGTACCGATGTTCGGGTTGGTGATCAGGTCCCTGGCGGTGCCGAAGCGGTTGCCGGCGCCGCCGATCTTCCGGACCGCCTTGGCCGCCTTGAGGCCCTCGCGGATGTTCTTGAAGGACTTCCCGGCGGTCTGGATCTTCCGGACGGCGTCCATCAGCTTGCCCAGTGTGGTGGCCAGCTTGCGGGAGACCGAGGCGATCCGCAGGACGTAGACCGACACCTCCGCCTCGACCACCAGCGCGTTGACCACCGTGGCGGCGCCCAGGGTGATGATGTCGACCAGGATCATCGCCGCCATGGTGGCGATCAGGACCTCGATCGCCTCCCGGATCAGCCCGATCACCAGGTTCTCGGCCAGCTCGCAGGCCTCGGCGGCCTGGCTGATGATCTTGGCGGTCTCGTTCATGTCGGCGGCGGTGGCCTCGACGGCCTCGACCACCTTGCCCATGTGGCCGCCGAAGGCGGCGGAGGCCGCGCCCTCCCACTGGCCGGAGAGGGCCGATCCGCCCGAGCGCAGCTCGTTGGCGACCTCCTGCATCGCCTTCGCCTGGGCCTGCCACTCCTGGGCGGCGTTGGTGAGGGTCTCCAGCTCGCCGGTGACCTCCTCCAGCATGTCCATCAGCCCGAGGAAGTCGAGGGCTCCCTTGACGAACTCGTCCAGCCCGGCGTCCAGGCCCTCGGAGACCGGGTTGGTGAAGCTGGGCAGCGCCTCGAAGGGGGTGCTGACGAAGTCCCGGGTCCACTTGTACGCGGCACCGGCCTCGGCGAAGGAGACGTCCGTTCCGGGGATCACCGGCTGCTCCCGTCCCCGTAGGCCGAGGCGATGGCGGTGTCGTGGCTCTCGTAGTTGTCCGCCGTGTCCTGGAGACCGCCGGCCGTGTCGGCCAGGATCTCGCCGAGGTCGGCGAGGTTCTGGTGCTCGGCCTCGGCGTGCTCCTGGTAGGCCTCGTACAGGTTCTGTGCGTCCGGCAGCTTGCCGAAGTCGTTCGAGTTCAGCGACACCGAGGCGAGGCGGGACTGGATCTCCGCGATCCGTTCCGCCTGCGCCTCGACGAGTGCCGCGTACTGCCTGAGTGCGCCCGGTTCTACCCGGAAGCCCTGATCCCCCATGGTGGTGCCCCTTGCTCTCTGCCTAGCTGATCATCGTACTGATAGCCAGACGCGGCCCTGCGGGCAAGGGGTTTCACACCACCCGACTCAGAAGCCCCCGAAGTCCCCTCCCCCACCGAAGTCCCCGCCGCCACCGCCGTCGAACCCGCCGAAGTCGGAGGGGTTGAAGTCGGCTCCGGAGGAGTCGCCGCCCTCCCAGCCCGACCCGGCCGCCCCGCTGTCCGCCCAGGCGGTGGACGGGGTCGCCATCATCGAGCCGAGCGCCGTCCCGACCAGCAGGGCCGGCAGCATCCCGCCGCCGAAGTACCCGCCCGCCCACGGGCTGTAGGCCGGCCCGGCGTTCCAGTACGGCTCGCGGCCGTGCTCGGTCTCCACCGTCCGCACCGCCGGCTCCTGACCCGCCGTCAGCCGGGCCGCGTCGGCCGCGCAGACCGGCACCGAGCGGCGGGCCGCACCCGCCGGCGCCCAGTCGGCGTCCTTCACCGAGGGGCCGTGCCGGGGGTCGAAGAAGCACGGCGGACGGCGGTCCGGCAGCGGCTGCTTCTCCCGACGGGCCGTCAGGGTGGCCAGCGCGAACCGGCCGTCGGCCAGCGCCTCGGTCACCGGGCGGACCTGCTCCGGGTGCCCGGCCCGGTCCATCTCCCGCTTGGCCCGGTCGTAGCAGTCCAGCGCGTGCGCGTAGTCCGCCCGCTGGGCGTCGTCCGCGTCCGGGGCGCCCGGGGCGAAGTCCAGCCGGTCCAGCTCCTCGCCGAAGGCCGTGATGTCCTCGTCCACCACCACCCGCAGCTGGGCCAGCTCGGCCCGGGCCTTCTCCGCCTTCTTCCGCTTCGACCGGCGCAGCAGCAGGAACACCCCGCCGCCGCCCAGCGCCAGCAGCGCCACCGGCACCACGATCGCCGCCGCCCCGACCCCGCCGGAGGAGGAGGCCACGCCCTTGCCCTTCGTCTGGGGGAGCGCCTGCCCGACGAAGTCGTCCAGGGTGCCGGCGATGTCGCCCGGGTGGGCCCGGAAGGCCGCCCCCGACATCGAGGTGGCGGCGGCCGGCGGCAGCGCCGCCCCGTCGGAGAAGGCCTTGAACTCCTCGCCCCGCCAGATCGCGTAGACGCCCGTCACCCCGACCCTGGTCCGCAGGTCGCTCGCCGTCGTCCTGGCCGGGAACCGGTCGTCCGCCGGGACCACCGCGACGAACACCGGCTTGTCGGCGGCCTTGATCCGCGCGGCCAGCGCGGCGGCCTGCCCGGCCGAGTACCGCCCGGCCATCGCCGGGTCGACGTACACCTGACCCTGCTTCAGCGCCTTCCCCGCCTCCTCGATGCTCCCGGCGGCCACGGCGGGGCCCGCGAGGAGCAGCAGGAGAGCGGCCAGCAGCGCGGCGAGCACGGCGACGGCCGGGGAGCGGCCCGGGCGGTGGAGCGCGAAGGTCCTCATGCTCCGAACCTACCCCCGGAGGCCGGACATTCCGCCCACCCCGGGGCACCCGGTCTCCCCCGCCGGTCGGGCCGGACCGCACTCCTCCTACCGGTGGACCCCGCCACCCGGCGGGCGGGGCATAGTTAGGACTGATCAAGCACGTCCGCACCATCCACGATCGGAGCACCCGGTGATCCTGGGCCTCGTCACCGCCGTCGCGGCATCCGCCTGCTACGGCACCGGCTCGGTACTCCAGGCGGTCGGCTCACGCCGCTCCGCCCGCGAGGAGGCCGCCGCCAAGGGCCGCTCCGCCGGGGTCACCGAGCACGGCGGCCCCAACCTCTCCTCCACCGCCAAGGCCGCCGTCACCTGGGAGTTCATCCTCGGCACGGTGCTCGACCTGATCGGCTTCGGCCTCGGCGCACTGGCCGCCCGGCTGCTCCCGCTCTTCCTCTCGCAGACCATCATCAGCGCCAATCTGGTGATCACCGCGGTGCTCTCCATCAAGCTGCTCGGCATCCGCCTGAAGCGCCCCGAGTGGGCATCGATCGCCGTGCTCTGCGCCGCGCTGATCCTGCTCGCCGTCGCGGCCGGCCCCGAGGGCGGGCACCACGCGGAGATGGCCGTCCACTGGTGGCTGCTCGGCGTCACCATCGCCCTGATCGTGATCGGTGCGGTGGTCGTCCGCCTGATGGGCGCCGGCGGCGCGATCGTGGCGGGCCTGCTCTCCGGCCTCGGCTTCGGCGCGCTCGGCGTCGGCGTGCGCATCCTGAACGGCGTCGAGCCCTTCGACCTGGTGAAGCTGGTCTCCGACCCGGCCCTGTACGCCATCCTGGTCGGCGGCATCGGCGGGATGTACCTGCACACCGTGGCCCTGCAGATCGGCTCGGTCAACGGCGCCACCGCCGCCCTGGTGGTCGGCGAGACCGTCATCCCCGGCGCCGTCGGCGTCATCTGGCTCGGGGACTCCTCCCGCGCCGGCCTCGGCTGGCTCGCCGCCTTCGGCTTCCTGCTGGCCGTCGTCAGCGCCGTCGGCGTCGCCTACTACGGCCAGGGCGAACAGGACCTGGGCGAGGACGCGGCCGCCGAACCCGAACTGACCAAGCGGGCCTGACCGTTCAGCGCGCTCCGTGCCCTCAGCGCGGAGCGCGCTGGCACTTCGGGCAGAAGTAGCTCGACCGGTTCATCCACGGCTCCCGCCGCATCGCCGTCCCGCACCGCCGGCACGGCTCCCCCTCGCGCCCGTACGCGTCCAACTCCCGCGAGAAGTACCCGCTCTCGCCGTTCACGTTGACGTACAGGCTGTCGAAGCTCGTGCCGCCCACCGCCAGCGCGGCCCCCATCACGTCCCGGGCGTGGTCCAGCAGCGCGTGCGCCTGGGGCCGGGTCAGGGTGGCGGTGGCCCGCTCGTAGTGCAGCTTGGCGCGCCACAGCGACTCGTCCGCGTAGATGTTGCCGACCCCGCTGATCAGCGTCTGGTCGAGCAGCGCCCGCTTCACCGTGGTCCGCTTGGTGCGCAGCGCGGTGACGAACAGCCCGTCGTCGAAGCGCTCGTCCAGCGGGTCCCGGGCGATGTGCGCGATGGAGAGCGGCGTGGACTCCGGATCCCCCGGCTCGGACTCCTCGACCGCCAGACCGCCGAAGGTCCGCTGGTCGACGAAGCGCAGCTCGCGCCCGCCGTCGGTGAACCGCAGCCGCACCCGCAGGTGGGTCTCGTCGGGCACCACCGGGTCCTGGACCAGCAGTTGGCCGCTCATCCCGAGGTGCCCGATCAGTGCCTGGTCCCCGCCGAGCGGCACCCAGAGGTACTTGCCCCGGCGCTGCGGCGCGCCCAGGGTGGCCCCGGCCAGCCGGGCGGCGAACTCGTCGGCCCCGCCGGGCTGGCGGCGGACGGCGCGCGGGTGGAGCACCTGCGCCTCGGCCACGGTGCGGCCGGCCGCCCAGCGGGCGAGACCGCGCCGGACCACCTCTACTTCGGGGAGCTCGGGCACGGGGGCCGCCTATTCGTGACGAACGGTCAGCTGCTGGGAGTGGTACCGGGGTTGAGCTGGTCGGCGTACTTGGCCTTGATGGCCCGCCAGGCGCTCTCCGCCGCCTTCTGCTCGGCTTCCTTCTTCGAGCGGCCGCTGCCCTGCCCGAAGTCCTCGCCGGCCACCCGGGCGTTCGCGCTGAAGGTCTTCTCGTGGTCCGGGCCGGATTCGGCGACCACGTACTCCGGCACTCCGATGCCCACCGTGGCGGTGAGCTCCTGGAGGCTGGTCTTCCAGTCCAGGCCCGCGCCCAGCTGAGAGGACTCCTCGATCAGCGGGTCGAACAGGCGGTGGACGAAGTCGGTGGCGGCGTCCAGGCCCTGGTCCAGGTAGATGGCGCCGATGACGGCCTCGACGGTGTCCGCGAGGATCGAGGACTTGTCCCGGCCGCCGGTGCCCTCCTCGCCCTTGCCCAGGCGGATGAAGGTGCCGAGCTCCAGGCCCCGGCCGACCTCGGCCAGCGCGCGGGAGTTGACCACCGCGGCGCGCAGCTTGGCCAGGGTGCCCTCGGCGACCTCCGGGTGGAGGCGGTAGAGGGTGTCCGTGACGACCAGCCCGAGCACCGAGTCACCGAGGAACTCGAGGCGCTCGTTGGTCGGCAGCCCGCCGTTCTCGTAGGCGAAGCTGCGGTGTGTGAGGGCACGCACCAGAAGGGCGCGCTCGAGCGTGTACCCGAGGCGCCCTTCCAGGACGTCGTATTCGGTCGAAGCCGGACCGCCGGCCTTGCTCCCGTTGGCAGGAGCCGACTTGCGGGTGGAAATGCTCTCCGACATCGATCCGTGCACCCCGCCGATCAGACCGAGAGGACCTGGCGACGGTTGTACGTGCCGCAGCTCGGGCACGCGATGTGGCCCAGCTTCGGCTCGTGGCAGCGGTCGCACGCCACGAGGGCCGGAACGACGGCCTTCCAGTTGGACCGACGGTGGCGCGTGTTGCTGCGCGACATCTTCCGCTTCGGAACAGCCACGGCTACTTCTCCTGGTTCTCGGCGAGACCCTCACGGGTACCGCTGGTCTTGATCCCGTCACCCTCGTCGCCGGGGGCGGCGGAGAGTCCCTGCAGAGCCGCCCACCGGGGGTCGGCGGCGTCGTGGTGGTGGGCCGGGTCGTCGCTCAGGCGCGCTCCGCATTCGGAGCACAGGCCCAGGCAGTCTTCCTGGCACACCGGCTGCAGCGGCAGTGCGAGCACCACCGCGTCACGCAGCACCGGCTGGAGGTCGAAGAAGTCGCCCTCCAGACGGTAAGTCTCGTCCTCGGAGTCCTCGTCGAGGTCCTCCGCACCGGCGGTCCGGGCGCGGTGACGCTCGTCGGACTCCGGGTAGTAGTACAGCTCCTGGAAGTCGACCTCCAGGTCGTCCTCCACCGGCTCCAGGCAGCGCACGCACTCGCCCTCGACGTGGGCGGTCGCGGTGCCGGTCACCAGCACGCCCTCGACCACCGACTCCAGGCGGATGTCCAGCTCGATCTCGCTGCCGGCCGGGACGCCGATGACGTCCTCGATGCCGAGGTCGGCGGGCGCCGGCAGGGTGCGGGAGGCCTTGCGCAGCGAGCCCGCGCGACGACCGAGCTCATGCGTGTCGAACACGAGCGGGTCGCGGTGGTCGAGGCGGTTCAAGGTGTCCTGACTTCCTGCTGGCGGCACGCACTACCTGCGCGGCGCGGATCGGTTCTGGTCGGCGGCTTCCAGGCAGCCGAACGGGCCCAGCTCTGGAGGGGCCGGAGTGGTCAGACTACCGGACACTCCGGCCTGGCCCAACTTCGCCCGGAGTCACCGGCCGCCGAGCTCCCGCAGCCTGGTCATGTCGATCATGCTGGTGTCGAAGAAGCTGGTCTCGTCCAGGCTCGCCTGCTGCTGGGGCATCTGCTGCGGGACCTGCTGCTGGGGCACCTGCTGCTGCGGGTAGCCGTACGCGTCGTACTGCTGCTCCTGGCCCTGGTACGCGGCCGGCTGCTGGTAGCCGTACGCAGGGTCGAAGCCCTGGGTCTGGTAGCCGGGCTGGGGCTGCTGCGGGTAGCCGTACGGGTCCGCCGGGGGCTGCCCGGCCGGGTCGTAGCCGCCGCCGTAGACCTCGGCGTACTGGCCGTTGCCGTACTGGCCCTCCTCCGGGGCCTGCCAGCCGGCCGCTGCGGGGGTGGGCTCGGGCCAGCTCTGCTGCTGCGGGACCTCGGCCCGGTACCAGGGCTGCTCGTCCTCCTCGGCGAAGCCGGCCGCGACCGCCTCGGCCCGGTCCTTGGCCTGCTGGGCCTGGTCGGCGGCGGCCAGGTAGGCGCCGAGCTCGTCGATCGGGGCCTTGCCGAGGAGCTTGTCGCGGCCCTTGCCGACGGCCTCCAGGGTCTTGCTGAGCACCGTCTCCAGGGTGGCGAGCTTCACGTCGACGTACTCGTCGACCTCGGGGCTCGGGCTGACCCGGGAGCGGAACTCCTCGCCGTCCTGGGCCTCCTCGTCGAAGGGCTGCTCGAAGACGCTGGAGTCGCCGCGCAGCTTCTGCCGGCCGCGGCCGACGGCGCCGAGCGTCTTGGTGAGCACCACCTCGAAGTTGGCCAGCTTGGAGTCGACGTAGTCGTCCGCCTCGGCGCGCTTGGTCTCGACCTCGAACCGGGCCTCGGAGAGGATGCGGTCCGCCTCGGCCTGGGCCCGCAGGACCACCTCGGTGTCGGAGACGATCGAGCCGCGCTCGTCGTGCGCGCCGCGGATGATCTGGTCGGCCTGCGCCTGGGCGTCCGCCACCACCTGCTCGTGGTCGGCCATCACCGACTGGGCCTGGGCGAGTTCGGCGGGCAGCGCCTCGCGGAGCTGCTGGAGCAGGCCGACCAGCTCGGCCCGGTTCACCACGCAGGACGCCGACATGGGCATCGAGCGGGCGTTCTCCACCGCCGAGACGATCGCGTCGAGTCTGTTCTGCACGTCCACGGGGCTTCGTCTTTCCGTGTGCCGCCGAGCTGCGGCGGAGGCAGCGCCCCACGGCACGGCATCACCGTCGGGCAGGAGTACAGACTGTACGGCCAGAGCGGGCGCAGCTCACAACGCCGGTGCCACCACCGCGAAGGAATGTGACGGTTCGCCAGCTCTGTCCGGATTCACTTGTTCCGTTCGGCGATCCGCTCGACCAGTCGGCTGTTGACGCCCTCGGGCAGCAGGTGGGAGACGTCGCCGCCGTAGGAGGCGACCTCCTTGACCAGGCTGGAGGAGAGGAAGCTGTAGGTCGGCGAGGTCGGCACGAAGAGGGTCTCGACGCCGGTCAGGCCGTGGTTCATCTGGGCCATCTGCAGCTCGTAGTCGAAGTCGCTGACCGCCCGCAGGCCCTTGATGATCGCGGGGATGCCGCGCTCCCGGCAGAAGTCCACCAGCAGGCCGAGGTGGGCCTCGATCTCGATGTTGCCGAGGTGGGCGGTGGTCTCCCGGATGAGCTCGATCCGCTCCTCGACGGTGAACATGCCCTGCTTGTTCTTGTTGATCAGCACCGCGACGTGCACCACGTCGTAGAGCTTGGAGGCCCGCTCGATGATGTCGAGGTGGCCGTTGGTGATCGGGTCGAACGAACCCGGGCAGACCGCTCGGCGCATGGCGTGGACTCCCTTGAGGGACAGGGTGGGTGGGGGGACTACCGGCCCTCGACGTCGTCGTCGGGGCCGGAGGCGGCGCGACCGTACCAGAGGGTTCCCTCGCCGTACCGCCGCGAGCGCACCGGCTCGAAGCCCTCGGGCCAGCCGAACTCGCCGCCCCTGGTGCTGCGTTCCACGGTGACGAGTACCTCCTCGTCGAGCCAGCCCCCGGCCAGGAGTGTGATCAGCATCTCCCGGACCTCGTCGTCCGTCACGGAGTACGGCGGGTCCAGGAAGACCAAGTCGTACGGAGCCGCCGGAGCCTGACCCGCGATCACCCGCTCGGCCCTGTCGGCACGGACCTCGGCCCCCGGGAGCGCGATGGTCCTGACGTTCTCCCGGATCACCCGGGCGGCGGAGGCGTCCGCCTCCACCAGCAGGACGTGCTCCGCGCCCCGGCTCAGCGCCTCCAGGCCGACCGCACCCGATCCGCCGAACAGGTCGAGCATCCGGGCCCCGTGCAGGGTGCCGCGCAGCGCCTGGAGGGTGGAGAACATCGCCTCCCGGGCCTTGTCCGAGGTCGGGCGGGTGGTCCGGCCTGGCGGGACGGCGAGGCGGCGGCCTCCGGCGGTGCCGGCGATCACGCGGGTCATGAGGTGGGGCGGTCCTCTCGTAGGAAGGCGTGACCACCACCTAACCACGAGCGGGGCGCGAGGAACTGTTCGGCCGACCCACTACCGCCGTAGTGGGTCGGCAGCGCAGTTCCTCGCGCCCCCGGGATTACGAGCCCTCGCCCCCGACGATCGCCGGGCTGGCGTAGCGGGACCAGGAGAGGCAGCCGTCGGGCGGGCAGTACTCGGGCTTGCGCGGGTCGTGGCCGAGCTCGCGGAGCTTGGTGCGGACGGAGTCGGGCGTGCGGCCGAAGCGGGCGGCGATCCGGGCGATGGTCTCGCCCTCGTGGAAGCGGCGGGTCAGCTCCTCCTCGTGCTGGGGCACCCAGGGGGCGCCGTGGCCGGGGTAGAGCTCGCGGAGCACGTCGCGGTCGGGGATGGGCTCGGAGACGTCGGCGACGATGGCCAGGGCGCGGAGCGCCCGGTTGAGCGCGATCCGCAGGTTGGCCACCTCCTCGACCGGGAGGCGGAGCTTGCCCGAGGCGAGCGGGCTGGCGGCCGCCCCCTCGCGCCAGCCGGTCAGGGTCAGGGTGACCTCGCGGTCGTCCTCGCTGGCCAGCTCGATTCGGAAGACCTTGTCGCCCAGCGGAAGCTCGTTGAGATGACGGAATGCCAAGGCAGAACCCCCAGGAGTCGTGCCAGGTACGCACCTTGGGGGTGCGCCCTGAACAACTCCTATTCTGCCGTGGACCACTGACAATTCCTGGGGCCCAACAGCCGTGCGGAGCTGGGAAGTTATCCCTTTTCGAGGTACTCCGCGCGGTCCTCGTCGAGCAGGCTCTCCAGTGCGGTGCGCAGCTCCGGATGGGCCGTCAGGTCCGGGTCCTCGGCGACCAGCCGGGCGGCCTCCTCGCGGGCGGTGGCGATGACCTCCTCGTCCTCCAGGACGGAGAGCACCTTGAGCGAGGACTTCACGCCGGACTGGGCCTGGCCGAGCACGTCGCCCTCGCGGCGCTGCTCCAGGTCGATCCGGGAGAGCTCGAAGCCGTCCAGGGTGCCGGCCACCGCGTCGAGGCGGGACCGGGCGGAGGAGCCGGCGGGCATCTCGCTGACCAGCAGGCAGAGTCCGGCGGCGGAGCCGCGGCCGACCCGGCCGCGGAGCTGGTGGAGCTGGGAGACGCCGAAGCGGTCGGCGTCCATGATCACCATGGCGGTGGAGTTGGGCACGTTGACGCCGACCTCGATCACGGTGGTGGCGACCAGCACGTCCACCTCCCCCGCCGCGAACCGCCGCATCACGTCGTCCTTGGCCTCGGGCGCCAGCCGCCCGTGCAGGATCTCCACCCGCAGCCCGGCCAGCGGGCCCTTGGTGAGCATCTGCGCCGTCTCCACCACGGCCAGCGGGGGCCGCCGTTCGTCGCTGGACGCACCCAGGTCCTCGGGGTCGTCCGGCGTGGCGGCGGGCTTGCGCTTCTTCTTGGCCGCGTTCTTGGCCGGGGCGTCCTCGGGCTCGTCGCCGATCCGGGGGCAGACCACGTACGCCTGGTGGCCCTTGCCGACCTCCTCGCGGACCCGCTCCCAGGCGCGGGCCAGGAAGTTGGGCTTCTCCAGCGCGGGCACCACGTGGGTGGAGATCGGCGAGCGGCCGGCCGGGAGCTGGTCCAGGACGGAGGTCTCCAGGTCGCCGAAGACCGTCATCGCCACCGTGCGCGGGATCGGGGTGGCGGTCATCACCAGCAGGTGCGGGGGCTGGCTGCCCTTGGCGCGCAGCGCGTCGCGCTGCTCGACGCCGAAGCGGTGCTGCTCGTCCACCACCACCAGGCCGAGGTCCAGGAAGGTGACCTTGTCCTCGATCAGCGCATGGGTGCCGATGGCGATCCCGGCGTCCCCCGTGACCATGTCCAGCAGTGCCTGGCGGCGCGCGGCGGTGCCCATCGAACCGGTCAGCAGCACCACCTTGGTGCCCAGGTCGGAGCCGCCGAGCATGCCGCCCTCGGCCAGGTCGCCCATCATCTCGACGATGGAGCGGTGGTGCTGCTGGGCCAGCACCTCGGTCGGCGCCAGCAGCACCGCCTGGCCCCCGGCGTCCACCACGGCGAGCATGGCGCGCAGCGCCACCAGGGTCTTGCCGGAGCCGACCTCGCCCTGCAGCAGCCGGTGCATCGGGTGCTCGGTCGCCAGGTCGGCGAAGATCTCGGCCGACACCTTCTGCTGACCCTCCGTCAGGGTGAAGGGCAGCCGGGCGTCGAAGGCGGCCAGCGCCCCGTCGGCGGAGGGCCGCCGGGCCACGGCGGGCAGCGCGGAGTCCGCGGCGCGGCGCTGGGCGAGCGCGACCTGGAGGACGAAGGCCTCGTCCCAGCGCAGCCGCTCCTGGGCGCGCTCCTTCTCCGCCTGGTTGCGCGGACGGTGGATCAGCTCCAGCGCCTCGGGGAGCGGGATCAGGCCGTGCTTGTCGCGCAGCTCGGCGGGGAGCGGTTCGCCGACGTCGGCCAGGTGCTTGTCGAGCGCCATCTCGACGCAGAGCTGGAGCTTCCAGCTGGGCATCTGGGCGCTGGCCGGGTAGACCGGGATGAGGCGGCCCGCGAAGCGGCCAGCCGCCTCGCCGCCCGCCTCCTCACCGTCGATCAGCTGGTAGTCGGGCGAGGCGAGTTGGCGCTTGCCGTTGAAGACGCCGACCTTCCCGGCGAACAGGCCCTGGGTGCCGGGCCGCAGGTCCTTCTGCCGCCAGCCCTGGTTGAAGAACACCAGGCTGAGGCGGCCGCGTCCGTCGGTGACCACCACTTCGAGGCGGTCTCCCTTGCGGGCCTTGAACGGGATCAGGGTGACCTTCTCGACCCTGGCCAGCACGGTGACGTGCTCGTCGATCTCCAGCTCGTCGAGGCTGGTGAGCTGGCCCCGTTCCACGTACTTGCGCGGGTAGTGGTGCAGCAGGTCGCCGACCGTGCGCAGCTTGAGGCTGTCGGCCAGCACCTTGGCGGTGCGGTCGCCGACCAGCTTGGTCAGGGATTCGTCGAGAGCGCCCACCGTCCCTATTGGACACCACCGCGGCGACAACGGTGAGCGCCCCGCAGGGGCGCGAGGAACTGCGCGCGGGGGAACGGCACCACGTGCAACTGGCTCGCATGCCCCGATCCAGCGCTGGGCCGCCTTCCGTACTCGCGCAGTTCCTCGCGCCCCTGAGGTCGCTGCCCTACCGGGCGCGGTCCTACTCGACGCCGATGAGCAGCGGGACAGCCTGCTGGCCCCCGTCGTAGCGGACGGTGTCGACCTCGGGGCGTTGGCGGCGGGCGTGGGCGTCGAGGCGTTCGGCCAGCCCGGGCGGGGCGCCCTCGCCGAGGACCAGGGTGACGAGCTCGCCGCCGGCGGCGAGCATCCGGCCGAGGACCTCCTCGCCGATCTCCGCGAGGTCGGCGCCGATCGCGACCACGTCCCCGTCGATCAGGCCGAGCACGTCCCCGGCCTGGCAGACCCCGGCCATGGTCCAGGACTCCCCCTCGGCGACGACGAGTTCCGCGTACCGGGTGGCCCCGGCCGCCGAGGTCATCGCGACCACGTCCTCGTCGAAGCGCCGCGCGGGCTCGTGCACGGCGAGCGCCGCCAGCCCCTGCACGGGCGAGCGCGTGGGCAGCACCGCGATCCGGACGCCCTCCTGCCGGAGCTGGTCCGCGGCGGCGCCCGCGGCGGCCCGCAGCTCGGGGTCGTTGAGCAGCAGCACCACCTCCCGCGCGCCGCACCGCCGTGCCGCGGCGGCGAGTTCGGCGCTGGCGGGCGGCCGGTCGGGGTCGGCGAGCAGGACGTGCGCCCCGGCCGCCTCGCAGAGTTCGGCGAGACCGGGGCCGGTGACCACGCTGAGCACGGCCCGTCCCTCGGTGGTCTCCCGGCTGCCCGCGCCGGCCCGGGCGGCGGCCTCGGCGAAGTGGGTGATCCGGATCTGGTACGGCCGTCCGGCCCGTACGCCGGCCTCGACGGCGGCACCCGCGTCGTCGACGTGCACGTGGACGTTCCACAGGCCGTCGCCGCCGCCGACCACCAGCGAGTCGCCGAGCGCGGCGAGCTCGCGCCGCAGGTCCGGCAGTGCCTCGTCGGGTGCGTCCAGCAGGTAGATGACCTCGAAGGCCGGGTGGCCGGGGCCGGGCGGCCGCTGGTGCCCCTCGCAGCCGGCGGCGGGACGCAGCCCGTGGTCCTGACGGAGTGCGACCGGGCCCATCGGGGTCTTCCCGGCCACCGCGTCGGCCAGTGCGCCGAGCACGGCGACCAGCCCGCGGCCGCCGGCGTCGACCACGCCGGCCTCGGCGAGCACGGGCAGCTGCCCCGGGGTGCGCAGCAGGGCCTGCCGGGCCGCCCGGTAGGCGGTGTCGGCGGTGCCGACCAGCCCGTCCCGGCCGCCGCCGTCCTCGGCCGCCGTCGCGGCGGCGGCGGCGACGGTGAGCAGGGTGCCCTCGACCGGTTCGGCGACGGCCTGGTAGGCGGAGTCGGCGGCCCGGCGCAGGGCCTTGCCCAGGTTGGCCGGTTCGCCGCCGTGGGCGAGGACCTCGGCGAGGCCGCGCAGCCACTGGGCGAGGATCACCCCGGAGTTGCCCTGGGCACCGATCAGGGCGCCGCGGGCGAGCAGGGCGGTGGCCTCGGCCAGGCCCTCCACCCGGCCCTGTTCGAGCGCCTCGGTGGCGGACTCGACGGTCAGGTAGAGGTTGGTGCCGGTGTCGCCGTCCGGTACGGGGTAGACGTTGAGGGCGTCGATCTCCTCGCGGGCCTGACCGAGGGCGGTCAGCGCGAGGCGGCTCCAGGTGCGGACGGTGGTGGCGTCTAGCGTGGCCGGCACCTGGCTCCTCCGGATGAACGCGACGGAAATGGGGCGATGCTGGCAGGTTATCCGGCGAACGGGCCGGTGGGCGCCGGTGCCCGTCGGGACGATCATGGCCTGGGCCGTGGTAGTTTCGTTGAGCGGGAGTGCTCGTTGTATGCTCTCCCGGTTGCCTGGAACAACCCGGGCGCACCCCTTGAACCGATCCGGTCCACGCGAGTGGCCCAGTTCTTTCAGCCGGGGTTTTCGAACGTAAATGATCTGAAGTCTTGGAGTGACTCCTGTGGCTGCCAACTGCGACGTCTGCGGCAAGGGGCCGGGCTTCGGCAACAGCATCTCCCACTCGCACCGCCGTACCCCCCGTCGTTGGAACCCCAACATCCAGACGGTTCGTGCGACGGTCGGTCGGACGCCGAAGCGGCTCAACGTCTGCACCTCGTGCATCAAGGCCGGTAAGGTCTCGCGCTGACGCGCAGACCGGTTAGCCGGTCCTCCAGATCGCCGATTCGCCCTAGGGCGGGTCGGCTTTCTGTCTTTCCCGCACGGGTGCGGGCGTGAGGGGCGGGCCCGCGAGGGCCCGCCCTTCCGCACGTCTCAGGACCGCTGGCGCCAGGCGTGGTCCACCGGGCCGATGCCCGCTCCGAGCGCGAAGCCGCCGCGGATCGCGCCGGTGATGTAGTCCTTGGCCGCGGCCACCGCCTCCGGCATCTCCGACCCCTTGGCCAGCTCACTGGCGATCGCGCTGGCCAGGGTGCAGCCGGTGCCGTGGGTGTGCCGGTTGTCCAGGCGCGGCGCCCGGTACCAGTGGCGGGAGCCGTCGGCCCCGGCCAGCAGGTCGGCCGCCTCGCCGTCCAGGTGGCCGCCCTTGACCAGCACCCACTGCGGCCCGTACCCGAGCAGCGCCTCGGCGGCGGCGTCCATGTCGCGCTCGCTGGTCACCTCGATGCCGGTGAGCTGCGTCACCTCGTGCAGGTTGGGCGTGGCGAGGGTGGCGACCGGCAGCAGCCTCTCCCGAACGGTGGCCACCGCCTCGGCGGCGAGCAGCGCGTCGCCGTGCTTGGAGACGCCGACCGGGTCGACCACCACCGGGGCGCCGACGTCGGCGAGCAGCTCGGCGACGGTCTCCACCAGCTCGACCGAGGCGAGCATGCCGGTCTTCACCGCCTGCACGCCGATGTCGTCCACGACGCTGCGGAACTGGGCCCGGACCGCCTCGGCCGGGAGCTCCCAGTAGCCCTGGACGCCGACCGAGTTCTGGGCGGTGACGGCGGTGATCACGCTCATGCCGTGGACGCCGAGCGCGAGCATCGCCTTGAGGTCGGCCTGGATGCCGGCGCCGCCGCCGCTGTCGGAGCCGGCGATGGTGAGTACGCGAGGAGGAGCAACCATGGGCGCCAACCTATCGAACCCGGCTCAGAGCACGGCTTCGGACTCCGCCCAGCGGTCCTCGGGGACGGTCTTCAGCTGCTGGACGGCCTCGGCCACCGGGATCAGCTCGATGGTGGTGCCGCGCAGGGCGGTGAAGTGCCCGAAGGCGCCCTTGTGGACGGCCTCCACGGCGTGCCAGCCGAAGCGGGTGGCGAGCACCCGGTCCCGGGCGGTGGGGGTGCCGCCGCGCTGGGTGTGACCCAGGATGACCGGCCGGGCCTCCTTGCCGAGCAGGTTCTCCAGCTCGATGGCCAGCCGGTTGCCGATCCCGCCGAAGGTCTGGTGGCCGTACTGGTCCACCGAGCCGTGGTCGAAGCGGAGCGTCCCGGGCGCGGGCTTGGCGCCCTCGGCGACCGCGATGATGGCGAACTTCTTGCCGCGTCGGAAGCGCTCCTCGATCATCCGGGAGACGGCCTCGATGTCGAAGGCCTTCTCCGGGATCAGGATTCCGTGGGCGCCGGCGGCCATCCCGGCGGTCAGCGTGATCCAGCCGGTGTGACGGCCCATCAGCTCGACCACCATCACCCGCTGGTGCGATTCGGCGGTGGTCTTGAGGCGGTCGATCGCCTCGGTGGCCACGTGCACGGCGGTGTCGAAGCCGAAGGTCACGTCGGTGGCGTCGATGTCGTTGTCGATGGTCTTGGGGACCCCGACCACCGGCAGCCCGGCGTCGCTGAACATCCGGGCGGCGGTCAGCGTGCCCTCGCCGCCGATGGCGATCAGCGCGTCGATCCCGATCCTGCCCGCCAGCTCCTGGGCGTTCTCCACCGCCCACTGGATGCGCTCGCGCTGCACCCGGGCCGAGCCGAGGATGGTGCCGCCGAGGGTGAGCAGACCGGTGACGTCGTCGTGCGAGACCGGGCGGGTCCGGCCCTCGATCAGGCCGAGGAAGCCGTCCTCGATGCCGATGATCTCGTCGCCGTGCACGTCGGTGCCCCGGTGCACCACCGAGCGGATCACCGCGTTGAGGCCGGGGCAGTCTCCGCCGCTGGTCAGGACACCGATGCGCATGGGGGTGTGCTTCTCCCGCCGGGTTAGTCGGATTCTCGTACGAGCCGGACAACACCCAACGAAACGGACATTGCCGACGGGCTCACACTAGCCGCCCGAACCGCCCCAGCCGGAATTCCCGCGCCTCACACGGCGTCAGTCCTCCTCGTCGGCGAAGTGGTCCCAGCCCCCCGCCCGGTCCCACGGCGCACCGTCCACCGTCACCACGCCCCCGCGCGCCGGGCTGGCCGGGCGGACCACCTCGCCGACCACCCGCCAGCGGGCGGGCAGTTGGACCGAGGGCGGGAAGGTGGCCACGATCGCGTGGTCCTCGCCGCCGGAGAGCACCCAGACCAGCGGGTCGATGCCGACCGCCTGGCCGATGTCGGCCATCTGGGCCGGCACGTCGAAGTCGGCCGCGCGCAGGTCGATGTCCACCCCGCTGGCCCGGGCGACGTGGCCGAGGTCGGCCACCAGGCCGTCGCTGACGTCGATCATCGAGGTGGCGCCGAGGTCGGAGCCGGCCGGGCCCGCGTGGTACGGCGGCTCGGGGCGGCGGTGCGCCTCCACGAAGGCGCGCGGCGAGCGGAAGCCCCGGGTCAGCACCGAGAGCCCGGCGGCGGACCAGCCCAGCCAGCCGGTGACCGCGACCACGTCGCCGGTCCTGGCGCCCGAACGGGTCACCGGGGCGCGGCCCTGGAGGTCGCCGAGCGCGGTGATGGCCAGCGTGATGGTGTCGCCGCGCACCACGTCGCCGCCGACCACGGTGGCCCCGGCCACCTGGCACTCGTCCCGCAGGCCGTCCATCAGTTCGGTGGCCCAGGTGGTCGGGAGGTCGGCCGGGGCCACCAGGCCGAGCAGTATCGCGGTGGGGACCGCGCCCATCGCGGCGATGTCGGCGAGGTTCTGGGCGGCGCACTTGCGGCCGACGTCGTAGGCGGTGGACCAGTCCCGGCGGAAGTGCCGGCCCTCGATCAGCACGTCGGTGGTGGCCACCACCCGGCTGTCGGGCGCCTTCACCACGGCGGCGTCGTCGCCCGGCCCGAGCTCCACGGCCGGGG
Organism: Kitasatospora albolonga; assembly: GCF_039535905.1. Lineage (GTDB taxonomy): Bacteria > Actinomycetota > Actinomycetes > Streptomycetales > Streptomycetaceae > Kitasatospora > Kitasatospora albolonga. The sequence continues at coordinate 7,202 of NZ_BAAAYB010000083.1, read as the reverse complement.
TCATCGGCAGCCGGGCGGTGAGCTCCTTGATGAGTCCGAACTCGCCGAGCTCGCCCACGGTCCCCTGCATCTGCCGTCCTCTCTCCACTGTCCCCGGTCGCCCCGTCTGCGCGCAGCGTACGCCCTCCGGGGGCTCCCCAGCGGCGGGGGTCAGCGGTAGCGTGGTGATCGGACTTCGCCGGTCCGCCCACCCCGCTCTGGAGGTCCCCCGTGGTACAGGCATACATCCTGATCCAGACCGAGGTCGGCAAGGCGACCGCCGTGGCCCAGGAGATCCAGAAGATCCAGGGCGTGGTCTCCGCCGAGGACGTCACCGGCCCGTACGACGTGATCGTCCGCGCCGAGGCCGCCACCATCGACGAGCTCGGCCGTCTGGTGGTCGCCCAGGTCCAGCAGATCGAGGGCATCACCCGCACCCTCACCTGCCCGGTGGTCAACCTGTAGGGCTGGCTACCATCGCGGGGTGAGCCGATTCAGCAGCCTCCCCGCCACCGTCCGCTGGGGCGTCCCGCCCGCCGCGCTGCTGACCTGCGTGGGCCTGCTCGGCTGGAGCTGGAGCCTGCCCGCCGACGTCGAACCGCCGCAGGTCCGGGGCAAGGCGCTGGCCGCCTGCGAGGCGCTGGACAAGGCGCTGCCGGGGACGGTGCTGGGCCACCGGCGTGACGACCCGTCACCGGCCTCGCCGTACACGGCCGCCTGGGACAGCTCGCCGCGCACCGTGCTGACCTGCGGCAGCGACCGGCCGGAGTACCTGAACGAGCTGGGCACCGCCTCCATGCCGGAGGTGAACGACGTCCAGTTCGGCATGGGCCGGGACGCGGGCGGCGGCTACCGCTTCGTCACCACCATGCGGGACGCCTACGTGGAGGTCCTGGTGCCCGCGGGTGCCTACCCCAACTACGCCGACCCGCTCAGCTCGTTCACCGACGCCATCAAGGCGGCCGTCCCCGGCTGGCTCGCGCAGCAGCCGGGGACGGCCGACGGCTAGCGCAGGCCGGTCGAGCGGCTGAGCGCGGCGGTCAGCAGCCGGTCGATCAGCTCCGGGTACGGCAGGCCGGTGGCCTCCCACATCTTCGGGTAGGCCGAGATGGGGGTGAAGCCGGGCATGGTGTTGATCTCGTTCACCATCCAGCTGCCGTCCTCCAGCAGGAAGAAGTCGACCCGGGCCAGGCCCTCGCAGCCGAGCGCCTCGAAGGCCGCCACCGCCTGCCGCCGGATCTCGGCCAGCTCGGACTCCGTCAGCTTGGCCGGGATCTCGACCTCGGAGGAGTCGATGTACTTGGCCTCGAAGTCGTAGAACTCGAAGCCGCCGCCGACGTGCACCTCGGCCGCGACGCTGGCCCGCGGGCCGTCCTCGAACTCCAGCACCGCGCACTCGATCTCACGGCCCGTCACCCCGAGCTCCACGATCACCTTGGGGTCGTGGCGGCGCGCCTCGTCGATCGCGGCGTCCAGGTCTGCCAGGTCCTTGACCTTGGTGATGCCCATGCTGGAGCCGGCCCGGCAGGGCTTCACGAACAGCGGCAGGCCGAGCGCGGCGATCCGCTCGCGGGCGGCGGCGCGGCCCTGCTCGCTCTCCCACTCGCGCGGGCGGACCACGGTGTAGTGGCCGACCCCGATGCCGTGCGAGGCCAGGATCCGCTTGGTGAACTCCTTGTCCATCCCGGCCGCGCTGGCCAGCACGCCGGAGCCGACGTACGGCACCCCGGAGAGCTCCAGCAGACCCTGGATGGTGCCGTCCTCGCCCCACGGACCGTGCAGCAGCGGCAGCACCACGTCCACCTCGCCGAGCACCTTGGGCGCGGCACCGGGCTCGCTCCAGACCACCTCGCGGCTGGCCGGGCTGCCCGGCAGCGCGACCTGACCCTCGGTGGACTCGGCGATGCCGTCCACGTCGGGGAGCTTCCCGTCGGTGATGGCCATCCGGCCCGGCTCGTCACCGACCAGGGCCCAGCGGCCCTCATGGGTGATGCCGATCGGCAGCACCTCGTACTTGCTCCGGTCGATCGCCCGGAGCACGCTGCCGGCGGTGACGACCGAGATGGCGTGCTCGGAGCTGCGTCCGCCGAAGACGATCGCAACGCGCGGCTTGGCCGCGTTCGGGGAGGTCTGTTCGATGCTCATATCGCATTTGAGACTACCGTGCGGATGTTTCCGGGGAAGACACCCGCACGGTGTCGGACCGTCAGCCCTCAGCGCCTCTCGGGCTTCGCCGAACGGGCCATCAGCCCGGCCAGCACCTCCTGGGGTCGGCCGCCCGTGGTGCACCACGTCGACCACCGCCTGCACGATCGGCATGTCGACCCCGTGGCGGCGGCCCAGGTCGAGCACCGACTCGCAGGACTTGACGCCCTCGGCGGTCTGCTTGGTGGCGGCGACGGTCTGCTCCACGGTCATGCCGCGGCCCAGGTTGAAGCCGAAGGTGTGGTTGCGGGAGAGCGGCGAGGAGCAGGTCGCCACCAGGTCGCCCATCCCGGCCAGGCCGGCGAAGGTGTACGGGTCCGCGCCCAGGGTGAGGCCGAGCCGGGTGATCTCGGCCAGGCCGCGGGTCATCAGGGTGGCCTTGGTGTTGTCGCCCAGGCCCATGCCGTCGGCCATGCCGACCGCCAGGCCGATCACGTTCTTGACCGCGCCGCCGAGCTCGCAGCCCACCACGTCGGTGGAGGTGTACGGGCGGAAGTAGGGGGTGTGACAGGCCGTCTGGAGCCGCTTGGCGACGGCCTCGTCGGCGCAGGCGACCACCGAGGCGGCGGGCTGCTTGAGGGCGATCTCGGGCGCCAGGTTGGGCCCGCTGATCACCGCGACCCGGGCCGGGCCGACCCCGGCGACCTCCTGGATCACCTCGGACATCCGCTTGGCCGTGCCGAGCTCGACGCCCTTCATCAGCGAGACCAGCACCGTCCGCCCGTCGAGCAGCGGGGCCCAGTCGGCCAGGTTCTGACGGAGCGTCTGGGAGGGCACCACCAGCACCGCGAAGTCCGCCCCGGCGAGCGCCTCGGCGGGGTCGGTGGTGGCCCGGACGCCCTCCGGGAGCACGGTGTCCGGCAGGTAGTCCGGGTTGACGTGGGTGGTGTTGATGGCGTCCACCAACTCCTTGCGGCGGCCCCAGAGGGTCACCTCGCAGCCGGCGTCCGCCATCACCACGGCGAACGCGGTGCCCCAGGAGCCGGTGCCGAAGACGGCGCAGCGGGTCATTCGGACTCCCCCTCGGTGCTGGTGCCCGCGGCCCGGTCCTTCTTGGCCGCGGCCTTGACCGCCCGGTCGCGGGCCGCCTTGCGCATGTCGTACCGCTCGGCCGGCGCGTCCTCGCCGCGGATGCCGGCCAGCACCTCGGTGATCGCGGCCATGATGTCCTCGGTGGCGTCGCGCAGCACCTGGGCGGTCAGTTCCTGCCCCTGGTACTTGCTCAGGTCCACCGGCGGCCCGGCGGCCACCGTCACCTTGTGCCGGGGGAAGAGGTTGAACTTGCCCTTCCCGCCCCGGCCGTAGGGCGGGATGATCTCGTGCGCGCCCCAGTGCGCGACCGGGATCACCGGCGCACCGGTCATCAGCGCGACCCGGGCCGCGCCGCTCTTGCCGGTCATCGGCCAGAGCTCCGGGTCCCGGGTCAGGGTGCCCTCGGGGTAGAACTGCACGCACTGGCCCCGGTCGATGGCGTCGATCGCCGCGCGGAACGCCTCGGCCGCGTCGGTGGACTCGCGGAACACCGGGATCTGGCCGGTCTTGCGCAGCATGAACCCGATGAACGGCACCGAGAACAGCTGGGACTTGCCCAGTATCCGCGGCGGACGGCCGCTGTTGTACTGCCAGTGGGCGTAGACCACCGGGTCGATCACCGAGTTGTGGTTCACCACCGCGAGGAAGCCGCCCTTCTCGGGCAGGTGCTCCCAACCCCGCCAGTCCGGCTTCACCAGGGCCGTGGTGACCGGCTTCACGAGTACGGCCGCGAAGCGGTACCAGATCCCGTAGTCGGCGTTGCCGAACCGGGCGTTCGAGCGGGCCACCCCTGCTCCTCTTTCCTCGTCCGTCGCACACCTGGTGCCACGGGTCCGTCGTGGCGGACCAGTCTCACGGCTGGCCCGGCCGCTGTCGAGCGCGTTCCCGGCGCCGGGCGGGCGGGCCGCCTGGCCGGGGTCACGGCACCGGCGTCAGAATGGCGCCGATGACCCAGGACACGGTACGCCCCGCACCAGCCGTCACGCCCGCGCCCCACCCCGAGTGGTCGCTGGTGTTGCCCGTGAAGCGGCTCGCCCTGGCCAAGAGCCGGCTCGGCCCCTTCGCCGGGGAGCGCAGGACGGCGCTCGCGCTCGCCTTCGCGCTGGACACCGTGGCCGCCGCGCTGGCCTGCCCGGCGGTGGCCCGGGTCCTGGTGGTCACCGCCGACCCGACGGCCGGGGCCGAACTCACCCGCCTCGGCGCCCTGGTGGTCACCGACGAACCGGGCGGCGGCCTCAACCCCGCCCTGGCCCACGGCGCTTCGCGGGCCCGCCGGATCGCCCCGCGCTCCCCCGTCGCGGCGCTCTCCGCCGACCTGCCCGCCCTGCGGCCCGCCGAACTCTCCCTGGTCCTGGCAGCCGCCGCGCGCTCCGGCCGCAGCTTCCTCGCCGACTCCCCCGGCCTCGGCACCACCCTGCTCGCCGCCCTGCCCGGCCTGCCCCTCGACCCGCGCTTCGGCGACGGCTCCCGCGCCCGCCACACCGCGGCCGGCACCACTGAACTCACCCTCCCCGGCGTCCCGTCCGTCCGCCGCGACGTCGACACCGGCGAGGACCTCCACGAGGCCCGCGCCCTCGGCCTCGGCCCCCACACCACGGCCGCGCTCCCGCTCGTTGACGCCAGCTGACGCGCCGGCACGCGGAAGGGCAGCACCCCAGGGGCGCGAGGAACTGCGCGAATCGGAAGACGTCTCCCGCAAGGTCGGGGCACAGGAGCCGGTTGCACGTGAGCCCGCCACGACCCGCCTCGCTATGCTGCCCCCATGCAGGCCACCTCCTACACCTTCGACCCGGCGACCCGCAGCGGCTCCGTCCTCCTCGACGACGGCACCCCGGTCCCCTTCGACGCCGCCGCCTTCGACGCCGGCGGCCTGCGCCTGCTCCGCCCCGGCCAGCGCCTGCGCATCCGCACCGAGGGCACCGGCGACACCCGCCGCGTCGTCTTCCTCACCCTCCAGACCTTCCCGGACCCCGTCGAGGGTCAGGCCTGACGCTCAGTCCCGCAGCACCCCGACCGACACCAGGTGCGAGCGCCCGCCCATCGCGAAGCTGAGCCTCAACTCACCGTCCCGCTCCAGGCTTTCGGTCACCCGATCGACCGCCCCCGGCCCGAGGAAGTACCGGTACGCCTCGTACTGGGTCCACCCCAGCGGCAGCACCCTGAGCGCCTCCCAGAGCGCCGCCAGGGCGTCCGGGAGCCGCGCGAAGACGGCGGGTGCGGTGACGTCCTCGATCTCGACGGTGTACGACGGCGTCGGGCCGGTCACGTGGTGCTCCCCTGCTCGTGGTCGATCTCGGCCCAGACCCCCTGGGCCTCGTCCGTGCGGTCGTGACCGAACCGGTCGGCGGTGGCCAACAGGTCCAGCACCGCGAGCTGCGCCTCGACGCCGAGGTCCCCGGGCAGCACCACGGACACCCGCCAACCACCGTCCCGCAGGCGGACCCTCGCCCGGGCCCCCGTGGTCACGGCCAGGCGATGGGCGAGGTCGAACACCCTGGTGGTTCGCACGCAACGACTCTCCCCGCGAGCAGCTGGTCACGCAAAGTAAATCTAAACAATTAGATTCCACCTGATGCATTAGATTGTCAACGCTGATTCACCCGCCCTGTCGAACCGGCAGGGTCGTGCCTGCCGCCGGGGAGCGTCCGGATGTCACCTGCTGAGCGCCAGTACCAGCGCGTCGCCGACGACCTGCGCGCCCGCGTCGGCCGGAGAGAGTGGCAGGTCGGCGAGCGGTTGCCGTCCCGCGCCAAGCTCGCGGTCGAGTACGACGTCGGCGAGAACGTGCTGCAGCGGGCCCAGGAGGTGCTGATCACCGAGGGGCTGCTGGCCGGCCGCGCGGGCTCCGGCACCTACGTCCGGCAGCCGGTGGTGCGGCGTCCGATGCTCCGCTCCCGGGTCGGCGCCCCGGTCTCGTTCCGCGCCCAGCTCGGGAGACCGGCGAGGAGGGCAGCTGGGAGTCCAGCACCTCCACCAACGTCCCGGCCCCGCCCACGACCGCCGCCCGCCTCGGGGTCGAACCCGGAGCCCCGACGGTGCACACCGCCTACGAGTACCTGATCGGTGGTCAGCCCGTGCTGCTGGCCGACAGCTGGGAGCCGATGTCCGTCACCGAGGGCTCGCCGGTGATCTGCCCCGAGTACGGCCCGCTGGCCGGCCAGGGCGTGGTGCGGCGGATGGCGGCGATCGGGGTGAACGTGGAGCGCGCGGTGGAGCGAACGCGCCCGGCCGGGCCACCGCGCAGCAGGCGGTCCTGCTCGGCGTCTCGGCCGGGACCTGGTGACGCTGATCGAGCGCACCCACCTCGACGGCGACGGCCGGGCCGTGGAGACCGCCGACCTGGTCATCCCGGACTCGCGCTGGGAGATCACCTACGAACTCCCGATCGTCCGTCAGGAATCCTGAGTCGTAGCCGCCTCCGGGCACGAAAGAGCCGTGGCGGCCCGCTTCCGGGGATTCCCCGGATGCGAGCCGCCACGGCTCACGGCAGTTGACCCGCCGTCGGCTGACCTTCCGCCAGGAATTACTTGGCGGTGGAACGGCGCGAGGTGGTCTTGCGCGCGGTGGTCTTCTTCGCCGGCGCGGTCTTCTTCGCGGTCGCGGTGGTCTTCTGGCCGCGGCGGTGGTCTTCTTCGCCGGGGTGGCCTTGGCCGCGGTGGTCTTCTTGACCGGGGTGCCTTCTTGGCCGCAGCGGTCTTGGTGGCGGTGGCCTTGGTCGCGGCGGGCCTTGGTGGCGGCAGCCGTCTTCTTGACCGCGGTGGCCTTCTTGGCGACCGTGGCGGTGGTCTTCTTGGCCACGGTCTTCTTGGCCGGAGCGGCGGCGGCCGCCGTGGTCTTCTTGGCGGCGGTGCGCTTGGCCGGAGCGGCGGCAGCGGCGGTGGTGGCGCGCTTGGTGGCGGCGCGCTTGACCGCGGCGGTGGTGCCGGTCTTGCCCGGGGTGAGGGAGCCCTTGGGGGCCTTCTTCACCGACGGACCGTCCTTCGGCA
>NZ_BAAAYB010000082.1:0-68887 GCF_039535905.1 Kitasatospora albolonga | reverse complement strand
AGCGAGACACCACACAGCTCACTCATAGCAGCCAGCCCCCTTCCTCCACGGTCGTACGTGACACGCAGACGAATGCCGCACGTACCTTTGAGATCACAGCTCGCCTCGCTTAGCCGTGCAGGCGCGACGAAGCGGCACCGCCCCCCCGCGTTCGCTGGCCAGCGACACTGAGACGAAGCGCGTAAGATGACCGCCCCCCGCGACAGCCACCCCCGGCACCCCACGGCCAACACGGGCGGTTGAAGGGCATGGCGCTCAGAGTAGAAAACTTAAGCACCTCCCAATCGCCAAGCGTCTCCAGCACCAGGAATGCTATGGAGAGGATGACTCGGGCGTCCCCCACGGTTGCAGAGCCGACCGAGGTCGCAGATGCCCACGCCTATATGCTGCCGATACCCAGATGGAAGGAGATCACAGGTGACGACGCGCGACGAGCAGCACACGGGTGGCGCGCCACCGCCACGGGCCCCAGCCGCACTAGCTAGACACCAGTGCCATCACTCGCGATGGCCAGGCGCTTAGAAACGCGAAAGTCCACGATCCGGCGGCTTTCCGCTCATGGACGTATCCCCTTGCGTATGGCTCTGAGGTAAGGCTGCCAGATCGGTGGCTGGTCTATGCTACTCCAGAGGTTTCTTCCGATGCATCAAGCAGGAGCAGGATGACGCGATCTCGGAACGCGGTCGGCCGACGAACTCACGACTGCTGCTCTGAAGCAGTGCGCCAGACAGTCCGCCAAGGATCATGACGCGCTTATAATAACGGCGCCAGAGCACGACTCGACGCAGGGCTAGCAGAACGAGATCGTCGAACCATGTAGACTGCCAGCTACCCAGGACGATATTACAGGCCGCAGCAGTCCGTTTTCAGGTCAGGATGAATCGCGGCCCAGAGTCGGATAGATACCGGATAGCCGATGCGCGGTAGACATGCCAAGCGTTCACTAACCGTCCCAGAGGATCACTGACCAGCTAGGCGTTTCCCAACCTTCACTGATCCAACACCCATCACGCGGAACGCTGACCCGCCCATCACAGCATGAGCGGATGTACCACGCTTCCGCCCGCGAGGCGGCTACAGATCACCAGCGCTAGGACTGATACCTACTGTCACTTCCAACTTCTTGCACGAGGTCACCGGCGCCGGATCGTCGGCCGCCACACACTCTGTTTCACCTTCTTTAAGTGCCCTACGGCCCGACGCACAATGTGAGACTTCTTTCCGGCCGTGAGGTACTCGACCTCGTGCGCATTTCCTGCCGGATGTCTGCCCGCACCAGCCTCGCGCACCCCGCTTCCCAAGTCGACGCAGCCGCGCCTGAGAGAATGCCTCGATCGCTTCGGGAGAACCAGGCCAACCACGGAAACCCAAGGGCTAGCCTGCCCCCAGCAGTTGGGAGCTGTAGCTTTATCTTTTTTTTTTTTTATGGTGAGCGCGGCGTCAGGGACAGACTCGATTCAGCCCGGCGGCGGACTCACTCCGTCAGCGTGAGACGAGGAGACGCCCCAGCAGTGCGACTCCCCGGACCGATCACGGCCGGGGACAGGATGGTAGTGAGGGCTGACGCGGTGCCGTCCGGCGTCGACGCCGACATCAACGAGAGGTGCTGATGGTTCTCCTCTTTCCCTTTTTTGCTCCTTCCCCTCTTTTCCCTTTCTTAGGCCCGTGGTCAGCACCGTCGGTACTGCACGCCGATTCCGCGGCAGCGGCGCGCTCTAGATAGCAGTCGCCGAGGCACGGCCACGCCGGGCGCATCCCTCCGCAGGAGGCGCTGTATGCAGCATTGTCATAGGGTTGCCCTCCCACGAGTCTCAGCGCGATGCACGCGCCTTCCGCCCTAAGGAGTCCAACGAATAAGCTAAAGCAGCCAGATTTTTTATTTTTTTTATTTACTTTATTTTTTTTTTTTTTTTTCCACTTCTCTCCCTCCCCCCTTTTTTTTTTTTTCTTTTTTTTTTTCCCTGATCTTCCCCCCCCCCTTCTCTTGTTTTTAATCCCCCCCCCCCCCCCAACCTCCTCTCCCCCCCCCCCCCCCCCCTCCCTCCCTCTTCCCCCCCCTCCCCCCCCCCCCAGGGAGTGACGTTCAGCACCTTGACCCTCCGTCACCCCGGCGGCCCGGTGCCGTAATGCGCGGGCCTCGTGGGGCGCGGCCCGCATACCCTCCCCGCCATGATCGACTGGAGCCTGACCGAGGCGGCCGACTCCGCCGTTCCCACCGACCGCACCATGGACGAGCTGGTGCCCCTGCTCGCGGCCGCGCTGGCCGACCCCGACCCCGCCGTCCGGGACGGCGCGCCGTACGCCGTGCTGTCCGCCTGGATCTCCCGGAGCGTCATCCCGGCACCGCTGCGGCGCGCGCTCGGCGACCGGATGGCCTCCCGCTTCCAGGACCCTCGGGTGCAGGCCCACACCTTCGCCCCGCTGGTGCTGGACATGCTGGTGGAGGCGGGGGACTTCGCACCCGAGTGGGTGGCGGCCTTCGAGCGCTGGTACCCGGCCGAGCACGACCTGCGCGGCCACGACGCCGAGTTGGGCTGGCTGCACGCCGTCGCGCACGGCGCCGACCTGCTCGCCACCTTCGGCCTGCACCCGGAGGTGGCGCCGGAGCGGATGCTCGCCCTGGCGGCCGCCCGGCTGACGGCGCCGACCGCACACGTCTGGGACCAGCTGGAGGACGACCGCCTCGCCCGCGCGGTCGGCCGGGTGCTCACCCGCCCCGATCTGACGGAGTCCCAGGCGATCGGCTGGCTGGCCCCGCCGGCCGAGCACTTCGGGTCGGACACCCTCGCCACGCCCGTCGCCGCGGAGTTCTCCAACTGCCTGCGCACCCTGCGCCTGCTCTACGTGCTGGCGGACAGGGGCGTACGCGCCCGGAGCGAGGCACCGCCGCGCACCCTCACGCACCCCGAGGCCGTGAAGGCGGCACTCGCCGACGCGCTGGACCGGATGGTCCGGCGCTGACGCCTCGGCCATCGGAGCCGGTCCGACGGGGCGTCAACTCCCTGTGCGGACCGGCTTTTTCCGTCCTGCGCACGGCTCCCGCCATGCCCGGCAACAAGATGTTAACCACACGGGCACACCTCCTCCGCTTCCCGTGACTTTGACCGGTACATACTCGTGCTTTACTGAGTCTTGACGTAACGTCGAGTCACCACGGCTCCACCGTTGGTGAGCCGGCGTTCCTCCGCCATGCCCGTTCCAGCCGAAGGAGGCCACCCTCTTGGAACCGCTCATCGACCGCGCCCGGGCCTTCCCCCAGCGAGCCGGTGACGCCGGCCGCGAGCTCACCGGCCTCGCCGCCGGCCAGGCTCCGCAGGCGCTCTTCATCACCTGCTCCGACTCCCGGGTGGTCCCCAGCCTGATCACCGGCGCCGACCCCGGCGACCTGTTCGAACTGCGCACCGCGGGCAACATCGTCCCGGCCCACCACCCCGACGCCACCTCCGGCGAGACCGCCACCATCGAGTACGCCGTCGAAGTGCTCGGCGTGCGCGACGTCGTGGTCTGCGGCCACTCGCACTGCGGCGCCGTCGGCGCCGTGGTGCGCGGCGACGACCTCAGCGTGGTCCCGGCCGTGGACGCCTGGCTGCGCACCGCCGACCACCAGGTCCTGCGCTCCGGCGACGAGGCCGAGGTCTTCGACCCGACCGTGGCCGGCCCCGTCCAACGCCACGTCCTGGCCCAGCTCGACCGCCTGCGCGCCTACCCGTCCATCACCCGCCGCCTGACGGAGGGCCGGATCAGACTGCACGGCTGGTTCTACGAGATCCACACCGGCCTGGTGCTCTCGCACCGCCCCGAGAGCGGCCTCTTCCTGCCGCTCTAGACCCGCCCAGAAGCCCTGTTCCACCGCTCCACCCCTCCACCTCTCCACTGTTCCACCGCCCCACCCAGGCCCTCCCGCCCCGTCCGTACACCCTCACGAGGACCCGAGGACCCGATGCCCCGTCATCACGAAACCGCGCCGCCCGTGCGCACCTCCCAACTCGCCTCCCTCAAGGCGGACTTACCCGCCTCCCTGGTCGTCTTCCTGGTCGCGCTGCCGCTCTGCGTCGGCGTGGCCGTGGCCTCCGGCGTCCCCGCCGAACTCGGCCTGGTCACCGGCATCGTGGGCGGTCTGCTGACCGGCCTGCTCCCCGGCAGCAGCCTCCAGGTCTCCGGCCCCGCCGCCGGCCTCACCGTGCTGGTGTACGGCGCGGTGCAGGAGCACGGCCTCGGCACCCTCGGCGTGATCACCGCCGCCGCCGGGCTGCTCCAACTCGCCATGGGCGCCGCCCGCCTCGGCCGCCTCTTCCGGGCCATCTCGGTCTCGGTGGTCCAGGGCATGCTGGCCGGGATCGGCCTGGTCCTGATCGCCGGTCAGCTCTACGCGATGGCCGACCTCAAGGCCCCCGCCGACGGCCTCTCCAAGCTGGCCGGGCTCCCGGGCCTGGCCACCGACGCGCTCTCCTCCCGCGCCTCGCTCACCGCCGCCGCGATCGGCGCGGGCACGGTGGCGGTGCTGGTCCTGTGGCCCAAGCTGCCCGGCCCCTTCCGCACCCTCCCCGCCCCGCTCGCCGCCGTCGCCGGAGCCACCGCCGTCACGGCGCTGCTCTCCCTGCCCGTCGCCAAGGTCGACGTCGCCGGGCTGGCCGGGGTGATCAGCCTGCCGGACTCGTCCTCCCTGGCCGCCCTCGGCAGCGTCGCCGCCCTCGGGACGGTGCTGGCCTTCGCGCTGATCGCCTCCGCCGAGAGCCTGTTCAGCGCCGCCGCCGTCGACCGCCTGCACGACGGCCCCCGCACCCAGTACGACAAGGAGCTGCTCGCCCAGGGCGCCGGCAACACCGTCTGCGGCCTGCTCGGCGCCCTCCCGATGACCGCCGTCATCGTCCGCAGCGCCGCCAACGTCCAGGCCGGCGCCCGCACCAAGGCCTCCCGCGTCCTGCACGGCCTCTGGCTGCTGCTCTTCGCCGCCCTGATCCCCGCCGCCCTCACCGTCATCCCGCTGGCCGCCCTGGCCGGAGTCCTGGTGCACGCCGGAGCCAAGCTCATCCCGGTCAAGTCCCTGGTGCCACTGTGGCGTTCGCACCGGCACGAGGCGCTCATCCTGGTCGTCACCGCCGTCGCGATCGTGGCGACCAACCTCTTCGAGGGCGTCCTGCTCGGCCTGCTGCTCTCCGTCCTCAAGTCCGCCTGGGACACCTCCCACCTCCAGGTCGAGGTCGCGGACCGCGGAGCGGACGGCCCGATACACGTCGCCCTCTCCGGCAACGCCACCTTCCTCCGCCTCCCCCGGCTCCTCGAAGCACTCGAACGCCTCCCCACCGACCGCCCCGTCCACCTGGACCTCACCGCCCTGCGGCACCTCGACCACGCCTGCCGCACGGCGCTGGAGACCTGGGAGGACCGCCACAACCGCACCGAGGGCGCCACGGCGGTGGTCCGCATCCCGGCGTCCGTCTGACGGCCCCTCAGGTGCCCGGGGCCTCGGCGGCACCGACCCCGGGCACCTGTGTCACCGTCAGGTCCTGACGGTGTCCCACATCCGCGATCGACTCCCCGGCGCTGACCCGTCGCCCGTACCCTCTGGGCACCGGGTCAGCAGCCCGGACACACCCACCGCACCGGGGAGTTCACCGCACCGTGTACCGCAGAACCGTCTTCCTCCTCGCCACCGCCGCCCTCGCCCTCCCCCTCACCGCCTGCGTCCCCGAACCCGCCCCCGCACCCTCCTCCACCGCCACTGCCCCTGTCGCTCCCCCGCCGTCCCCCTCCCCGACCACCGCTCCGACGACCGCCAAGCCCTCACCGGCCGGGCCCCGTAAGGTCACCGAGGCCCCCACCGCCGGCGGCCTCACCCTCGCCACCGGCCCGGGCACCCTGACCGACGTACCGGTCGACCCCGGGGAGATGGTCGACGGCATGCAGTTCGTCCAGGCCGAGTACGACCGCCCCGGCAAGCCCTCCGCCCGCCGGATCCTCGTCCTCGCCGTGGACAACGTCCCCGAGGACCCGAACAAGCGCCGCGAGCACCTCTGGCGCGGCCTGATCGACTACGCCCTCGGGACCGGCTCCACCGGCGACCCCCACCACCGCCGAACCGTACGCGCCCGGCCCGCTCGGCGGCTCCCTCGAATGCCTGAGCCTCCCGGCCCGTACCGGCCCCACCGACGTCATCTGCGGCTGGTCCGACACCACCACCGCCGGTGTCGCCCTCCTCCCCGCCACCACCCCGCCGGAGGCCGCCCGCCTGTTCGCCGCCATCCGCACCGCGATCGAGCACTGAGGGCCGACCGCCCCTACTCACCAGCACAGTTCATGAGCCCCACTGGTCGCAGTACTCGATGTGGATCTCGCGGGCGTCGCCGAGGACGCCGTCGTTGGAGTGCAGCTCGGTGCAGAAGTGAGAGTGGCCGGGATGGACCGGGACGTGGCCCGGTCCCTCGCGTGCCACATCGAGGAAGTGCCGCGCAGTCTCCCGGAACACCTTCGCGCTGCCGGTCATGAACAGCGTCTCGGCATGGAGGTGCTGGTGGAACAGGTCGCGGTTCTCCCGGTGGTGACGGGCCGCGTAGTCGATCGCCGCACCGTCGTCGTGCTCCTCCTCGGGCAGGCTCGCGGTCTGCGGCCGACCGGGGCCGAGACGGCCTCGGAGCTCCTTCCATCGTGAGGGGGCGAACTGGAGCGAGTGGTGCAGGAGGACGAGGTCGAGCCGGCGGCCGGCGTCCTCCTGCACCTCCCGGGCCGGCGGGTGGTTGGCCCGCAGGGGGAGGTGGATCAGCGAACGCGGCGAACGGGCCGCGAGCATCCACAGTCCGGCGATGCTGCGGGCGGCGTCCTGGTCCAGATAGGCGTCCAGGTACCGGTCGTGGTCGACGAGGACCGCACGGGTCAGCGGCAGAGCGGGCCGGATGACCCTGAACTCGTCGGCTCCCGAGCGGGCTCGGTGTACGACGATCGGTAGCTTCATCTGCGCTCCGTGGTATTGCGACGGCTGACTCGCCCGACGTAGGTCGCCCGGTCGCCGACGGCGGCCCGCTCACCGCGGGGCAGTTCGTGCCGGGACAGGCGACCCCGAGCGTACCCCTGAGCACGCCGCCACCGGGGCCTCCGACCACGTGGCCCGTCCGCGAATCCGCGCCGAGCTTGTACAACGAGGTGCTCTGCGAGACCGTCTGACGGTGCAACACTGCGTTGGTGCACTCGACGACCCAGCGGACCGTGCCCGGGCCGGAGCCGTGCGGGACCCCGCGGCGGGCGCTGACCGGTGGCAGCTACCTGGAGCGCGTCGGCCGGTCGGCACCGTGCCGGTGGTCAGCCCCGCGTCGCCACCGCTCTGCCGGTAACGGCGTCCACGAACTCGACAGTTCCGGTGGCCTGTGTCTCCCCGGGCTTGACGATGTTGACCGCCCAACACGGCCGCCACTGGCCGTCGATCTTCTTGGCCAGGAGGAACGTGGTGTCGGCGCGGGAGCCGGGGTGGGCTGATACAGCCTGACGCTTGGCGGTGTCGGCGTTGACGGTGGAGTGTGGCAGTTGGGGGTCGGCGTCCCAGCGTGCGGATGACGCCATGACCCTGCCGGAGGTGGAGACGGTGATGTCCAGGCGCATCGGCATCAGGACGTTGTCGGCGTTGTACCGGCGGTAGGTGAGCATGTAGGCGCCACCCGCGCTGTCGGTTGAGGTCAGGGTGGAGGTCGATGCCTGGGTGAGCTCGGGGAACCAGGTGGCCGCGAAGTCCGTGCCGACCTTGAGGACCTGGTCCTTGGTGAGCGGACCGGGGTCGATCTGGCTGTTGGCCGAGGCGCTGATGAGCAGACGCCCGGTGGGCCAGTCGATGCGGAACTGTCCGCGGTCGGTGGTGGCCTCGAGGACCTGCTGCGGAGGGTCCTCGGGGGTGGCGGTCAGGCGGGTGTTCTGCAGCAGGGTACCGGGGCCGAAGAGCCGCTCGGCGACGCGCTGGGGGACTTCGATCTCGTCGGACGAAGAGGTCGCGCCGAAGCCGGCCGCGTCGCGGTGAAGCGGTACCCACAGCCAGACCACGGTCGTGACCGCGGCCAGGCCGACGCCGGCGACCGTGAGACCGCGAAGGACGTCTCGGCGCCCGAACCCTGCCTTGTGGGAGCGGAGCCACGACCAGACGACCGCGGCGACAGTGCCGACGAGCGCGCCGAGCGCGTTGTCGATGAAGTCCGCGCCGTCACAGGAGCGGCCGGTGCCCAGCAGGGTTTGGCAGAGCTCGGTGACAGCGGAGAGAACCGTGCACGCCGCGAGCACGGTCAGCGGCCGGCGCAGGACCACCGCGGCGAAGAAGGCGAGAGGCACGAACAGGGCGATGTTCATCAGCCCCTGCTGGGTGGTGGCGGTTTCCCACACCCCGCTCCCGATCGCACAGGTCCGCCCCGACGACCCGGTGGTGGTCGGTGTCAGGGTCGCCGCGACCACGCCGGCCAGCGACAGCCCCCACAGGACTGCGGCGGCCTGCGGCCACTGTCTGGCCCGAGCCTGCCGCAGAGCCACCATCCCGAAGATGAGGCCAAGGACGGCGAAGACGGGGACGAGCGCGGGAGCTGAGGAGAAAATCGCTTCGATCATCGGTCTTCCGGGACGCGGTCGGGTAGTGCCCCGGGGTGGCTGCGAGCCGCGCTCGCAGCCACCCCGGGGCAAGGTCAGCGTGTCAGGCTCAGCAGGGGTGGTCCGGCGGGGTCTGGAAGGTCTGCTGCCCGGAGACCCACATCTTGCCGATCGCGCTGCAGTTCGCCGGCAGCGGAGCGAAGCCCCAGTTGAAGCTCTTGGTCTCACCGGCGTTCTGGGTGAACGCGCCTTGGTCCCAGTGGGTGTTGCCACCCTCCTCGTACGCGAACCGGGCGATGATCTGGCCGCCCGACTTCTTCTGGTACTGGATGGCCGTGAGCGCCGAGTAGTAGGACTGGCCGTGCTTCGCACCGTTCTCGGACCAGAAGTAGAGGGTGCCGCTGCTCAGCGAGGTGCTGACCAGGGGCTGGACGCCGCCAGTGGCGGTGGAGGTGGCGGTGCCGTCGTTGATCTGGGCAGCCGCACCACCCGTCGAGGGCAGGTTCAGCTGGTGGTTGCCCTTCTGAGCCGGGGCGGCCTGGGCGTCGACGGCGGTCGCGACCGGAGCAGCCGCCAGCACAGCGGCGATACCGAGCCGTACCATCGTCGTACGCACCCCGCCCATCGGGGCAGCGGTCTTCGTCATGATGTCCTCCCAAAGCGCATCAAGATGGCGAGGAGGGGGGCTCCGCGTTGCAGCGCGGACCCCCCAGCCCACAGATTGAGGCCTGACAGCTTGCGCGGCCCGGCACGCCTTGAGCCTTCCGTATGCACTCCACCCGAGCAAGCGAAATCAGTTGGCCCCCCTCGTCCCGCTTCTGCCGGGAATCCCCTACTTGGCCATCACCTAAAGTAACTGCTCACCTGCCCTTGGCATCAGGTTTCCAGCACGTTCCGGATGCAGCTACTTCGGAGCGTCACATAACAGTGATGTAACGAATGGATGCCTGCTGTTGTCATGCTCCCGTCGCCAGTGGTGCGGGTCAGGCCGGGCGGGCGGGTGCACAGGTCGGCGTGGACGGTCTTGCCAAAGGGCTCGACCGTGGCGCTCCACTGGCTGCCGGAGAGGTGGTCGACCAGGGCACGACCTCGCCCGATGGCAGGGAGAGGCGGCGAACGCGGTAGGCGCCGCAACCGCCTACACGGAGCTGGTGAGAGGAGCTAACACAATGCTTGGACTCGCCTGTAGGTGATGATGCAGCAGGCGAGTTTGAGGAATGCCTCGTGGATGTCGTCGCGAATGTCCCAACGGATGCGTAGGCGTCGGAAGCCATGGATCCAGGCATTGGTGCACTCGACGACCCAGCGGACCGTGCCCGGGACGGAGCCGTGCGGGATCCCACGGCGGGCAATGACCGGTTTGATGCCGTGCTTCCACAGCAGTCGGCGGTACTTGTCGTAGTCGTAGCCCCGGTCGGCGAACAGTTGCCGGGGACGGCCGGTGGCGCCCCGGATGTGGGGTATGGCGTCGAGCAGGGGCAGCAGTTGGGTGACGTCGTGCGTGTTGCCGCCGGTCAGGGTGATGGCGAGCGGGGTGCCACCGGCGTCGGTGAGGGCGTGGTGCTTCGAGCCGGGCCGGGCACGGTCGACCGGGGCTCAGCCCAGTTTTGGGCCGCCCCGACGGGCCTGTGAAGAACAAGCAGCCCGCTGCCCGCTACGAAGCGGGCAGAGTCCTCGCCATCGGCGAGGCGTACGCCCGGCCCGCCCACCACAAGCACAGGACGAAGCCAAGGCGGACTGCCGAGGCACCCGTGTGACAAGATCCCGGAATGGCCTTGGAAACCTGGGAGCATGACGGCGAGCACTTCTGCCTACAGACGACCCACGTAGCAGATGGGACGAGGTACTTCGAGCTCAGTGAAGCTCGTCCGACTCCGGCCCAATGGACGACCACACCCACCGAAGCCGTCCGCATCCCCGGCCCAGCCCTTGTCACCGTCACCACCCACCAGAAGGACGAGGAGATTCCGCCCCTCGTCCACTTCGACACGGACCACCAGCTCCCACTTGCAGTCCTGAGCCGCTTCGTTGCACGCGTCACCGAGCTGTTGAACGATGAAAGTGTCGAGCCCCGAACCTCCAGCTGACCCAGCCCACCAGCGGCTCAGAGTTGAACGACAAGCTGAGCCGGTGGACGATCGCATCGGTATCCAGGCACCGCACCGCCGTATGACCGACCCCGACGAGGCGATCGCGGAACTCGAGCGTGCCGTGCCCGGCTTCAGCGCACTTCGCCTCACGGTGCCTCAGACCTTCGACTGGCCAGCACTCGAAGGCGCACTCGGAGCTTCACTCCCCGCCGACTACAAGCGGCTCTGCGAGCTCTACCCCACCTTCGTGCTCGGCGACTTCCTGTCCGTCCACTACCCCGCGGCCGGTCGCGAGCAGGACTGGCCGCAGGCGCTCCAGGAGGACTTGGAGATCGTCATGGAGTGGTGCGAGGACGACGACCCCGTCATCCCACTGACCCCGTACCCCGCCCCGGGCGGCCTGCTCCCCTGGGGCAGCTCGAACCAGGGCGACTTCTTCCTGTGGAGCACCAACGCGGCAGGCCCGCACGAGTGGACGGTCACGGTCGCCTCACGCAACGGTGACTGGTGGCACTACACCGGCGGGCTGGTGCAGTTCCTCGCCGACCTGATCAGCGGCGCGCTGGAACCATGGGGACTGCCCGTGATCCGACCCGAGTACTACCGATGGTGAGATGACGGCCCTGGTCCCGGGCCCCGAGCACCGTTCAGAACAGCGAGTCGGACTGAGTCGGTGTGGCCACTTGGAGGAGCGCCGCCCGCACGGGAGCGAGGGCCTTCCAGTCCTCGCGGTACGTCCCGCTCTCAACGCGCAGCTCCCACAGGTGACTGCCGCCCGAATGTGCCCGCTCGACGGCTCGCAGTGCGAGTTCGGCAAGTTCAGGGGTCGGTACGGGTACCCCCGCCGGATACTCTCCCAACTCCTCGCGGTACCTGCCGGAGAGCAGGGCCGCCGCCGCCACTGCCGACACGCCCTCCGCGTACTCGACGTACTCCGTCTCCTCGGCAACCGAACGAACGGCGCGCTCGATCTCCGCCGCGACCTCCTCGGCGGGCAGCTCCCGCAGGTCGTCCACGAAGTCCAGAGCGGAATCGTCCTCGAACGGACCGGGGCCCCAGCTTCCCATGCCCTCCACCTCCACAACGCGCCGAACCGACGTGATCAAGTGTGAGCCACCGATGCCCTGGTCGTGGCGGAGCGGTCGCCGCCGCGCGGGCCTGACGGGGGATCAGGCCGTCCGGGCCGGGAGGCGGTCGGCGGTGCGGACGCGGTGGAGGTGGATCAGGAGGTCGTAGGCGCGGCCGAGGGCGAGGGTCGGGGCCGGGTCGGGGTGGTACTCGGAGCCGGCGTCGTAGGTGGGGCGGGCGGTGTCGAGCCAGCGGCGGGCCGGGGTGGGGAGGGGGCGGAGGTCGAGGTAGTAGTCGCGGTGGCGGACCAGGTCGAGGAGGTGTTCGTTGCTGCCGGGGGCGGCGGCGGGGACGGTGACGGTCTTCCAGTCGTGGCTGCCGAGGGAGGAGTCCTTGGTGAGGAAGGAGCCGCCGGCGAAGGTGAAGCCGATCGCGCAGTAGTCGCGGCCGAGGGTGTCGCGGAGGAAGGCGCCCTGGGTCTTCGGGTACATGGCGGGGTCGGTGGCCAGGTAGCCGACGTGGCCGTTGTGCGCGGAGACGAGGACCCGGCCGCCGACCGTCCGCTGCCACCAGGCGGTGTTCTCCGCCATGGTGCGGTCGCGGAGCAGTTCGGCGGCGGTGACGGCGGCCGGGTCGGTGACGTCCAGGGAGAGGAACTCGAAGGTCCGGGCGATCACCCGGGCGTGCTGCTCGGCCCAGGCGCCGGCCTCGCCGCCGCCGGAGCGGGCCACCAAGGCGAGTGCCTCCGCAGCCCGGGCCGCGTCCGCCCGCCGTTCGGCGACCGGCCGCCCGAGGTAGCTGAAGGCGTCGTCCAGCGGGCGCAGCACGGCGTACAGCGCCTCCACCCTCGCGGCCGCCGAGGGCGCGGTACCCCGCAGGTGGTCGAGCACCCGCCGGAAGACGTCGTCGCCCAGGCGGGGAGCGCCGATGTCGTCGCCCACGAAGCGCAGCGGCCGCCCGGGCGACCGGAGGTTGTACGCCCGCATCCAGCCGATCAGGCTCGCGAACTCGGCCCGCTCCCACGGCGATCCGCCGAACTCCTCGCGGACCAGCCGCACCGCGTCGCCGCCCGTCTCGCCCCGTACGTAGGAGTCGATCCGCAGGCCGGCGGTCCAGCTCATCTCCAGGGCGAAGGTGGTGAAGTCCTTCTCCTCCACCAGGTGGCGGAACACCCGCTCCTTCATCGCGAAGAACTCGTGCGACCCGTGCGTCGCCTCGCCGAGCCCGACCACCTTGGCGCCGCCGATCATCGCCCCGAGCGCCCGCAGGTCTCCCGTCCGTCCGCCCGGCTCGGTCGTGGTCAGCGGCTGGGCCCCGCGTTCCAGCGCCCGCGCCAACCGCTCCTCGGCCGCACCCGCGGGCTCGGCCGATGCCGCCGCCGAGGCCCGGGTCCCCACCGCCAGCGCGGCCGCCCCCGCACCGGCCGCGACCAGCAACCGCCGCCGCCCGAACCGCATCCCACGCTCCGTCATGCCGCACACCCTCCAGCCGTCGGCCCCGCCCCTCGGGACCGCTGGAGCGATCTTGTCCCGGGGTCGCGTGCCACCGCCCTCCCGCTGTCCGCCCTCTTCCGCCGGGGGTCACCCCCACCGCCGTCTGCCCTTCCGGACATCACCCTTGCCCGCGGTTTGTTCGAGCGCGCCCCACGGGAAGTCAGGGGCCGACCCAGAGGAGGCAGTTCCCGTGCAACCGACCGCCCCCGCGCAGACCCCCAGGCACCCACACCCACCCGGCCTGGACACCCTGCGCCGCACACCGCACCGCGGCCTGGCCGCCATCCCCGACCCGGCCCACCGCGCGATGATCGCGAGCGTGCTGGACTCCGGGGCGATCGAGCGGGAGATCGCCCGCACCGACGCGTACGCCTTCGACCCGCCCCCGGACCTCGCCCAGGCCGACGCCGACGCGCGGACGCTGACCGCCGAGCTGGCGGCCTTCGGCGTCGCGCTGCCCGCCGCCACCGTCCGCCACATCACGCACATGCGCGCGCTGATGGTGCCCCTGGCCGACGCCGCACTGGCCCTCGCGGTGGACCGCGTCTGGGTGTTCACCACCAACACCGACGACGTCTGCTGCCGCGACCCCGCGGGGGCGGGGGCCCTGCTGCGGGCCGGCCTGCTGCCAGGAGAGCCCGTCACCACCCCCGAGACCCGCTACGTCGGCCACATGTTCGAGCAGCTGGCGCCGCACTGCGAACCGACCGTGCTGGCCGTCCTCAAGAGCTTCTTCCACAACGCGCTCACCGGCCTCCTGATGGAGGCCGAGTTCCGCCCGGACGCCACCGACGGCCTGGACAGCGACTTCGTCCGTGCCTACAACGGATTCTCCCAATTCTGGTTCGCCATGCTGCAGTTCACCGATCCCTGCCTAGGCGCTGACCGCCACCGCGCCTTCTGGGCCGCCGCCCTGAGCTCCGGCGTGGACTTCCTCAACGACGTCAACGACGTGCTCTCCTGCTACAAGGAGGCGGTGGACACGCCGGACTTCCTGGCCGGCCGCCTCCACCGCCAGGCCGTGCGCAAGGGCGTCCCCTACCTCACCGTCCACCGCCGCACCTCCGAGAGCGGCGAGGCCGCCCGCCGGCGCATCCTCGCCCTCGCCACCGATGCCCAACGACCGCACCTGGACAGGTACCTGACCGGCTTCGCGTACTGGCACCTGCACTCCCCGCGCTACCGCTGGCAGGACCTCTTCCCGGGCCTCGCCCCGATCGGCGGCGCGTGAGCCGAACACCGCCCGGACACTCGCGCGCCACGCCGACAACCGCAATGTCCGTTTAGTGCGATCCAGGTCACGTGTAATGGTTTCTGCCCGTTCATGATCCCCACTGCCATGATCAGCGGCGGACAGACCCCCCATACACGGAGGAACCAGTGCAGCGCCCACGTGCCCGCACCCGCATCCTGGTCGCCATGGCCGTCGCCGCCATCGCCACCGTCGCCGCCGGGCCGGCCCCGCAGTCGAACCAGGCCCGGCCCCGCGGCGCGGGCACCCAGCGCCCGATCGGCCCGGACCCCGCGGTCACCCTGCTGGCGCACGGCAACCTGACGATGGCCTCCAACTCGGTGCTCGCCTGCGACGACAGCCAGGGCGACGAGTGCAACGACAACAGCTACAACAACGGCCGGACCAAGTGGGTGAAGTCCGACCCGGCCGCCCCCGGGAACACCGCCTCCGCCGCGACCCTGACGGTCCCTCCGGGCTCCAAGGTGCTCTCGGCCCGGCTGTACTGGCAGCTCAACCCGGACGGCACCAGCGTCACCTCCACCTCCGGCGACGTGAGCAAGGCGAACCAGGTGGAGCTCAAGGTGCCGGGGGCGGCCGACTACCAGCGGCTGACCGCCGACACCTACGACTGGTTCGACCAGCAGACCGGCGGCAACCCGCCGAAGCCGATCACCGCCCACGCCGGCGTCAAGGACGTCACCGACCTGGTGAGCGCGGCCGGTTCGGGTTCCTACACGGTGGCCGACATCCAGGCCTGCCAGGGCCGCTCCTCCACCGCCGACTACGGCGGCCAGAACGTCGGCTGCTGGGGCGGCTGGTCCCTGGTGGTGGCGTACGAGAACGCGGCCGAGCCGCTGCGCTACCTCCAGGTCTGGGACGGCTACCAGCTGGTGCGCCCACCCAACTCGGCCGCCACGCTGACCCTTTCGGGCATCCGGACCTCCGCCGCCAAGGCCCCGGCCGCCACCATGGGCGTGACGGTCGGCGACGGCGACACCCCGATCGCGGGCGACTCACTGGAAGTCGGCGCCGACCCCTCCTCGCTCACCAAGCTGATGATGCCCACCCCGAGCGGCCAGGTGGTGGACGACAACGCCTTCACCGGCCGGATCGACCGCGTGGCCGCCGACGGCACCGGCACCAACCTCACCGACCGGACCCCGAACCCGGTGAACAACCTGGGCTACGACGCCCGGATCATCGACATCACCGGCAAGCTGCCGGCCGGCAGCACCCAGGCGGTGCTGCGGATCAACGGTGACGGCGACGCCCTCCACCCGCAGGCGGTCTGGCTGGCCCTGGAGGCGGTCGAGCCGGACCTGCGGATCACCAAGGCCAACGACCCGGCGGGCACCACCGACGACAACCCGCCCGGGCTGGTCCAGGCCGGCGGCCAGGTGACCTACTCCTTCACCGTGGCCAACCAGCACCGCGACGGCACCAGCGCGGACCTGGACACCGCCACCGGCATCGAGCTGACCGACGAGCTCCCGGCCGGGGCGAGCTTCGTCGTCGGGTCCAACCCGGACTGCGCGGCCGGCGGCCGGACCGTCACCTGCCAGGTCCCCGACCTGGCACCGGGCGCCACCACCACGATCTCCTTCAAGGCAACCGTCGACCCGGCGACCACCGCCGGGACCAAGCTGGACAACACCAGCTCGGTCTCCTTCACCGGCGCCCAGACCGGCCGCACCCAGCAGCGCGACAGCAACACGGTGCGCAACACCGTGACCGCCGCCCCGCAGTACGCCGTCACCAAGACCGCCGACAAGGCCGACGCCGAGCCGGGCGACAAGGTGACCTACACCGTGACGGTGGAGAACACCGGCACGGTGGCGATCGACAGGCTCACCCTCACCGACGACCTGACCGAGGTGCTGGACGACGCCGAGTACGGCGGCGACGCCACCGCCTCCACCGGCCAGGTGTCCTACCGGGCCCCGGTGCTGAGCTGGACCGGCGGCCTCGCCCCGGCGGCGAGGACCACCATCACCTACGGCGTGACCGTCCGTCAGCCTGCGGCCGGTGACGGCTCCCTGGTCAACACGGCGGTGGCCGACCGGGCCGGCGGCAACTGCCCGAGCGGCTCCACCGACCCGGCCTGCACGGCCACGGTCGTGGTGGACCACCCCTCGCCCAGCCCCTCCCCGAGCGCCAGCCCCACCCCGGACCCGAGCGGCAGCCCGACTGCGGACCCGTCGCACTCGCCCGACCCCTCCCCCAGCCCGGCCCCGGACCAGGGCGGCCTGCTCCCGCACACCGGCGCCGGCGTCGCGCTCGCCACGCTGACGGCCGCCGTCACCCTGATCTCCGGATTCGTCCTGTTCCGCCTCTCCCGCCGCGGCCGCCGCAGCTGACCCGATGCGCAAAAATGTGACGCCTGGAGCGCATAACTGAAACAATCCAGCGCAAGAATCTTGTGGACTCCCCTGTGGAGGCCCTACTGTCACGTGCCAATCCCCCTCCAGAGACAGGCACCTGATGGCCCGGAACCTCCGCAGGGCGGTCACACCGCTCTCCGCGACGCTGCTCCTGTTCAGCCCGCTGCTCGGCGGCACCGCCGACGCCGCCCCGGCGACCGCCCCGTCCCCCGTGCTCACCCGCGCCGGGCTGGCCCCCGCACTCACCGAGGGGCGCGGCGCCCGGGTCCCCTTCGCCGAGCAGGAGGCCGAGTCGGCCGTCACCACCGGCACCCGGATCGGGCCCGACCGCACCGCCTACACGCTGCCCTCCGAGGCCAGCGGCAGGCAGGCGGTGAAGCTGACCCCGGGTCAGTACGTGGAGTTCACCCTCCCCGCGGCGGCCGACGCGATCACCGTCCGCTACAGCATCCCGGACGCGCCCCGGGGCGGCGGCATCACCAGCCCGCTGGACGTCACCGTCAACGGCAAGGACCGCCGCACCATGACGCTGACCTCCGAGTACTCCTGGCTCTACAACCAGTACCCGTTCTCCAACGACCCGCAGGCCGAACTCCTGCACCCCGACTGGTGGATCACCGAGTGCGGCTGCGTCCCGGCCGCCACCACCCCGGCTCCGGTGGTCGACAAGCCGTTCCGGCCCAGCCACTTCTACGACGAGCAGCGACTGCTGCTCGGCAAGCGGTACAAGGCCGGCGACGTGGTCCGCCTGACCGTCCCCCGCACCGCGAACGCCGCCGAGTGGACCGTCGTCGACCTGCTGGACTCCCAACTGGTCGGCGCCCCGCACGTCGAGCCCTTCGCCGCCAACGTGCTGGCCTTCGGCGCCGACCCGACCGGCCGCCGCGACTCGGCGCCCGCGATCGAGCGCGCCATCGCCTTCGCCCAGCGCAGCCGCCTCAAGGTCTACCTGCCGCCGGGCACCTACCAGGTCAACCGGCACATCACCGTGGACGACGTCACCGTCGTCGGCGCCGGCAGCTGGTACACCGTGCTGAAGGGGCGTCAGACCACCCTCCCGCAGCCCGCCCCGGACGGCTCGGTGCACACCGGCGTCGGCCTGTACGGCAAGAGCGCCGCCGAGGGCGGCAGCCGCAACGTGCACCTGTCCGGCTTCGCGATCGAGGGCGACGTCCGCGAGCGGATCGACACCGACCAGGTCAACGCGATCGGCGGCGCGCTCAGCGACTCCACCGTCTCCGGCCTCTACCTGCACCACACCAAGGTCGGACTCTGGCTGGACGGTCCGATGGCCCGGCTGAAGGTGACCGGGAACGTCATCGCCGACCAGATCGCCGACGGCCTCAACTTCCACACCGCCGTGACGGACTCCGTGGTCGCCGACAACTTCGTCCGCAACACCGGCGACGACGGCCTGGCGATGTGGTCGGAGAAGACCGCGAACGCGCGCAACGTCTTCGACCACAACACGGTGCAGTCCCCCGTCCTCGCCAACGGCATCGCGATCTACGGCGGCACCGACACTACCCTCTCGAACAACCTGGTCGCCGACCCGGTCCGCGAGGGCAGCGCCATCCACGCGGGCTCGCGGTTCGGCGCCGAGCCCTTCGCCGGGCAGCTGCTGATCACCGACAACACCACGGTGCGCGGCGGCACGTACGAGCTGAACTGGAAGATCGGGCTGGGCGCGATCTGGTTCTACGCCCTGGACCGCTCGATCTCCGCCGACGTCCGGGTCACCGGTGACCACCTGCTGGACTCCACCTACAACGCCCTGATGCTGGTCTCCGACTGGCCGGTCAAGGACCAGGTCTCCATCGACGGCCTGAAGTTCAAGGACCTGCGGATCGACGGCACCGGCACCTCCGTGCTCAGCGCCCGGGCCGCCGGCTCGGCCACCTTCGAGAACGTGGACGCCCGCAACGTCGGCGCGGTCGGCGTCAACAACTGCGGCACCTTCCACTTCACCCCGGCCGGCTCCGAGTTCGCCCTCACCGACCTCGGCGGCAACGACGGCGGCGGCACCACCGGCCCCTGGCTCGCCCCCTGGGAGCTGCCGAACACGATCACCTGCGACGACCGCCCGCCGGTGGTCACCCCGCCGGCTCCGTCCCCCTGGGGCTGAGCCCGCACCCAGCGCCGCGCCCGGGACCCCCACCCCGGGCGCGGCGCCTCGCCCGTTCCGGGCCCGGTCGGTTAGGTTCGGACACCATGAGCACCACCATCTGGACCACCCGCGCCGAGACCGCGGCCGACGCCGACGCCGTACGCGCGATCAACCTGGCCGCCTTCGACACCCCGGGCGAGGCCGACCTGGTCGACGCCCTGCGCGCCGACCCCACCGCCTGGATCGACGGTCTCTCCCTGGTCGCCGTCGACGAGGAGGACCGCCCGGTCGGGCACGCCCTGCTGACCCGCTGTCACATCGACGGGACCCCGGCCCTCGCCCTGGCCCCCTGCGCGGTGCTCCCCTCCCACCAGCGCACCGGCGCCGGAGCCGCCGCGATCCGCGCCGCCCTCCGCGCGGCCGCCGCCCTGGGCGAGCGCCACGTCGTGGTCCTCGGCCACCCCACCTACTACCCGCGCTTCGGCTTCGAGCGCGCCTCCCAGCACGGCATCAAGCTCTCCATCGAGGTCCCCGACGAGGCCCTGATGGCCCTCGCCCTCACCCCGGGTGACCCACTGCCCTCCGGCCTGGTCCACTACCCGGCGGCCTTCGGCATCTGAGGCACCGGACAGAGCCCGGCGGGGGTCGGCGGGGGTCGGCGGCTCGCGGCGCGGGCGCGCGGCGAGCCGCCGGCCCCCGGTGGTGCTCAGCGCATCAACCGCTCGGCGTCCGAGAGCAGTTCGACCACCCGCAGGCCGAAGGCCGCGTCGCAGGGGTGCGCGGTGCCGTCCGCCGCCGAGCGCAGCAGCGCCGAGACCGAGCGGGCGTAGGCCTCCTGCGGGCTCTCGTGGCGCTCGGGCATCAGGAAGCGGCCGGCCTCGCCGCGCAGCTCCAGAACCACGCCCTCCACCGCACCCGCGACCGGCATGGTCAGACTGAGCGTCAGGTTGCTCAGGGCACCGGCGGCGTGACGGATCACCAGGTGGACGGTGTCCAGGGGGCCGGTGGACGCCGAGACCACCTCGCCGTCGCCGAGGACCGGGAGGAGCACCGAGAGGGCGTGCGGGCCGACGTCCCAGAGGGCGCCCTTCTCCCGCCGCCAGGGCGAGTCCGCGTACGGGCTGCCGCTGCCGGGGGCGAAGACCGAGCCGAACCACTCCGCGCGGGCGGTGAACCAGCCGTCGCGGGCGCCCTGTTCGCCGAGCCAGTCGGCGATGTCGGGGTGGTAGCGCAGGGTGAAGAAGACCACGGAGGCGACCTTGGCGCGCTCGGCGGCCCCGACCACCGCCCGCGCCTGGTCGACCGTCAGGGCGACGGACTTGTCGAGCAGCAGGTGCTTGCCGGCCTCGGCGGCCCGCACGGCGTACTCGGCTTGGACGGCCGGCGGCAGCGCGATGGAGACCGCGTCCACCGAGGCGAGCAGCTCGTCGACGTCCTCGAAGACCGGCACGCCGTACGGCTGCGCCAGCTCGGCCGCCGCGGCGGGGCGCCGGCCCCAGACACCGGCGAACTCCACCTCGGGGTGCCCGGCCAGGGCCGGGGCGTGCACCCGCTGCGCCCAGGGGCCGGTGCCCAGCAGTCCTATCCGCACGGCGGTCACCGCTCGACCCGGATCAGGGTGAAGCCGTCGTAGCCCTTGACGCCGACGGTCTGCACGGAGGTGGCGGTGACCCGGGGTTCGGCGGCCAGCTGCTCGTGCAGGCGGCGGGTGCCGAGCACGGCCGGGTCGGTGGAGTCCGCGTCGGCGACCGCGCCGCCGCGCACCACGTTGTCGACCACGATCAGGGTGCCGGGGCGGGAGTGGTCGACGGCCCAGGCGACGTAGTCGGGGTTGCTCACCTTGTCGGCGTCGATGAAGAAGAAGTCGAAGGGCTCGACGCCCTCCGCCGCCAGCTCGGCCAGGGTGTCGGCGGCCCGGCCGAGCCGGACCTCCACCCGCTTCGCCAGCCCGGCCCGTTCGAGGTTGCCCCGGGCCACCTCGGCGTGCGCGGGGTCGAGCTCCAGGGTGAGCATCCGCCCGTCCTCGGGCAGCGCCCGGCCCAGCCAGATGGCGCTGTAACCGCCGAGGGTGCCGACCTCCAGGATCCGCTTCGCCCCGATCGAGCGGGCGAACAGCTGCAGCATCCGCCCCTGGTTGGGCGCCACCGCGATCTGCGGCAGCCCGGCCGCGTCGGCGGCCGCCTGGGCCGCCGTCAGCTCCGGGTCGTCACCGATCAGGGTCTCGCTGAAGTACTCGTCCACCCTGGTCCACTGGTCCTGGCCCACCGGGTCCTCCTAGGTCGTCGACTGATCGTCAGCCTAGTACCGCCGGGAACGCCGACCGCCGGAACGCCGACCGCCGGGCCCGACGAACGGGACCCGGCGGTCGGGGAGGGGGCTGACGGTCAGTCGGCGCTGGCCACCGGCTCCGGGGCGGGGGTGCCGCCGCTGGTCTCGGGGTGGGCGGCGCGGTTCTTGGCGGCGCGGCGCTTCAGGATCAGGGCGGAGAGGCCGCCCACCGAGGGCGGCCACGATCAGGCCGACCCAGGAGAAGGACTTCAGCCAGTGCTCGGCGACCTTGCCGACCGTGTAGATCAGCCAGGTGGTGCCGCCGGCCCAGACGATGCCGCCGAGCACGTTGGCGATCAGGAACCTCCAGTACGGCATCTTCAGGGCACCGGCCAGCGGCCCGGCGAAGATCCGCAGCAGGGCGATGAAGCGGCCGAAGAAGACCGCCCACATGCCCCACTTCTGGAACGAGCGCTCGGCGGTGGCCAGGTGGTCGGGCCCGAAGTGCTTGGGGAACTTCCTCCCGACCTTCTCGAACAGCGGCTTGCCGCCCTTGCGCCCGATCGAGTACCCGATCGAGTCGCCGACGATCGCGCCGACGATCGCGCAGATCGCCACGCCCCAGGGATTGACCACACCACTGGCGGCCAGCACCGAGGCAGTCACCAGGGCGATCTCGCCGGGCAGCGGGATGCCCAGGCTCTCCAACAGGATGATCACTCCGACCAGGGCGTAGACCGCGTTGGGCGGCACGCTCTCCAGCCATACGTCAAGGTGCAAGGTCGGTATCCCTCCGTGGGCGGGCAGCACCCGGTGGGCGGTGCCGAAGAAAGTCGTGGGCAGCCTAACCCGGCCCGTCCCCCGGGTACTCCCACGTACGGGAGCCCCCGGCGGTTCCCGCCCTCGCCGACCCTTCGCCCGGACGGGCCGTCAGCCCCGGCCGAGCAGCTCCGGCAGGCCGACCGAGCCGACGATCCGGGCCCGCCGGTCCGGCAGGTCCAGCGCCAGCACCCGGAACAGCCAGGCGTGCCGGGCGGCCAGCGGCACCGTCCGCGGATCGCGCAGCAGCTCACGGCCGCCGACCGACCAGGGCATCGGCGGCACCCGGTACCCGGCCCTCCGGGAGACGCCCCGCAGGGTGGCCCGGCTGAACCAGTGCGGGATCGAGTCGAAGACCAGCGTCCCGCCCGGGAAGCGCTCGGCGCAGCGGTCGAAGAGCTCGCCCACCTCGCCGGGACGCAGGTACATCAGCAGGCCCTGGGCGACGACCATCACGCCGTGTTCGGGGTCCACCTCGTCCAGCCAGGCCGGGTCGGTGGCCGAGCAGGGCAGCAGCCGCTGCCGGGGCCCGGGCGGGAGCAGCCGGGCGCGCAGCTCGACCGCCTCCGGCAGGTCGACCGAGAGCCAGCGGGCCCGGCCGTTGTCGACCCGCCAGTACTGGGTCTCCAGGCCGTCGCCGAGGCAGACCACGGTGCCGCGCGGACTGCGCCGCAGGAAGTCGGCGACCTCGCCGTCGACCAGCTCGACCCGGCGCCGCTGCATCCGGCTGCCCAGGCCCTGGCCGCTGCCGAAGCGCTCGGCGAAGGGGAAGTCCAACCGCTCGGTGAGTTCCACGGCCTTGGGGTCGTGGAAGGCGGTGCCGGGCTGACGGGCCGCCACCGCGCGGTGGTGGAGGGTCCACAGCGCGGTCTCCGGGATCGCGGAGAGCTGTTCCATCTCCTCAGGGTGCCGCATCCGGCCCGCACCGACGGGCCGACACCACGGGCGGCTGACGGCCGGTCAGCCGACCCGGCACGGCTCCGCCGGAGGAAGCCGCCTCCTTCGGGCCCGTCCTTCCGACCGCCCGCCGGCGCGCCCCCGAGCGAGCCGCCCCGCCGACGTCACGCGGCTGCGCCGGCCCCGGCCGCCACCTCCGACCCGGCCGCCCGACGGTCCGTCAGGACGAGCCGAGCGAGCCGACCGGCCGCCCCGTCAGCCGATGCTGAAGGCCCCCTCGGGCGGGGGCGGCGAGTCGGTGGCGTCCGCGTCCGTGACCGGGGCGGTGCGGCCGACCAGGCGAGTCAGTTCGTCCTGGGGGCAGAGCCGGGCCGGGAAGACGTCGGCGGCCAGCCGCCGGGTCAGTTCGGCCTCGGGCAGCGGCCGGTCGGAGCCGATCAGCAGGACGTTGCCGTAGCGGCGTCCACGCAGCACGGAGGGCTCGGCGGCCAGGCAGACGTGCGGGAAGACCGCGCGCAGGGTGGCCGCCTGGGCCTTGGCGAAGGCCAGCGGCGGGCCGTCGGCGAGGTTGGCGGCGTAGCAGCCGCCGGGGGCCAGGGCGGCGGCGGCCAGCCGGACGAACTCGACCGAGGTGAGCCGGGCGGGGGTGCGGGAGCCGTGGAAGACGTCCGCCACCACCACGTCGGCGGCGCCCGGGGCGGCTGCGGCGAGCGCCTCGCGGGCGTCGCCGACGGTCACCTCGATCGAGGCGGGCCAGGGCAGCTGACTGCCGATCAGCTCCACCAGCGGGCCGTCCACCTCCACCACCCGCTGCGTCGAGCCGGGCCGGGTGGCGTCCAGGTAGCGGGGCAGGGTGAGGGCTCCGCCGCCCAGGTGCAGGGCGGTGAGGGGCTCACCGGCGGGGGCGAGGGCGTCCAGCAGGTGGGCGATCCGCTGGGTGTACTCGAACTCGAGGTGGCCCGGGTCGGCCAGGTCGACGTACGACTGCGGGGTGCCGTCCAGGGTGAGCAGCCAGCCCTGCTCGTGGTCCAGGTCGGGCATCAGCTTGGCCCGGCCGAGGTCGGTGACCCGCTCGACCGGCAGCCGCTCCTCCCCGGTCACCAGGCTCACGCCTGCACCGCGTCGTCGGCCGGGAGGTAGGCGGCCAGCCAGCGGTCCAGCTCGGCGAAGACCCGCCCCCGGGCGGCCTCGCCGGAGAGCACCAGGTCGTGCATGCCGTCCGGGATCCGCACGGTGGTGACGTGCCGTCCGAGGCGGGGGGCGAGCGCGGAGATGTCGTCGGCGCGCAGCACGGCGTCGCTGCGGTGCAGCGCCGGGTCCCAGCGGGTGGTGCTGATGGAGGCGGTGGAGGCCATCAGCAGCACCGGGCAGTCGACCCGGAGCCCGGCCCGGACGGCGCGGTGGCCGCGCTGGATCGCGGCCAGCCAGCCGGCGTAGAGCGGGAAGCCCTCGGCGGGCTTGAGGGTGAGGTCGAAGTCCCAGCTGCCGCGGTGGTCGCGGTGCAGGCTGTGCACGTAGTGCGGGTTGAGCGAGCTGGGGAGCTTGCGGGTGGCGGAGGCCCGGCCGACGGCGTCGATCAGGGGGGCGCCGAGGGTGCGCACGGCGGGGGCGGCGGGCATGGAGAGGAAGGGGCTGTTGAGGAAGAGCCCGTCCACGACTCCGCGCCCGGCCCGCCGGGAGGCCCAGAGGGCGGTGATCAGGCCGCCGGTGGAGTGGCCGTTGACCAGCAGCCGCGTGTGGCCGTCCTGCTCCCGGACGATCCGGACCGCTTCGTCCAGCTCCTCGTCGTAGGCCGCCAGGTCGGTGATGAAGTTCGGCGACTGATGGGGCCTCAGGGAGCGGCCGTACTTGCGCAGGTCGAGTGCGTAGAAGGAGTACCCGAGCTCGGCGAAGTGGTCGGCCAGGTGGGTCTGGAAGAAGTAGTCCACGTAGCCGTGCACGTACAGCACCGCGCGCCGCGATCCGGGCAGCAGCCGGCGGACCAGGGTGGCGCTGACGGCGCCCTCCTCGTCGGCGGCCAGCGGCAGCTCGGCCGCCTCGTACGGGGCACCCAGCAAGGTGTCGGTCCGGAACTCCACGTCGTACCCGCTCCTGATCGGCCGTCGGTTCTACTCGTCGTCGACCTTAGCGCCCCGGTGGCGCCGGCCGACGGTGCCCCGGAGGACCGACACGATGCCGAGGCCGGCGGCGCAGACCGGGACGGCGAGCAGGGCGCCGAGGATGCCGGCGATCCCGGAGCCGGCCACCACTGCGATCATGATGGTGGCGGGGTGCAGCTCGACGGTGCGGCTCTGGATGATCGGCTGGAGGACGTTGCCCTCGATCATCTGGACCGCGAGCACCACGCCGAGGGTCCAGATCGCGGTGCCCAGCCCGCCGTCGGCCAGGGCGACCAGGACGGCCACGGTGCCGGACAGGAAGGCGCCGACGAAGGGGATGTAGGCGCCCATGAAGACCAGCGCGCCGAGGCCGGGGGCACCGGGGACGTCGAGGATCAGCAGGCCGATGGTGATGAAGGTGGCGTCGATCAGGGCGATCAGGGTGGTGCCGCGCATGAAGCCGGCCATCGCGCTGAAGGCCTGCTGTCCGCAGGCGATCACCAGCTCGGCCTGACGCTCCGGCAGCACGCCGCGCACCGCGTCCCCGGTGCGGTGCCCGTCCCGGAGGAAGAAGAAGACCAGGGCGAGCGCCAGCACCCCGCCGGTGACCAGCTGGGTGAGCACGCCGATGCCGGAGAGCACCCCGTTGGCCAGCTGCCCCACCACCGTGCTGCCGGTGCCGGCCGCCGAGGAGAGGCCGGACTGGATCTTCTCCCCGGCCGGGCCCAGCCAGTCGGCGATCCGCTGGCCGGTCTCGCGCAGCGAGGCGGCGATCTGCGGGGCGCTGTGCACCAGGGAGTTGGTGAGCAGGGTGAGCACGGCGGCGACCGCCAGCACCAGCACCGCGCAGGTGAGGGCGGCGGCCAGGCCGCGCTTGACGCCGCGTCGGACCAGCCAGGGCATCACGGGGTAGAGCAGCGCGGTGGCCAGCAGCGAGAGGATCACCGGGATGGTGGCGGCCCGCAGGGCCACCAGGGCGTAGACGACCAGGGCGGCCACGGTGATGAACAGGACCACCGCCACCGACCAGGCGGCGGCCGCCCGGACGGTCGGCGGGAGCATCAGGTAGGGCGGCCGGAAGTCCTCGGGCGGCCGCTCCGCCTCGGTACCGGGCTCCACTGCCATGCCGCCGCCTCCCGCCACCCGTGCCTGATCCGTCCATCTGATCACAGGATCTGACGGAATGTCCGGATCGGCGGCCGGCTACCGCGCGCCGTCCACCACCCTGCGCAACAGCCCGATGCGGTTGCTGGTCACGGAGGCCACCCCGAGGGCCAGCAGCCGGACCATGGTGCGGCGGCGGTCGGCGGTCCAGGTGCTGACGGCCAGTCCGCTGTCCGCGGCGGCCCGGACGTAGTCCGCGTCCAGCAGGCCGAACGGCGGGTTGAGGTAGCGCGGGCGCAGGTCGGCCAGCAGGGTGGCGGCGGGCTGCTGCGGGAGCTTCCAGGTCAGCGCCAGCTCGGCCGCCGGGTCGAGCGCACGGACGGCCAGCATCGCGGACGCCGGCCCGCACCAGCCGGTGGAGCGCTCGGCTCCCAGCCCGCGCACCACCTCGTGCGCGGCGGCGGCCGGGCCCGGGCCGTCCAGATCGAGCAGCATCCGGGCGCCGGGGTACGCGGCGGCGGCCTTCAGTGCCTCGGCCAGGGTCGGGACCCGCATCCCCGGCGCACCGATCTCCTCCAGCTGGGCGAGGGTGACGGAGCCGATCGGGCGCTGGTCCTCCCAGAGCCGGCGCAGCGTCAGGTCGTGCAGCAGCACCGGGACGCCGTCGCGGGTGAGCTGGACGTCGACCTCCACCGCGTCGGCCCCGGCGGCGAAGGCCGACTCGACGGAGGGCAGGGTGTTCTCGCGGAAGCGGTACGGGTCGCCCCGGTGGGCGACGGCGAGGGCACGGGCGACGGCCATCAACCGCGCTCCACCACGACGTTGGTGGACTTGATCACCGCGGTGGCCCGAGCCCCGGGCACCAGCCGCAGTTCCTCGGCGGACTCCCGGCTGATCAGCGAGACCACCCGGAACGGCCCGGCCTGGATCTCCACCTGGGCGGCCACGTCGCCGAGCAGTACCTCGGTCACGATGCCGGGGAAGCGGTTGCGCGCGGACGACGGGCGACCCTCCGCCTCGGCGTTCTCCGGCTTGGCCAACTCCCGGGCGAAGGCCGCCAGTTCGGCGCCGCCGATGATCCGGTGACCGTGCTCGTCCCGCTCCGCCGCCACCCGCCCGGCATCCACCCAGCGGCGCACCGTGTCGGTGCTGACGCCGAGCAGCGCGGCGGCCTCGCCGATGCGGTAGGGGTGGACCGGCCGGTCGGCCATGCGGGGCTCCTGACACGAGGGTGGGCAGTACCGGGATCATCCTGCCGCATCCGGGGCGGCGTCAGGTAACGGCCAGTCAGGGTTTTACCGGGCTTAAACTGGACAGAACGGTCAGTGGAACCCGAGCGATCCAGGAGCAGCAGAGCATGGCACCCGAGCCCGTCCCGTTCGCCTTCATAGCCGAGGCGGAGCGCTACCAGAGCAACGTCACCCCGCCGGAGCCCGAGCCGCGCTCGGTCCGCCGGGTGCTGGGCGGGCTGCTGGTGACGGTCGTGGTGGTCGCGGGCCTGCTCGCCGCCGTCGCCCTGGGCATGCCGGCCCTGCGCTCCCCCGCCGCCTGACCCCCGGCCCGGCCCCGCAGCCTCGTCCCCTGAACCCGCGTCAGACCCGGGTTGCGGTCAGGGCTCGCCGAAGAAGTCGCGGCGGACCGCGTCGCCGGCGGTGAGCACCGCGCCCGCGAGGACGGCGCCGCCCCCGGCCGCACCGGGCCGCACCTCGGTGGTGAACGGGCACAGGCCCGCCAGCCGGCGTTCCACCAGCGCCGCCAGCTCCGCCCCGCCGGCCCGGCCGAGCTCCCCGCCGAGCACCACGCAGCCCGGGTCGAGCACCACGCAGACCGCCGCCACCCCGATCGCGATCCGTTCGGCCAGCTCCGTCAGGAAGGCCGCCTCCGCGGACCCGCCGGCCCCCGCGGCCCCACCCGCCTCCACGGCGGCCCGCAGCACGCCCTCGGCCTGCTCCACCGGGCCGCCCGGCGGCACGGTCAGCCCGTGCTCCCGGGCCAGTTCGCAGACCGCGCGGCTGCTGACCGTGGAGTCGAAGCCGTTGTCGCAGCCGTCGGCGGTGGGCAGCCCGCCGGTGCCGGGCACCGGCAGGAAGCCGATCTCCCCGGTGCCGCCGGAGGCACCCCGGCGCAGCCGGCCGCCGAGCACCACCGAGGCGCCGGTGCCGTGGCCTAGCCAGAACAGCACGAAGTCCTCGCGCCCCTGGGCGGCGCCGATCCGGTGCTCGGCGATCCCGGCCAGGTTGACCTCGTTCTCCAGCAGCACCTCGGTCTCCGGCTGGGCCCGCAGGCCGGCCAGCAGTTCGGCGTGCCAGCGCGGCAGTTGGCCGGAGTTGTGCAGCTCCCCGGTGGCCGGGTCCACCACCCCGGGGGCACCGACCGCGACGGTGTGCAGCCGCCGCACCCCGGCCCCGGCGCAGGCCTCCGCCAGCGCCTTCAACGTACGGCCCGTCAGATCCGCCCCGTGCTCCGGCCCGGCCGACACCTCGGCGGTGGCCACCGTACGGCCCGTCAGGTCGGCCACCACCAGGGTGACCCCGGTGGCCCGGACGTCGATCCCGGCCAGGTGGGCCCGGTCGGCGACCAGGGCGTAGAGCCGGGCGTTCGGCCCGCGGCGCTGCTCGCCGCTCTCCCCCGCCACCGTGACCAGGCCGCCGCGCTGGAGCCGCTCCAGCAGGTCGGCGACGGTCGGCCGGGAGAGGCCGGTCAGCCCGCGCAGCTCGGTGGCGGTGAGCGGCCCCTGGGCCAGCAGCAGGTCGAGCGCCAGGCGGTCGTTGATGGCGCGGGCGGTGCTCGGCGTGGCCGTGCGCGCGATGGTCATGGGACCGCATCCTTCCAGAGCTATCTATCAGGTTCCCTTCCTGATAGCTTATCGCCCTGCCACCACCCGCTCGTTCCGTCAGTCCTAAGGGGGACGCCTCACCATGGAGACCATGGAGTCCGGTCAGCAGGTCCGCCGCGCCAGGGTGCGGATCGCCCTGGTCTTCGCCGTGCACGGTGCCGTCACCGGCAGCTTCGTCAGCCGCATCCCGTGGCTCCAGGACCACCTCGACCTGAGCCCCGGTCAGCTCGGTCTGGCCCTGGTCGCCCCGGCGGTCGGCGCCTCGCTCGCCATGCCGCTGGCCGGCCGGATCGTGCACCGGTACGGGGCCCTCGCGGCCGTCCGCTGGCTGCTGGTGCTCTGGTGCCTGTCGCTGGCGCTGCCCGCGACGGCCGTCAACCTGCCGACGCTCTTCCTGGCCCTGCTGGTCTACGGCGGCACCTCCGGCATGTCGGACGTGGCGATGAACGCCCAGGGCGTCGAGGTGGAGCAGCGCTACGGACGCTCCATCATGTCCGGCCTGCACGGCATGTGGAGCGCCGGCGGCCTGCTGGCCTCCGGCTTCGGCGTGCTCGCCGCGCACCAGCAGTTCGACGCCCGGATCCAGCTGGCGCTCACCGCGCTGGTGCTGGCGGCCGCCGGCTACGCGGTCTGCGGCGGACTGCTGGACGTCCGTCCCGCTCCCGGCGCCGAGGAGCCGCCGCGCTTCGCGCTGCCGCCGCGTTCGGCCCTGGCGATCGGGCTGGTCGGCTTCTGCGCGGTCTTCGCCGAGGGCGCCTCGATGGACTGGAGCGGCGTCTACCTGCGGGACGTCACGGGCGCCTCCCCCAGCGTGGCGGCCGCCTGCTACACCGCCTTCGCGGCGACCATGACGGTGGCCCGGCTGCTCGGGGACCTGCTGGTGCAGCGCCTCGGCGCGGTGCGCTCGGTCCGCGTCGGCGGTTCGCTGGCCACGGCCGGCGGGCTGCTGGTGATCGCCACCGACTCGGCGTGGGCCGCCATCCCGGGCTTCGCGCTGATCGGCATCGGCATCGCGGTGGTGGTCCCGCTCGCCTTCGCCGCGGCCGGCCGCGCCGGCGGTGACCCGAGCCGCTCCATCGCGGGCGTCGCCACCATCACCTACACCTCCGGCCTGGTCGCCCCGGCGATCGTCGGCGGCATCGCCCAGGCCAGCTCGCTGACCGTCTCCTTCACCGTGGTCACCGCACTCACCGCCGCGATGGTGCTCGGCGCGGGGGCGCTGCGCCAGAACCGCCCGTCCGACAAGGTGGCCGGCACCGTCCCGAACGACAGCGTCACCACCCACTGAGCCCCGCCGACGCCCAAGGCCCGTCCGGCGGATCCCGTCGGATCGGCGCGCGGCGTCGGGCGCTCGTCCGGGCGTGCGCCCGAGTCGGCCCCGCCCTGGACGGGCGCGGATGATTCGGGCGCGCGTCCGGGCGGGACGGTCCGGCGTCGCGCGCCCGGCAGGATCCACCGGACAGGCCCTGGGCCTGCGGACACGAGTCGGCCCCTCCCGGATGCAGCCAGGAGGGGCCGACGGCTTCTGGGCCGCGCTCCGGGGAGCGGGCGCCGGTCCTGCGTCCGGCTGACGCCGGGTCAGCGGCGGACGGCGAGCAGCAGTCCGCCGGCCCAGTCGAGCCGGACGCTGCGGAAGTCGGGGCGCGCCGCGAGCTCCGCGAGCAGCGCGTCCACGGCCTCCTGGTGTCCGGCCGGCCAGCCGGGCTGCGGCAGCAGGTCGTCGATCAGGTAGCAGCCGCCGGGGGCGACCAGTTCCAGGGCCCGGTCGAGGTGGGTGAACTTCCCCGGCCAGGTGTCCGCGAAGACCAGGTCGAAGAGCGGCCCCTGGTACTCCGTCAGCCAGGCGCCGCCGTCGGCCCGGACGAAGGAGACCCGGCTGTCCGCCGCGAACTGCTCGCGCGCCACCGCCTGCAGCTCCTCGTCCAGCTCCACCGTCACCAGTGACGCCTTCTCGTCCATCCCGTCCAGCAGCCAGGCGGTGCCTTCTCCGACCCCGGTGCCGAGCTCCAGCAGTCGGCCGCCCGGGCGGGCGGCGGCCAGCGTCGCGAGCAGCGCCCCGGTCCGCGCCTCGCTCGACATGGTGAACCCGGCTCGACGGGCGGCCTCCCGCAACGCGGCCAGGGACGCGGGCAGTTCTCTCGGTTCGTCGTCCATCCGGCGATGATCACCGCTCCACCACGGCCGGCACAAGCAGTTTCCGAGCCCACCGCGGCGACGTACCTAGGGCATCCGACGGTCCAGGCGCAGGCGCTCGCCGTCGCCCGCCCGGATCGGGCAGTCCGGCATCGGACACCCGCACTCGCCGAAGGACAGTGCGGCGCCGGAGACGTACTCGGCCCGGTCGAAGTCCCGGCGGCTGCCGTACTCACCCCGGACCTGCATCCGCTCGGCCACCCGCTCCGTCAACTCACCCATCGCCGACCTCCGTTGTCGCGCACTGCCTCGTTGTCCTGCCGACCGGGAAGTCGATCGACTAGCTTGGTAACAGGATCGACACGGAGAGCTACCAAGGCCAGAGGTGACGATCCAACAACCGATCCGACAGACCGGGGGACCCTGCACCGATGCCCAGTCCGCGTGAGCTCGACCCGTCCGAATCCATGCTGGCGCTCTTCGGTTCGGAGCTGCGCGACCACCGCACCAAGGCCCGGCTCAGCCAGGAGGGCCTCGGTGATCTCCTCGGCTACACCGGGTCGTTGATCGGTCAGATCGAGACCGGCCGGCGCACGCCGACCCGGGAGTTCGCCGAACGGGTCGACGCCACCCTCGACGCGGCCGGGATCTTCTCGAAGCTCTGGCCGCACGTGACCCGCGGCCAGTTCCCCAGCTTCTTCAAGTCGTACGCCGAACTCGAGCCCCGGGCCTGCCAGATGCTGGAGTACGGCGGGGACCTGATCCCCGGGCTCGGTCAGACCGAGGGGTACATGCGTGCAGTATTCGAAGCCGGATTGCCCTTGGCCCGACCGGAACTGATCGAGGAGAAGGTCGCAGCGCGCCTGGGACGACAACAACTGCTCACCGGTCCAACACGTCCGCTGTTGTGGTGGCTTCTTTCGGAAAATGCCATTCGTCGACCGGTGGGCGGTTTTGACACGATGGCTGATCAGTTGACGAAGCTGCTTGGCCTGGTCCGGTCAAGAATGGTGGTGATCCAGGTACTGGAGACGTCCCGTGGGGCGCATGCGTTGCTGGAGGGTTCGATGACGCTAATGTCCTTCACCGACGGCACCCCGGACACGGGGTACGTCGAGGCGCCGCATACCGGTGTGCTGGTCGAAAACCCCGACCGGGTAAGGGAGTTGAGACTCTCCTACGACCTGGCTCGGGCCGACGCACTCTCACCCGAAGCGTCGCTGAACCTCGTTGAAAAGGTAGCTAAGGAGCACCAGAACCATGCTGACGAACAGCGAGCTGAACCGAGCTGACTGGCAGTCGTCGAGCTACAGCGGGGCGTCCGGCGGCAACTGCGTGCAGCCGGCCCTCAACCTCTCCGCCGCGCACGGCGTCGTCCCGGTCCGCGACTCCAAGGACCCGCAGGGCCCGCACCTGGAGTTCGGCACCGCAGCTTGGGCCGCGTTCGCCACCTGGGCCGCGGGCTTCGAGGTCTGATCCAGGCCCTCCGGGGTCTGATCGAGGCCCTTCGAGGTCCGGTCCAGGCCTGAGCCCCACCCCCCACACCGACCCGCCCCCGGGTCCTGGCCGTCGATCCGGACGACGGCCCGGCTACCCTCGGGGCCATGAACCACGCAGCTCCGCCCGCCCCACCCGTCCTCCGCAACCCCGTCGGCGCCCACGTACCGGTGGCCGGCCGCGGACTGGTCGGCACCGGGCTGGCGTACGCGGAGCGGGTCGGCGCCGAGGCCGTGCAGGTCTTCGTCGCCAACCCGCGCGGCTGGGCCACGCCGTCCGGCGACCCGGCCCGCGACGAGGAGTTCAGGGCGGCGTGCGCGGAGTCCGGCATCCCGGCCTACGTGCACGCGCCCTACCTGATCAACTTCGGCTCGGACAGCACCGCGACCCGGGAGCGCTCGGCCGACTCCCTGCGCCACTCGCTGAGCCGGGGTCACCGGATCGGTGCCCTCGGCGTGGTGGTGCACACCGGTTCCGCCGTCGGGCAGGAACCGGGCGGCGGCTCCCGGTACGCGGCCGCGATGCGCCAGGTGCGCGAGGACGTCCGTCCCCTGCTGGACGAGCTCGACGCGCTCGGCGAGGCCGCACCCTGGCTGCTGCTGGAGCCCACCGCCGGGCAGGGCAGCTCGCTCTGCTCCCGGATGGAGGACCTGGCCGCCTACGTCGAGGCGCTGGACCACCACCCCAAGGTGGGGGTGTGCCTCGACACCTGCCACGCCTTCGCCGCCGGGCACGACCTGGCGGACCCCGAGGGCGTCGCCAAGACGCTGGACGCGCTCACCGCCGCAGCCGGCCCCGGCCGCCTGCGGCTGGTGCACGCCAACGACTCGATGGACGTGGTCGGAGCCCGCAAGGACCGCCACCAGAACATCGGCGCCGGACACATCGGCGCGGCCGCCTTCGCGGCGCTGCTCGCCCACCCCGCGACCGAGGGCGTCCCGTTCGTGATCGAGACCCCGGACGGACGCCACGACCCGGACCGGGTGGAGGGCGTTCGGCATGCCGCCGACATCGCTCTGCTCAAATCCCTGCGGAACACAAATCCCCTCGGAGAGAAGCAGTCTGACGATCAGTCAAACCACTCCAACGAGTGAGACTCGGCCCCCGCCGCCGGGGTAGGTCCCGGGCGACCGACGGCCCGGAGGGGCCGGGGAGGGGAACCCGAATGACCACGCGCACCGTGCTCGACCAGAAGCTCGACCGTTCCTTCGACATGTTGGACACCGACCGGGACGGGCACATCCGCGAAGAGGACCTGATCTCGCTGGCCTCGCGCCTGAGTTCGGCCTTCGACAGCCACTCGCTCAGCGTGGTGGCCCGCCTGGAGGGCGCCTTCGCCGCCCTCTGGGACATCGACCTGATCCCGATGGACACCGCCCACAAGGGCTCCATCGACCGCGAGGAGTGGC
The DNA here is from genome assembly GCF_039535905.1 of Kitasatospora albolonga. Lineage (GTDB taxonomy): Bacteria > Actinomycetota > Actinomycetes > Streptomycetales > Streptomycetaceae > Kitasatospora > Kitasatospora albolonga. Next base: position 34,899 of record NZ_BAAAYB010000082.1, on the reverse strand, counting down.
GGGCCGGGGTCCGCAAGGCCGTCGCCACCGACCGGGCCGGCTTCCTCGGGCGGATGAACACCATGCTCCGGGCCTGGCTGGAGCTGTGCGACACCGACGACGACGGGTGGCTCAGCCGCGAGCAGTTCATCACCATGTACGGCCGCACGCTGGGCCTGAAGCAGGAGAAGCTCGAGGTCGCCTTCACCATGCTCGACACCGACGGGGACGGCGCGATCAGCCTCAACCAGGTCTGCCACGCCGTCGAGGAGTACTACACCAGCGAGGAGGCGGACACCCCGGGGAACTGGCTGTTCGGCCCGCTGCGCTGACGCCCCGCCGCGCCGTGGTGGTGGAGCGGGGGGCACCACCACGGCGCGGCCGCCGGAACCGCACCCGTCTCAGGACGAGCGGTAGCGCCGGCTCGCACTCGTCCAGGCGTACACCCCGTCCACCAGCTGCCTGGTCCCCTCCAGGTACCAGCGGGCACCCGGGTGACGCAGCACCAGCCCGCTGCGCAGCAGCTCGCTCTCGGCCCGCAGCCCCGCCGTCCGGTCCGCCACCACCCGCCGGGCCGTCTCCCGGCTCAGCCCGAACTCCCGGCGCAGCAGCGTGACGGTGTTGAACCCGTTGCCCTGCCTCTCCTCCCGCTCCAGCGAGAACAGGTCGTTGATCAGCGTGGCCGCGTCGGCGGTCTGCGCGCGCAGCCGTCTCCAGTCCGCCCGCAGGCAGAGCCCGCGGGGCAGTTCGCGGTCGGCCACCCGCTCCAGCAGGTTCATGAACGGGTAGAGGCAGCTGGCGTGCCGGCGCATCAGCACGGCCGGCAGCCCGCCGGGCAGGGTGCCCCGGCTGCGGTGCTCGGTCTCCGTGACGAAGGTGCGCAGACAGTCGGCCCAGTCCCGGGCCGCGCGCCTGCGCCAGCGGCGGCTGCGCCCCAGGCACTGGCGGTACCAGAGCTCCGTCCACGCCCCGAGCAGGGCGTCGCCCCGGTCGGCCGGGGGCAGCAGCGGCACCCTCGGCCGGCCCGCGGCCCTGGTGACGGCGATCAGGCGGCCGGTGAACTCGCCCGCGCTGGGCGGGTGGTGGCCGATCGGTCCGTCGAAGTGGTCGTCCAGCAGGGTGAACCAGCCGAGCACGTCCAGCAGCAGCCGGCGCTCCCGCGCGGGGGCTCCGGGGTAGCTGAGGTCGATCAACTCCGGTAGGCCGTAGGCCCGGTAGCGCTCCAGCCCGTGCCGGCGGATCAGTCCGTGCCGGAGCAGCCAGTCCTGGTGCCGGAGCTCCTCCTGACTGCGGGCCTCCAGCGCGGAGTTCACCGGCGTCCCGCCGGGGCGCCGCGCCGGGCCGGTCTCTCGAAGGCGGGCGCCTCGGCGGCGGGCCCCTCGGCGGCGGGAGCGCTCGCGGGTGCGGGCAGCAGACGGGCCGTCAGCCGTTCGGGCTTGAGCCGGACCCCCTGGGCCTGCACCGTCGTCCACACCACCTCGCGGGCCCTGGCCCCGGCCACCGGCCGCAGCCGCCAGGTCCGCAGCAGGGTGACCGCGACCACCGCCAGCTCCATCCAGGCGAAGGCCTCGCCGATGCAGCGGTGCTTGCCGGCGCCGAAGGGCAGGAAGGCGTGCCGTTCGGTGGAGAGCGGGCGGTCCGGGTCGAAGAGCAGCGGGTCGGTGTGGCGGGAGGGGTCGCGGTGCAGGGCGGTGAGGCTGTACAGGAGTTCGGCCCCGGCCGGGACGGTGTACGGGCCGAGCCGGACCTGTTCGGCGGCGGTGCGCATCAGGAAGGCGTTGGGGGCGTGCAGCCGGAGCACCTCGCGCAGCACCCGGCGCAGGTAGGGCAGCCGTTCGATCGTCTCGATGCTCAACTCCTCCCCGGGTCGCAGCTGTTGGTCGAGCTCGGCGAGCAGCTCGCGATGCACCTCGGGATGGTCGAGCAGCTCCTGGCAGAGCCAGCTGAGGGTGGTGGAGACCGTCTCGGTGCCGGCGCCGAACATGGCGATGGCCTCGGAGCGGACGGCGTGCTCGTCGAGCGGGCGGCCGGTGGCCGGGTCGGTGACGGTGCGCAGGAGGGCGAGCAGCGGTCCGGCCTCGTCGTCGGACGGGGTGCGGACGGCCTGGTCGACCACCCGGTTGAGCACCCGGACGGCGGCGGCGAAGCGGCGGTTGACCGGCAGCGGGAGGCGGGCCAGCGCCGGGTGCGGCCAGAGCGACTGGATGATCTGACCCTTCACCAGTTCGGGCAGGGCCCGGTGGAAGGCGCCGGTGTGGGCGGGGCGCAGCCGGGCACCGAAGAGGGCACCGGTGACGATCTCCAGCGCGAGGTGGTTCATCTCCCGGGCCACGTCCACGGTGCGGCCGGGCTGCCAGGCGCCGATCCGCTCCCGGGCCAGGCGTTCCACCAGCGGGACGTACCCGGCCACCCGCTCGGCGGTGAAGGCGGGTTGGAGCGAGCGCCGGCGGTCGCGGTGGGCGGTTCCCTCGCTCATCAGCAGGCCGTCGCCGAAGGCGTCCCGCAGGGTCTGCTGCACGGCGCCGCGCGGGCAGGTGCGGGCCAGCGGGGTGAGCAGGGCGTGCACCAGGGCGGGGCTGGTGACCACGTGGACGGTGCGCGGGCCGAGGCCGATCCGGACCACCTCCCCGGTGCGGGAGAGCGAGCCGAGGAAGCCGAGCGGGTCGCGGAGCAGGGCCGGTGCGTGGCCGAGTCCGGGGAGTCTCCCCGGTGCGAAGGGGACGGGTGGCACGGACATGCGGATCGCCTCGCTCTCGGGAAGGGCCCCAGGCGGCGGCCTGGGATGGGGACGGCCGCCCACTCTCCGCCCCGGGAGAATTCGGCACAAATCGCCCGCCACCCAAAGAGATGACCGCCCCGCCCGTGACCTCGCCGGACCCCGCTCCTTCGCCACCCCGCGCTCCGGCCACCCAGGGCAACGCCCCCCGTCCCAACGGAGCAGCCGGTCCGCGAAAGAGCTGACCATAGGTCACCGGCTCGGCCCACTGGCCCCTTTCACCCGTCCGCCCGCCGTCCTGCCACCGTTCGGCCTCCCCTCCCTCCCGCGCCCCCGGTCTGGGATGGTGGTGTGCGGCACGCACGTCCCCTACCGGAAGAGGCAGCACGGACATGGACATCGAGTCGCTCCGCCGGGACACCCCGGGCTGCGCCCACAAGGCGCACCTCAACAACGCCGGTGCCGCCCTGATGTCCCGGCGGACCCTGGACGCCGTCACCTCCCACCTGGAGCTGGAGGCCACCATCGGCGGCTACGAGGCCGCGGCCGCCGCCCAGGACCGGATCGAGCACACCTACGACGCGCTGGCCCGCCTGCTCGGCGCCGACCGCGACGAGATCGCCGTCACGGAGAACGCCACCCGCGCCTGGGACATGGCCTTCTACGCCCTGCGCTTCGCCCCCGGCGACCGCATCCTCACCGCCCGGGCCGAGTACGCCTCCAACGCGATCGCCTTCCTGCAGACCGCCCACCGGTACGGGGTCAGCGTCGAGACCGTCCCGGACGACGAGCACGGGCAGCTCTCGGTCGAGGCGCTGCGCTCGATGATGGACGAGCGGGTGCGCCTGATCGCCGTCACCCACGTGCCCACCCAGGGCGGCCTGGTCAACCCGGCCGCCGAGATCGGGAAGGTGGCCCGCGAGTTCGACGTCACCTACCTCCTCGACGCCTGCCAGTCGGTCGGCCAGCTCCCGGTGGACGTCGCCGAGATCGGCTGCGACCTGCTCACCGCGACCGGCCGCAAGTTCCTGCGCGGCCCGCGCGGCACCGGTTTCCTCTACTCCTCCCGCCGCCTGACGGAGCGTCTGGAGCCGCCCTTCCTGGACCTGCACGCGGCCACCTGGACCGGCCCCGAGTCGTACGAGGTCCGCCCGGACGCCCGCCGCTTCGAGACCTGGGAGACCTTCTACGCCGGCAAGATCGGCCTCGGCGTCGCGGTGGACGCCGCCCTGGAGCTCGGCCTGGACGCCATCGAACGCCGCGTCACCGCACTCGCCGCCCGCCTCCGGGAGGGCCTGGCCGCACTGCCCGGCGTCCACGTCCACGACCAGGGGCTGCGCCGCTCGGCCATCGTCAGCTTCACCGTCGACGGCCACGACTCCCCGGACGTCGCCGCACTGCTCCGCTCCCGCGACGTCAACGTCTCCGTCTCCTGGGCCACCAGCGCCCAGTGGGACCTCGGCGCCCGCGGCCTGCCGACGGTGGTCCGGGCCTCCGTCCACTACTACAACACCGAGGACGAACTCTCCCGCCTGCTCGACGCCCTCCCCCGGCCCAAGGCCTGACCTCCCCCGCCTCCCCTCCGGGTTACGCTCACCGGGTGACAGTCCTCGCACGGTGTGCCCGCTCGCCCTGGCTCCGGCTCGGGGCGCTGCTCTGCGTGCTCGCGGCCGCGGCCGGCTCCCTGCTGCTCTGGAGCCCGACCGAGCTGCTGGAGGGCGGGGTCCCGGCCCCGCTCTTCCTGCTGGTCTACGCCGCGGCGACCGTCGCCTTCGTCCCCAAGCCCGCCCTCAACGCCGCCGCCGGCCTCTTCCTCGGCGCCGCCCAGGGCATCCCCGTCGCGGTCGCCGCCACCACCCTAGGCGCGCTGCTGGCCTTCGCCCTCGGCCGCACCCTCGGCCGCGACGCCGTCCGGCCCCTGCTGCGCGGCCGCGTCCTCACCGCCCTGGACCGCCACCTCAGCGACCGGGGCTTCCGCTCCGTCCTGCTGCTGCGCCTGATCCCCGGCATCCCCTTCCAGGGCGCCAACTACGCCGCCGCCTTCTCCGGCGTCCGCGCGCTCCCCTTCACCGCCGCCACCGCGCTCGGCGTCATCCCGGGCACCGCCGCCTACGTCACCGCCGGCGCCAGCGCCTCCGACCCCACCTCCCCCGCCTTCCTCGTCTCCGCCTCCGCCGTCGCCCTCCTCTGCGCGGGCAGCCTGTACTCCTTCTGGCACACCTCCCGCCGCGCCCGGGCGGACCGGGTGGCCGAACACCATGAGAGCATCACCGGATGATCTCCACCGAGGACCTCGTCGGACGCCGCCTGGTGCGCGTGACCGCCGCCTGGCAGCAACCCGAGGCAGCCGAACCGTCCCTCCTCCACATGTGGTGGCACCTGGAGGACCTCGGCCCCGTCCGCTTCGCCGCCCAGGACGGAGGCCTGACCCTGGACCTCACCCCGCCCGACCCCGTCCACACACCGGTGCAGGACGACCCGCCCGGCTTCCCCATGACCCCGTTCGTCGGCGAGCCCATCCGCTCCGTCCGCAGGGTCCGTCACCAGTACGGCGCCGAGGACTTCGCCGACGGCATCACCGTCCGCTTCCCCACCGGCTCCATCCGCGTGCTCAACCTCGCGAACGCACTCGTCCTCCAGCCGTCCCCGCTCAACGCGTGGCGTCGGACGGAAGGCCCCTGACCTTCGCCGCCGCCCCGGCCCGCGGGATCCCTTCGACCGCCGTACAGATGCCGAAGACGCGGTCGTGGCCGGTCCAGCCGTTCACCCGGCCGCGGTTGTTGCTGATCTGGACGCGCCTCCTGGTCCGGTCGAGGGCCGAGACCAGGTGCACGTAGACCGTCCCCGCGACCCGGGCCAGCACGATGTCGCCCACCTCGACCTTGGCCGGGTCGACCGGGGCCACGGTCACCAGTTGCCTGCTGCGGATCAGCGGGACCATCGAGTCGCCGCTCGGCCGGAACTCCACCACGGCCCCGGCGGCCACCCGGGCCGCCACCGCGTCCAATGCACCCATCCGGCGATCGTCCCAGCGGGAGCGTCCGCACTTCCACTCGTTTTCGCACGCCTGACCCACCGTCAAGTCCTCGTCCAGGTCCGGCAGCACCTCCCACCAGCGATATTAGGTAAGCCTAACCTTATCTGCCTATCATGCGGCCATGCAGAAGATCATCCACGCCGTGGCAACGGTCGCGGTCACCGCCGCCCTCGCCGTCACGGCCGTGCTCGCCGGCCCCGCCTCCGCCACCACCGGAACCCTGCGCGGCATCGAACTCCCGCCACTCACCGGTGACTTCGCCGTCGGACAGGACACCCTCTCCCTGGTCGACCACAGCCGCAAGGACCCTTGGGTGCCCGCCGAGGACCGGGAGTTGCTGCTCTCGCTCTACTACCCGGCACTGCCGCGCACCGGCACCCCGGCCCCCTACCTCACCACCGCCGAAGCCAAGGCCCTGCTCACCGACCGCGGCCAACTCGCCGACCACACCACCCCGGAACGCGTCGCGGCCACCCGCACCCACGCCCGCACCGACGCCCTCCCCCGCCCCACCCCCCGCCGCTACCCGCTGATCGTCCTCTCCCCCGGCTTCTCCCTCCCCCGGGCCTCCCTCACCGGCCTCGCCGAGGACCTCGCCAGCCGCGGCTACGTGGTCGCCGCCGTCGACCACGCCTACGAATCGGACGGCACGCTCTTCCCCGGTGACCGTCTGCTCACCTGCAAGGCCTGCGAACAGGTCTTCCCCAGCGGCGAGTTGAAGCGCGTCTCGGACGGCCGCGCCCGCGACCTCTCCTTCGTCCTGGACCGCGTCACCGGCCCGCACCCCGCCTGGCGGTACTCCTGGCTGATCGACAGCACCCGGATCGGCGCCGCCGGCCACTCCATCGGCGGCAACGCCGCCTCCGCCGTCATGGCCACCGACCCCCGTGTCGACGCCGGAGCCAATCTCGACGGCACCTTCTTCACCCCCGTCCCCGAGACCGGCCTCGGCGGCCGGCCCTTCCTGATGCTCTCCGGCGACCCGACCCTCCTCCCGCCGGACTTCGACGACCCGTCCTGGAACGAGACCTGGGCCCGCCTCGACGGCTGGAAGCGCTGGCTCGTCGTCACCGGCCTCGGCCACCCCGGCTTCACCGACTGGCCCGTCCTCGGCGACGCCTCCGGCTACCCCCACCCCGAGACCCCGCTCCCGGGCGCACGCTCCACCCGCATCGTGCGCAGCTACGTCGGTGCCTTCTTCGACCACCACCTGCGCGGAGCCACCACCCCCCTCCTCGACACCCCGTCCCCGACCTTCCCGGAGATCGCCTTCCACCGGCCCTGACCCGGAGAGCACCGACCTCCGGGCGGTCGCGGCAGCCCGCGTGTCCGCTCGCTTCCGGCGCATTCGCACCCGTGCCACAGTCGTCACCATGACCACGGACGAGCTACCGGCCTGGCTGGCCGACTGGTGCACGGACCGGCTGGGGAGCGATCCGGTCCGCGTGCTGTTCGCGCGGCATGCGCAATCCGCCGTGTTCGGTCTGGAGTTGGCCGACGGCCGAGACATCGTGGTGAAGGCACGGGAGGACGACGGCCGGGCCGCTTCGTGCGTCGCCGCGCAGGCTCACCTGGCACTGCGCGGGTTTCCGTGCGCGCGGCCGCTCACACCCGTGGTCCGCGTCGGCGCGATGGCTGTGCACGCCGAGGAGGCCCGGCTCGGCGGTGAACCACTGCGCGGCGACTCACCGGACATCGCCGTGCGCTACGCAGAGGTCTTCGCCCGCCTCATGGCCGAACTGGCCGACCTGCCCGAACTCCTCGCCGCACCGCCGCTGCCGAATCCGCGCTGGGCCCGTTGGGACCACACGGATCCGGGACTCTGGCCGACGATCGGCTTCCTCGACGAACGGGACCAGAGCGCCGTGCCCGCGTACGTCGTCTCGACGGCTGCCCGGGCCCGCACACGGCTGCTGGCCACCGGGCTGCCGTGCGTACCGGGCCACGTCGACTTCGAAGCGCAGAACCTCCGCTGGCGGGGAGGAGTCCTGTGGGCCGTGCACGACTGGGACAGCCTGGCATGGCAGCCGGAGGCGGCACTGGTGGGCGCCGCGAGCGGAACGTTCGCCAGCAGCTCGCCCCCGACCCTGGCTCCAATCGAGAGCTCCTCGGCGTTCCTGACGGCCTACCAGAACCAGCAGGGGCGCCGGTTCACCGCGGAGGAGCTCGAGATCGCCTGGGCGGCCAGCCTCTGGCCGGCCGCCCACAATGCCCGCTGGGAGGCCCTGCACGGCGACGCCCCGATGTCCTGCGAAGCCGTCCGCGTCCAGGCGGCCGAGCGCCTCCGCCGCGCGAACGCCTAGTCCACCGTGCTCGTTCACGGCAGCGTGCAGGGCTGCTGCCGGGCCGTGGGCCCCGGCTGCGTCGGTGTACCGACTAAGCTGCGAGAGTGACCCACCAGCCGTCCCGCCCTCTGACGGTCGAAGCCGCCCGAACCCTCCACCGCCTCCACGGCGCCGACCTCGCACCCGGCCTGAGCGAGGACGAACTGGACGCGGTGGAGGCGCGCTTCGGCTTCCGCTTCGCGGCCGACCACCGGGCCTTCCTGAGGGCCGGGCTCCCCATCGGCACGGGCTGGCCGGACTGGCGCGGCGGCGCGGACTCCGGAACGCTGCGCGACAGTCTCGACCGGCCGGTCGAGGGGCTGCTCTTCGAGGTCCGCCACAACGCCTTCTGGCACCTGACGTGGGGCGAACGGCCGGAGCGGCTCGAAGAGGCGGTGCGGATCGCGAAGGCCTTCCTGGCCGGTGTCCCCCGACTCGTGCCGGTCTTCGGGCACCGCTACCTGCCGGGCACCGCCCGGCAGTTCGGGCACCCCGTCCTGTCGGTGCACCAGAGCGACGTCATCTACTACGGGGCCGACCTCGCCGACTACCTCCGGCACGAGTTCAGCGGCCTGCCCGCCCGGCTCGACGAGGCCCGCGCCACCGTCCCGTTCTGGTCGTACCTGCTCGGGAAGACCAACGGCATCCCCGACCGAGCCGTGCTCAGGACCGCGTACGACCCCTACGCCCGAAGTGCGGAGGAAGCGCTCACGGACCTGCGCATGCTGGCCCTGGAACGCCGCCTCGGGCGTCAGGTCCGGGCCGACCAGTTGATCCGCGCCGGGCTGGCCGCGCTCGTCCTCGATGTCGACTCCCCTGCCCTGCGGTCACTCGCCGGGCTCGGGCGCTCCGAGGAGCCGGAAGCGGCGGGCCTCTTCGAGCAGGTCATGGACGAGCTCGGTCTGCTCGCGGGTCTGCCCACGGAGGAGGACGAGATCCGCTGGGAGCTCGCCCGCTGGTGGCTCACCCTGATCGTGGCGGGGGCCGTCCATCCTGCCACCGGCGCCGACCTCCTGGCCCGCGAAGCGTGGGCTCCGCTCGGCCATCCCGATGCGCTGGGCCGGATCGCCGGTGACGGCGCCGAGTACGACAACTGGATCCCGGCGTTCGAGGACTCGCTGGAGACCATCACCACCAGGATCCTCGCCGAGGCCACCCGGCTCCTCACCGGCCCCTGGCCGCCGCTCGCCTGACCCGCGTCGCGACGGAGCGCGTCGGTCTCAGCTGCGGACGGCGCGGACGTGGTCGGCCGAGAGGTGGAGTTCGTACGGGAGGCAGCAGTCGGAGCAGAGGGTCGCCACGAGGGTTCCGCAGGCGCACACCTGGTTCATCCCGCCGTCCGGGGTCGCTCCGCAACAGGCGGCGGACGCGTGCCGCAGTTCCAGGCCTCGGGCGTTGTCCGGGTTGATGACGATGTTGCCTCTCGGGCCCTGCGAGATCAGGTAGTTGCCCTCCACGTCGGATATCGATCCGCGGCGAGGCATCGCCGGCCCGGGCGCCTCGGCAACGACCAAGGGCCCGCCGTACGGCTCCGTCTCGATCGCGTAGTGGCCCGACGGCACGGTCGGCGGCGACGGACCGGGCTGGTCGGCCTCCCACCACTCGTAGTACGGCGCCTCGGGAACCTCCGGCAGCCGCGTGAGCGGCCCCGTCAGCGGGACGCCGCACGTCGCGCAGACGAACACCGCCGTGTCGGCCTCGGCGGACGCGGTGGTGTTCGAGCCGTTCACCTCGGCGTCGGCCTGCCCGTGGTCTTGCTTTTCGTGCATGGACCGACCCTATGCGGCACGCGCCCGAGCACGGCACCCGGCCCCACCACGGCAGGTCAGCGACTCGGCTCAGGTGTCGTAGCAACCGTCCCAGGGCGCGGTGAAACCCAGGCCGTCGGGGTAGAGCTCGACCCACACGCCGCGGCCCTCGCCCTCCTCCTCCCCCTCCTCGCCCGGCTCTCCGTCCTCGTCCTCCTCCACGACCAGGCCGAACAGGGCTTCCTCGAAACGGACTTCGAAGGGCGCGATCGCGATGTCCTGGTACTGCCGATCCGGAAGGGCGTCCAGCCACTCGGCGAGCAGCAGCCCTGCCGCGTCGACCGCCTTCCGCTCGCCGTCCGCCGTGGTGCCAGTGAACTGGATGCGCGAATCCAGGTGACGGCCGGCCTCGTCGAACCGGTGCAGCACGCTGTACCAGCGCTTCCGGGACTGCCAGTCGCCGTCGCTCCAGTCCTCGGGCAGGGTCGCGGTGACCGAGGCGAAGAACTGGCCGCCCCGGCATCGTCCGATGGTGCTCGTGCGGTAGTCGGGTTCGTGCCTGATCGGGATGACCTCGGGAACGCTCATGACCGGAACCATAGGCGCCACCTGGGACAACCGGCGGCGGGCGGCTGACCGGTCGGCCCGCTCATCTCCACAGAGCAAGGAAGGAGAGGGCGGCGACGCCGGCCCCGATGCCCGCAAGAGCGAGGACGAGCGGCCACCGTGCCCCTCCCTCAACGCCCTTGGGACCGACCGAAGGGACCGACGCACCGTGGACGACGTGTGACGCCACCCTCATGGAGCTCGGCTCGGCCGTCCCCCAGTCCCCCACCGCCGGGTACCCGAACGGCGGCTGCCGCGGCGGGAAGCCCTGCGGTTGCGGCCGGCCCCACGGGTTGGTCTGCGACCCCTGCCCCGTCACCACCGGGAACGGCTCCTCCAGGACGAGGTCCAGCCAGACGGTGGGCTCGGCGCTCCACCGGCCGTCCGCGCCGCGCAGCAGGAGGCCCCCGTCCCCTCGCCGGCGCCAGCGCCGCCCCTGCACGTCGGTGTACTCCGCGTGGATCTCCGCCAACTGCGCCCGCGTACCTTCCGGCATCCCCGGCACGGGGACGACGGCCTCCCCCGTCGAGGGGGTGTCGGAGGACAGGTACAGGTCCAGAGCCCGGCCACCCGGGGTGATCTCCGTGTCCCGCCAGTACAGCCGTACCTCCGTCACGGGATGCCGGCCCCGGTAGGCGGCCCGCACCGCGTTCCCGACCGGCTCGACGGTGAAGTCCCTTGCGGACATCAGGAGTTGTTGCCGCTCCCGCCGCCGCTCGGCCTGCTCCTCCTGCTCGGCCCGCTGCCTGCCGGCCAGCTCGGCGCGACGCTCGGCCTCCTCGGCACGCCGCTCAGCAGCCTCCGCCGACCGCCGGGCCCGCTCGGAGTCCTCGATCTGGCGCCGGAGCTGCTCGCCCTGCAGCTTCACCAGCGCCGCCTGGCTCCGGTATCCGGCCACGCCGATCCCGACGCCCGCCAGGGTGCTGAACGCCCCCACCACGGCGACGATCGTCTCGATCACCCTCGTCTCCCCCGTTCCGTCGGCGAACAGCTTGCCCGTCCACGGTCACGCCTGTCCGGCGAACGGCCACACCGCCCTGAGGTAGCGTCAGGGAATGACCGCCTCGACTCCCGTACGGCTCGCCACCTTCAACGTCCTGCACGGGCGGACGGTCGGCGACCGCGGCCCGGTGGCCGTCGGGGCGCTGGTGGAGGCCGTGGCCGCCCTGGACGCCGAGGTGACGGTGCTTCAGGAGCTGGACCGCTTCCAGGAACGCTCCGGCCGGGTCGACCAGGCCCGCGCCGTCGCGGAGGCGCTCGGGCCGGTGGAGTGGCGGTACGCTTCCGCCTTCCACGCCCGGGCCAGGGAGGGGCGCGGCTGGGTACGGGAGCGTTCCGAGCCGGGCCTGCGGGTGTACGGCCCGCCCGGGACCGGACACGACGGCACCGCTCCCTCGCACGGCATCGCGCTGCTGTCGCGGCTGCCTGTCCACCACTGGCGGGCAAGGCGGTTCGCGGAGCCGCCGGTCGCGGCGCTGCTCCCGTCCCCCTCCCCGCGCGGCCTCCGGGTGGTGCGGGACCATCCCCGGGTGGCGTTGGCGGCGGTCCTGGAAGGCCGGCGAGGACCGTTCACGGCGGTGGCGCTCCACCTGTCCTTCGTCCCGGGCTGGAACGTCCGCCAGCTCCTCGCCGTCCGGAAGTGGATCGCCGACCTACCCCAACCACAGGTCCTGCTCGGCGACTTGAACCTCCCGGGCACCGTCCCGACGACCGTCCTGGGCTGCGGCTGGCACCCCACCGCCCGGGCCCGGACCTTCCCCGCCCACCACCCGCGCCTCCAGCTCGACCACATCCTCACCACCGGCCCCGGCCCCCGCCAGCCGGTACGGATGGCTCGGCCGCCGATCTCCGACCACCGCCCCCTGGTGGTCGAACTCTCCCTCTAGCTCCCGGGCCGCTTACCCTCGGGAGCGAACGGGTGCCGGAAGGTGAAGCCGTCCGCCGTGACGCCGTGCTCGTGGAGGCGTTCCATCCTCGATGCCCCGTCGCCCCAGGTGGGCACCGCACCGTCGGTGGCCCACCACATGACGTGGGTCGGGTACGCCGACCTCTCGAACCAGTCGTGACGCCGGCTCAGCGCCTCGCGGTGCAGCCCGCCGTACACCGCCTCGAAGGCCGCGTCCTCATCCGTCCAGAGCGACAGCGTCGCCGCCAGCGCCGTACTCTCCGCCGTCCGCCCCTTCCGGTACCAGCCCGGCACCGCGAACTCCCCCCACACCCCCCAGTCCGCCCCGAAGAGCTCTCCCGGTCCCCCGGCCACCGGTTCGGCGTGCCCCAGGTACCCGGGCTGCCGGGTGATCTCGCGGTAGACCGACTCCCCGCTCTCGTACAGCTCACGGGTGAGTGTCCCCGGATCGGCCAACGGCAACTTCAGAACTCCGAACGTGTACAGCGCCAGCTGCGGCATGCGTCCCTCCCCGGTTCCGGGGGTCCGGGTACGGGACCCCCTTGCACGCGTGGGCGGTCACCCACGAGCGGGTGAGGCTAGTCGCCTTCCCCGATCATGTCGAAGTTGCGTTTTCGGTGCCGGGATGGCCTCCCGGACGAGTCTCAGCGGTGTTCCGGGTTCTCGAAGTCGTAGCGGCAGCCCGCGTCCCAGCCGGAGCGCTGGTTGCCGTGGGCGGGGATGCCTCCGGCGTCCTTCAGGAGGCGGGCCATGTGCAGGAGATTCCAGGTCATGAAGGTGGTGTTGCGGTTGGTGAAGTCGTTCTCCGGCCCACCCGATCCCTCGTCGAGGTAGGAGGGGCCGGGGCCGGCGGGGCCGACCCAGCCGGCGTCGGCCTGGGGCGGGATGGTGTAGCCGAGGTGCTGGAGGCTGTAGAGGACGTTCATCGCGCAGTGCTTGGCGCCGTCCTCGTTGCCGGTGATCAGACAGCCGCCGACGCGGCCGTAGTAGGCGTACTGGCCCTGGGAGTTGAGGATCGAGGAGCAGCGTAGAGCCGCTCGATGGTCTGCTTCATCACCGAGGAGTTGTCCCCGAGCCAGACCGGCCCCGCCAGGATCAGGATGTCGGCGGACATCACCTGGCTGTAGACCACCGGCCACTCGTCGGTCTCCCAGCCGTGCTCGGTCATGTCCGGCCAGACCCCGGTGGCAATGTCCAGGTCCACCGGCCGCAGCACGTCGACGGCCACGCCCTGGCGCTGCATGATGCCGGTGCTGATGTCGATCAGCCCCTGGGTGTGGCTGCGCTCCGGGGAGCGCTTGAGCGTGCAGTTGAGCACGATCGCGCGCAGGTCGGCGTAGGAGGTCCCGGGCTCGGTCATCGCGTGCTCCTTGCGGACGGGCCGGACGGACGACCGGCAGGCCCACTCCACCACGCCGTCCGCCGACTCCCTGCCCGGACACGCCGCCTGACGGGAGGTCAGGCGGGGTCCGGGGCGGGGTCGAGGATGACGTGCGGGGCGAGGGCGCGCAGGAAGTCGAGGGCGTCGAAGGCCGCCCCGGCGGAGGCGACGCCGACGGACTTGGTGCGGCCGTCGAGGACGCGGGAGAGGGCTTCGACGACGAGCGGGGCGGTGACGGCGTAGATGTCCCGGCCGTGGGCTGCGAGGCGGCGTTCGGCGCCGTTCAGGCGGACCAGGACGTCGACCACGAAGGTCTGGTCGGAGCGGCCGGCTCCGTCGGTGGCGGTCGGGGCGGGGGTGTCGGGGGACGAGATGTCGGCGACCGCGTTGGCGGTCATGTAGGTGGTCACTCGGGGATGGCCAGGTGCTGGGGGACGGTGACGACGTCCGCCATGGTGAACTCACCGATCACGGATCGGGGTCCGAACGGCTGGGGGAAGTCCCAGTCCAGGGTGGGCGGCGCGTCGGTGCGGCGCTCCCACCGGCCGCCGCTGAAGCGCAGCCGGACGGCACCGCGCCGTTCCCGGGAGACCGCGCCCGCCCGGCGGGTGCCGGCGGTGGGGTGCCAGTGGTTCAGCCCATAGGCGATGTGCGCCTCGTCGGCCTCGGTCCAGTCGCCCATGGCGGCGGTGACCAGCAGGTCGCCGAGGCCTCCGAAGAAGGCCATGGCCGGGACGACGAGCGTGCCCGCCTCACGGGCCCGGTCGGAGAAGTGTGCGAAGGTGTCGAGGTTGGCCTCCAGTTCGGCGGCCACGTCCAGGTAGGGGATCCCGGCGCGCAGCGCCGCCTCGATGACGGGGCCCGTGGTGGTGGCGAACGGGCCGGCGCAGTTGACGACGGCCACTGTTCCGGCCAGCGCCCGGTCCAGCGAGGCCGGATCGTCGGCGGAGGCGACCCGGGCCTCCAGCCCGTGCGCACCGGCCAGCTCCTCCAGCGCCTCGGCGTTGCGGCCGGACGGCACCGGGAGGTAGCCGCGCCGGAGCAGCTCCGCGACCACGAACCGACCGGTGTGTCCGTATCCGCCGAACACCGCGACCTTCTGACCCGCCGTCATGCGTACCGCCCCCGTGCTTCCGCTGCGAACTCCGGGCCGATGCGGCCCGACGTGGATCATCCTGGCGCAATCCGCACTCCTGCACGAGCCTTTCGGGCCCGAACACCCCACGGAGTGCGGGCGGGGCAGTTGACGGAGCGCCGTCGGGGGTCGGAGGTGCCGGGAGGGGCGGCTGAGAATTCGTCAGGGTGGGGCGGGGACTGGGCCGTTCGGGGTACCTGTCCGCCTGCCGTCGTGGGATCGGGCACGGGCCCGGTCAAGCTGGGTGGGGCCGCCCGTAGGGGGCGGTCGCGGAGGGGAGTCGGACGTGGGTGGGAAGTCGCCGAACGTGCAGGCGGTGCTGGCGGCACCGAGCCGGGCCGCGTTGTTCCTGGTGATGACCGTGGAGGCCGGTGGTGAGCCGGTGGTGCGGGAGTTGTTGGGGGATCTGGCGGGGCTGGTGCGGTCGGTGGGGTTCCGTCGGCCGGCGGACCGGCTGACCTGTGTGGCGGGGATCGGCTCACAGGCCTGGGACCGGCTGTTCGGCGGGCCGCGGCCGGCCGGACTGCACCCCTTCGTGCCGCTGCGCGGCGCGCGGCACACCGCCCCCTCGACCCCGGGCGATGTGGTCTTCCACGTCCGGGCGCAGCAGGCCGACCTCTGTTTCGAGCTGGGCACCCTGATCACCCGTCGGATGGCGGGTGCGGTGCGGGTGGTGGACGAGGTGCAGGGCTTCACCTACTTCGACCAGCGCGACCTGCTGGGCTTCGTCGACGGCACCGAGAACCCGGAGGGGAACCCGGCCGTGGAGGCGGTCCACGTCGGGGACGAGGACCCGGACTTCGCCGGCGGGAGCTACCTGATCGTGCAGAAGTACCTGCACGACCTGGACGGTTGGGACCGGATCGGCTCGGACGAGCAGGAACGGGTGATCGGCCGGACCAAGCTCTCCGACATCGAACTCCCCGACGGCGTGCAGGCGCCGGACTCGCACGTGGCGGTCAACCAGGTGCTGGACGAGGACGGCGAGGAGCGCCAGATCTACCGCGCCAACATGCCGTTCGGCTCGCCTGGGCGGGGTGAGTACGGGACCTACTTCGCCGGGTACTGCCGCACGCCGGAGGTCACCGAGCAGATGCTGCGGAACATGTTCCTCGGCACCGACGAGGCCTCCCACGACCGGATCCTGGACTTCTCCACCGCCGTCACCGGAAGCCTCTTCCACGTCCCGACCGCCGACTTCCTGGAGGACGGGCCGGCCGCCGACGCGGACGCGTCCACCAGCGAGCGTCAACAGCCGGAGAAGGACGGCTCGTTGGGGATCGGCAGCCTCAAGCCCGCTCCCGTCCGGGCCGATTGAACCGTCCCCCAGTGAAAGCACCGTGAACCCGTGGACAACCTGCACCGCGCACTGGCCCCGATCAGCGAGGCCGCCTGGGCCGAGATCGAGGAGGAGGCCCGCCGGACCTTCGTCCTGCACCTGGCCGGTCGCCGGGTGGTGGACCTCTCCGGCCCGGCCGGCCCGGCGCTGGCCGCGGTCGGCACCGGACACCTGACCCCGCTGCCGCCGCCCGCCGAGGGCCTGCGAGCCCGGGCCCACCAGGTGCGCCCGGTGGTGGAGTTGAGGACGCGCTTCACTCTGAGCCGGGACGCGGTGGACGACGTGGAGCGCGGGTCGAAGGACAGCGACTGGCAGCCGGTCAAGGACGCGGCCCGGACCATGGCGATGGCCGAGGACCGGGCGGTCTTCGACGGCTGGCCGGAGGCCGGGATCTCCGGGCTGCGGGCCGCCGCCGACAATCCGCCGGTGGCGCTGCCGCAGGACGTCACCGCCTACCCCGACACCGTCAGCCACGCACTCTCCACCCTGCGGCTGGCGGGCGTCGGCGGCCCGTACGCACTGCTGCTGGGCGCGGACGCGTACACCGCCGTCAACGAGACCTCCGACCACGGCTACCCGATCCGTCAGCACATCGCCCGCGCCTTGGACTGCCCGCTGATCTGGGCCCCGGCGCTGACCGGCGGGGTGCTGCTCTCCACCCGGGGCGGCGACTTCGAGCTGCACCTGGGCCAGGACCTCTCGATCGGGTACCTGCGGCACGACGCCGACACGGTGGAGCTCTACCTCCAGCAGGCGCTCACCTTCAGCCTGTACTCCCCCGAGGCCGCCGTCCCGTTGGTCTGAGCAGTCCCCGTTCGCCGGTGCGAGCTCTCGGACAAGCGCCCGGGTCGAGTGGTGCGGGTCAGTGCCGATCGAACGCCAGGTCCCGGGGCCGCACGTGCTCGCGCGGGCCCGCCGCCCGCAGGACCACGTCCAGCACCCGTGCCGGATCGGCGGCGTAGGCGTGCGAGAACCACGCCATGTTGGCCTCCACCACGGCCCAGCGGTGGCCCGGGCGGTACGGGTCGAGCAGCTGCCCGACGTCCACGACGACGGCGCTCGGCAAGGTGTGCCCGGCCTCGGCGACCAGCCGGTCGGCGAACTCCGTGATCTCCGCCGCGATCGCCCGCTCCGCGAGGCCCGTGGCGAGCGGGCGGGGATCGAGCCGGCCGAACACCGCGTACCGGCTCGCCGCAGCGATCTGACCGTCCAGCAGGAAGAGCCGGTACTCCGCGGCGAAGGTCACCACCTCGGACAGCAGGACCGGCGTCGCCGGGTCCAGGTCGGAGGGCAGCCGCGAGCCGTCGGCGTGGATGCCGGGGGGAAAGGACTTGTCACGTGGCGGCTTGACGAACGTCGGCCGGTCGAGCGCCCACACATCCGCCACGGTCGCGGTCCGGACCGACCGGCCGGTGAACTCCTCCGACAGTTCGGCGAGCCAGTCGTCCCCGGGCTCCAGGAGCGCGAACCCGAGCCGGCCCGCCAGTCCGGCACCCGCGATCGGCCCGCCGTACCAGTACGCGGGGCCCACGAGTCCGGGCTCCTCGGCGGCCCTGACCGCCATCCCACGGCCCGCCGCCTCCGCGGCCAGCAGCTCCATCGTCGACGTCCGCCGCCCGGGCATGACCAGCACCGCGGTCCCCTCTCCCTCACAGAGGCACCACGCTAGCCTCGCCCTCCCCCCACCGCAGCCGAGATTCCCCGCCACGGCGCTCACGCCCGCCGGGCCCGCTCCACCGTCCCGGGGACACCGCCCACGGCACGGGGATCACGCCGGACCCGCTCGACGGGACCACGGCGTTCGCGGTCCGTGGAGTTCGGTCTCCCTCCGCACGAAGGGCAGTCAGTTCGGTGCGGAGGCACGGCCGGAGGAGGCACGACGGCGACGGCGGAGGTCCGCCAGGGCACTGGCCATCGCCGCCGCCTCGAAGCCGAGCGCCACCAGGATGCCCACCTGGAAGGCCGAGGCCCAGGAGTGGCCGCCCGCCAGGTGGGCGAAGAAGGCGGCCCCGACGCAGGCGACGCCGATCGCGGTGCCGAGCCGCTGCGCGGTCTGCAGCACGCCGCCCGCCGTATCGGCCCGCACCACCGGGACGTCGGCCAGGGCCAGCGCCAGGTTGGGGGCGATCACCAGCCCCGAGCCGACGCCGGCCAGCAGCAGCGGCCCGGCCGTCGCCCAGCCGGCGCTGCGCCCCGGCACCAGGTGGACGGCGAGGGCGGCCAGTGCCGTGCCGGCGAGCACCAGGACCAGGCCGGCCACGATCAGGGACCGCCCGTGCCGGGTCACCAGCCGTCCGCCCACGGCCGCCGAGACGGCCGAGCCGGCCGCGAACGGGGTGACGGCGAGGCCGGCCGCCAGGGCGCTGTAGCCGAGCCCGTTCTGGAGGTAGAGGGTGAAGATGAAGAAGATCGTGGTGAAGCCCGCGAAGTAGAGCATCCCGAGCACCGCGCCCCAGACGTACGAGCCGGTGCGGAACAGCGCCAGGTCCACCAGCGGTACGCCCCCGGCCCGGGCGGTGCGCCGCTCCCAGAGGGCGAAGAGGGCCAGCAGGGCCAGGCCGAGCGGGATCAGCCACCACTTCGCGGCTCCCTTCCACTGCTGCTCCTGGATCAGCGGGAGCAGTACCGCGACCAGGCCGGTGCCGAGCAGTAGCACCCCGACCCCGTCGATCCGCCGCCCCAGGCTGCCCTGCGAGGAGCCGCAGCCGGCCCGGCCGGGGATCAGGCGCAGGGCGAGGAGGAAGGCCACGATCCCGATCGGCACGTTGACGAAGAACACCCAGCGCCAGCCGTCGGACGGGCCGGCCGCCTCGATCAGCAGGCCTCCGGCCAGCGGGCCGACGGCGGTGGCCAGGCCGACGGTGGTGCCGAAGTAGCCGAAGGCGCGGCTGCGTTCGGGGCCGGTGAACATCTCCTGGATGAGTCCCGAGATCTGAGGCCCCACCAAGCCCGAGGCCACTCCCTGGAGCAGCCGGAACACCACCAGGGCGAGGGCGGTCGGGGCCAGGCCGCAGGCGGCCGAGGCGGCGGTGAACGCGGCGAGGCCGGTCAGGAAGGCCGTCCTGCGCCCCCACATGTCGCCGAGCACGCCGGCCGGGATCAGGGTCAGTCCGAAGGTGAGCGCGTAGCCGGAGAGCACCCACGAGAGCTCGGCCGGGCCGGCGTCCAGGCCGCGGTCGATCGAGGGCAGGGCGACGTTGACGATCGAGACGTCCAGCAGGCTCATGAAGCCGACCAGCAGGCAGACGCCGAGCGCCTTCCAGCGGCGCCGGGCGGCTTCGGCCGTCAGGCCGCCCGCCGGGTGCGGCCCGGCCGCTGACGGGTGGTCACCTGGTGCGCGGAGGGGGTTCAGCGGTACTCGTCCCGGGCCCGGGCCAGGTCGTCGGCGATGGTGAAGGCGATCGCCTCGTCCAGCGACTCGTCGCGGCTGCCGTCCGCGAACTCGGCGTCGCGGTCCTGGTCGGCGTCGACCAGGTGGACGGCGGCCTCCTCGGCGCCGGCGGCCCCGGCGTCCGGGCCGACGTCGAAGCCGGTGACGTCGTCCTCGCCGCCGAGCAGGCGGCCCGCCCGGGGGGGACGGTCCGTCGGTCCAGCGGTCGTCGACCACCTCCGGGACGACGTCCGGCTCCTCCTCGGCGAGGTGCTGGTCGAGGGACTCGCCGGCCTGGGCCTCGGCGGCCGTGGTGCCGTAGGCGGTGGCGCCCTGGTAGCCGTCGGCGGGGATGACGCCGGTGTCGAGCGGGTCGTCGTCGAGGCGGTCGGTGAGCAGGCTGTCCGCCGGTTCGAGCACTCCGTCGTCCTCGGCCGGGAGGTCCTGATCGTCCCAGTCCGCCATCAGACACCTCCCTGGTGCGGTGCCGGCGCTGCGTGCCCGGTCATGCCCATGCTTCGCACCCGCGCGGCCGGGTGCAACTCAGCGTGCCCGCCCGAGGGGCCGACCGGGTGGGGCCGCCCGGAGCGCGGCGGGTGTCGTGCCGTACCAGCGGCGGACCGCCCGCCTCAGGGCCCGGGCGTCGGCGTAGCCGCTCCGGGCGGCCACCGCGTCGATGCCGAGGTCGGTGCGCCGGAGCAGCCGGACGACATCGGCCCGGCGCAGGTCCTCCACCTCGGCGGTCCAGGTGGTGCCGTGGTCGTCCAGCCGGCGTTGCAGGGTGCGGGGGCTGAGGTTGAGCCGGCGTGCGACCAGCGCCAGCGTGGGGGCGGCCTCGGTGTCGGCGGCGACGGCTCCGAGGGCGGCGTGGAAGAGGTCCAGCCAGCCGTGCACGGCCACCGCGCCCGCGATGTTCTGTTCGGCGTGCCGGCGCAGCACCGCCGAGAGTCCGGGCTGGGCGTGCGGGGTCGGGGAGTTCAGGTCCGCGGCGAGGAAGGTCATCGAGCCGACCGGTGCCTCGAACTCGATCGAGCGGGTCCCGTAGAGCTCTGCCAGCTCCCGGTGCCGACCCGGGGCGGTGGTGCTCAGCGTGACGTGCACCGGCACCAGCGCGCGGCGGGCGGCCGCGCTCAGCCGCTGTTGGAAGAGGGCGAGCGCGCCGGCCCGGACGGCGGCGGCCCCCTCGTGGGACATGTCGGCGCGGTTCACGTGGGTGAGGGTGACCTGGCTGCCGTTCTCGGTCACCTCGACGCCGTCCGTGCCGGTGTCGAGGACGGCGCCCAGGTAGCGGACCGCGTCCCGCAGGCCTTCCAAGGGGGTCGGGGCCGAGGTGATCAGGTAGTCCCAGACGCCGAGGCTCCCGACCTCGGACTCCCGGGCCAGTACCCGGGCGACCTCGGTCCAGGGGGCCCGGACGGTCATCAGCTCGGCGATCCGGATGCTGGTGGTGGTGGGCGGCCGGCAGAGGTCGTCGTGCAGGTGCTCCGGGTCCAGGCCCACCAGCCGCGCGTACCCCTCGACCGGGACGCCGAGGCGGCGCGCGCCGTCGACGTTCAGCCGGGCCAGGGCGGAGGAGGTCGTCCCCCGGGGCGCGTTCTCGATCACGAGGAGGCAGCATAGGCCCCCTTGGCACGAACGGTCCCCCGCCTGGCGTGCCGGGTCCCTCGGGGAGCGGCCTCGGGCGCCGTAGCGTGGTGGACGCCGAGGCCCCGCCCCGGGGAACCGCCTCACGGGGGTGGGCGGTTCCCCGGGGCCTGGTCCGAACCCCGCCGCACCGGCCGTGAACAGCGGATGAAGAGTCCGTCACGCCCGGATGCCGCCTGAAGGTTCGTCAATGACCCTTTCGGGCAAGATCACCTTCCCGCCCGGGCACCCCTCGCGGCCCGGCGAGCGCGCCCGCCCGTCCCAAGACGCGGGAATTGCGCCAGTGTTGGCCTGTTCGTGGCCCACTGATCGCCCCACCGCACCGTGCGGAGCCCGGAATGATCTCCGGGGCAAGGGTTCACCCGATGGTCGTCTCGCCCTCCAGTCACCCGTCCATTGGTCTATACCAATTGCGGTACGGTGCTGCCCAGGACGCTGTCGAAACACGCGGCTGTGGGGGCCTCATGACTGTGCATCACCTTCCTCAACCACCTTCCGACCAGGAGCTCTACTGGTACTTCGGACCACAGCGCCGCTGGGTGCTGATCTGCACCTCGCTGGCGTTCAGCTTCACCGCCGTGACGATGCTGACCTTCTCGCTGCGCACCCCCGCCCTCTGGGCCTTCCTCGCGGTGCTGGCGGTGAACCTGGTCGCGCTGGCGCTCTCCTCGCTCAACAGCCTGCGCTCGCGCCGCCTCACCCGGCAGTCGCACGAGGTGCTGGTGAACGCCTGGCACCCGGCCGAGCTGCCCACCGTCGACCTCTACCTGCCGACCTGCGGTGAGCCGCTGGACGTGCTGGCCAACGCCTACCGCGCGGTCGCCCGGGTCGAGTGGCCGGAGGCGCTCACCGTCTGGGTGCTGGACGACGCCGACCGGCCCGAGGTGGCCGAGCTGGCCGCCGCGCACGGGTACGAGTACGTGGTCCGCCCGGACCGCGGCGCCTTCAAGAAAGCGGGCAACCTCAACCACGCGCTGACGCTCAGCACGGCCGAGTTCGTCGCCATCCTGGACGCCGACTTCGCGCCCCGGCCGGACTTCCTGCGCCACCTGGTGCCGTACTTCGCCGATCCCGGCATCGGCATCGTGCAGAGCCCGCAGTGCTTCGACACCGACGAGACCATGGGCTGGATCCAGCGCGCCGCCGGCTCCGCCCAGGAGTGGTTCTTCCGGTGGATCCAGCCCTCCCGGGACGCCAGTGACGCGGCCATCTGCTGCGGCAGCAACGCGGTCTACCGGCGCACCGCGATCGACGCCGCCGGCGGCTTCGCCAAGCTGGACCACAGCGAGGACCTGTTCACCGGCCTGGCGCTGTACGCCCAGGGCTTCAAGACCCTCTACGTCCCGGTGCTGGTCGCCAAGGGCACCTCGCCGGACAACCTGGCCTCCTTCGTCAACCAGCAGTACCGCTGGGCGATGGGCAACCTGCACCTGCTCGCCACCCCCGAGCTGAAGCGGATCGGCGCGCCCTGGCGGATGCGGCTGTGCTTCTACGAGGGCGTGGTCGGCTACCTGACCACCGTGGTGAACATCTTCGCCGCGCCGCTGCCGCCGCTGGTGATGATGTTCTGGTACCCGGACGAGATCCGGCCCTGGCACGTGCTGCCGCTGCTCGCACCGCTCTGGCTCTGGCACGTGCTGCTGCCCCGGATCAGCCGCACCCGCTGGCGGGTCGAGGTGATCCGCGCCAACGTGCTGATGAGCGTCGCCGCCGGTGCCGCGTTCTGGCACACCCTGCGCGGCCGCAGCGCCGCCTGGGTGCCGACCGGCACGGCCGGCCCCGGCAAGAGCAAGTCGGGCAAGCTGGCGCAGCAGGTCACCGTGGTCTCGCTGATCTGGCTGGTCGGCTCGGTCGGCGCCGCCGCCGTGGGCCTGGTGCTCGCTGCGGCCGAGCACGGCATCGCGCCCACCTGGGGCCTCGGGCTCTACCTGCTGGTGCAGTTCCAGATCAGCCTGCCGCTGATCCGCGACCTGCTGATCGAACTGGTGCCGGGCGCCTCGGAGACGGTCGAGTCCCGCAACGCCACCCGGGCCCGCCGGGCGATGCTGCCCCGCCGCTGGCCGGAGGCGCTCGCCGCCACCACCGCCCTCGTCCTCGTCGCTCTGCTCGCCTCCGGCTGGGTCCGCCCCATGCTGCCCTGGCTGGGCTGAAAGGTCGTCACACCGATGTCCTCGTCCGTCGATTCGGACCTCCGTCCCACCTCCTACGTCATACCCGCGCAGCGCCCCGCGCCCGTGCGCACCACCGCCCCCGGCCGGCCGAGCGGCTTCCGGGCCGACATCGAGGGCCTGCGCGCGCTCGCCGTGCTGGCCGTGCTGGCCTTCCACGCCTCGGTGCCCGGCCTGGCCGGCGGTTTCGTCGGGGTGGACGTCTTCTTCGTCGTCTCCGGCTACCTGATCACCCATCTGCTGGTCCGCGAGGCCGTCACCACCGGCCGGATCCGGCTCGGCGAGTTCTTCGCCCGCCGGGCCCGCCGCCTGCTGCCCTCGGCCGCGCTGGTGCTCGGCGTGGTCGCGCTGGCCGGTGCCTGGCTCACCGTGCCGCTGCGCCGCACCGACCTCGAGTACGACGTCCTGGCGGCGGCGCTGTCGATCGGGAACTGGCGCTTCATCGCCCAGCAGACCGACTACCTGGCGGCCGGGCGGGACGAGAGCCCGCTGCTGCACTTCTGGTCGCTGGCGGTCGAGGAGCAGTTCTACCTGTTCTGGGGTCCGCTGCTGGCCGCCGTGGTGTTCTTCGCCGGGCGGGCCGCCCGCCGCGGCCGCTCGGTGCGCTCGGTGACCACCGTGATCGCCACCGGACTGACGGCCGCCTCCTTCCTCCTCGCGCTGTACTGGACCCAGGGCTCCGCCTCGCTGGCGTACCTCGCGACCCCGTCCCGGGCCTGGCAGTTCGGCGTGGGCGCACTGCTCGCGCTGCTGCCGTGGCACCTGCTGCCCTCCACCCGGACGCTGCGTCAACTGTGCGGCTGGGCAGGCCTGTTCGCCGTCGTCGCGGCCGTGCTGGTCTTCGACTCCAAGACCCCCTACCCCGGCTACGCCGCCCTGCTGCCGACCCTCGGCACCGCCGCCGTGATCCTGGCCGGCACCCCCGACCGGACCGGCGCGGGCACCGACCAGGGCGTCAACCGCCTGCTGGGCACCCGTGCGCCCCGGGCCGTCGGCCGGCTCTCCTACAACCTCTACCTCTGGCACTGGCCGGTGCTGATCCTCGCGGAGGCGCAGTTCGGCGCGCTCTCCTGGCCGGTGAAGGTGGCGCTCACCGCCGCCGCCGCACTGCCCGCGATGGCCGCCATGCGCTGGATCGAGACGCCGCTGCGGCACAACCGCACGCTCTCCGAACTCCCGCGCCGCGGCCTCTCCCTGGGCCTGGCCGCGGTCATCGTCCCGGTGGTGCTGGCGCTGGTGGTCGGCACCGGGACGCTGCGCCTGCTCGGCCCCTCCAAGCCCGTCGACCTGCTCGGCCTGCCGCCGGGCGCCCCCGACGGCACCTCGCTGCTGGTGCAGACCGCCGGCGCCCCCAAGGGCGGTCCGGTGGTGCCCGATCCGGTGCAGGCCCGGCAGGACTTCCCCCCGGACGGCGAGTGCGAGGTGGCCCCGACCGCGGTCAGCAGCCCCGCCTGCCTGTTCGGCAACACCACCAGCCCCGACCGGGTGGTGCTGCTGGGCGACTCGCACGCCGGGCAGTGGTTCTCCGCGATGCTGGCGATCGCCGCCGAACGCGGCTGGGCGCTGGAGGAGTTGGTCAAGCAGGGCTGCCCGCTGCCCGAACTCACCGTGGTCAACCCCCAGTTGGGCCGCACCTACCACGAGTGCGACACCTGGCGGACGGCAGCACTCGAACGCATCGCGAAGGGCCCCAAGCCCCGGCTGATCGCCGTCTCCACCCTCAACCGCTACACCGACGACCCCGGACTGCTGCTCCGGGGCTGGGAGAAGACCCTCGCCCCGCTGCGCGCCCTCGGCGTCCCGGTGGTCTACCTCCAGGACACCCCCGTCCCCGGCACCGACGTGCCGGCCTGCGTCTCGGGCCACACCGCGGACCCGGCGGCCTGCGCCTTCGACCGCGCCAAGGCCCAGTGGCCGGACCCGCTGGCCGAGGCCGTCGCGGCGGGCCGGATGCCCGGGGTGCACAGCGTCTCGGTGAACTCCGTGCTCTGCCCCGGCACCGGGAAGGCCTGCCCGGCGGTGCTGGAGCGCATCCTGCTCTACCGCGACGACGCGCACATCACCAACGTGGCGGCGGTGGTGCTCACCCCGCGCCTGGAGCGGCTGCTCACCGAGGCCGGGCTGGTACCCGCCCGCGGCGGCACCGCCGGGACCCCGCAGGCGGGCGGCTGGACGCAGCTGCTGCGGGACGACTTCGACGGGCCGTCCGGGAGCCGCCCCTCGGCCGCCAACTGGCAGTACGACCTCGGTACCTGCTACCCCGGCTGCCCGGCCCCGCAGTGGGGCACCGGCGAGGTCGAGACCATGACCGACTCCACCGCCAACGTCCGCCTGGACGGCAGGGGCGCCCTGGAGATCGTCCCCACCCGCGCGACGGACGGCAGCTGGTCCTCGGGCCGGATCGAGTCCCGCCGGGCCGACCTCAAGCCCCAGCCCGGCGGGGTGATGCGGATCGAGGCCTCGATCGCGCTGCCGGACGTCACCGGCCCGGCCGCAGCCGGGTACTGGCCGGCCTTCTGGACCCTCGGCGGCGAGCTGCGCAACGGCTACACCGGCTGGCCCGCGATCGGCGAGCTGGACGTGATGGAGAACGTCAACGGCCGGGACGCGGTCTTCGGCACCATGCACTGCGGCGTCCTGGACGGCGGCCCCTGCCAGGAGCCCAAGGGCCTCGGTTCGGGTGAGGTCCCGTGCGACGGCTGCCGGTCGGACTTCCACGCCTACGCCGTGGAGGTCGACCTGACCGCCGGGGCGGAGCAGATCCGCTGGTACCTGGACGGCCGCGAGTTCCACCGCGTGGAGGCCTCCCGGATGGACCGCGCCAGCTGGGACAGGGCCGTCGGCAAGGGGCTGTTCCTGATCCTCAACGTGGCCGTCGGCGGCAACCTGCCCGCCGCGTACGGAGGCACCGTCGGCCCGGCCACCGAGCCCGGCCACCCGATGCGGGTCGACTACGTCTCGGTCACCACCAAGCCGGCCGCCAACCGCGGCTGACCTCCCGTCAGGGCCCCGTCGGACACCGTCCGGCGGGGCCCTTCCGCGTCACCCGAGACCCGAGGGCGAAGCGGAACCCGAGCCCGGCGCCGAGGACGGAGAGGACGGCCGTCCCGAGGACGGGGTGGAGGTGCGGAAGGCGGAGGGTTGGGGGGACGGGCCGCCCGGGGAGGTCTCCTGGGTGGCGAGCAGCGCGGTGTACACGGGGGCGCGGCCGACCAGGTCCACCAGCTCGTCCAGGCTCAGCGCCGCCCGGTCCGCCGCCGCCGGGTTGATGACGGAGAGCCCGAAGACCGTGCCGCCCGGCGAGGCGAAGGTGGCCTCCAGGCGCGGGTCGGCCCCGCCGTAGGAGGAGATCCAGCCGGTCGAGCCGTCGCCCAGCACCCGGTGCACGCAGGTGGCGGCCTTCTGCGGCCCCGTCCGGGTGCACGGAGACTCCGGGGACTGGCCGGGGGCGACCGGCTGCCCTCCCCGGATGCCCAGCCGGACCGCCTCCGCGGTCGACCCCGGTCGCGGGGAGGGGCTCCCGGGCTCGGTCAGCATGAACTCCGTGAAGCCGGACGGGCTGAGGTGCAGCACCGAGAGCCGCTGCGGCGCGGCTTCCCGCACCGCCTCCCTGAGCCGCTGGAAGCCCTCCTCCATGGTCATCGCCCGGCCGGGGCCGGTCGGCGAGGCACTGGGCGACGGCGAGGCCGTGGCCGTCTCCGGCGTGACGGTGCCCGGCCCGAGGCCGGCGGGGCCGCCCCCCGCCGCGGTCACGTTCACCACCAGCAGCACGGCGGCGGCCGTGAACGCCGCGCCGAGCAGCCCGGCCCGGGCCCGCCGGGCCCGGCGCAGCCGCCGGCCGCGCTCGCGCACGGGGGCCAGCACCGCGGGCAGCGGCGGCTCCTCGTGGTCCAGCACGGCGCCGAACACGGCGGTGGCCAGCCGGCCCTCCTGCTCCGGCCCGGGGTCAGCTGCGGTCATCGTCCTTCTCCTCACTGGTCGTCATGGTCGTGGTGGTGCGGCGCCCCTGGGCCCGGCCCGACGGCCCCGCCCGGCGGCCCGGTCGGCGGATCAGTCCGCGACCAGGTCGAGGACCGAATCGCCCAGCACCTCGCGCAGCTTGCCCAGCGCGCGGTGCGCGTCCGAGCGCACGGTGCCCTCGGCCAGTCCGAGCACCCGGGCGGTCTCGGCCACGGTCTGGTCCTCCCAGTAGCGGAGCACCAGCACCGCGCGGTACTGCGGGCGCAGCTCGGCCAGCGCCGCGCGCAGCGCCAACTGCCGGTCGCTGTCCGGCACTCGGGCGGCCTGGGTCTCGGGCGGTTCGGGGAGGCTCAGCTCCGTGCTGGACCGGCGCCGCAGCCCGTCGATGTGGTCGCGCACCATCACGGTGCGCGCGTACGCTCCGGCCTTGTCCGGCTCCCGCAGGCGTCGCCAGCGCGCGTACAGCTTCACCAGCGCGCCCTGCACCAGGTCCTCGGCCGCGTGCCAGTCCCCGCACAGCAGGTAAGCCGTCCGCCGCAACGCCGGATACCGCGCCGCCACGAACTCCTCGAATCCGGCCTCACCGCTGCCCGCACCCATCCCCGCGCCCCCTCGATCCGTCCGGGGGTTCCGTCCCCCACCCCTCTGACGCGGTGGGCACCCCGTTCCGCTGCAAGGAGTACGCGGTGACGTCCCGTCAGGGCTCGGAGGACGGATGCGTCCGGGGCCCGTTCCGGCCAGCCGGAGGGCCTTCTGCCGGGGACGCCGGGCCACCAGGATGGTGATCACCGGCCGAGCGACGCTCGCCGGAACACCCGCCGCTCCGGCGCCTCCAGCTCTCCCAGAACGGGGTACCCCCATGTCCGCACGTCGTCCGATCCGCCGCACCGCCGCCCTCGCGGCCACCTCCGTGCTGGCGGCCGTGGTGACGGCCGGCGGCCAGGGGACGGCCTCGGCCGCCTCGGTCGCCACCTGGGACAAGGTGGCCCACTGCGAGAGCACCGACAACTGGAGCGCCGTCAACCCCGCCGGCTACTACGGCGGTCTGCAGATCAACCTGCACAACTGGCAGTACTACGGCGGGACCCAGTACGCGGCCCGCCCCGACCAGGCCACCAAGACGCAGCAGATCCTGATAGCCGAGAAGATCCTCGCCGACCAGGGCTACCGCGCGTGGAGCTGCTGGCCCGGCACCGGTCTGGACACCGACCGCGCGGACCCGTTCCCGGCGCCGGCCAACACGGTGCGCCTGGTGGACCTCAAGCCCGGCGGCACGCTGCAGAACGCCGAGGGGAACTTCTCCACCGGCCGGTGGTCCGGCTGGAGCGACCTGGGTGCCACCGGGATCACCGAGGTGACCAGCGCCGCGACCGGGTCGGTGAACCGGATCTTCGCGATCCAGGGCGGCAAGGTCTTCGAGAAGGACGGCAACTACGCCACCGGCCAGTGGTCCGGCTGGTTCCAGCCCGCCACGGGCGCGCTGCCGGTCAACGCCGCCGCCCTCTCGGCCTCCGCCTTCGGCAACACCGTCCACCTGGTGATGGTCGGCACCGACGGACACCTCTACAACACCGACGCCGACTACAACACCGGCGGCTGGAACGGCTGGACCGACCACGGCGGCGGCTTCAAGCGCGTCACCAGCGCGGCCACCAGCGACAACGTCAACCACATCTTCGCCATCAACAGCAGCGACCAGGTGGTCGAGAAGGACGCCGACTACGCGAACGGCAGCTGGAGCTCCTGGACCAACGCGGGCTCCACCGCGTTCACCGCGCAGGACGTGGCCGCCTCCGCCTCCGGCCGGACCGTGCACCTGAGCGCCGTCGCGCCCGACGGCAGCTGGTCCAACACCGACGGCAACTTCGCCACCGGCCAGTGGAACGGCTGGTTCAAGATGCCCGGCGGCAACCTCAAGCGGATCACCAGCGCCACCGCCAACAACGTCAACCACGTCTTCGCCACCGACACCGGCAACCGCCTGCTGGAGATCGACGGCGACTACAACACCGGCACCTGGAGCTCCTGGGCCCCCGCCGCCGGTGGCGCCGACTCGCTGAGCGCCACCGCCGCCTTCACCAGCTGACGCACCGTCGGCCGGCTCCCGGTCTCCGGACCTCGGCCTCCGGGCCCGCTGCCAGGGGGCCGGTGACAAGTGATCCGTATACACCCCATAAGCTTCCGCACCGACCCCCGTCGACCGCGCGGCGCCCGCCGTGCCGCACTTGGAGATGACATGCCCCGCCTGACCGCCCTCGCCGCCACCACCGCCCTGCTGGCGGCCGTCGGGGGCACCGCCGTCGCGCCCGCCGTGAGCAGCGCGGCCACCGTCGCCCCGGCCGCGGCGAACGCGCCGGTGGTGCGGGTGCTGCCGCTGGGCGACTCGATCACCTTCGGCCGCAGCAGCTGCACCGGCAACGGCTACCGGGGACCGCTCCAGGGCCTGGCCACCGCCGGCGGCCGGTACGCTCTCGACTTCGTCGGCTCCAACCGCAACGGCGTGATGGACGACTACGCCAACGAGGGCCACCCCGGCTTCACGGTCGATCAGATCGGCCAGGGCGTCGACCAGGGCTGGCTCGCCGCCCGCCCGGACGTGGTGCTGCTGCACATCGGCATCAACGACCTCAACCAGGGCGCCAACGGCACGGACACCGCGGCCAGGGCGGTCGCCCTGGTCAACAAGATCTTCGCCGCGCAGCCGGGCGTCACCGTGATCATGCAGGGCCTGATCGGCGCCAGCACCGGCATGAACAACCCGATGCCGGTCAACCTGTCCGCCAACATGGACGCCTTCAACACCCGCCTCCAGCAGGAGGAGTCCGTCCAGCAGCAGGCCGGCCGGCACTTCCGCTTCGCCAAGGCCCCCACCCTGACCCCGGCTCAGATGAACGACGGCCTGCACCCGAACGACGCCGGCTACGCCGTCTTCGCCCAGGGCTTCGCCACCCTGCTCGACCAGACGTACTCCGCCCGCTGGTTCACCGGCAGCGCCACCCAGCTCGCCCGCCCGTCGGACGCGGTGCGCCTGGTCGGCCTCAAGGACGGCCGCCTGCGCAACGCCGAGGGCGATTTCGCGGCCGGGCAGTGGAGCTCCTGGAACGACATGGGCGCCGACGGGGTCACCGAGGTCACCAGCGCCGCCACCTTCTCGGTGAACCGGATCTTCGCGGTCCGCGACGGCAAGGTCTTCGAAAAGGACGGCGACTACGCCACCGGCCAGTGGTCCAACTGGTTCGAGCCCTCCTTCGCCGACGCCCTCCCCCGCAAGGCCGTCGCGGTCTCCGCCTCCGCGCTCAACCACGCGCTCCACCTGGTCGTGATCGGCGAGGACGGCCACCTCTACAACGCCGACGCGGACTACGAGGCCGGCCGCTGGACCGGCTGGACCGACCACGGCGGCAACTTCAAGCGCGTCACCAGCGCCACCACCACCGACGGCGTCAACCACCTCTTCGCCGTCGACGCCACCACCAACCAGGTGATGGAGAAGGACGGCGACTACTGCGCGGGCCGGTGGAACGGCTGGACCGCCTCCGGGCCGAGCGTCGTCACCGCGCAGGACGTGGCCGCCTCCGCCTCCGGCCGCACCGTCCACCTGAGCGCCGTCACGGCCAACGGCACCTTGGTCAGGACCGACGGCGACTTCGCCGCCGGGCACTGGAGCGGCTGGGCCCAGATGCCCGGCAGCGGCATCACCCGGGTCACCAGCGCCACCGCGAACGGCGTCGAGCACCTCTTCGCCACCAGCGGCGGCCGGCTCAAGGAGCTGGACATCGACCTCGCCGCCGGCACCATGAACAGCTGGGCCGAGCCGGCCGGCGGCGCGGACGCGCAGAGCGCCACCGCCGCCTTCACCAGGTGACCGAGCACGCACACGACGCCGAGGGCGGCCGGGGAATCCCCGGCCGCCCTCGGCGCGTGCGCCCCGCTCAGTCAAGCCGGGCGTCGAAGGCCAGCACCTCCACCAGGGCGTCGACCGAGGCTTCGGGGAGGCCTCGGGAGACGAACCAGGCGCCGATGTTGCGCACGTCGCGCTCCAGGAAGGAGCGTCCGCGCGGGTTGGCGATGACGTCCACGATCTGCGGGACGTCGATGATCACCAGCCGGCCCTCGTGCACCAGGGTGTTGTAGGCCGAGAGGTCGCCGTGCGCGTACCCCTGTCGGGCCAGCACGGAGAGGCTGCGGCCGAGCTGGTCCCAGAGGTCCTGGACGTCCACCTCCTCGGCGGCGTACTGGGCGAGCCGCCGGGCGGCCACGCCGTGTTCGTCGCCGACGAACTCCATCAGGATCTCGGTGCCGGTGATCTGCACCGGGTACGGCACCGCGACCCCGGCCTCCCAGAGGCGGCACAGGGCGGTGAACTCGGCCGCCGCCCACTGCCCGGCGATGGCCTCCTTGCCGAAGGAGGTCCGCTTGGCCATGGCCCGGCTGATCCGGGACTCCTTGTGCTGGCGGCCCTCCAGGTAGCCGGAGTCCCGGTGGAACATCCGGTGCTGGGCGTCGCGGTAGCGCTTGGCCGCCATCAGGGTGCGGCGGCCGGTGCCGGGGACGGCGCGCTCCAGCAGGAAGACGTCGGCCTCCTTGCCGGTCTTGACGATGCCGAGCTCGGTGTCGACGGCGGCGAGCTCGGTCACCACCCAGTCCGGGCGGGGCTCGGGGCCCTTCTCGGTCGGGGTGGACTGGTCCCAGGTGGACCAGCGGTCGCCCTCCGGCGGGCCGTCACCGGCGGGAGGGGTGGTGGGTTCGGCGTCCTCGTCGAAGGAGTCGACGGGGAACTCGGGGAAGAAGTACTCGGGCTCGACGTCGTCGAACCGCTCGTTCCGGCGGCCGCGCCGGGCGCCGCCCTTGGGGCGGATACGGGAGAAGGAATCACTGTCGGCGAAACGCTCGCGCACTGCGGGGGCTCCTGAGGAGTCGGCCCACCGGGGTGCGTCGAAGGGTGTGACGCGTCGTCAGCCGGTGGGCTGGGAACGGAAGTAGGCGTATGGCGCGCACGAAGAAGCGCGCCGCGACACGGCGGCGACCATGCGTACACACCTCCTCGGAACTTCCGGACTCACAACAGCGCGATCACCATAACAGCGGGCCCGCCCGCGGACGCAAGTGGTTTTCCTCAGGCCCCGACCGGGTGCGCCCGCAGCACCGTCGAGGCACCCTCCCGGCGGGCCACCAGCGCGAACGGGAAGCGGTCCAGCTCCAGGCAGAGCGCCACGTCGTCGGGGTGGACGCCCTCCCGGACGCCCTGCGCCAGCTCGGCGGCGGCCAGTGAGCCGGCCGCGCGCAGCAGGTACGGTTCGGCGTCGGCGGGGCCGTCGGCCAGCGCGGCGACGTACTGGGCGCAGGCCAGGTCCTCCTCCGCCCGCCCCCGCTCCCCCGTGACCACGAAGGTGACCTGCTCGGCGCGGTGCTCCCGCAGCACGGCGGCCGTGGCCCCGGCCACCGCGAAGCTCGCGCAGAGCACCAGCGGCGCGTCGCGCACGGCGAGGGCGCCGACCGTTCCGGCGGTGGTCTTCTGGACGACGGTGCGCCCGCCGAGGTCGGCCGTGCGCAGCAGGCCGGGCGAGTTGACGGCGTCGAAGCCGGGGGCGGCCGGGCCGTCCTTGAGGGCGAGCCAGTCGGGGTGACGGGCCTTCAGCTCCAGGGCCTCGTCCAGGGTGGCGGCCAGGACGATCCGCTCGGCTCCGCGGCCCAGGGCCCCAGGCGGCGGTGGTGAAGGCCCGCATGACGTCCACCACCACGGCCACGGGCGGGACTCCGGTCAGGTCTTCGATGGCGAGGAAGCGCGCGTCCATCCGTGGACTCTGACACGGAGGCCGGCCGCCCCGCTGGGAATTTCGGCGCGGCGGCCGGTTCGGGGCCTGCCTCGGGGCGGTCTCAGACCGGGTGGCCGGAGGCGTCGGTGTGCAGGGACTGGGTGTTGAACTTGATCTGCCAGACGACCACCTGGCCGCCGGGCCGCTCGCACACTACGGCGCCGTCCTGCCAGGGCCCGTTGCTCGGGTACCACTGACTGCCCACCGGGTCGCCCTGGTTGAGTGTGGACGTCGTGGACGCCGAGGCCGGTGGTGAAGGCCTGGCCGAAGACGTAGATGCGGGCGGCGGCCTCCAGGTGCGGCAGCAGGACGTCGAGCGCGTTGGTCGCCGTTGCTGGCGATCCAGGGGAAGAAGCGGAGGTAGGGGCGGAAGTGGTCGAGGCCGCCGAGGCCGAGGATGCGACGGCGCAGCTTGGTCACCGAGGTGGCCAGCGAGTCCGAGAGGTCCGGGCCGAAACATCGGGCTGCCGGGCGGGTGCGGAGCGAGGGTGTGGTGGAGGCGGGCGGAGGCGGCGGTGGAGCCACTCGAACCAGAGGCGGTTGCGCAGCAGCGGGCTGCGGACGTAGTCGAGGGCGCCGGAGGTGGCCGAGGAGACCAGGTGGTGGAAGCCGTCGGGGCGGTTTGCGCAGGCCGGCGATGTCCGCCCCGGTCAGGTCGTCGACCACGCGGTAGCTGACGCCGACGCTGCCGGGGGCGTCCACGTCGAGGCGGCCTGGTAGACGCCGACGGGCGTCTGGCGGAAGAGGTGCCCGTGGTACCACTGGCCGAAGTCGTGGGTCGGGGTCGCGGGAGAGAGTCGTGCAGGCTTCCGATGGCGACCCCGTAGTTTCGGAAGAGCCATATACCCCCCACTCTCCGCCCACCACGACCCGACCGCAGGCCGAACGGCCCTGCGCGGCAGCCCCGTCGGACCCCTCCGTCCACGCCTGAGCTGCCCGAACGGGCAGTCTTCCGTCACTCTGTGCCGACGGCCGGGAACGGTCAGGCACCGTGATCCGGCCTGTTTCCGGGAGACCGTCCCGGTGACCGGAAGATGAAGGCCCGGATATCGGACGAGCCGGTGGGCGGCGCGCCTGGGCGGCTGAGCGCCGGGGATCGCCGCTGGTCCCCTGCGGGACGCGTCCGGATGGTGAGACGGAGGTGGTCACCAGGGGAACGGCCGGAGGGCCGCCCCAGGGTGTCCCGGTACCGGTCGGTACCGCCGGGGACCGGAAATGAATCGAGGCTGTGCTTGCCGCTTCGAATCCGTGACCGAGAGTCACTCGGGTGACGACGGAACCCCGTCCGTCCCAGGACCCGGCCTTCTAGCCACCGCGAACTTCCGGCACCTGCTGCTCAATCAGACGAACCGCCACCAGTCAGGCCGGCAGTAGGTCACCATGGTCCGACTGCCTTGGCGGCGGTGCTGGAGCTGCACGCCTCGGCCTTCCCAGGTTCGGGCCTTGCTGACCGCGGCCAAGGAAGACCGCCGCCTTCGTCCTGGGGGCCTGCCCGCCGGGGCCTGGCTGGACCGGATGCGGAAGCTGCCGGTGCTGGTCCGGGCCCGACCTGGTGCGCCTGCTCGCCGCGGCTGATCCCACCGGCCGCGCTGGCGGGCGTGCTGACGATGGCCCAGCTCTACGCCGTCGCGCTGGTCCACACGAGCGTGGCGACGGTCCTTCTTCGACAAGTGTCCAAACACAATCCGTACCTGCCCTCACCGTCTCTGGCCGGCCGGCGCGGGAACAAGGCTGAGGTGTGGACCGGGACAACAGGGGCAGGCCATTGGA
>NZ_BAAAYB010000081.1:0-90173 GCF_039535905.1 Kitasatospora albolonga | reverse complement strand
CGAAGTGGTCGGCCAAGGGTCCGCGCCGCCACAGGCCGGCGTAGCGCCGCCGAAATCACCGACGCCTGTCCCCTTGCCGCTTCCCGCTCTCAGTCTCGTCCATGCCTGCCGCTCACCGCCTTCGTCGGGCCGATCCCGTTCCGTGCCCCACTCCTCCTTTATGCGTTCCGGGGTGAATCAAGGGGGACCGGAGGGGCGCGCGGAGGTGTCACGGCGGGACGTGACAGCGGTGTCAGGTGCGTTCTGGGCGGAGTGCCGGTTGGCGGGTCGTAATCCGGCAGGCGGGCCTGGATGGTTCCGTCGGGCAGCGCGCTGCAGTGGCGGCCCTCTTCGTCCTTGTCGGCACACTTGTCGCCGGGCCGCAGCCCTGGACCATCACGTGCCGCCCGGCTCCAGCACCATAACCAGGGAGGCCTCCTCGATGGAGTTCACCGCCCTGGTGTGCATCCGCGACGTCCAGGTCCCCGCGCAGGAGGCCCCTTTACGGGCGGTGATCATTGCGGCGGTCGTACGCCCCGTCCCGCGCCAGCACCTGTCTCGTCCCCTGAACAGCCGCGAGAACCAGTCCCGCGCGCCATGTCTTGAAACGCACCAGCACCGCTTCGTGTGTGAAGAGCAGCGACGAACTCGCGCCGGAAACAGGCCCTGGGAGGCCGCTGAGCGAGTTGTCGTCCCCGATGTACGGCGTTCTGCGCCACTTGGAGAGCAAGGTTGCAAATGCATTGACCGTATCGTCTGAAGGTTCATAGGTGGTTCATTCTTGCGCCACCCTCGCGTTTTGCCGTTTACCACGGTCCGAGCAGCATCCACATCGTGTGTGCTCAGGTTAGTAGCCAGACCACGTGTCCTGGGTGATTGACTGAGCTCCTCGGCTGTACGGGACGCCCTCGTCGAACAGTCCTTCACATCTCCCCGAGGCTAACCGCGGTGGCGGCGTCCATCCCGCCGCTCCGCTCCGCCACGCGTCCCCTGTCTGCCAGCGCGCTCGGCCTCTCGTCTCGGCATTCCCCCGTCTACCTCGAAGCCCGACGCCTCGTCCACTGAGTAAACCGGGCTTCCCACAGCCTGCTCCAGGGCCGTCCCGATCGGTCCGACCGTGGCCAGTCCGGGCTTGTCCCCGAAGAGGTGACCGTGGCGAGCAGGTCGCAGCCCCAGATACCCTTGCCCGTTCATCGGGCTAGGCCTCGATCCACGAACTCGGCGATCCGTGCCACCCCCACGTGGACCTCCAGGGTCAGCAGGTCACCCACCCGGCCGGCCGTCGGCCCCGCCGTCGCCAAGCGGAACGCGGAGACCCGTCGGCGAGCCCTGGGCCGCTCTCCCCGACAGCGGGCCCACCGGTTGGCCAGGGCTCGTCCAGCAGGAGCTGACCGCGCTGTCCGCGTGCTCCCTCATCAGCCGGCAGAAGAAAGCTGAGCCTGTACGCCAACGATTCCGCCCCGTCCTCGCAGGAGCCGTCCCCGCCCTTCGGTGAAGTCCGTCGGCGACCCTACCGGCACTCCGACGCCTCCGGGGACCGCCGCGGAAACCACCTGGCCACACCGGTGGTCGCTGCGCATGCTGCCGGTTGAGGGGAGGACCGATGTCCCTGCCGGAGGACGCGACCACCGCACTGTGGTTGGCTCGCTGTCGAGCGGGCAGCCCGGTGGCGGGTCGGCGCCGACCGTCTGATCGAGCAGGCTCGCCGGCCTTGCTCGACGGCGTGGACTTGCCAATCCTGCGCCTGCTGGCGGGGTTTGGGGCGATCGGAGGAGTTGGAGGCCGCCCTCACTTCGAACGGACTCTGGAGGAGCTCGGTGGTCGCCATCCCGCCGTCCCTAGCCGACGCGGACCAGGCCCCTGTGGGCGATGGCCCGCTGCTTGGGCGTCCGGATCGTCGACGGCCGGCTCGACCCTCCTGGAGGAGCTGGAGCCTTGATATCCTGTGTGGCACGTCTACGTGCCGCTTTGACGGGACCGGAGGAGCTCCACGACCGCCTCACCGAGGGACCGATCGACCGCGACCCAGCCGGACCGTCCCCGCCGGGGAACAGAAGCGGACCAACACCATCCGGGCCGCCGAGCGGTTCCTCGGGAAGCGATTCCCCGGATCCGTCCGGACCCGGGTACCCCGTGACGTGGCTTCACACCCGGTGGCCGATGACACGCGGGGTTGCAGAGTTTCGGTCGTTCTTCGGCACCGGGAGCAGCGGCGTGGGATGTCCGCGAGTGGGACTCACGTGACCGGGGACCGCAACGCAAGGCGGGCGTTCGTGCCCACCAGGACGTCGTATCTCGTGGCCGGGGGAACTCGTTCTGCCGACCATGCCCCGAGTACGGTGCGGTGGCAGAGACCGTCGCGTGGCTGAGCAGAACTCACGCGGATCAGACCCCGACCGCGAGCAGTCTACGGCGT
The DNA here is from genome assembly GCF_039535905.1 of Kitasatospora albolonga. Classification (GTDB taxonomy): domain Bacteria; phylum Actinomycetota; class Actinomycetes; order Streptomycetales; family Streptomycetaceae; genus Kitasatospora; species Kitasatospora albolonga. The sequence goes on along the minus strand of NZ_BAAAYB010000081.1, from coordinate 87,778 downwards.
CAAGCACGTGATGGGATCGGGCGGGGCGGGCGCGTACGTCACGAACGGCGTGTTCATCGCTGCCGCCCTCATGCGCGGGCTACCCCTTCAGTACGACAGCCGAACGTGCTGTTCGGCATGAGCGCTCGTGATCTGAACCGGCTGCGGTCGATCCGCTGACCGAGGGACAGGGAGGGGCTCCGGTGGGGGTTGTGGGCCACCGGAGCCGGTGGGTCAGTGGGCGCGGTCCTGGAGGTCGGCCATGGCGACGTGCGCGCGGATGTACTTGTTTCGCCGAGGTCGCCGGGGAGTTCTTGGGATCTTCATGTTGGTTGTGGGTTTTTTTTGTTTTTTGGTGTTTTGGGGTTTCGAGTGTGTTGTCTTGTGCTTTTTTTTTTTTGGTTGTGTTTTGGGTGTGGGGGGTTTGGGTTTTTTTTGTTGTGTTGTGTGGGGTGGTGTTCTAGTCGGGTGGGGCCAAGGGTGTGTGTGTACCTGGCATTGTGGTGTGTTAGTGTTATTCTTGTAGGGCCTTGTCGATGGAGCTTTGTCGAGTCGGCGGTCACCGTCTGGCACGTCCCTTGCTTGGTTTGCGTGAGCGGTCTTCCCGAAAGTTCAAACCCGTCGGGGGGCTGGCCCGCACTTGCCGGAGTGGCGGGCCCGGATGAGAGCGCGGTGCCGGTCCTGGCTCCCGCTCGCCGGTGCCCGCAGCTCCGGAGTGGGTGGTCGTGTCCGCTGCGCGTCACCGACTCGGCGTGGCTTGTGTGGCAGAAACTGTGTGAAGTTATGACGTCACTTGCTGTGACGCTGTCGTGGGCTGTCCGGCTGCGTGGGCAGGTGGAGGTGGCCTATGTGAGCATGCGCAGTGTGTGCTGGGTCCATCTTTGCGAGGACAGTGTGCAGGTAGCAGCTGGTACAGCCACCAGGTCCGTTAGGAGGTGTGTTTGCGCCGGCTGGCGGGTGTCGTTCCCGGGTACGCGGTGTGGCAGCGCGCCGCGTCCTCGGTGGGGCGGTGGCGGACGCGCGGACATGCGGCTGTGCGGCTGCGGCCCGACCACGACCTCGCGGAGGTCGGCCCGCCGCCACCCTGGTGGTGCCCGGTGGCCAGGCACGCAGCGGCCGGACCCGGTGCTGGTGCGGCGTATCGCCGAACTGGCCGCCGGGCCGAGCGGGTGGCTCGGTCTGCACCGGCGCGTTCCTGCTCGCCGAGGCCGGTTGCTGGCCGGCGGCCGCCGGTCCACCACGCACTGTGCTACTGCGAGGCGCTGGCCCGCCGCTTCCCCGAGACCGAGGTCGACCCGGAACCGATTCCACGTCCGGGACGGCCGATCGCCACGGCTCTTGGTGTTTTGACGGCCGGTGATCGACCTGGCGCGTGGCCCTAGGTCGAGGAGGACCACGGCAGGGGGCCTGCGCTGACCATCGCCCGGCACACTGTGATGTTCCTGCGCAGGCCCGGACGGCTCAGCGCAGTGTTCTCCGTCCAGCTCTCCGCCCAACTGGCGAGGCGGCAGCCGCTGCGCCGAGCTCCAGCAGTGGATCGCCGAGCACCCCGCGGAGGACCTCTCGGTCCCCGCGCTCGCCCTCCGGGCCGCGCTGTCGCCCCGTCACTTCGCCCGCGCCTTCACGCCGAGGTCGGCGTCACGCCCGGCCGCTACTTGCGTGGACGGCGTCCGGCTGGAGGCGGCCCGGCGCCGCCTGGAGGAGGGACGGAGGGGATCGAGGAGGTCGCTACGGGCGTCCGGCTACGGCACCACGGAGGCGATGCGCCGCGCCTTCGCCCGCACCCTCGCGGTGACGCGGGGGAGTACCGCCGGAAGTTCGCCGCGAGCCGAACTGAGGTGGCGCGGGCGTGCGGCCACGGCACGGTGGAGGCGACGCGCCGGGCTCTCGCCGCATGGCCCCGCGGTGACGTCCGGGGAGTACCGCCGGAAGTTCGCCGCCGAGCTGCTCCGCTCCGAGCTGCTGCGCGCCGCTCGGTTTCGATGAGGAAGACGACCATGGAGGAAGACCATGAAGATCGCGATCCTGCTCTACGACCGCTTCACCACACTGGACGCCGTGGGGCCGTACGAGGTGCTCGGCCGGATGCCGGGCGTGGAGGTGGTGTTCACGGCCGCGGCGGCCGGACCGCGTCCGCGGCGACCAGGGCAGTCTGGCGTTGGTGGCGGACGCGGCGTTGGCGGAGGTGACCGCGGCCGACCTGCTGCTGGTGCCGGGCGGGCCCGGTACGGAGGCGGTCCTGACGGACCCGCAGGTGCTCGACTGGGTGCGGAGGTGGACGCGGGAGCACCTGGACCACCTCGGTCTGCTCGGGCTCGCTGATCCTGGCCGCGGCCGGTCTGCTGACCGGGCGGGCGGGCGACCACGCACTGGGCCGGCCACGAGGTGGCTGGCCCGCTTCGGCGCCGTGCCGGCCGAGGAGCGGGTGGTCTTCGACGGCAAGTACGCGACCGCCGCCGGGGTTTCGGCCGGGATCGACCTCGGCCTTCACCTGGCCGGGCTGATCGCGGGGGACGCGGTGGCCCAGGCGATCCAGTTGATCACGGAGTACGACCCGCACCGCCGTACCGGGCCGGCTCCTTGGCCACCGCGCCGACGGAGGTGGTGGCCTCGGTCCGGGCTGCAGGATCGAGGTGGATCCGGCGCTGATCGACCCGGCCTCGCCGTTGGCGGCCGCCGCCCGGCCTGAGGCGCGAAGGGCGGGGGCACGGGGGGCGAGGAACAGGGACGAGGAACGGGGACGAGGAGCGGGGCGGCGGCGCGTCCGGCGGCACAGGGAGTGCCGGACGTGCCGCCGCCCCGCTCTGTCGCTCCGTCAGGCGGAGGGGTGGGTACAGAAGGTGGTCTGCTGCTCCGGGGTCAGTGCCGGGGCGGTGGTGACGCAGACGATGCTCAGCTCGTTGGTGACCACCTTGGGGGTGGAGACCGAGGCCGTGCCGGTGCGCAGGGGCGTGGTCGAGGAGACCGTCAGCCAGGGGCTGCCCCAGGCGCGCTGGGTCTTGAGCTCGACCTTGACCAGCACCGGCTGAGCGCTGGTGGAGGTGAGCCGTGCCAGGCCGGCCAGGCCGCCCCCGTCCGCTGCTGCCAGGCGCAGGGCTGGCCGGCGAACGAGGTCTCGGTGGGCGCAGGTGACCGGACCGGAGGCCACCGCCGGAGCGGCGGAGGCCGTGGCGGGCACGGCGAGAAGGCGGTCATACCGACAGCAACGGCTGCGATGCGGGTGCGCATTACGGTGTACTCCCTAGGAATCGAAGGCTTTTGGCCCGACGGGGTGAGTCTTGCACACCGTGCGCGCATCATCACTGTGTGGATCGTCACACGCTTGGTAGCCGCGTGAACACCGTGGGCTTACCGAGATGGACGGCTCGCGACCGCCGGGCGGTCGAAGTGAGAACGACCGTCGTCCGCCGGGCCACCGGAGCCAGTGGGCGGCGGGCGCTCGGGGCGGTCGGGCCATCCTCCGTGTGCTCCGGCGCACACCTGATGCCGGCCGTCGGCGACGGCGGGCGACGGGAACTCGCCGACGCTGTCCGTGACTTGCTGTACGAAGTGGGCGGCGGGTGGTGGACGTACCAATGGTCGGACCGTCCCCTGGCCGGTGGCCCGCATCGGTGCGAGCAGGGTCTGTCCAACTCCCTTCTGTTGCAGACTGATTGCGGGAGGATCCGGATCCGTGGGGCGCGCCGGTTCTGCCGTCTCGTTCGCGTGAGAAGCACCGGATCCGCCTGACGGGTCGTCACTGTCCGTGGTGAGCTGAACCGGTACAGCAAGTCGTGACCGGGCGGCACGGATGCGGCTCGTCAGGCCGTACGATGAGCGCGGGACCGCCCCACGGCACACGGGACCACCGTCCTGGAAGGCCGATGGATTCCGCCATGGCTCCGTCCAGTCGGACGAGTCCCTCACCGTGGTGTGCGTGGCCTTCCCGGACCGGGACGGTCGCGTCGGTGGTCCGCCAAGCTTCTCCCGTCGCCCTCGGGCGGGCGGGGCGATCGGGTTCCGGACCTCGCGGGGCCGGGTGCCGGTGTGCGGTACGGACCGGTGCTCAGGCGTGCACCTCGCGGGCGCGGAAGTCCTCCACCGTCTCACGGCGGATCAGCAGCCGTGCCCGGCCGTCCCGGACGGCGGCCACCGCGGGCCGGCCGACCAGGTTGTAGCCGGAGGCCATCGAGAGTTGGTACGCCCGGCCGCCGGAACGGCCAGCAGGTCTCCCGGCCGCAGGTCGGCGGGCAGCCGGGCGGCCCGGACCAGGACGTCGCCCGCCTCGCAGTGGCGCCCCACCACGTCCACCTCGCGCAGGGCGGCGGCCGGCTGCCGGGGCCCGGCCGGCCAGGCGGGCGCAGTAGCGGGAGCCGTAGAGGGCGGGGCGCGGGTTGTCGCTCATGCCGCCGTCCACCGCCGCGAACACCCGGCCGTCGGCGCCGGTCTTGACGGTCAGCACCCGGTAGAGCGCGACCCCGGCGGAGGCGACGACGGCCCGGCCCGGTTCGAGCAACAGCCTTGGCAGGTCCAGGCGGTGGAGCGCGCACTGCTCGGCGAGGCGCCCGTGCAGGGCGTCGGCGAGGTGGTGCGGGTCGAGGCCCCGCTCGCCCGGCAGGTACGGCACGCCGTGTCCGCCGCCGAGGTCGAGCTCGGGCACCTGCACGCCGTGCCGGTCCCGGATCTCGGCGAGCAGTGCGACCAGGCGGTCGACGGCCGTCAAGTATGGCTCGGTGGAGGTGATTTGGGAGCCGAGATGGCAGTGCAGACCGGCCAGGATCAGCCCCGGCTGCTCCAGCACGCGCCGCACCGCCTCGGCGGCGTCGCCGCCCTCCAGGGCGAAGCCGAACTTCTGGCCGGTGACGCCGGTGCGGACGGCCTCGTGGTGGCCGGCCGCCACTTCGGGGACCACGCGGACCAGCACCCGCTGCGGTACGTCCGCGAGGGTGAGGGCGGCGAGCCGGGTGATCTCGGCGTGGTTGTCGACCGCGATCCGGCCGACCCGCAGGCGCCGCGCCAGCCGCAGCTCCTCGGGGCTCTTGGCGTTGCCGTGCAGCAGGATCCGCTCGGGCGGGAAGCCGGCGGCCGCGGCCAGCCGCAGTTCGCCCTCCGAGCAGACATCCAGTCCGAGCCCCTCCTCGGCCACCCATCCGGCCACGGCCGAGGAGAGGAACGCCTTTGCGGCGTACAGCACTTCGGCCTCCGGGAAGGCGGCGCGGTAGTCGCGGCAGCGGGCCCGCAGCTCGGCCTCGTCCAGGACGTAGAGCGGGGTGCCGAAGCGGTCGGCGGCCTCGGCGAGGCTGACCCCGCCGATGGACAGGTCACCGGAGGGGGAGGCGGTGGCGCCGGCGGGCCAGGGAGGGCCGAGGGGAGTCGGAGCGTCGGCGGGATCGGCGGGATCACCGGGGCCGTCGGGGTGGGGGCGGAAGCAGGTGGTCACGGTGTGCGCTCCGAGGGGGATGGGTGGGCCGGGTTCGGTTCGACGCTAGGGCGGATGCCGGTGCGGGGGTCGATTCCTGACGCTCCGTTGACCGTCCGTGCCCCGGTCCGTACAGGCCCTTGACGCCGTGGGGGTGACGGCGGGGCGGCCGCCGGGGGCCGTGTCAGGGAAGTGTTGGGATTCGAACGGCCCTCGTCAGGGAAGCGTCAACGGGCGGCTCAGGGGGGTGCGGGAGCGGTTTTGCTGTCTGCCACACAGCCGGACGAGCGAGAGCAGGGGACAGCGGGATGGACGAGCAGGGCGGGGACCGGGAGACACGGCGGCCGCGGCGGATCGTCGTCGGGGTGAGCGGCTCGCTGGGCAGCCTCGCCGCGCTGCACCGGGCCGTCGCGGAGGCGCGGTGGACCGGCTCCGAACTGCTGGCCGTGCTGGCCTGGCTCCCTCAGGGCGGAGAGGCCGGCTACCGCCGGGCCCCCTGCCCGCCGCTGCTGACGGTGTGGGAGGAGAGCGCGACGGCGCGGCTGGCGGAGGCCCTGGAAGCCGCGTTCGGTGACGGCGGGCCGGTGGGCGTGCGGCTGAGGAGCTGCGTGGTGCGCGGGGAGACGGCGCGGGCGCTGGCGCTGTTCGCCGACCGGCCGGACGACCTGGTGGTGGTCGGCGCGGGCAGTGGCAGCCTCCTGCGCAGGGGTCTGCGGGCGTCGGTGCCGGCGGAGTGCCTCAAGCGGGCCGTGTGTCCGGTGCTCGCGGTGCCGCGGCCGTCGCTGCAGCGGGAGTTGGAGGGCCGGTCGTGGCGGCACCTGTGGCACCTCCCGGCGAGGCTGGTGCCCGCCGACGGGGCGGGTCGGGTCGCGCGCGAGCGGTGAGGCGGGGCCTCTGGCCCGGTCGGCCGGGCCGCTGCGGGGGCGGGGCCGGAGCGGGATGGTTCGGAGGGGCGGCGGGCCGGAGGGGTGGCGGGTCGGCAGGGTGGGGCGTACGGTTCCCGGTCCTGCGGTGGTCGGCCGGTCGGGTGGTGGGGCGCGGGCGGTGAACTCCGGTGCGGGAGGAAGGGGTTGGGGTGATCGGGAACGACGAGGGGATGAGGCTCTACCGGGCGCGGCCCGGCGGGCGGACGTTCCGTCCGGCGGTGCGGCGGCTGCCGGTGGGGATGTCGCTGGCGCTCGCGCTGAGCGGGGGCGGGCCGGGCTGGTCCCGGCCCTGGCGGTGCTGGGGGAACGGCACGCGACCTGGTTCGCCCTGGGCGCGTTCGCGCTCGGGTGCGCCGTGCTCGGGGCGAACTCCCGCCCGGGCCGCCGCGCCGCTGATCGCCGTGGCCCGCCTGGCTGTTCTTCAACGGCTTCGTGATCCACCGTCATGCCGTGCTGGGCTGGTCGAGCACCGGCGGCGAGTTCGGCCGGCTCGCCCTGTTCTGCACGGCCGCGCTGACTGCCGCTCTCCCGGCGGTCTGGCCCCGGCGGACGGTACGGGCGCTGTCCGTGGCCCCGCCGGAGGCCGACGGCGGCCCGCCGGGACGTGCGCTCTGAACGGGACGGACCAGGAGGGGACGGTCCGGCTGTCCTGAACGGGCCGACCAGGGCGGTCCGTTGCGGTGCGAGCGGTGCGGTGCGAGCGGCGTGAGTGGTGTGAGCGGTGCAAGTGGTGGCGGTGCGGGCGGTGCGGGGCAGGGTCCGGCCGGGTACACGGGGGAGGACGGGATCACGGACGGTTCGGCCACCGTTCATGGATCAACCACCTGTTGGTGGTGGGCCATTCGGCCGGAGCGAGGACTGTCATGCCCGCCCCGACGCACCCAACCTCCCCCCGAGGACGGAAACCCGTGACCGCATCGCTCGCCGCCCGTTGGCGCCGCAGCCTCGCCCCCTCGCTCGCCGCCGCCACCGCCCTGGTGGCCGGCGTCCTGACCGTGGCCCCCGCCCAGGCGGCCCCGGCGGACGACATCCGGATCAACGAGGTCGTGACCACCGGCAGCGTCAACGACTCGATCGAGCTCTACAACAAGGGCACCGCCGCGGTCGACGTCTCCGGCTGGGTCCTCAAGGACGACAGCAGCTCGTCCAACTACACCATCGCCTCCGGCACCACCCTGGCGCCGGGCGCCTTCCGCGCCTTCGACGTCTCGGGCTCCTTCGGCCTCGGCTCCAGCGACAAGGCCCGCGTCTACCTGCCCGGCGGCTCCACCCTGGTCGACAGCTTCACCTGGACCAGCCACTCCGCGCCGTCCTGGTCGCGCTGCGCCGACGGCACCGGTGCCTTCAAGTCGGCTGCCGTGACGCTCGGTTCCGCCAACGCCTGCGGCACCGGCGGCGGCTCCACCACCCCGGTGGCCTGGCCCGGCAGCTCCACCGTCGCCACCGCCGACGGCTCCAACGTCTTTGGCTCCGACCTGAGCGGCCTCGCCCTGGAGGGCAGCGGCGTGCTCTGGGGCGCGCAGAACTCCGGCAAGCTCTGGCGCCTGGTGCCCAACGGCTCCGGCGGCTGGAAGCCCGACACCGCCAACGGCTGGACCTCCGGCAAGACCCTGCGCTTCACCAACGGCTCCGGCGCCCCCGACGCCGAGGGCGTCACCGTCACCTCGGCCGGCGCGGCGGGCGGTGTCTTCGTCTCCAGCGAGCGCGACGGCTCCGGCAGCAGCCGTCTCTCGGTGCTGCGCTACGACGTCTCCGGCACCTCCACCTCGCTGACCGCCACCAAGGAGTGGAACCTGACCGCGGACCTCCCGTCGGTCGGCTCCAACGCCGGTCTGGAGGCGATCACCTGGGTGCCCGACGCGGCGCTGACGGCGGCCGGCTTCAAGGACGCCTCGACGGGCGCGGCGTACGACCCGGCCGGCTACGGCGCGCACAGCGGCGGCGTGTTCTTCGTCGGTCTGGAGGGCAACGGCTCGGTCTACGGCTACGTCCTGCAGGACTCCGGCAGCTTCACCAAGGTGGCCACCGTCAGCTCCGGCATGAGCGGCGTGATGGACCTGGAGTGGGAGCCGCAGGCCAGCCGCCTCTGGGCGGTCTGCGACGACACCTGCAGCGGCCAGCACCGCACCTTCACCGTGAACGCCTCCGGTGCCTTCGCGGTGGCCGCCGTCTACAACCGGCCGACCGGCATGGCGAACCTGAACAACGAGGGCTTCGCGGTGGCGGGCGCGGCCGAGTGCGTCGGCGGCTCCAAGCCGGTGTACTGGTCGGACGACTCCAACACCAGCGGGCACGCGATCCGCAAGGGCAGCATCAGCTGCTGACGCTCCGTCCGACGCGGCGGCCCCGTCCCCAGGTGGGGGCGGGGCCGCCGTTCGTCCGTCGGTGACGGCCGGCCTCAGCGGGCCGGGCGGACGGGGTGCTTGCTGAGGATGGAGACCCGGTTGAAGGCGTTGATGGTGACGGCCACCCAGATCACGGCCGAGATCTGCTCCTCCGTCAGCGCGGCGCGGGCCTGCGCGTAGGCGTGCTCCTGCGCGGTGTCGTCGGAGGGGACGGTGGTGGCCTCCGCCAGTGCGAGGGCGGCGCGCTCCTGGGGCGTGAACAGCGGGGTGTCGCGCCAGGCGGGCAGCACGCCGAGGCGCTGGACGCTCTCGCCCTCCTGGAGCGCCGCCTTGGTGTGCACGTCCAGGCAGTACGCGCAGCCGTTCAGCTGGGAGACCCGGAGGTTGACCAGCTCCACCAGGCGACGGTCCAGACCGGCCTCCGTGGCCGCGACCCGGACCGCCTCGCCGGTGGCGCGCATGGCGCGGAAGGGTTCCGGGTGCTGCTTGTCGATGAACACGCGCCGGGGAGCCGGAGCGGTCGTCACATCGGTCGCGGTGTCGGTCATGGGGACTCCAGTGGTCGGTGGCGATCATCAACGATCTTCCCATGGCATAATAGTTGAATCTGGAACGATCGGGCTCAACGGGAGGAACTGCCATGGACTATGTCGAGACCGGTGCCGCGCAACCGTCGGTCGAGGTGCTGCCGGTACGGGACGTGCCGCTCGGTGGTCCGCGGTCGATGACCGTCCGGCGCACCCTCCCGCAGCGCGGCCGCACCCTGATCGGCGCCTGGTGCTTCGTCGACCACTACGGCCCCGACGACGTCGCCGACACCGGCGGCATGGACGTCGCGCCGCATCCGCACACCGGCCTGCAGACCGTCAGTTGGCTGTTCACCGGCGAGATCGAGCACCGAGACAGCCTCGGCGTGCACGCCTACGTCCGCCCCGGCGAGCTCAACCTGATGACCGGCGGCCACGGCATCAGCCACTCCGAGGTCTCCACCCCCGACACCACCGTCCTGCACGGCGTCCAGCTCTGGGTCGCCCTCCCCGACGAACACCGCCACGCCCCACGGGACTTCCAGCACCACGCTCCGACCGCCGTCCCCCTCGCCGGCGGCGGCGAGGGGGACGGCGGCGAGGCCCGGGTCTTCCTCGGCACCCTGGCCGGCGACACCTCCCCGGTGCCCACCTTCACCCCGCTCCTCGGCGCCGAACTCACCCTCCGCCCCGGCGCCACCGTCACCCTCGCGGTGGACCCCGGATACGAGCACGGCCTCCTGGTCGACCGCGGCACCGTCCTGCTCTCCGGCACCACCCTGAAGCCCGCCGACCTCGGCTACCTCGCCCCGGGCGCAGGCGAGTTGACCCTCACCAACACCGCCGACACGGACGCGGTCGCCGTCCTGATCGGCGGACCGCCGTTCGGCGAGGAGATCGTCATGTGGTGGAACTTCATCGCCCGATCCGGTGAGGAGATCGTACAAGCACGGGAGGACTGGGAGAAGGGCGATCGCTTCGGAGAGGTGCAGGGGTACCCCGGTAAGCGTTTGCCGGCGCCGGAGCTGCCGAACGTGCCGCTGAAGCCGCGTGGAAACCGTATCTGACCTGGGGTTATCCGCTCCATCGAGTGGGCTGGTCCACCTCGCACGGCGGATGAATGGTGAGTGCAGCGGCTGGGTGATCGGGCGGTTCGGTCGGTTGTCAGGGGACGGCGACGGAACCGCTGGCTCGGCTCGGCTGGTTCTCGAATACGGGAGTCTGTGGCAGGGTCTGGTCGGATCGATGCTGACCCTTTGCTGGCTTCTCTGACTGATCGTCAGATCCGGGATGAGTACAGACTCGCTCGCGGCCTCGGCCGGTGCCGCTGTCATTCGATGGTTCTAGCCTGCTGGTTCGACACCGGTGGGCCCGGCGGAGGATGGTGGAGCCCGGCGACGGCCGCGGCGAGTGTTCGCTTCGCGACCTCCGAGGCGATGGGCGAGGTGCGGCAGTGAGTGATCGCAGCGCGATCGAGTGGACGGAAGCGACCTGGAACCCCACCACCGGGTGCGATCGCGTGTCGGCCGGATGCGACAACTGCTACGCCCTGGCCCTGGCCAAGCGGCTGAAGGCGATGGGGACTCCCAAGTACCAGGCGGATGGTGACCCACGGACCTCGGGTCCCGGGTTCGGGCTGGCCCTGCATCCGGACGCCCTTGATGTTCCGAAGCGTTGGCGTAGTTCGCGGATGGTGTTCGTGAACTCCATGAGCGACCTCTTCCACGCCCGGGTGCCGCTCGTTTTCGTCCGGGACGTGTTCCAGGTGATGGCGGATACCCCTCAGCACACCTATCAGGTGCTGACGAAGAGGTCGGTCCGGCTTCGGCGCGTGGCGGAGCGGCTCGACTGGCCGGAGAACCTCTGGATGGGCGTATCGGTTGAGGACTCCGGGCAGCTGAGTCGGGTGGACGACCTGCGGGCCGTTCCGGCGGCGGTGCGGTTTCTGTCGCTGGAGCCGTTGTTGGGGCCGCTGCCAGGGCTGGAGTTGGACGGGATCGGCTGGGTGATCGCGGGTGGGGAGTCCGGGCTCGGACACCGGCCGATGGACCCGGACTGGGTGGTCGAGATCCGCGACGTGTGCGAGGCGGCCGGGGTGCCGTTCTTCTTCAAGCAGTGGGGTGGGCGCAACCCCAAGGCCGGAGGCCGCGACCTTCAAGGGCGGACCTGGGGCGAGATGCCGGCGCGTTCTCAGCTCGCTGCGCCGTGATGCAGTGAGCCGTGCACGCCCCCTGGTCGCCGCGTGATGATATGTGGGTCGTCGATTCGACCTCCGGCGTTCGGTACATCTATCCCAAGGATCCGAATCAGCAAGCCCTTGAACTGGACATCGAGCCGGACACTGGGCCCCTGCGCCGCATTCTGCTCGGGCACCTACGCGCTTCGCCGGTCGAGCGGAGCGTGGACCAGCTCAAGGAGTTCACCCTATTGGAGACCGTCTATCGGCCCACTCAGGTCATCCCCTTGCTCAGGCGGCTGCGTGACGAGCAAGAGATCGATGTGTCACCTGGCCGGATCGTCGGGACCAGCATCGTCGCAGCCAGTCAGGACGCGCTCTTCTGAGCGTTGGACGACGGGGCGGTGCTGCGGCGGGCAGCAAGGCGGCGCCCGGTTGATGGGGCCGGTCGCGGCCTGGCGGTGTGGGTCACCACGTTTGTGGTGACCCACACCGCCAGGTGCCGAGTCGGCCGTCGCTACGCGTCGGGCGGCACCGGCAGGGTGACGGGGTGGGCCTGCTCCGAGCCGCCGATCAGGAAGACGAAGCGCACGGTCAGCGCCGTGGCTTCGGCCGGCAGGGCGGGCTGCCCCGAGATGCGGCCTTCGGTGGAGTGGCCGTCGGGGGTCAGGCCCCGGGCGCCGCCGTAGTCGGCGTAGGTGTTGCCGAGGTCGTCCTCGGCCTCCAGCCAGAGGAAGACGGGCTCGGCGGCGGGGCCGGTCCGGAGGTCGTCCGGGAGGGGCGGCGTGATCGCGTAGTCCAGGGTGAAGGACGCGTCCGCCCGGGTGATCGAACGGACCGTCAGCCGGTGACGGCCGTCCAGGACCTCGGTCCGCTGGGCCGGGGTCTGCTCGTCGGCCATGGGGTGCTCTCCGTCCGGTCAGGCGCTGCCGGGGGTCGGGACCTGGCAGGTGATGTAGCGGTCGGCGGCGGTGTTGGGGTTGGAGCCCTTGAGGAACCAGTAGAAGGTGAGCTTGTTGCCGGTCTGGATGGTGCCGCCGCCACCGCCGATGAACTGGTAGCTGTTCATGCTGCCGTGGAAGTTGTACCAGTTGGGCTCGGTGTGCGGGCCGTAGGGCGGGTTGACCGCCTTGCCGTCGACGTAGGCGTAGGGCATGGTGACGGTCACCGTCGGGCCGAGCGCGGACTTGGAGGCGTTGGAGAGGTTGAAGCTCCAGGCCAGGGTGCCGCCTGCGGCCCGCTGGAACTGGACGGTGGAGACCGCGTGCGTCCAGGTCCCCGTGCAGAGGGTGTCCCCGGGGCTCATCAGGTGCTGCTGGACCGCGCGGGCGGAGGCGGAGGCGGCGTCCTGGGCCGCGGACGCGCCGCTGAGGAAGGCGCCGCCGTTGGCCGGGGACGGCCCGGTGGCGGCAGAGGCGGCAGTGGCAGGTGCTGCGCCCGCGGCGATCAGCGAGCCGGCGGCGACTGCACTGACGAGTGCGGCGGTGATCCTGGCTTTGACGGAAGAAGACACGTGAATTCCCCTCGTACTGAAGGCCGTTGGTGGAATCCACCCTGCCGATCAGTGGGTGCCCGGGGCAAGGGGATTCGTGTCAGGGATCCGTCAGGAACTGCTTCCGCGCGTGGTCACGGGATTGAGAGGTACGGGATGCCGCCGAAGAGTGGACATCGGGCCGTCGCTGACGGGCGTTCGGCTGATCACCATCTGGCCTGACGGTGCGCCACCGGATCCGGTGGCGCACGGCTGCGTGGACGGAGCGGTGCCGTGGGTGCAGCGGACTCGCAGCAGGGCGAGGTCGCCCCGGTCACCCGCGAGGTCCTCCGCGAGGCTGAACCGGACCGCTCCCGCCGCCCTCGGGTTCACGTGGGATAGGGGGCGGGAGCAGTCCGGTGGTGGGTCAGCGGAGTTGGAGGGACCACTCCTGCTTCCAGCCGCCCTCACAGGTCCAGACGCCGAGCTGCTTGTGGTCGGAGTCGTGGGTGAGGCAGTCGTCGTCGGAGATCTGGATCTGGTACTTGCCGTTGCCGACGCTCTTGAACTGCCACTTCTGGTTGGAGGTGTCGCCCCAGGCCTGCTGCTCGGCGAGGTAGGTGTCGGGGTTCTCGGTGAGGTTGTAGCCGAGGTCGTTGACGATCCGGTAGCGGTCGCCGCCGAGGGACTTGACCGTCCAGGTGGAGCCCTTGGCGCCGACGATCCCGCCGAGCACGGGGGCGCCCCAACTCGCCGTCTCGTTCGGGGCGGTGGCGCCCAGGCCGTTGTCGAGCCTGATGAACATCGGCCGCTCGGTCGGGATGCTCGAACCGCCACCGCCACCGCCACCGCCACCGCCACCGGGGACGATCACGCCGCCGCCGTTGGCGGACTCCAGGACCCACTCCTGCTTCCAGCCGCGCTCACAGGTCCAGACGCCGAGCTGCTTGAAGTCGGAGCTGTGGGCCAGGCAGTCGTCGGAGGAGATCCGGATCTGATAGCGGCCGGTGCTGACCGGGTTCAGCTCCCACTTCTGCTTGGAGGAGTTGCTCCAGGGCTGGAGCTCGGCCATGTAGCCGCCGCTCTCGGTGAGTTCGAGGCCGTAGGCGCTGGTGATCCGGTAGCGGCCGCCGCCGACGGAGGTGAGCTTCCACTTGGACTCGTTGCCGCCGCGGAGGCCGGGGACCACGGCCGAGCCGGCCGCGCCGCCGACCGGGACGGCGCCGAGGCCGTTGTCCAGCTTGAGGATGACGTCGGCGCCGTTGCCGGGCGGGGTGGTGGGGTTGGTGGTGGGCGGGGTGCCGCCCCAGGCCCAGTTCTGGTTGGGGGCGTCGCGCCGGTCCTCGGAGCCGCAGGCCCAGGCGGTGACGGCGCTGCCGTTGGCGGTGGCGCCGCTGAAGTCGTCGATGCAGACGTCCTGGGAGCGGTCGTTGAGGTCGGTCAGGTGGCGGAAGCCGCCGCTGGGCGACATGTACCAGCGCTGGCCGGGGATTTCGAGGCAGTCCCAGACCTGGAGCTTGGTGCCGTTGGCGGCCCGGTTGTCGGCGAGGTCGAGGCATTTGCCGTTGGCGGCGCGGAGCTTGTAGCCGTTGTAGGTCCAGCGCTGGGCGTCGCCGCCGTTGCACTCCCACATCTGCACGGAGGTGCCGTTGGCAGCGCTGTTGCCGCTGACGTCCAGACAGGCGTGGTAGCCGGCTGGCGCGGCGGAGTCGGGGGTGAGGCTGCCGGTCCGGCTACCGACGCCGGCCCGGGCCGGGAAGTGCAGCGTGCGTACGTCACCGTCGCACTTGTACGGGCGGGCGGTGCCCATCCGGCAGGTCCAGGGCTCCTTCTTGACGGTGTCGGAGTCCTGGCCGATGAACGCCCAGTTCATGAATCCGCCGTCGCCGCGGTTGCGGAAGGTGGAGTCGCCCTGGAAGACCCAGATCCGGAACTTGTCGTAGCCGCTGGGGTCCTTCTGCTCCTTGTCCATGAAGTGGTTGAGCTTGAAGGTGGTGTCGATCAGCACCCCCTTCATGTCCTCCTTGTACTCGTTCTTGAACCACTCGGTCTCGTAGAGGTCGGTGCCGACGGTCTTGAACACCAGGACGTTGAATCCGGGGAACTTCTTGCTGAGCTCGGTGGCGGTGTTCTGGGTGAACTGCGCGTTGTCGAGCTTGTTGTTGTTCGCGGCGTTGCGGAAGCCCTTGATCATGTCGAAGCCCGCGCTGATCAGCGAGGTCATGCAGTTGCCGCCGCCGGGGACGGCGGGGGTGCCGCAGGTCTTGTCGACCGGCACGCCGGCGGCCGTTGCGGCCTGGGCCTGCACGGTCAGGCCGGAGGCCAGGGCCACGGCGGCGAGGCCTGTCGCGAGGGTGCGTTTCAGGTGGAGGAATCCCACGTCAGATCCATCTTTCTGCTCGGCCAGGGAACAGCGTTCTGTTCGGGTCCTGACTGCCGGGGATCACGATGGCACCGCTCGGGCCGCCCGCCCGGCGATCTTTACGCCGCTCATATCCGCTCGGCCTCAAAGGGCAGGAGCCGCTGGTGCTGCGGGGCAACGGACCGGGCCGGTCGGGCGAGGGATGCGTCAAGACGGGTGAGGGGGGCGTTAGCGCTGCGTCAACGGCCGGTGCGGTGCGGCCGGTTGGGGCGTCCACTGGATAGGACAGACCTCTGCTCGACGGGTCGCCGGGCCCGAGGGCTGATGAAGTGTCCGGTGCGGTGTGCCGCACCGGACCACCAACTCCGAGGAAGCAGAAGGACATGAGCAGCGCTCTGCAGGTGGCCGCCCCGGCCAACGGCACCACCTCCGTACGTCCCGCAGCCGGCTGGCTCCCGGCCCTGACGAGGCCGGGTGGTTTCCTCCAGCGGCCTATGGACACCGACGCCTTCACGAGGGAACGCCCGGAGGACACCTCCGAGGAGAGCCGCCGGCGGGTCGGCGGGCACTGCCGGATCTCGATGGGGTACCTGGACTGACCTCGGTGGACGGTCGGGCGGGCCGGCTGAGCAGGTCGGTGCCAACGGGGCGTCAAGATGGGCCGGGCCAGTGCCAAGAAGGCGTCAGGGAGATTGGAGTCGGTCCCTCCGGTGCCTAGTCTCGTCACCGAGGGAGCAGGAGCGGTCCGTGGGGGGACGCTTCCGCTCCGCGCACCGGTGGGGATTCCCACCGGAACACCGGCGATGGCCTGGTGATGAGGAGAGGGCGCGGCAACGGGTGCCGGCTGTGCGGGGATCGGGATCGCCGGGGGTGGTGGTTCCGAAGCACAGCCCGACCCCCTGCCGCGCCCTCGGTCGTTCGGGAGGGCTTCGGTGCCAACGATGCGTCAGGAATCCGCCGTGGTGCGTCAAGGGCGCGTCAGGGACGGCTGCGACCGGGCCGTGCGCTCCTAGCGTCTGCGGGCAGGCGATCCCGCTTCGGTGATCGGCCGGTGGGGGAGAGGGCGAGCGGTCGTGGCAGTGGGGGAACAGCTCGGAGCGGTCGTCCGGCAGCGGTCGAGAACGGTTGCCTTCGGGCCGACGGTACCTGGACCGGCCGCACCCGGGCCGGCGGTCCGGGCGAGGTGGAGTTCCGCGCTGACCGCCTCGTGGTGGAACACCCCCCGGTTGCTCCGGGCGCTCACCGCACTGTGCCTGGTGGCCGTGCTGGCCCTCGCCGCGGCGGCGGCCACCGTGCTCGCCGGCAGCCGGGGCGGCATCGACACCATCGGACGCCGGGCCGCCCCGCAGGCGGTCCGGGCGGCCGACCTCTCCTTCGCCCTCAGCGACATGGACGCCCAGGCCGCCAACCTGCTGCTGATCGGCGCGGACCCCGACTACACCGCCCTGCGCCGCCAGACCCTGGACACCTACGAGCAGCGCCGCACCCAGGCCGACGAGGACCTCCAGCGCGCCGCCGAAGCCGCCGTCGCCGACCCGGCCGGGCAGCTCGCCGTACGGACGGTGCTCGGCGAACTCGGCCGCTACGAAGCACTGGTGGCCAGGGCCCAGCTGCTGGCAGACCAGGCGGGGGCACCGGCGGGCCAGCCCTCGGCCGAGACCCTGGAGGCCTACCGCCAGGCCACCGACCTGCTCCGGCAGGAGCTGCTCCCCGCCGCCGGGCAGGTGACCGCGGCCAACGCCGCCACCGTCGACCGGACCTACACCGAGCAGCGCGGGGCGCTGGCCGCCGGCCGGTGGTGGCTGCTGGCCACCGGACTGACCGCCCTGGTGTCGCTGGCCGCCATGCAGCGCGTCCTCGTGGTGCGTTTCCGACGGCTCGTCAACCCGCCGCTGGCGGCGGTCACCCTGCTGGTCGTCCTCGCCCTCTCCACCGCCCTGGGCCTGGCCACCCGGGCGGGGCACCACCTGGTGGTGGCCAAGAGCAACGCCTACGACTCGGTGATCGCCCTGAGCCAGGCGCGGGCGGTGGCGTACGACATGAACGCCGACGAGAGCCGCTACCTGGCTGACCCGGCCCGCGCGGCCGCCTACGAGCAGAGCTTCCTCGACAAGACCCAGGCCTTCGCCCGCCTCGACGGTGCCACTCTGGCCGACTACGGCTCCCGGCTGGCCACCGCGGCCGACGCCCACCGGGCGGACCACTCGGCCGTGCCCTTCGGCGGCTTCCTGGGCGCCGAGCTGCGCAACATCACCTTCCCGGGTGAGCAGGACGCCGCGGAGAAGGTCCTGACGGCGTTCCAGGCCTACCAGCGCGATGACCGGAAGATCCGCGAACTGCGCGGCCAGGGACGGTTGAAGGAGGCGGTGACCTTCAACACCGGTACGGCACCCGGTCAGTCCAATGCCGACTTCATCCGGCTGAGCGATGCGCTGGGCGAGGTCCTGACGATCAATCAGCAGGCACTCGACCGCGCGGTCCGGGACGCCGACGACGACCTCGGCACGGGGATCGCGACGGCCGGCGCCGCAGTGCTGGCAGGAATCTTCGTCCTGATCCTGCTCGGGGTCCGGCCCCGCCTGCGGGAGTACCGCTGAGACCTGGCCCGGCGGTCGTCAGCGTCGCGTCATGAAGTCCGGGATCCGTGTCAAGCAGGCGTCAGGACGGTGGCGCCGCCCGTGCTCCGTGGGCGTAGCGTCAGGTCCGTGCCCGCAGCCGCCGTGGTGGGCGGGCGCCCGTCCTCCGAGAAGGAGCAAGCCATGTCGCAGTGCGAGTACACCGAGGATCCCGAACCCCTCGAACGCGTCCCGGCCGGACCGCTCTACGTACCCGTCCGGCCGGGACCGATGGGGTGCACCACCCGGTTCTTCCGTACTCCGCTCGGCGGCCGCACGGCCGTCGCCTTCAGCTCCGAACTGCTGCTGACCGCCGCGCTCGGCGCCGAGCAGCCCTGGATCAGGCTCGCCGAGCCAGCCCTGCGGGCCCTCGCCGCCCCGATGGGCGTCACCGCCCTCACCGTCGACCCCCAGCTCTCCGCCCCCGCCGCCGCGCCGAGCCCCGAGCGCGCGGACTCCTGGCAGCACTGGGATCCCCAGCGGATCGGTGCCCTCCGGGGCGCCGGAGCCGTGGCGGCCGTCCCGGCCCTCGACCTCCTGATCGGCTGAGCGGGCGACCATGGCACTCACCGATGCGCCGGCCCTTCCGGCCCCTGCCGTCCTGCCGCTCGACGGCTGCCTGTCCGTCTGGCCGGCCTCGGCCCGCACCGCCCCCGGCGGCGACATCTCCGTCGGCGGAGTCCCGCTGGCCTCGGTCGCCGAGCGGTTCGGCACCCCGGTGTACGTCCTGGACGAGGGCGAGGTCCGGGGCCGCTGCCGGACCTACCGCAGCGCCTTCCCGGAGGCCGACGTGGTCTACGCCGCCAAGGCCTTCCTGTGCCGGGCCGTCGCCCAGTGGGTGCGGGACGAGGGACTGGGCCTGGACGTCTGCTCGGCGGGGGAGTTGGGCCTGGCGATGGCCGCCGGCTTCCCGCCCGAGCGGATCGTGATGCACGGCAACGCCAAGAGCCCCGAGGACCTGCGGGCCGCCGTGGCCTACGGCGTGGGGCGGATCGTCATCGACAGCACCTCGGAGATCGCCCGCCTCGCCGCCCTGGTGCCGCCCGGCCGACGGCAGCAGGTCCTGGTCCGGGTCGTCCCCGGGGTGGCGGCCGGCGGTCACGCGGCGGTGCGCACGGGCACCGACGATCAGAAGTTCGGCCTCTCCGTCACCGACGGATCCGCCCAGCACGCCGTCACTCGTGTCCTCGAGCAACCCGGGCTCCGACTCGTCGGCCTGCACTGCCACATCGGCTCGCAGATCGACAGCGTCAAGCCCTACCAGGCGGCGCTGCGCCGGATGATCGGCCTGATGGCCCGGATCCGGGACCAGCACGGCCTGGAACTGCCCCAGCTGGACCTGGGTGGCGGCCACGCCATCGCCTACCGGCCCGGCGAGCAGGCCCTGGACGTCCCGGCCCTGGCCCAGCGGATCCGGGCCGAACTCGCCGACGGGTGCGCCCGGGTGGGCCTGCCGGTGCCGCGGCTCACCCTGGAGCCGGGGCGTGCGGTGACCGGGCCCGCCGGGGTGGTGGTCTACCGGGTCCTGACGGTCAAGCAGACCGGGAGCCACACCTTCGTCGCCGTCGACGGCGGGATGAGCGACAACCCCCGGCCCGCCCTCTACGGGGTGCGCTACGCCCCGCGCCTGATCGGCCGTCACACCACGGCCACACCCCGGCAGGTGACGGTGGTCGGGCGGCACTGCGAGGCCGGCGACGTGCTGGCCGCCGACGTGGAGCTCCCCGCCGACGTCCACCCGGGCGACCTGCTCGCCGTTCCGGCGGCGGGCGCGTACCACCTGTCGATGGCCTCCGGCTACAACCTGGTCGGCCGCCCGCCCGTGGTGGCGGTGGCCGACGGCGACGCGCGCGTCCTGGTGCGGCGCGAGTCGCTGGAGGACATGACGGTGCGCGACATCGGCGTGTAGCGCCCTCAGGGTCCGTTCCGCCCTCCGCCGGGAAGCCCAGCTCCCGGCGGAGGGCCTTCCCGTGGATGCCCGAGACGAGTTCGAGTGTGAGGTTCCGTTGACCGTGGAGAACGTCGTCGGCCTGATCGTGGCCGGCCTGCTGGTCGGCTACCTGGTGCTGGCCATCAAGTACCCGGACCGGTTCTGACGTGCACGCGGTTTCGTCGGGCGGTGTAGCTTGGCGCCCTGAGAGCGCGGGCGGCTCGGGTCGGAGGGGCGGTGCCGGGGTGAGTACCCAGGCGGTGGTGGACTGCGCGCTGTACGAGGACGGGCACCGGCTGCCCGGCCCGGTGGAGCTGGCCAAGGTCCTGGAACGGATAGCGGAGCGCCCCGGGCGGTTCGTGTGGATCGGCCTGTACGAGCCGACGGCGGAGCAGTTCGCCGACATCGCGGCCGCGTTCGCGCTGCACCCGCTGGCGGCGGAGGACGCCGTGGGCGCCCATCAGCGCCCGAAGCTGGAGCTCTACGACGACACGCTGTTCCTGGTCCTGAAGACGATCGTCTACGTCGACCACGACAGGCTGACGGCGACCAGCGAGATCGTCGACACCGGGGAGATCATGGTTTTCGCCGGGCCCGGCTTCGCGATCGTGGTCCGGCACGGCAGCGCACCGCCGCTGACCGAGGTGCGCAGGACGCTGGAGCAGTCGCCCGAGCAGCTGGCGCTCGGCCCGGCCGCGGTGCTGCACGCGGTGGCCGACCACGTGGTGGACCGCTACCTGGACGTCGCCGACCACTTCGAGCGGGACGTGGAGGAGCTGGAGGCGGCGGTGTTCTCGCCCGAGCGTACCGACGACGCCGGGCGTATCTACCAACTCAAGCGTGAGCTACTGGAGTTCAAGCGGGCGGTGCTGCCCCTGGGGCCGCCGTTGCAGCACCTGTCGGAGCGGCCGCTGCCCCGGGTGCCGGCCACCGCGGCCGCCTACCTGCGCGACGTCGCCGACCACCACACCCTCGCGGTCGAGCGGATCCAGGCCTTCGACGAGCTGGTGACCGGCATCCTCGCCGCGAGCTTGGCGCGGCTGTCGCTGCAGCAGAACACGGACATGCGCAGGATCAGTGCCGGGGCCGCTCTGGTGGCGATTCCCACCATGGTGGTCGGGGTCTACGGCATGAACTTCGACCACATGCCTGAGCTGAAGTGGACCTACGGCTACCCGGCCGCGCTGCTGACGATCGCCGTCGTCTGCGGGTTCGTCTTCCGGGCGTTCCGCCGCAACGGCTGGCTGTAGACGAGGCACCCCTACTGCGTCTCGTGGATCCAGCCGGCGACGTGGACGCCGACGGTGCGGACGCTGCCGAGCACGGTGCCCAGTTCAAGGGCCGAGCTGCTCCAGCTTGGCGGCCGACGGTGAGGTCCGTGGCACGGTGGGGGCGTTCAGGGCACGCCAGACCGTGTTGTCGAGCGGGCTGTCGGCGATTCTCCGGGTGACGGCGGCGAGCAGCAGCAGGGTCTTGCGGGCGTGCCGGCCGGCCGGGGCGGGCGGTCGGGCGCGAAGGACACACGGAACTGCCATGGGACACCGCTTTCGTGAGGCGCCGTCAGATCGGAGCCCGGGAGCCGGGCCGTCCGGGAGGCCGCGGGGCTTCGCCTCCCGCCGGAGCATGTCCGACGCTACGGCGCGGGATTCGAAGGGCCGCGCTTTCCTGACGCCTCATTGACTGCCGGAGGGCAGTTGCTGACGCAGCCCTGACACCGTGCGGCGGAGGGGTGGTCCACGTGCTGCGTCAGGGATGTGTCGGGATCCGGCTGCCGGTCGCCAGGGAAGTGCCAACGGCGCTCCTGTGCCGCGGCCCCGTCGTTTGGCTGGACCGTATCCGACGGAAGGTGGAGGACGACATGACGGGAACGGTGCCGGAACTGCGGCGGCGATCGAGCTGCCGCCGCGTCGTGGTGGGGGTCAGCGGATCCCCCGGAAGCACAGCGGCCCTGCGCACCGCCGTCGCCGAGGCGGGCCGGACCGGCGCGGTGGTGGTGGCGGTGCTGGCATGGTCGCCGCCACCGGTCACCGGCCGGGGCCACTGGGGCGTTCCGGTCCTAGCGGCGCTAGATGCGGGCCTCGACGCCGCCGCCGAGCGGCTGCGCGGGACGATCGACGGTGCGTTCGCCGTCGGGCTCTCCCGTGTGCGGCTGTCCTCGTTCGTGGTGCGCGGTGAGGCGGGCGAGGTCCTGGTGCGGATGGTCGGCGGGCCCGAGGACCTGCTGGTGGTCGGCGCCGGAGCCGAGGGGTTGGTCTGGCGGGGGCTGCGGCCCTCGGTGGCCTCGCACTGTGTCCGCCGGTCCGGCTGTCCGGTGCTGGTCGTGCCGAGGCCGGCGCCGCGCTGATGCACCGCGGTCTCGCCCCCGAGGTCAGCAGCAGGTACAGCCGGGTCGGCAGCCGCAGGCGTCGGACGGGGTGTCAGGCGCCGCTGGGAGTCGGGCAGGGGCGCAGCACCCCTTGCCCTGCCAGGCGTCGCGGCCCTCCTTGACCGCGATGGCGGCGATGACCAGGGCGGCGATCGGGTCGGCCCACGACCAGCCGAGGGTGGCGTTGAGGAGCAGGCCGACGAGGAGCACGGCGGAGAGGTAGGTGCAGAGCAGGGTCTGCTTGGAGTCGGCGACGGCGCTGGCGGAGCCGAGTTCGCGTCCGGCCTTGCGCTGGGCGGCGGACAGGAATGGCATGACCGCCAGGGAGAGGGCGGCGAGGGCGATCCCGGGGATGGAGCGTTCCGCGTCGCCGGTGCCGGCCAGGGCCCGGACGGAGTCGAAGGTGACGTAGGCGGCGAGGGCGAAGAAGGAGAGGGCGATGATCCGCAGGGTGGTCTTCTCGCGGGCCTCGCGGACCGCGTGGTCCCGGGCGGAGAACTGCCAGGCCACGGCGGCGGCGGAGGAGACCTCGATGATCGAGTCCAGGCCGAAGCCGATCAGCGCGGTGGACGAGGCGGCCGTCCCGGCGGTGAGGGCGACGGCCGCCTCGACGACGTTGTAGGTGATCGTGGCGGCGACCAGCAGGCGTATCCGGCGGGTCAGCGCGTCACGGCGGGCCGGGGACGGGCCGAGCGAGAGGAGGCTCATGGTCAGCAGCAGCCCTCCTCCGCGGCATCGGCGCAGGCGGGCTCGGAGGCGACCGCCACGACCGCGGTCCTGATGCTGTCCAGGGCCTGACCGAAGCGGGGATCGGCGAGCTCGTAGCGCGTGCGGCGGCCGACCGGGACGGCGACCACCAGGCCGCAGTCCCGAAGGCAGGCAAGGTGGTTGGAGAGCCGGGTGCGGGAGATGCCCAGCGCCTCGGCCAGCTCGGCCGGGTGGGCCGGGGCGTCGCGCAGGGCGAGCAGGATGCGGCAGCGGATCGGGTCGGAGAGCGCGCGGCCGAAGCGCGCCAGGACCTCGATCTCGGAGGCGAGAGTCAGCACCCGCCAAAAGTACACAGAAACCTGAATTCAGGGAACCGTGAACTCAACTCCGGGGGCGTGGGGTGGAGCAGGCAGAAGTACAGGTGATGGTGAACGGGTCAGTGGCCGCGGGGTGCGTACATGATGACGCCGACGCCGGCCAGGCAGATCAGGGCGCCGAGGACGTCGGCGCGGTCGGGCCGGTAGCCGTCGACCGCCATGCCCCAGGCCAGGGAGCCGGCGACGAACACGCCACCGTAGGCGGCGAGGATGCGGCCGAAGTTCGCGTAGTCCTGCAGGGTGGCGACGAAGCCGTAGATGCCGAGGGCGATGACGCCGGCGCCGATCCATGCCCAGCCCTTGTGCTCGCGCACGCCCTGCCATACCAGCCAGGCACCGCCGATCTCGAAGAGGGCGGCGGCGGCGAACAGGGCGATGGAGCGCAGAACGGTCATGATCGGTGACCCTGTCGGCGGGCGGCCGGTGCGATCCGCAGCGGGTCGTCGGCTTCCACCGGCGCAGTGTCTCCGATCGCGCCGGCCCTGCGCTCGAGCGCGTCGAGGACTTCGGTGTGCGGCGTCGACGCCGATGTCCACGGCTACCGCGTCGTGGTCGACGACGACGGTGAAGGTGAAGAACGAGCAGCAACCGCTCTCCCGTTCGGCCAGGTCGCGCACCCGCTCCTCGGCGTCGTCCCCGCCGCGCAGCTCCAGCCGCACCCGCAGGGGCTCGGGCCGCGACACCCGCTCCAGCCGGTCGGCGAACAGCGCGTCCCACTCCGCCACCCGAAGCGGCTGCTCCTCGGTGGGCAGCGTGCACGACGAGGACAGCCGGTTCAGACCGCTCATCCCGATCACTCCCATCGTCCGACCCCGTGTGGGGACGTCTTCGACGGTAGACCTGCGCCTGGGGCTTCTGTGGGATTCGACGTGGCGCGCAGGAGGCACGGCCCGCAAGGATGCCCGCCATGGACAACGATCTCGCCCGTGACCGCCCGAGCCATTCGATCCCCCTGGTGTTCGGCGCGGGGGCGGCCATCGGCGTGCTCGGCGGGATGATCGGGCTGGGCGGTGCGGAGTTCCGTCTGCCGTTGCTGATCAGCCTGTTCGGGTTCGCCGCGCTCTCCGCCGTCATCCTGAACAAGGCGATGAGCCTGGTGGTGGTCCTGGTCGCCTTGCCGTCGCGGCTGTTCGCGGTGCCGGCCTCGCAGGTGGCCGCGCACTGGCCCGTCGCGGTCAATCTGCTCGCCGGGAGCCTACTGGGCGCCTGGGCGGGAGCGAGTTGGGCGGTGCGGATGCGCAGCGCCACCCTGTACAAGGTGCTGGCCGCCCTGATGGTCCTCATGGCCGCCGCCCTGGTGGTCACGCACACCACCACTCTGGACGCGCTCACCCTGCCGGTCTGGGCCCGGATTCCGAGCGGGGTCGTGTCCGGATTCGGCATCGGGGTGGTCGCGGCGATCATGGGAGTGGCCGGAGGTGAGCTGCTGATCCCGACGATCGTGCTGCTGTTCTCGCTCGACATCAAGACGGCCGGGAGCCTGTCCCTGCTGGTGTCGCTGCCGACCATGCTGGTGGCCTTCGCCCGGTACAGCCGCGACGGCAGTTTCGCCGTCCTCGGCGCGAACCTGCGCTTCGCCGGGGTGATGGCCGCGGGCTCGGTCGGCGGTGCGGTGCTGGGCGGCCTGCTGCTGGGAGTGTTCCCGGACCTGGTCCTGATCCCCGCGCTGGCCGTGATCCTGCTGGTCTCCGCCGTCAAGCTTGCCCGGCACGACTGAGAGCGGGGCGGGCTCGTGGGAGCCGTGCTCGCCGGGCGGAACGGCCGGCGGCGGTCCGGTGACCCGCCGGGGTGAACGGTCGTCAAGGAAGTGTCAGAACGGGCGGCGTGTCGTTGTGCGGGCGATCGCGGTCGATTTGAATGGGCGTCATGAACCGCTCGACACGCCACCACGACCGCCCGCCGCATCCGCGGGCGCTGGCTGTTGTCGCGGTCCCCGACGCCCGGTAGCGATTCCCTCCCCGGAACCAGCGCCCGGACGTATCGCGGGCGGGCCGCCCAGGCGGCCCGCCCGCGCCGTACGCCCACCCGCACGGGTGTGGGCGCTTCGCGCCACCCGGCGGGTCATCCGTAGTATCCCCTCTCGCAACTCCGGCCCCCGGTAGGCACGTTCGGCGTGCTCCGGCACCCCGGTGTTGCCGGTCACCCTTGGATGGGTCATGTCCGACGCAGTTCTGTCCGCCCGTACCGCCCTGGTCACCGGGGCCTCCTCCGGCATCGGCTGGGAGACGGCCCGCCTGCTCGCCGGGCACGGTGCCACCGTGATCGTGCACGCCCGCACCACCAACGAGGGCGAGCACGCCGTCGAGCGTCTGGTGGCGGCCGGTGCTTCCCGCGACCAACTCCACATGTTCGCTGCCGACTTCACCCGCCTGAGCGAGGTCGCGGTGCTCGCCGCCACCGTCGTGTCGGCCTTCCCGACGCTCGATCTGCTGGTCAACAACGCGGCCACCATGGCCCCGGAGCGCTGTACCCTCACCGATGACGGCAACGAGGTCTCGCTCCAGGTCAACTTCCTTGCCGCGCACCTGCTTTCGCAGCTGCTGCGGGCACCGCTCGCGGCGGCCGGCGGCACCGCGCGGATCGTCAACGTCTCCTCCTCGCTGCACCGCACCGCCTCGATGAACTGGAACGACCCCAACCGGGCGAAGAAGTACTCCCGGGTGGCGGCCTACGCGCAGTCCCAGCTCGCCCTCTCGATGGCGGCCCGGGAGATGGCGCCGGATGGTTCCGGCATCACCTCGGTGAGCGTCAACCCCGGCCTGTGCGACACCGCCCTGATGCCGCTCTACGGCCGGGGCGGAGCTCCCGCCGCCGAGGGCGCGAAGGCCGTGGTCAAGCTCTGCCTGCCCGACTTCCGCCTGGCCAACGGCGAGTACTACGACGGCGGCGACATCGCGCCCGCCGCGGCCGCCGTGCACGAGGACCGCTCGCAGCGCCGGATCGCCAAGCTCGCCGACCTGCTCGTCCACCACACCTGAGACCACCCGTACCGCCCGCACCACCAGGAGGCACCACGATGTCCAAGCGCGCCCGGAAGAAGAAGGCCCGCCGCAAGAAGAAGGCCAACCACGGTCGCGGCGCCTGCCGCTGACTCCCTGAACCTCCCGGTGCCGCGTGCCACCGGCACCGGGAGCCCACGCACCGCCGCCCCGGGGCGGGACGAACGGCCCGAAGGCCGGTCCCACCCCGGGGCGGCGGTGCGTGGACCGACGGGCCGTCAGTTCGAGTTGCCGGCACCGGCCATGCCGCGCGGCACGGCGATGGTGCGGTCCCCGGCCAGGAAGGGAAGCGGGGCGCCGTTCCGGTCCGGCAGGGCCAGGTTCTCCAGGAGGGTCGACGGTGAGGCGACGATCACCCGGCAGCGGGCGTGGGTCTTGCAGTAGCGGGTGACCGAGCCGTGCAGCACGTGCTGCAGGCGGCGGTGCCCGCCGGTGCCGAACACCAGGACGTCGCCGGGCCGGTCGGCGGTGGCGACCAGGGCCGGACCGGCCTCGCCGCGGACCACCACCGGGTGGATGCGGATGCCTGCGGGGTAGCCGCCGCAGATCTGCTCGAAGGCGTGGTCCAGGTGCCGGGCGGCGGCGTGCTCCAACTCGGAGAGCGGGCGCAGGCCGTCGGCCTCCGACGGCTCCCAGGCGGTGACGGGGACGAGGGTCGCGTTGCGTGCGCGTGCCTCGGCCACCGCGCGGTGCAGGGCGGCGAGCCCGCTGAGCGTCCCGCAGACCCCGACGACGACTCGGGTGGCCTGGTCCATGACGTTCCCTCTTCTCGGACGGGTGGTGACCCTTCCAGTGCACCTCCGTGACCGCCCCCGGCCGGGGCCCTTGACGCAGGGATGACGCGCACGGACGGGGTCTTCACGCCTTCTTGACGGGGCTGCTCGTCAGGCGCCCAGCCGGGCGCGGATCAAGGCGTCCAGCCGCTCCCAAGCCGGCGAGGAGGAGTTGACCGCCCCCTGGACGAGGGCTGTGATGCCGGAGGCCGCGTCCGGGCCCGGCGGCTCCTGTGTGCCGTACCGCGTCCGGGTGGCTTGGGCGATCCGGTCGGCGAGGTCCGGCAGGAGGGGGTCGTCCGGGACCAGGTCGTGCGCGTGGTCGTAGTCGAGGAACAGCTGTCGCAGGGCCGGATCCGCCAGGCTCCCGGCCTGGTCGTTCAGCAGTGCGGGCGCGTGGTCGGGCTCGGTGGCGAACACCAGGATCCACAGGTCGCGTTGCAGCTCGGTCCAGCGCTCGGTGAAGCCCCAGCCGGCCAGGCGTTCCAGCAGGGCGACGGCCTCGGCGGGCAGCGCGGAGGGATCACCGGTGGCGAGCCGCCGCAGCCGCCCCCGGGTCGTGTACAGGGCGTCGATGCGTTCGGTCAGCTCGTCGTCGATCCTCAGCAGCTCCTGCTGGAACCGTTCCTCGCCCGCCGACCGCAGCTCGCGGATGCGAGCGAGGGGAACGCCGGCCTCGGCGAGGGTGCGGATCTTGATCAGTTCGACGGCGTCGGCCGCGGTGTACCGCCGGTAGCCGGACGCGTCGCGCTCGGGCTCGGGGAGCAGGCCCTTGGCGTGGTACACCCGGACGGTCTTGACCGACACCCCGGCGTACCCGGCCAACTGCCCGATGGTGATCACCTCGCCATGATCCCACTTGACCCCGCCCCAGGGGCAGGGCCGCACCATGGGGTCATGACGAACCACGGAACCGACCGAGAGACCCTGCGCGAGCTGGCCGACGCCGGCAGCGAGGCGGCGCTGGACCGGCTGGCCGACCTCGCCGACGCGGACGGGGACCTCGCGGAGTTGAGCGGGCTACTTGACGAGGGATCAGCGCGCGCCGGGCTCCTCCTCACCCGCCGAGCGGTGGACGCTGCGGACTTGCGCGAGCTGCAACGGATCTGCGACGCGGGGTACGACCCGGCCGGAGCCGAGCTGGAGCGCCTGCTCAGCGCCCCGCAGGAGCAGAGCGGGGACTGATCGGGCACCGGCGGGCAGGGCTTCGGACGGTGGGAGAGGACGCGCGGTTCGCGGTTGGTGGGAGAGCACGACCCTGAAGGACCGCGGGCGGCGGCCAGTATGCTGGCCGGCGGTGTGCCGGGAAGCCTGGTCGGCGAGGGGACGGACCGCGACGATCGTGGCGGCGCCCCTGGACGTGGTGACCGGGGGTCGCGCAGGTGCATGGTGTGGGGACCGTACTTCTTCTCGTGGTGCTGGCGACGGCGGTGGCGGTCGGGGCGCGGCGATGGCGGGTGCCGGCGCCGTCGGTGCTCGTCCTCGCGGGGCTCGCGGTCGCGCTGGTGCCGGGCACCCCGGCGGTGCGGATCGCGCCCGAGACCATCGGCCTGATCGTGCTGCCACCCCTGCTCTACGCCTCCGCCGAGGAGCTCTCGCTCCGTGACCTGCGCACGGTCTGGCGGCCCGTCACCGCCCTGGCGTTCGGCCTGGTGCTGACCTCGGCCGCCGCCGTCGGTGCCCTGGCGGTCGCCCTGACCCCGCTGACCCCGGCGATGGCCTTCGTGCTGGGCACGGTGCTGGCCAGTACCGACCCCGTCGCGGTGAGCGCGCTGGGGCGCAGGCTGTCGCTGCCCGGCCGGGTGCAGGCGCTGGTGCAGGCGGAGAGCCTGTTCAACGACGCGACCTCGCTGGTGCTGTTCAAGGTGGCGGTCGCGGTGGCGGCGGCCGCGGGTTCGGTGGGCTGGTCGGACGCGGGCGGGGACTTCGTGCTGCTGGCGGGCGGTGGCTGTGTGGTGGGCGCGGGCCTCGCCTGGCTGGTGAGACTGATCCGGAGCCGCACCGAGGACCCGGTGCTCGAAACGGTGATCGCGCTCGTGACCCCGTACGCGGCGTACGTGCTGGCCGAGACGGCGTACGCCTCCGGTGTGACGGCGGTGGTGGTCGCCGGTGTGGTGCTCAGCAGGTCGGGCCACCGGCTGAGCGATGCCAGGATCCGCCTGCAGCTGCACGCCGTGTACGCGGTGGTGGTGTTCCTGCTGGAGAGCGTGGTGTTCAGCCTCATCGGTCTTCAACTGCCCACGCTGGTACGGGATCTGTCGAAGGACGCCGGGCTGTGGCCGTTGCAGGCCCTGGCGATCGCCGCCGTGCTGGTGGGACTGCGGGTGGTGTGGACGCTGCCGCTGTCGGTGGCCGTCCGGCCCGGCCGTCGGCGCCCGTCGTGGCGGGTCGCCTCGGTGCTGACCTGGGCGGGCACCCGGGGAGTGATGCCGCTGGCCGCCGCCCTGGCGATCCCGCTCACCGCCGATGACGGTTCCCAACTCCCGGGGCGGACCCTGGTGTTGGTGCTCACCACCGCGGTGGTGGTCTTCACCCTCGTCGTCCAGGGACTCAGCCTGGCGGGTGTGGTGAACCGCTCGGGCCTGGCCCTGGAGCCCGAGCACACCGAACGCGAGGAGAGCGCCACCCGGGACAGCCTCACCCGCGCCGGCCTGGGCCACCTGGACCAGCTCGCCGACCTGGAGGCCGTGCCCGACACCGTGCTCGACCGGATGCGGCGCAGTCTGACCGCCCGCCTCGACCGGCCGGCGGACCCCGACGGCCGGGCCGACTCCGAGGTGGCGGTCTACCGGGAGCTGCGCCGCGAGGTGATCGCCGTGCAGAACACCGAACTGCGCCGCCTCTACGACGAGCACCGGGTCAGCTCCACCACCCGCCGTAAGCTGCAGCGGGACCTGGACCTGGAGGAGACCGGGCTCGGCGGGGCATGACGGCAGGTCACTTGCGGGGTGGCCCGGCCCAGTAGACGACCTCGTTGCGCACCGGACGGAAACCGGCGGTCACGGCCACGGCGCGGCTGGCCAGGTTGACCTGGGAGGCGGCCCAGGTGGGCGTCAGCCCTTGTCGCCGGGCGGCCGCCGTGGCGGCGTTCACGCAGGCGAGGCCGAGACCGAGCCGGCGGAACGCCGGATCGGTCGCGACCGCGATGTCCACGTGGTCGCGGCCGACCAGGTAGCCGCAGGCGAGCGCGGCCAGGAAGGGGCCGACGAACGCGCCCCAGGCGAATCCGCCCGCCGCCAGGGCACCGTGGCCGCCCCAGGTCTGCGCCGCCCAGTGCGGGGTGGCCGGGTGCCGTCCGGGGGAGGAGCAGCGGACCGCGAAGCGGTCCAGGTACGCGGAGTCGCCCGGCTCCAACGGGCGGACCCAGTCGGCGACGTGAGGCGGTACCGGACGGGGCGGGCGGGTGTGGACGTAGACGGTGCGCACCCACGGGGTGACGGTGGTGAAGATCCGTCCGAGCAGCGGCAGGAAGTGGTCCGGAGCGGTGAACTGCCCCCGCCCGAACCGGCCCAGGAACGCCGGGTCGAGTCGTCCGGGATCTCCCCGCAGGAGCCGCTCGGGGCCGCAGTGCACCAGCACCGTCCGGGGAGCAGCCGGATCGTCCGTCCACCAGCCGCCGTGGCCGGTGCGGGCGACATGGGCGGCGATTGCCGCCGTTCCGGGTTCTTCGACGAGGAGGTGGGTGGCGGGCAGGAGGGAGGTCGAGGTGGGCATCGCCCCAGTGGGCCACCGAAGTGGGCCGGCCGGGGAATCGGTTGACGAAACCCTGGTGGCGGCCCGGGGCGTCCTGACGGATCCCTGATCCCGCGCCGCGCACCTGGCGGATTCCGGTGCCAGGGTCGCGTCAAGGATTCCTGGTGGTCCGTCAAGAAGCTGTCAGTGGGGGAGCAGTCCCATGCTGCCGGGCGGTTGGCTGGGCGCGCCCACACCGGTCCTCGCTACCGGTCATCCGCCTGCCGAAGGTTCGCCGCATGCCTCCCCTGGCTCCTGAGAAGGACCCCGTCACCGTTCCGAAGCCACACGTACCGACGGCCCGTCAGCACCGCGCCGCCAGTGGGCTGTTCGATCCCAAGCACCTGGTCGCCGCCTTCCCCGAGGCGCTGCGCAAGCTGCACCCCCGGGTGATGGTGAAGAACCCGGTGATGTTCGTGGTCGAGGTCGGCTCCGCGCTGACGACGCTGTCGGCCCTCTTGTCGCCCAGCGTCTTCGCCTGGCTGATCAGCGCCTGGCTGTGGCTGACGGTGGTGTTCGCCAACCTCGCGGAGGCGGTCGCCGAGGGCCGGGGGCAAGGCGCAGGCCGCTTCGCTGCGCAAGGCCCGCACCGGCACCACCGCCCGTCGGCTGGAGCACTGGCGGGTCGGGGAGCGGAACCTCCGTGAGGAGCTGGTGCCGGCCGAGCAGCTGGTGCCGCAGGACTTCGTGGTGGTCGAGGCGGGGGAGACGATCCCGGGCGACGGTGACGTGGTGGACGGTGTCGCCGCGGTCGACGAGTCCGCGATCACGGGGGAGTCGGCCCCGGTGATCCGGGAGTCGGGTGGGGACCGCAGCGCGGTCACCGGTGGCACCAAGGTGCTCTCGGACCGGATCGTCGTGCGGATCACCTCCCGGCCTGGCCTGACCTTCATCGACCGGATGATTGCTCTTGTGGAGGGCGCCGAGCGGCGCAAGACCCCGAACGAGATCGCCCTGAACCTGCTGCTGGCCTCGCTCACCGTGGTGTTCATCCTCAGCGTGGTCACCCTCCAGCCGATGGCCGTCTACGCAGGCGCCGAACAGAGCACCACCGTCCTGGTGGCCCTGCTGGTCGCGCTGATCCCGACCACCATCGGCGCGCTGCTGTCGGCGATCGGCATCGCCGGCATGGACCGCCTGGTGCAGCGCAACGTGCTGTCGATGTCCGGGCGTGCGGTGGAGGCGGCCGGGGACGTGGACGTGCTACTGCTCGACAAGACCGGCACCATCACCTTCGGCAACCGCCAGGCGGTGCGTTTCGTCGCCCTGGAAGGGGTGGCGGGCGGTCAACTGGCCGAAGCCGCCCAGCTGTCCAGCCTGGCTGACGAGACGCCGGAGGGTCGCTCGATCGTGGTACTGGCCAAGGAGCACTACGGGCTGCGCGAGCGCGCGCCCGGCGAGCTCGGCCGGATGGACTTCGTGCCGTTCAGCGCGCAGACCCGGATGAGCGGCGTCGACCTCAACTGGCCGGACGGCATCGGCATCCTGGTGCGCAAGGGCGCCGCGGCGGCGGTGGCGACCTGGGTGCACGAGCGCGGCGGCCAGGTGCCGCAGCAGGCCTTCGACATCGTCCGGGTGATCTCCGCCGGCGGCGGGACCCCGCTGCTGGTCGCGGTCCACGACCGGCACGGCGCAAGGGTGTTGGGCGTCGTCCAGCTCAAGGACATCGTCAAGGACGGTATCCGGCAGCGCTTCGAGGAGCTGCGGCGGATGGGCATCCGCACCGTGATGGTGACCGGTGACAACCCGCTGACCGCCAAGGCGATCGCGGAGGAGGCGGGCGTGGACGACTTCCTCGCCGAGGCCACTCCCGAGGACAAGCTCGCCCTCATCCGGCAGGAGCAGGAGGGCGGCAAGCTGGTCGCGATGACCGGCGACGGCACCAACGACGCCCCCGCGCTGGCCCAGGCCGACGTGGGCGTGGCGATGAACACCGGCACCTCTGCCGCGAAGGAGGCCGGCAACATGG
The DNA here is from genome assembly GCF_039535905.1 of Kitasatospora albolonga. Classification (GTDB taxonomy): domain Bacteria; phylum Actinomycetota; class Actinomycetes; order Streptomycetales; family Streptomycetaceae; genus Kitasatospora; species Kitasatospora albolonga. The sequence goes on along the minus strand of NZ_BAAAYB010000081.1, from coordinate 55,126 downwards.
TGGACCTGGACTCCAACCCCACCAAGCTGATCGAGATCGTCACGATCGGCAAGCAACTCCTCATCACCCGAGGGGCGTTGACCACCTTCTCGATCGCCAACGACGTGGCCAAGTACTTCGCGATCATCCCCGCGATGTTCGCCGCCGCCTACCCGGGCCTGGGGCACCTCAACATCATGGGGCTGCACAGCCCGCAGTCCGCGATCACCTCGGCGATCATCTTCAACGCCCTGATCATCGTCGCCCTCATCCCGCTCGCGCTGCGCGGTGTGCGCTACCGGCCCGCCTCGGCTTCCGACCTGCTCGGCCGCAACCTGCGGCTCTACGGCCTCGGGGGCCTGGTCCTGCCCTTCCTCGGCATCAAGCTCATCGACCTGCTGGTGCAGTTCGTCCCCGGTCTGTGAACGGGCCGTCAGGGACGCGTTGGGAACCGGGCTCAGGCCGTCAGGGAAGTGTCAACGGGCGGCCCCGGCAGGCGTGAGGGGGCTTGGCTGTTGCCACCAAGCGCAACGCACGAGGACGGACACGATGGACGGGTACAGCATCGACGGGCAGCGCAAGCAGCGGATCGTCGTCGGTGTCAGCGGATCGCTCGGCAGCCTGGCTGCACTCCACCGGGCGGCGGCCGAGGCCCGCCGCACCGACCGCGAACTGCTGGCCGTCCTCGCCTGGCTCCCGCAGGGCGGCGAGCACGGTTACCGCCTCGCACCGTGCCCGCCCCTGCTGCAGGTGTGGGAGGAGCGGGCCGCCGCGCGCCTGACCGAGGCCCTCGACGCCGCCTTCGGCGGCGCGCCCACTGTCCGGCTGACCTCCCATGCCCTGCGCGGCGAGACCGGCCAGGTCCTGGTCCGGGTCGCGGACCGCCCTGACGACCTGCTCGTGGTCGGCACGGGCACCGGCGGCTGGCTGCGGCGAGGACTGCGGCCCTCGGTGACGGCCTACTGCATCAAGCGCGCCACCTGCCCGGTGCTCACCGTGCCCAAGCCCGGATCCCCGGCGCGGTCACCCGCCAGCGCTCCCTGGTGGTCGTCCCGGTGCACGCCATCACCCGGCTCACCCGGGACGCGCTGAGCGCCGCCCTCTCCCTCGGCGACGAGGTACTCGCCGTCACCGTGGTGCACACCGTGCCGGATGCCGAGGACCGGCAGAGTGCCGAGGCCCTGCGCCGCGACTGGGAACTCTGGCACCCGGGTGTCCCGTTGGTGGAGGTCTCCGACGCCCACCGCCGCCTGGGCCGCCCGCTGATCGACTTCGTCAACCAGCTCGGCACCGAGCACGTCTACGACCGGATCACCGTGCTGATCCCCGAGGTCGAGCCCACCCGCCTGTGGGAGCGGGCCCTGCAGAACCAGCGCGGCGCGGTCATCGACCGGGCGCTGCGCCGCCACACCGACGCCGCCGTGTGCCGGCTCCGGCTGCGGATGTAGGCCGAACCGGCGGTGATATCAGCCGGTTCAGGCTGAATCCAGCGATCCGCCTCAGGTATCTTGACGATCCCTTAACGACCGTCTTTACGCGCCCCTAGCGGTAGTGGAGACCCCTCTGACCTGCTTAAATGCCGGATTGGAGGGGCTTCTCGCGTGGTTTTTGGGGATTCCGCCCCGCGTCCTACTCTCGCCCCTGTGTTCAATCTGCCCCAGGCGCTGAAGCGCCTCGTGATCGGCAAGGCCATGCGCAGCGAGGAGCTGGGCGAGACGCTGCTGCCCAAGCGGCTGGCACTGCCGATCTTCGCCTCGGACCCGCTCTCCTCGGTCGCCTACGCGACCCAGGAGATCCTGCTGGTGCTGACCGTCGGCGGGACCGCCTTCCTCTACCTCACCCCGTGGATCGCGGCCGCGGTCGTCGGGCTGATGGTGGTCGTGGTGCTGTCGTACCGTCAGGTCGTCCACGCCTACCCGAGCGGCGGCGGCTCCTACGAGGTGGCCTCGCGCAACCTCGGCCCGAACGCCGGGCTGGTGGTGGCCGCCTCGCTGCTGGTCGACTACGTGATGACGGTGGCCGTCTCGGTCGCCTCGGGCGTGGACAACATCATCTCGGCCTTCCCGGGCCTGGACGAGCACCGGGTCTTCCTGGCGGTCGGCTTCGTCGCGCTGCTCACCGCGATGAACCTGCGCGGTGTGCGCGAGTCCGGCAAGGCCTTCGCCGCCCCCACCTACCTGTTCATCGGCGCCATGCTGCTGATGATCGCCACCGGCCTGGTCCGGCTGGCCTTCGGGGACGCGCCGGTGGCGGCCAGCGCCGGGTACGGGATCACACCCGAACACGGCAAGGACGCGCTGGCCGGGATAGCCCTGCTGCTGCTCGGCCTGCGGGCCTTCGCCTCCGGCTGCACGGCGCTGACCGGCGTGGAGGCGATCTCCAACGGCGTGCCCGCCTTCCGCGCCCCGAAGTCGAGGAACGCCGCCACCACCATGGCCGCCATGGGCATCATCGCCGTGGTGATGTTCACCGGTGTGACGGCGCTGGCGCTGATCGCCAAGGTCCACATCGCCGAGGACGCCTGCCAGTTGACCGGCTTCGCGGACTGCGCCACCGAGCCCCAGCAGACCGTGATCGCCCCAGCTCGCGGCCGCCACCTTCGGCGGGGACGACTCGGTCCTGTTCTACCTGGTCCAGGCCGTCACCGCCCTGGTCCTGATCCTGGCGGCGAACACCGCCTTCAACGGCTTCCCGCTGCTGGCCTCGATCCTGGCCGAACACCGCTACCTGCCCCGCCAGATGCACACCCGCGGCGACCGCCTCGCCTTCTCCAACGGCATCATCGCGCTCGCCCTGGTGGCCGGCGGACTGCTCTGGCTCTACGACGCCGACGTCACCAGCCTCATCCACCTCTACATCCTCGGCGTCTTCACCTCCTTCACCCTCTCCCAGACCGGCATGGTGCGTCATTGGAACCGCGTCCTGGCCGGCGAGAGCGACCCGGCCGTCCGGGCCGGCGCCCGGCGCGCCCGGGTGATCAACGCCCTCGGGGCCGTGGTCACCGGGCTGGTGCTGGTGATCGTGCTGGCCACCAAGTTCACCCAGGGCGCCTGGCTGGCCGTCCTGGCCGCCGCCGCGCTCTGGATGATGATGCGCGGCATCCGCCGCCACTACGACAGCGTGGCGGCCGAGCTGACGGTCGAGGACCCGCGGGCGGAGTCGGGGCGGCCCTCCAAGGTGCACGCCATCGTGCTGGTCTCCAAGCTGCACAAGCCCACCCTGCGCGCCCTCAGCTACGCACAGGCCTTCCGGCCGGACACCCTGGAAGCGCTGACGGTGGAGGTGGAGAAGGAGTCCACCGACGAACTGCGAGCCCAGTGGGACGCGTTCGGCATCGAGGTGCCGCTGAAGGCGCTCAACTCGCCGTACCGGGAGATCACCAAGCCGGTGACCGCCTACGTCCGCTCGGTCCGCCGGACCAGTCCCCGGGACGCCGTGGCGGTCTTCATCCCCGAGTACGTGGTCGGCCACTGGTGGGAGACCCTGCTGCACAACCAGTCCGCCCTCTGGCTGAAGAGCCGCCTGCTCTTCACCCCCGGCGTCATGGTCATCAGCGTCCCCTGGCAACTCTCCTCCGCCCCGCGGGCCGACCGCCCGGCTCGCCGGGCACCCGGCTCCGTCCGCCGAGGCGAACCGGCCAAGGCCGAGGACGTCCAAGCGTCGGAGAAGATCTGACACACCGTCGGGCCCCGGGACAGGCAGCGCCGTCCCGGGGCCCGACACGTTCCGGCCAAGGGCCGGTCTCGTCTGTATGAAGCGGATATCAAGAGCGCGTCAATGTAGCCGATTCATCCGTATGGAGGGCGTCAGGGCGCCTTAACCCGCGCAGACCGGCTGGTTTGCTGTGCGAGCCGGTCTGCCACCGGTGCCGTGAGGAGCCGATCAGGCCATCCGCGGCCAGGTCCTGAACCACTCTGGTGGAGCCCATGTCCGATCTGATCTACGTCGGTGTCACGGTCGCCGTGTTCGCCGTCATCGCCCTCATCGCACGGGGGGTGGAGAAGCTGTGAGCGCCGAGAACATCGCTGGTCTCATCGTCGCCGTCGCGCTCGTCGGCTACCTCATCGTGGCGTTGATCTACCCGGAGAAGTTCTGACCATGAGCTCCACTCTCGCGGGCTGGTTGCAGGCCCTCGCCCTCGTCGGCGCACTGGCCCTGTGCCACCGCCCCCTTGGCGACTACATCGCCAAGCTCCTCACCACCGCCAAGCACCTCAGAGTCGAACGCGGCATCTACAAGGTGATCGGCGTCGACCCGGAGGCGGACCAGCGCTGGCCCGTCTACCTGCGCTCGGTGCTGGCCTTCTCGGCCGTCTCGGTGCTCTTCCTCTATGCCCTGATCCGCCTTCAGACGCACCTGCTCCTCAGCCTCGGGGTCCCCGAGATGGAGGCGCACCAGGCCTGGAACACCGCGATCTCCTTCACCACCAACACCAACTGGCAGTCCTACAGCGGCGAGTCCGCGATGGGCCACCTGGTGCAGATGGCCGGCCTCGCGGTGCAGAACTTCGTCTCCGCCGCCGTCGGCATCGCCGTCGTCGCCACCCTGATCCGCGGCTTCACGCGGAACAAGACCGACCGCGTCGGCAACTTCTGGGTCGACCTCACCCGGATCAACCTGCGCCTGCTGCTGCCGCTCGCCTTCGTGTTCGCCCTCGTCCTGGTCGCCAACGGCGTGGTGCAGAACTTCCACGGCTTCCACGACGTGGCCGCCCTGACCGGGGGTCAGCAGTCGGTCCCGGGTGGGCCGGTGGCCTCGCAGGAGGTCATCAAGGAGCTGGGCACCAACGGCGGCGGCTTCTTCAACGCCAACTCCGCCCACCCGTTCGAGAACCCGAACGGCTTCAGCAACCTGCTGGAGGTCTTCCTGCTGCTGCTGATCCCCTTCGCCCTGCCGCGCACCTTCGGCAGGATGGTCGGCGACAACCGTCAGGGCTACGCGATCCTCTCGGTGATGGCGATCTTCTGGATCGCCTCCACCGCGCTGATCACCTTCTTCGAGTTCCAGCACTCCGGCCTCGCCTCGCAGGCCGCCGGCGCCGGGATGGAGGGCAAGGAGCAGCGCTTCGGCATAGCGGCCAGCTCGTTGTTCGCCGCCTCCACCACGCTGACCTCGACCGGTGCGGTGAACTCCTTCCACGACTCGTACTCGCCGTTCGGCGGCGGTCTGACGATCTTCAACATGATGCTCGGTGAGATCGCGCCCGGCGGTACCGGTTCCGGCCTGTACGGGATGCTGATCCTGGCGATCGTGGCGGTCTTCGTGGCGGGTCTGATGGTCGGGCGCACCCCCGAGTACCTGGGCAAGAAGCTCGGCGGGCGGGAGATGAAGTTCGCCTCCCTCTACATCCTCACCACCCCGACCCTGGTGCTGGTCGGCACCGGTGTCGCGATGGCCCTGCCCGACCAGCGCGCCGGGATGCTCAACTCCGGGGCGCACGGCTTCTCCGAGGTGCTGTACGCCTTCACCTCGGCTTCGAACAACAACGGCTCGGCGTTCGCGGGCATCACCGTGAACACCACCTGGTACGACACCGCGCTCGGTCTGTGCATGGTGCTCGGCCGGTTCCTGCCGATGGTGTTCGTGCTGGCCCTGGCCGGTGCGCTGGCCAAGCAGCAGCCCGTCCCCGCCACCCCGGGCACCCTGCCCACCCACAAGCCGCTGTTCGTGGGCCTGCTGTCGGGCGTCGTCCTGATCGTCGTCGGCCTCACCTACTTCCCGGCCCTGGCTCTCGGGCCGATCGCGGAAGGTCTCCACTGATGTCGTCCACCCTTACCCCCACTCCCGCTCCGGCCGGGCAGCCGCAGGCTCCGCACAGAGTCTCCGCCGGTCTGCTCGACCCGAAGCTGATCGCCGCCTCGCTGCCGGACGCGGTGAAGAAGCTCGACCCGCGCGTCATGGTCAAGAACCCGGTCATGTTCGTGGTCGAGGTCGGTTCGGTGGTCACCACCGTCGCCGCGATCGCGGACCCGTCCGTCTTCGCCTGGGCCATCACCGTCTGGCTCTGGCTCACCACCATCTTCGCCAACCTCGCAGAGGCCGTCGCCGAGGGCCGGGGCAAGGCCCAGGCCGACACCCTGCGCCGCACCAAGACCGAGACCATGGCCCGACGCCTCGTCAACTGGCCGGGGAGCCAGGCCGAGGAGGAGGTGCCCGGCACCGCGCTCCAGCTCGGCGACCACGTGGTGGTCGAGGCCGGGCAGGTGATCCCGGGCGACGGCGACGTGGTCGAGGGCGTCGCCAGCGTGGACGAGTCGGCCATCACCGGCGAGTCCGCCCCCGTGATCCGCGAGTCGGGCGGTGACCGTTCCGCGGTGACCGGCGGCACCAAGGTGCTCTCCGACCGGATCGTGGTGAAGATCGCCTCGGAGCCCGGCAAGTCGTTCATCGACCGGATGATCGCGCTGGTCGAGGGTGCCGCCCGGCAGAAGACGCCGAACGAGATCGCGCTCAACATCCTGCTGGCCTCGCTGACGATCGTCTTCCTGATCGCGGTGGTCACCCTGCAGCCGATGGCCACCTACGCGGGCGCCCCGCAGTCGATGATCGTGTTGGTGGCCCTGGTGGTCGCCCTGATCCCGACCACCATCGGCGCGCTGCTCTCCGCGATCGGCATCGCCGGCATGGACCGGCTGGTGCAGCGGAACGTGCTGGCAATGTCAGGGCGGGCCGTCGAGGCTGCAGGCGACGTCAACACCCTGCTGCTCGACAAGACCGGCACCATCACCCTCGGCAACCGCCAGGCCGCCGAGTTCCTCTCCGCCACCGGGGTCTCCACGGACGAGCTGGCCGACGCGGCCCAGCTCTCCTCGCTGGCGGACGAGACCCCCGAAGGCCGCTCCATCGTGGTGCTCGCCAAGACCGACTACGGCCTGCGGGCCCGCGCCCAGGGCGAGTTGACCCACGCCACCTGGGTCCCGTTCACCGCCCAGACCCGGATGTCGGGTGTCGACCTCGACGAGGCCGACGGCGTCCACTCGGTGCGCAAGGGCGCCTCCGGCTCCGTCGCCCAGTGGGTGACCGACAACGGCGGCACCGTCGGCACCGACGTGACCGACCTCGTCCAGCAGATCTCGGCCGCAGGTGGCACCCCGCTGCTGGTCGCGTCCAGGATCGGCTCCGCCCCTGCTCGCGCCCTGGGGGTCATCCACCTCAAGGACGTGGTCAAGGAGGGCATGCGGGAGCGCTTCGACGAGCTGCGCCGGATGGGCATCAAGACCATCATGATCACCGGCGACAACCCGCTGACCGCCAAGGCGATCGCGGAGGAGGCGGGCGTGGACGACTTCCTCGCCGAGGCCACCCCCGAGGACAAGATGGCGCTGATCAAGAAGGAGCAGGCGGGCGGCAAGCTGGTCGCGATGACCGGCGACGGCACCAACGACGCCCCCGCGCTGGCCCAGGCCGACGTCGGCGTCGCGATGAACACCGGCACCATGGCGGCCAAGGAGGCCGGCAACATGGTGGACCTGGACTCCAACCCCACCAAGCTGATCGAGATCGTCGAGATCGGCAAGCAACTCCTCATCACCCGCGGCTCGTTGACCACCTTCTCGATCGCCAACGACGTGGCCAAGTACTTCGCGATCATCCCCGCGATGTTCGCCACCGTCTACCCCGGCCTCGACAAGCTCAACATCATGGACCTGCACAGCCCGCAGTCCGCCATCACCTCGGCCATCATCTTCAACGCCCTGGTCATCATCGGGCTCATCCCGCTGGCCCTGCGCGGCGTCAAGTACCGCCCCTCCGACGCTAGTTCGCTGCTGCGCCGGAACATCGGGATCTACGGCCTCGGCGGTCTGGTGGTGCCGTTCATCGGCATCAAGCTGATCGACCTGGTCGTCCAGTTCATCCCCGGCCTGAGCTGAAAACGGAGGAAAGAGCAATCATGTCCAAGCCCCTGCCCGCCTCCGTGCGCAACCACTGGACCGCGCTGCGGATGCTGCTGGTGATGACCGTGATCCTCGGCATCGCCTACCCGCTGGCCGTCACCGGCATCAGCCAACTCGCCTTCGCCGACAAGGCGAACGGATCGATCGTCAAGTCGGACGGGAAGGAGGTCGGCTCCAGCCTGCTGGGCCAGACCTTCGACCTCCCCAAGAAGGCCGCCCCTTCTGATTCGACCACGGGCGATGACGCGGACGAGGCCGCCCAGCCGGACCCGAAGTGGTTCCAGCCCCGCCCCGCCGCCTACCCCTACGACCCGAAGAGCTCCGGCGCCTCCAACCTCGGCCCCAACAGCGACAAGCTGCTCAAGGACATCGAGGACCGCCGCGCCGCGGTCGCCGCCTTCGACGGCGTCGACCCGTCCACCGTCCCGGTGGACGCGCTGACCACCTCGGGCTCCGGCCTCGACCCGCACATCTCCAAGGCCTACGCCCAGCAGCAGGTGGCCCGGGTCGCCAAGGAGCGCAAGCTCTCCGCGGACACCCTGAACAAGCTGATCGACAAGTACACCGAGGGCCCCACTCTCGGCTTCCTCGGCCAGGAGGGCGTCAACGTCGTCCTGCTCAACAAGGCGATCAGCGAGCAGAAGTGACCCCATCTCAGAGTTCTGACTAGCCGAACCGGCCCGGACGCGGGGAGTACACCCGCGTCCGGGCCGGTTCGCCCGCGTTCCCCGACCGTCGACCTCGCAGGAAAGAGCAGCGCCCATGCCCCGCGACCTCACTCCCGGCACCGCGCACCGACGCGGCCGGCTGAGGGTCTACCTCGGTTCCGCCCCCGGTGTCGGCAAGACGTACCGGATGCTGGACGAGGCCCGCAGACGCCAGGAACGCGGTGCGGACGTGGTGGTGGGCTACATCGAGTGCCACGGCCGGCGGCACACCGAGAACATGCTGCAGGGCCTGGACGTCATGCCCAGGGTCCAACGGACATACCGGGGAACCGAGTTCACCGAGATGGACCTCGACGCCGTACTGGAGCGCGGCCCTTCGGTGGTGTTGGTGGACGAGCTCGCCCACACCAACATCCCCGGCGGGCGGCACGCCAAGCGCTGGGAGGACGTCGAGGAGATCCTCGCCGCCGGGATCGACGTCATCACCACCGTCAACGTCCAGCACCTCGAATCCCTCAACGATGTCGTCCAGAAGATCACCGGCATCCCCCAGCGGGAGACCGTCCCGGACGAGGTGGTGCGCCGGGCGGACCAGATCGAGCTGGTCGACATGGCCCCGCAGGCGCTGCGCCGCCGGATGGCCCACGGCAACGTCTACAAGGCCGAGAAGGTGGACGCCGCGCTCTCCAACTACTTCCGGGTCGGCAACCTCACCGCCCTTCGGGAGCTCGCCCTGCTCTGGGTGGCCGGGCGGGTCGACGAGGGCCTGCGCGACTATCGCGCGACCCACAACATCGACCGGGTCTGGGAGACCCGCGAGCGCGTCGTCGTGGCCCTGACCGGCGGCCCCGAAGGGCAGACGCTGATCCGGCGCGCCGCCCGGATCGCCGACCGCACCGCCGGGGGTGAGCTGCTGGCCGTGCACATCTCCCGCAGCGACGGCCTGGCCGGTGCCTCACCGGGTGCGCTGGCCGAACAGCGCCACCTGGTGGAGACCCTGGGCGGCAGCTACCACGTGGTGGTCGGCGACGACATCCCCACCGCGCTGCTGGCCTTCGCCCGGGCCCACGACGCCACCCAGCTGGTGCTGGGCACCAGCCGCCGCGGCCGGGTCAACCGCTTCCTCACCGGCCCCGGTATCGGCGAGACCACCGTGGACGCCTCCGAGGACATCGACGTCCACATGGTCACCCACGAGTTCAGCGGGCGCGGCCGGCTGCCTTCGCTCGGCCGACGCCACTCCCACCGGCGCACGGTGGCCGGCTACACCGCGGGACTCGTCCTGCCGGTCCTGCTCACCGTTCTGCTCTCGTACACCTCGCTGAACCTCACCACCGACGCGCTGATCTTCCAACTCGGCGTGGTGGCGGTCGCGTTGCTCGGCGGGGCGGTCTCCGCCCTGCTCGCCTCGGTGGTCGCCTCCCTGCTGCTGAACTACTACTTCATCCCACCCGTCCACACCTTCACCATCACCGAACCCAACAACGTCATCGCCCTCGCGGTCTTCGCCGCCGTGGCCCTCACCGTCTCCACCGTGGTCGACCGCGCCGCCCGCCTCACCACCCGCGCCGCCCGCGCCACCGCCGAGGCCGAGACCCTCTCCACCCTGGCCGGCAGCGTGCTGCGCGGCGCCGACGCGCTGCCCGCCCTGCTGGAGAAGTGCCGCACCGCCTTCGGCATGGACACCGTCGCCCTGCTCGAGCGCACCACCGGTGACGTCCTGGCACGCAGCGACTCCCACAGCCAACCGGCCGAGGGCAGCGAGACGACCGAAGTCCCGGTCGCCGAAAGTGCCCTGCTCGTCCTGACGGGCCGTCGGCTGCCCGCCGCCGACCAGCGCGTCCTCACCGCCTTCGCCGCCCACGTCGGCGCCGCCCTGGAGCGCGACCGCCTCGCCACCGCCGCCGCCGAGGTCGAACCCATCAAGGCCGCCGACAAGATGCGCACCGCCCTGCTCGCCGCCGTCAGCCACGACCTGCGCACCCCGCTCGCCGCCGCCCTCGCCTCGGTCGGCTCACTGCGCAGCCCCGACGTCGAGTTCTCCGAGGAGGACACCGCCGAACTCCTCGCCACCGCCGACGAATCCCTCCTCAAGCTGACCCGCCTGGTCGACAACCTGCTCGACATGAGCCGCCTCCAGGCCGGCGCCCTCACCCTGCACCTCGCCCCCACCCACCTCGACGAGGTCCTCCCGCGCGCCGTCGACTCCCTCGCCGACCCCGACGCCCCCGTCCAACCCTGGGGTCTCACCGACGCTCCGCCCGTGCTCGCCGACCCCCCGCTGCTGGAGCGCGTGCTGGCCAACGTCATCACCAACGCCCTGCGCCACAACGCCCCCGGCGCCCCCGTCCTGGTCACCGCCTCCACCCACGCCGGACGGGTCGAGATCCGCGTCGTCGACCGCGGCCCCGGCATCCCGCCCGAGGACCGCGACCGCGTCTTCCTCCCCTTCCAACGCCTCGGCGACACCGACAACACCACCGGCACCGGCCTCGGCCTCGCCCTCTCCCGCGGCCTCGCCGAGGCGATGAACGGCACCCTCGACGTCGAGGACACCCCCGGCGGCGGCACCACCATGCTGCTCACCCTCCCCGCCGCCGGACCCGAATCCGACCCTGACACCGATCCGCAGGAGGCGGCACCGTGAGCCAGATCCTGGTCGTCGACGACGAACCTCAGATCCTGCGCGCACTGAAGATCAACCTGCACGCCCGCCGGTACGCGGTCCGCACCGCCGCGACCGGTGCGGAGGCCCTCGACCTGGCGGGGCGTCAGATGCCGGAAGCGGTCCTGCTCGACCTCGGCCTGCCCGACATCGACGGCATCGACATCATCCGCGGCCTGCGGGCCGGAAGCACGGTGCCGATCATCGTGCTCTCCGGCCGGGCCGACCCCGCCGAGAAGGTCCGCGCCCTGGACGCGGGCGCCGACGACTACCTCACCAAACCCTTCGTCATGGACGAGCTCCTCGCCCGGCTGCGCGCGGTGATGCGCCGCCCTGCCATCGGACAGCCACCCAGGGCCACCGTGGGCACCCACGTGGTCGATGTCGCGGCGGCGACCGTCACCGGCCCCGAAGGGCCCGTCCGGCTCACCCCGACCGAGTGGAAGATCCTGACCATCCTGCTGGCCAGGCCGGGCCGCCTGGTCCCCGGCCGGGAGATCCTGCGCGAGGTCTGGGGCCCCGACCAGGAACACCGCTCGAACTACCTGCGGGTCTACTTCGCGGGCCTGCGCCAGAAGCTGGAGCCCGACCCCGCCCGCCCCCGCCACCTGGTCACCGAACCGGGCATCGGTTACCGCTACGAACCCTGAACGCCCGGAGGTCGAGGCCTGGTGGCGAAGGCGGAGGGGGCGGAGACGCTTCGGCTGCGGGTGAGGCCGTGGGGGTAGGAGTCGCGCAGTGCGCGGTCGACGGTGGTCGCGAGCTCGACGTCGAGGGCGAGCAGGGCTCGGCTCCGCTGCACGCCGACGTCGGCCGGCGGGCCCGGCTGGGTGACGTCGGCGATCAGCAGCGGGACCTTGAGGCTGGTGGCGAGCGCAGACCGGCCGGGATCAGATCCAGCCCTGTTCGCGGGCCTTCAGAGCGGCCTGGAAGCGGCTGTCCGTTCCCAGACGGCGCATCAGGTCCGCGATGCGGCTGCGGTAGGTGCGGACCGAGATGCCGAGGGCCCGTGCTCCGGTTTCGTCCTTGCCGGCGCCGGCCATGGTCCGCAGCACGTCGCGGTCGGTGGCGGTCGGCCGTGGCGCCAGCAGGGGACGAGCGCACTCCCAGTGCTGTTCGAAGAGGTCCAGCAGCTGTGCCACCAGGCCGGGGTGACGCACGATCAGGGCGGCGGCGGTGATGTCGCGCGGGTCGGCGGCGACCAGGGCGGTGGTCCGGTCGAAGAGCACGATCCGGCCCAGCGGGCGGTCGGTGGCGCGCACCGCCGCGCCCAGTCCGGTGAGGTCGCCGGCGTGGGCGCGGACCCGCTCGTCGTCGAGTGCCGCGGTGTGCAGGACGGTGCGCATCCGCAGGCCGCGGCGGAGGTGTCTGCGGTTGGAAGCACTGACGGTGTCGAGGGCGGCGGTGATGATCGGCCCGGGGTGGGTGGTCAGGCACTCGTCGTGGGCGGAGAAGGCGAGGGCGTCGATGCGGTCCAGGATCTGCTCGAGGCCCTCGATGCGCTCGACGTCACGTTCGGGAGCGCGCCGGTCCGGCAGGAGGCTCCCCATCAGCGAATGTGCTGCGGCGATCTGCCGGATCTGGGACTGCAGTCGCACGAGGCGGCGCTGGCTGAGGTGGTCGAAGACGGTGTGCGGATCGGTGCCGTGGAAGGTGTCCTGGCCTCGGCGGGTCACCACGCCGAGGTGCTGGAGTCGTTCCAGCACCTGGTGGGCGGTGTCGAGGGGGAGACTGCAGGCGGACGCGACCTCGGGCGCCGCGATGCCGGGAGCGCGGAGCAGTGTGCGGTAGACGCGCTCGTCGTGGGCGTGCAGGCCCAGGACCGCGAGGGCGTTGTCGTTCATCGGCTGTTCCAGGATGGGCTGGCGAGGGGCGTCGGCTGTGGCGGTGGGATTCAGGTCCCCGGCAGGTGGGCGAAGAGCACGGGTGCGGCGAGGACGGCTGTCGTCGCCGCGATCGTCAGAGGCAGGGCCAGGGCGGCCGCGCGCAGCCGCTCGGTTCGGGCACGGCCGCTCTGGAGGGCGGTGGCGGCGGCGCAGCCGAGGCCGAGCGCGAGGGCGAAGGAGGGTTCCTGGCGGTGCAGGGCGGGTTCGGCGAGGAAGAGGGCGGAAGCGGCGGCGGTGGTCGCGGTGGTGCGGGCGGGGGTGGTGGCGGCGCGGGCGGCGGTGGCGGCGAGGGCTCCCGCGGCGGCGGCCAGCACGATGAGCCAGACCACGGCAGGCCAGGAGAGGGTGCTCCGCCCGGTCAGGGTGTCCGGTGCGAGGTAGCAGGTGGCGGCGGTGGCCAGGCAGCGGGCGCCGAAGGCCGCGCCGGTGCCCCGCGCGGCACGGTGGTTTCGTGCGGTGAGGCCGACGAGCAGCAGCCACATCATGCACCACGGTGCGAGGGGCCTGGTGATGGGGCCTAGGTGGGACAGGGTTTGGGAGAGGAAGCCGATCGTCGCGAAGGTGGCCGGGCCCGAGACGAGCCAGCGGCCGGCGGGCGGCTCGGCCGCAGTGGTGTGGCCTGCGGTCATCGGGGTGAGCCGACCGCTGCGGACGGAGTGTGATCGGGAGCGACGCAGGGGCACGGGGGGCTCCGGGGCGGGAGGGTGCGAGTGGAAGGAGGGCGCCGGCCGGGTCCGCAGCCCGGTGGCTGCGCGCCCGGGTCCGGCTGACGGGAGGGCGGTCAGTGGCCGGTCGGCGACCGCCCTCCCGTCACCTGGCACCCGCCGGACGGGGCGGGTGCCAGGAACTGTGGTGCGGGTGTGAGGGGTTCAGTCGCCGAGGGCCAACCAGCACAGGGTGGCGACGCCGAGGGCCGTGTTGACGGCGATGAGCGCGGCCGTCCACGCCGTGCCCGAACGGCCCTCGCCCTCGCGTCGGGTGACGATCGATCCGGTCACCACCACGATGTCCAGTACGGCCAAGCAGGCCAGGAGCTCTCGCATGCCGGGGCTCAGCAGATGTAGGTGGAGACGAGGGCGGAGACACCGGAGCCCACCGCGAGTGCGGAGGACAGCGCTCCTGCGGCTTCGGCGGAGATCGCGATGCCGACCACCGTGATGCCGCCGGCCAGTGCCGCCGCTCCGAAGACCGCCGCTCCGATGGCGGACACGGCGGACATGGCCGCGACGTGGCAGAACCCGCGCGGCTCGGGGCCGGTGTCGCCCCGCAGGACCAGGGTGCCGTCGACGTTGTCCAGGTACACCGTGACCCCGGCCGACGCGTGGACCAGGGTGGACCGGCCCGGTTCCAGCCGGTCGCGGGCCGCTTCGACGGCAGCCAGTATCTGCTGGGTGACGGCTCGCTGAGTGGGGTCGGCCTGGGCCACGGCAATGGTTTCGGGATCGCGGTGGGGCGCGGTGGCGGCCGAGGCGGTGCCGGCGGCGGCCAGAAGCATGGAGCAGGCGATGGTCGCGGCGACCGTGACCGAGAACGGCCGGGACAATCGAGAATTCATTTCTTCCCTCCGATGGGTTATTTCCGGTTCAGGCGGCGAGGAGCAGGCCCCGGACGGGGCGATTCAAATCTATCCGCCACCGCAGGGCAAACCGGTCGGATTTGGTGCAGGTTCCTGCGCGCCTCGCTGCATCTTCCTGAATTGCGACCGGTGATTGCCGTGGCCCTGGTGCATGCGAATGGCCCGGGGCGTGCGTGCCTAGCGGAATTCCAGGAGTCACTCGGCCTGCTTCGCCTTCTTGGGCCGCCGACGCCGGGCCGGCGCGGCGGCCTCCACCGGAGTGGCGCCGCGCTGACGCGCCAAGGCGATCTTGCCTCCGGGACTTTGGCACACATGACGGCAATGCGAAAGCGGCCTTTCCGGTGTCCGTGGAAATCAGGACCTAAGTCCCGCGACCTCGGACCGTTGGTCCTTCTTCCGAGGGTCGGCATTCGGCTGCTGGTGTTGAATCCACCCCCCATAGGTCATCTCTATGGGGGGATAGGCCGGTAATGCCTACCCGGGCAGATCCACGGAGTGAAGGGTGAGGTCGGAAAGAAATGCTGTTCCGTGAAGACCGGGGCCGGCAGGCCCCTCATGTAGGAGACGACCTCGCAAGTGAAGTGGAAATGCACAAACCGAACGGCCACCGTTGTGCTCGCGACCGGGTTGCTGGCCGGAGGCGGCTTCGCACCAGCAGCGGCCACCGCGGCGGACGGTCGCCCGAAGGGGCCGACCGAGGCGGCGGCAGGAACCCTCATCACGACCGTCGAGCTCACCGAGAACGACTACATCCGCCTCAGTGGCGAGAAGGACGACGGCGCACCCGGTGGCCTGGTGAAGGTGACCACCTCGGACGGCAGCACGTTCCTCGTGTACTGCCTCGACGCCAGGAGCGATCTGCGAACGGGATCGCTCTACCGGGAGACGGCCCCGTCCGCCGTGCCCACGCTGAAGGGCAACTCCGATGCGGGGAAGGTCAACTGGATCCTCCAGCACGGCTATCCGAACGTCACCGAGGGCGAGCTCGGCGAGCTGGTCGGCGGCACGCTGTCCAAGAACGCGGCGGCCGGCGCGACCCAGGCCGCCATCTGGCGCATCACCAACCACGTCACGGGCGTGCCGTGGGACTCCGCGGGGGCCGAACTCGCCGACTACCTGGCCTCCCACGCCGTCGACGCTCCGGAACCGGCGGCCCCGCTCTCCCTCGCCCCCGACACCGTGACCGGAAGGGCCGGGGAGGTGCTCGGCCCGATGGTGATCGCCTCCACCGGCGACGAGGTCCACGCCTCCCTCGACCCGGCCGCAGTCAAGGCCGGCGCCGCACTGACCGACCGGACGGGCAGGGTCCTCTCCGACGGCGAGGGCCGACTGACCCACCCCGCCGGCAACGGTGAGCAGCTGTTCGTGAAGGCCCCGGCCGACGCCGAGGCGGGCCGGGCAGGCATCACGGCAACAGCCTCCGTCCCGGCGACCAAGGGGCGAGCACTGGTCAGCCCCGACAGCCAGGACCTCCTCCTGGTACGCGGTGCCGGCCGGATCCCCGTCACCGCGACCGCGGAGGCGGGGTGGACCGCGAACGACGCCACACCACCGCCCTCCGAGAGCCCCGAAGAACCCGGCACCCCGGAGGACCCCGGCAACCCCGAGGAACCCGGCGGCAGCGGACCGGAACAGCCCGGGGGCGGAGCGAAGCCGGAACAACCGGGCAGCGATGGATCCGGATCGGTGCCGTCCCCCACCCCCACTGCGTCCGGCTCCTCCGAAATCCCCAAGCCCGACGAGACACCGAGCCGCGAAACCGACACCAAGCCGACCGGAACGACAACCGGACCGGCCGGGCCCAGCGGTACTCCCGTGGCTGACGGCGAACTCGCCCACACCGGCGCGAGTGCCGTCACCGCCGCCGCCTCGGCGGCCGTTGCTCTCGGCGTCGGCACAGCCCTGGTCCTGATCGGCCTGGCCCGGCGACGGCGCCACTGACCGCCCCGGCGCGCATGCGCCCGGTTCACACCTGAGTTGCCTGGTCAGGGCATTGCCCAGGGCCTTCACCCAAGCCGGTACGTTCGGTCCCCCGTCAAGGTGACGGGAGACCGAACGCCTGCGTGGTGGTCGAAGAACAGGGTCCGGCCGGTGTCGAGGGTCGCGATCTGCTTCATCTGCCCGTCGGTGAGCTCGAAGTCGAAGACGTCGATGTTCTGCGCCATCCGGCCGGGGTCGACGGACTTGGGGATGGTGACGATGTCGCGCTGGATCAGCCAGCGCAGCACCACCTGCGCGACCGACTTGCCGTGCGCCACGCCGATCGCGGCGAGCACGGGGTGGACGAACAGGTCGTTCCTGCCTTCGGCGAAGCCGCCCCACGCCTGGTGCTGCACCCGGTGCTCGCGCATCAGGGCGTGGTCCGCGTCGCGCTGGTAGAAGGGGTGGGTCTCGATCTGGTTGACCTGCGGGGCGGTCTCGTTGTTGAGGATCAGGTCCAGGAGGCGGTCGGGGTGGAAGTTGGCGACGCCGATCGCCCGGGTCAGGCCCTCGCGCTGGGCCGTCTCCATGGCGCGCCACTGGCCGTAGACGTCGCCGTAGGGCTGGTGCATCAGGTACAGGTCGACGTGGTCCAGGCCGAGCTTGGCCAGGGAGGTGTCCAGGGCGCGGCGGGTGTTGTCCTGGGCGGGGGAGTCCTGGACCCACAGCTTGGTGGTGATGAACAGGTCCCTGCGGTCGATACCGCTGTTCTTGATCGCGTGGCCGACGGCTTCCTCGTTGCCGTAGGCGGCGGCGGTGTCCAGCAGCCGGTAGCCGGCCGCGAGGGCGTCGGTGACGGCCTGCTCGGTCCGGTCGGCAGGGATCTGGTAGACGCCGAAGCCGAGGACCGGCATCCGGACGCCGTTGTTCAGGGTGACGTGCTGAACGGTGGTGATCCCTCTTCGTTCGAGTGCGTGGTGAGTCCGTCCGGCCGGGGCCCGGGGAAGGGCGCTCCCAGCGTGGCCCGCATCCGTGGCCGCCGCCCGGTGGCGACGAGGCCCGAGCGGTCGGGATGCTGCTTCCGGGCGGTGGGCCCGCACTCCGGGGCCGCAGCGCCGTCCCGGCCCGCCCGCCAACCCGTCCGCCCCGGGCTGCACAACCTCGTCGAGATGATCAGCGGCGTCCCCGCCCACCTCCGCAACGCCCGCCTCGACCTCCTGCCCGCCAACACCCTCGCCCGCGCCCTGTTCGCCCCCGTCTTCGACAGCCCCGCCCGCCCGGCGAACGCCGCCCGCTTCACCTTCCTCGACCCCGGCGCCACCGCGTCCTACCCCGACTGGGACACCGTCGCCGACCAGAACGTCGCCACCCTGCGCGCCGAAGCCGGCCGTACCCCCACGACAAGGCCCTCTCCGACCTGATCGGCGAACTCTCCACCCGCGGTGGCGACGCCTTTCGCCGGCGGTGGGCCCGCCACGACGTCCGCCACCACCGCGCCGGCGCCAAGCGCATCCACCACCCCCTCGTCGGCGACCTCACCTTCAGCTACGAGACCACCCGGCTCACCGCCGACGACGGCCTCCACCTCATCCTCTGCGCCGTCCCACCCGGCAGCCGGGACGCGGAAGCCCTTGACCTCCTCGCCAGCTGGAGCACTCCAGCACCGACACCCTCCAGCACCACCAGATCCGGGTGAGCGTGACGACGGTGGCCGCCCCCGGCGACAGCTCGCCGGCCGTCGTGGGCAGTCGGTGTCTGGAAGAATCGTGCGGCCGGTGACGACGAGGAGGCACGTGTGGGGGACGATCTGCGGCCGCGGATTCCACAACTGCGGCTGGACGAACTGCTCGAGGAGTTGCAGGCGCGGATCGACGCGGCCCGCGGGACCAGGGACCGGGTGCACAGCCTCTTGGAAGCCGTGTTGTCGGTCGGCCGGGAGCTGGACCTCACCCAGGCGTTGCGGCGGATCGTGGAGGCCGCCGCCCTGCTGGTGAACGCCCGCTATGCGGCCCTGGGGATCATCAGTCCGGACGGGGAGCGGCTCTCGGAGTTCCTGACCGTCGGCATGTCGGCCGAGGAGGTGGCCGCGATCGGCCCCCACCCGACCGGGAAGGGGCTGCTGGGTGAGCTGATCAGCCACCCGGAGGCGCTGCGGCTGGGTGATCTGTCGCAGCATCAGGCGTCCTACGGGTTCCCGGCGAACCATCCGCCGATGAAGACCTTCCTCGGCGTGCCGGTCCGGGTCCGGGAGAAGGTGTTCGGGAACCTCTACCTGACCGACAAGCGGGGCGGCGAGGAGTTCGACGCCGACGACGAGTCGGTGATCGCGACGCTGGCCGTGGCGGCGGGGGTGGCGATCGACAACGCGCGGCTGTACGAGGAGGCGCAGCGCCAGCAGCAGTGGCTCAGCGCGAGTGCGGAGATCACCCGCAGTCTGCTGTCGGGCAGTCCGCGCACCCAGGTGGTGGAGTTGATCGCGCAGCGGGCCCGGGAGATCACCGGTGCGGAGCTGGCGGACATCGTCCTGCCGGAGGCCGACGGGGAGACGCTGAGGGTCGAACTCGCGCTGGGCGGGGACGTGGGGAAGAGGACCGGCCTGGTCGTGCCGCGGGAGGGCACGCTCTCCGGTGCGGCGCTCACGCAGGGGGCTCCGGTCAGCACCTTCGACGTCGTCGCCGATCCGCGCCTGGTGGACGATCCGCGGCGGACGGAGCGGTTGGGCCCGGCCGTCGCGGTCCCGCTGGGGCGGACCGGAGGGCACATCGACGGTGTCCTGGTGTTGGCGCGCCGTGCTGGGGAGGCGGCGTTCACCGAGCAGGAGACCGGACCGCTGCTGGGTTTCGCGGACCAGGCCGCGCTCGGGCTGGAGTTGGCGTCCCGCCGCCGGGACGCCGAGCAGTTGGCGATGCTGGAGGACCGGGACCGGATCGCCCGGGACCTGCACGACCTGGCGATCCAGCGGTTGTTCGCCACCGGAATGACCCTGCAGAGCGCGGCGCGCTTCATCGACCATCCCGGGGCGTCGGACCGGGTGATGCGCGCGGTGGGGGACCTGGACGAGACGATCAAGATCATTCGCTCGACGATCTTCGGACTGCGGGCCCGGGAGGACAGGGCGGAAGGCGGTCTGCGGGCCCGGGCGGTGAAGGTGGTCGAGGAGGCTCAGGCGGCACTGGGGTTCGCGCCCCGGCTGAGCATGGAAGGTCTGCTGGACACCGATGTCCCCACGGCTGTGGCCGACCACGTGGTGGCGGTCCTGGGCGAGGCGTTGAGCAACGCCGTACGGCACGCGAACGCCGGACGGGTCGAGGTGGTGCTGCAGGCGACGGGTACGCAGGTCGTGCTCACGGTGCAGGACGACGGCGTGGGGATTCCCGAGCAGGGAAGGCGCAGCGGCCTCCGGAACCTCGCGGAGCGGGCCGAGGGCTTGGGCGGCACGCTCGAGCTCGCCGTTCCGCCGGGCGGAGGCGCGAGGTTGGTGTGGTCGGCACCGCTCGGTGGTTGAACAGCCCTACAAAACAGCGGAGTCAAGGAGGTCGGCCTCACCTGGCGCAGCTCGGTGAGGCAGCCAGGAGGCGTCCGGTCACCAGCTCCGCGTGGATCAGGACGGTGACCTGTTCGTGCTGCCGGGCCGGGGCGAGGTCGTCCGGTGCCGGGCCGTCGGTGACCTCGGCCCTGCCGAGCACGGTGACGGTCCAGCCGCTGCCGTCCGACTGGCGGACCTCGCCGGCCTCGAAGGCCACCAGGGAGCCGGAGATGGCGCGGACCAGATCGGACCCGGCGGCGGCGCGCAGCAACACACCGCCGCCGCCGAGGCGGTAGCGGGTCGGCAGCACGGCGGGCAGGGCACCGACCGTGTAGACGACTCGGCCGACGGCCGCCGTGTCGAGCAGGCGCAGGCACTCCGCCTCGTCGAGCGGCACGGGATCGGCTGGTGCTGGGATCTGATCGGGCTTCATGTCATCGATGTTCGCTCGGGGCGGCCCCCCTGGTGAGGGGCCGATGGTCCCCGAGGGTCCGCCGGACGGTCCCGGAGCGGATGGGCGGTACGCGTACGTACCCGGCTGCTCAGCCGGGGCGGCCGGCCGGGTGCCGGTCCGCGCCGAGTGCCTGGGTGGCGATGACGGCTGCCTGCACGCGGCGTTCCACCCCGAGCTTGGCGAGCAGCCGGGAGATGTGGTTCTTGACGGTCTTCTCCGCGAGGTAGAGCCGCTCCCCGATCTGACGGTTGGTCAGGCCCTCGCCGATCAGTGCGAGGATCTCGTGCTCGCGGCCGGTGAGTTCGGGGAACGCCGACACCTGAGGGGTGCTGTCACCGCGCATGCGGGCCATCAGCCGCGTGGTGGCCCCGGGGTCGAGCATGGACTGCCCGGAAGCGACGGTGCGGACGGCGGACACCAGGTCGGTGCCGCTGATCTGCTTGAGGACGTACCCGGCGGCACCTGCCATGATCGAGTCGAGCAGGGCCTCCTCGTCGTCGAAGGAGGTCAGCATCAGGCACGCCAGGCCCGGCATCCGCGAGCGCAGTTCCCGGCAGACCGTCACGCCGTCACCGTCGGGCAGCCGCATGTCCAGTACGGCGACGTCGGGGCGGAGCGCGGGGACGCGGGCGATCGCCTGCTCCGCGGTGGCGGCCTCGCCGACCACCACGAGATCGGGCTCCGAGTCCAGCAGGTCGTGCACCCCTCGGCGGACGACCTCGTGGTCGTCGAGGAGGAACACCTTGACCGGGGCGCCCGCCGTGGCTTCCGCGCTGTCCGCCATCACGTCTCCGCATTCGTGGACCCGCCGGCCCGGCGGGTCGGTCCTGGAACCTGACGGGGAGTCTGACGGACGGACAGCGGCCACCGGTAGGGCCGGACGGCCCTATTCTCCGCCCGAGGGCGCACCGTCGATCAGTGCGGTGGTCCGCAGGCGCGGGGTGGGGAAGCCCGTGGGCCCGTAGCCGATGCGCAGCAGCATCTGGGGCGCGCACCGGTCGGGGTGGCCGGCGGTCATCAGGGCACGGAGGTCCGGCCACTCCAGCGCCTGGTGCAGCATCGAGGCGCGCAAGCCGTGGAGGGTGAGCAGCAGGAGCACGTGCTGCAGGGCCTGACCGGCGCGAAGCCAGTCCGCACGGAGGTCGTGACGGGTGGTCAGCAGGAGGAGCCGGGGCTCGGGTTCGAACGGGGCCCGGTCCCGGGACGGCCGGTCCCGGGGGTCGCCGAAGGACCGCATCGGGAGCAGTCCGGCGGCGTCCAGCGGCCCGGACGCGTAGGCGGGGACCCCGAGGGCGTCGCCCGGGCGGGCGGCCCGGGCCAGGGTCTCCGCCGTGCGGCCGGGGTCGAGGGCGTTGCGGGTGTCGGCCGCTGCGGTGAGACGGAGCAGCCGGGCGCTCTCGGCCGGGGCCGGCCGGTGGAGCTCCGCGCCGTCCAGCCGGGCGGCCTCGGCGAGTTCGTCGATGACGCTCTCGGGCACCGGCGTCGGGGAGAACGGCAGCCGGCAGCTGCGGCGGCGCCAGATCGCCCGGTAGAGGTCGGGGTGGCGCAGCAGGCCGAGGCGCGGGCGACCGGCGAGGCGCACCGTGGCCAGCTGACCGGGGGCGTCCGGGCGGGGCAGCAGCCTGACGACGGGCTCCCGGCCCAGGTGGACCGCGGCCGCTCTGAGGTTGCAGAGTGCGGCGCCGACCGACACGTGCAGCGCCCGGGTGTCGGGATCGGTGAGCGGAAGGGCACGGTGCGGGACCGCGTGGACCGTGAGCGTGCCGGTGCCCGGGGCGAGGCTGAACCGCCAGGGCTGGGTGTTGTGGATCGACGGGGCCGCCGCAGCCGCGGTGACGAGGAGGTGCTCCGTGGTGCAGGCGGTGAGCGTTGACGTCATGGACGTGGTGCCTTCCTGCCGAGGTGCGGTGGGCGGACGGTACGGGCGGAGCAGCACGTGGTGGTCGGTGTCCGGTGACGGGGGATCAGCCGAGCCTCGGGTCAGGGGAGCCGGGACTGCCGGAGGAGCGCCCGGTCCAGCTCGGCTCCAGGCGCGCCCAGGCGTTCTGCCACTCCGCGGCCGCGGCACGGGCCAGGCGGTGCAGCCGGACGGCGAGGCCGGAGGCGATCAGGACCGACAGGGCCCCCAGGGTGAACAGACCGACGCAGACGGCCTGGCCGGCGGTGTCGGCCGCGCTGGCCGGCGCTGGGGAGACCCGGCCGGTGTCGCTGACCCAGATGCGGGTGGTGGTGCCCGATTTGGTGGGGCGGGCGAGTTCGATCGTGCCGGTCCGGTCCTGGCCGCTCGGATCGGTCCAGGCGGCCTCGGCCTGGTAGCCGGCGCTGCTCAGGGTGGTGCCCCGACCGGTGCGACGAGCCGTGGTGAGCACCACCGCGTCGACGCGGTGCAGGCCGGCCGCCGCGACGGTGGCCTCCCGCTGGGCGGAGTCGAGCTCGACCAGGGCGGCCGCGGTGCCCGACAGGACGGCCACGGCGAGGCCGAGCGCTCCGAGCAGCAGGGCACGGCTGCGGGCCCGGTCCAGGGAGCGGCAGAGCGCGTTGTGCTCGAGGCCGAGGGCCCGGCGCAGGTGGCGGCGCCACGCTCGGACGGCGGTGCGGGGAGTGGCGGACATGATGGGCTGCTCCTTCGAGGGTGGTGGGTCCGGTGCGGGGCGGCGGCCGCCCGAGTCGTTCCCTCACCCTTCCGGCCGCCGGCCCGGGGGACATAGGGACTGACGGGACCGCACCCGAGGCCGGTGGTCCCGGGTCGGACGGCTTCGGCGCCACCGTCGGCCCGGCCCAGAACGTCGGAACTCCGGGCCACAGGGCCCGACTTGAGGGACCTTCGGCCCTCGGTGCGTCCGGTGGCCACACGGCAGGCTGGTCCCGACCAGGAAGGAACCCCTGATGAACCGTCTGCAGAGCCCGCCCGTCGACCTCCAACTGGAGACCAGGGGCGAGGTGTCGCTCGGCGCACCCGCCTATGCGAAGGCCAAGGTGCTGGCCGTGCTCGAGCGGCTCGACACCCCGGTGCTCGCGGTGAGGGTGAAGCTCACCCAGGAGGCCAACCACGCGATCCTCAAGCCGGCCCTGGCCCAGGCCGTCGTCGACCTCAACGGCCGCCCGGTCCGGGCCCACGTGGCGGCCGCGACGATGCGGGAGGCCGTCGACCTGCTGCAGGAGCGCCTCACCAGCCGGCTCACCCGGATCCGGAAGCACGGGGACCGTCACCGGTCCGGCGTGCCGGCCGGGTCGGAGGACTGGGACGGAGGCCGTGAGCACCGCCCGCAGCGGCGGGGGCGCCCGCCCCGGGAGCGGCGCATCGTGCGGCACAAGTCCTACAGTCTGCCCCGTCAGACGGCCTGGGCGGCGGTGTTCGAGATGGAGACGATGGACTACGACTTCCACCTGTTCACCGAGAAGTCGGCGGGTCGGGAGAGCGTGGTCTTCCACGACGAGCACACCGGCGCCCTCCATCTCGCCTGCGCCGGACCGGCGCCGGAGCCGCGCGAGCCGGGCCTGACCACCAGCACGGCCGAGGTACCGGAACTCGCGGTGGCCGATGCGGTCTCGCGGCTCGACCTCACCGGCGTCTCGTTCCTGTTCTTCACCGACACCGCCACCGGGCGCGGCAACGTCCTGTACCACCGCTACGACGGCCACTACGGCCTCATCACTCCTGCGACGTAGGGGTCGCAGGTCCGCCCGGGACGGCTGTGGGGGCACGTCCGGGCGAGCGGCGCGGAGCCGGGGACGGGTGGGGCCGTCCCCGGCTCCGCGCCGCTCCGTCTCCCTCGGGGCACGGCCGGAGTCGGTGCTTCGAACGGGGCGCCGGCCGGTCAGCCGGTCCGGAGGTGGTCGGCGGCGGCCTGGACCTCCCGGAGCAGGGTGTCCACGTCGTCGGTGGTGGTGAGGTAGTTGCAGACGCAGGCGCGCAGGACCGTTTCTCCTTCGTGGCCGACGGTGGCGAGGTAGGCGTGGCCGCGTGCCTGGACGTGTGCGGCCACGGCCGTGTGCAGGTCCGCCCGCGAATCCGCAGAGCCCGTACCGGAGTTGACGGCCAGGCGGAAGCAGACCACGGGCAGCGGGCCGCCGGCGCACAGTTCCAGTGCGGGGTGCTCCTGGACGCGTCGGCGCAGGTAGTGGGCGAGGTCCTGGTAGTGCTGGAGGAGGGCGATCACGCCGGAGCGGCCGAGTTGGCGCAGGGTGGCCCAGAGGGTGAGGGCGCGGGTGCCGGGCCGGGTGAGTTCGATCGTGTAGTCGGACATCCAGGGCCAGTCCTGGTCGCCGTCGAGGTAGGAGGCGCGGAAGCCGAACGCGTCGCGCAGCAGGGAGGGCTCGGTGACGAGGGCGGCGCCGCAGCCGACGGGGACGGACAGCGTCTTGTGCGGGTCGACGGTGAGTGAGTCGAGGTCGGCGACACCTCGGTAGAGGGGCGCCAGTTCGGGGACGAGGGCGCCGAGCCCGCCCCAGGCGCCGTCGGCGTGGTGCCACAGGCCTCGGCCGCGGCACACCCGGGTGATCGCCTCGATCGGGTCGACGGCGCCGCTGGCGGTGCTGCCGAGGTTGGACACGACGCAGAACGGCAGCAGGCCGCTCGCGCGGTCGGAGTCGACCATCGCCCGCAGGGCTTCGACGTCCATCCGCCGCTCCGCCGTGGTGGGCACCGCACGCAGCCGCCACGGCGGCAGACCGATCACGGCGGCGGCCTTCGCGACCGACATGTGGGCCTGGTCGCTGTGATAGACCGTCAGACGCGCGTGGGCCTGGTCGTGGGCGGGGCCGTCGGTGGCGCCGTGGCGGCGGAGGAACCAGGCGCGGGCGGCACTCAGGCAGAGGAGGTTGGCCATCGAGCCGCCGCTGGTCAGCACTCCGCCGGTGGTCGGTGCTATGCCGGCCAGCGAGGCGAGGTCACGCACCACGCCGCGTTCGAGGTCCATCAGGGCGTGCTCGCCCATGCCGCAGGTCGCGTTGACCGCGGTGGCCAGCAGTTCGGCGATCACCCCGGCCGGGGACGGCGGTGAGTTGATCCAGGCGAAGAAGGCCGGATGGCCGTTGCCGGTCGGGTACGGGGCGATCGCCCGGTCGACGAACTCCAGCAGGGCGCCGAGGTCCTGGCCCTCGTCCGGCAGTGCTCCGGCGGCCAGGGCCTGCCGGTGCGCCGCCGGGAGGGGCCGGGCCACCGGCTGCTGCGGGATCTGCCCGAGGTAGTCGGCGACCCAGCCGGCGGCGGCCGCCAGTTCGTCACGGAACACCTTCGGGTGCACGGCCAGCGGCCCGGTGCCGCCACCGGGCCCCGGCCGGTCCGAGGACGGGCGGGGCGGGCGGCTGGTCTTCGGTGGTGTCGGCATCGGGTGGTCGCGCTCTCGCTCGGGAAGTCGGCCGGACGGCCGTGTTCCTGAACGACTGCCGCCCCC
Source organism: Kitasatospora albolonga (assembly GCF_039535905.1). Taxonomy (GTDB): domain Bacteria; phylum Actinomycetota; class Actinomycetes; order Streptomycetales; family Streptomycetaceae; genus Kitasatospora; species Kitasatospora albolonga. Next base: position 29,161 of record NZ_BAAAYB010000081.1, on the reverse strand, counting down.
GTCGGTCACGGTCCCGGCCCGGCCCGAGTCCGCCGACCCGGGCCGGCGGACCCGGCAGCAGGCTCAGTCGTGCGGCACGACGGCGACCGGCGCCTCGGCGTGGTGGAGGACGGCGTGGGCGATCGGTCCGAGCCTCATCCCGACCTCGTGGCGGCGCCGGCGCCGTCCGACCACCACCAGGGCGGCACCGGCCGACACGTCCACCAGGACCGACGAACCGGTCCCGATCCGGCAGTCCTCGACCACGGTCACCTCCGGGTACTTCTCGCGCCGGCCGGCCAGGGCCTCCGCGAGCAGCTCGGCCTCGATCGCGCGGAACTGCTCCGCCTCGGCCATCGGGGGCACCCAGCCGGCGTAGCCCCAGACCGGGGGCGGCGTCCAGCCGTGCACCGCCCGCAGAGTGGCTCCGAGCCGGGCGGCCTGCTGGAACGCGAAGTCGACGACCTCGTCCGAGGGGGAGCGGGTGTCGACGCCGAGCACCACCTCCGTGCGGTCGGGACGGCCCGTGCCCTCGGCACCGGTGGCGCGGACCAGCACCGTGGGCACCTCGCAGCGGGCGGCGACGGCGAGGCCGAAGGAGCCGACCAGCAGGCCCCGGAACCCGCCGAGGCCGCGCGAGCCGAGCACCAGCAGCTCGGCCGCGGTCGCCGCCTCGACCAGGGCGTCGGTCGGCTCCCCGTCACCGACCAGCTCGGCACGCACCTCCAGACCGGGGTGGGCGGCCAAGACCTCCTGGCGGGCGTCCTCGAGCATCCGCCGGGTGAGGCCGCGCACGTCCGTGGGCCGGACCTGGTCCGCGTGGACGTCGTCGAGCCAGGTCTGCGCGTGGACCAGCCGCAGGCCGACCCTCCGGCGGGCGGCCTCGTCGGCCGCCCACCGGGCGGCCGCGGTGCTCTCCGGGGAGCCGTCGACACCGGCGAGCAGGTACTGCGTCATGGGAACCGTCCCGGGGGAGTGGATGGTGGCGCCGGCCGGTTCGGCCCGGGGCGCCGGGTGCTCCACCAGACTCCGCCGTCCGGCGTGCGGCGGGTTAGGGCCGAGCAGTCCCGGGAGCAGGGCCGCAGGTCCCGGATCGCACCGCTCGTCCGGGGCCCGGTCGGCCCTGTTCCGGACCGTGCCCGGAGCGTGACGATGAGTCAGGAACCGGCAATGCCCGACGAATCCTAGGAGAGCGCCGCCATGCCCGCCGCCCCCTGCCCGCCTTCCGCACCGCTGTCCGACCAGGAGCTCCGCTCGCTCGACGCGCACTGGAGGGCGGCCAACTACCTCGCGGTCGGCCAGATCTACCTGCTGGCCAACCCCCTGCTCAGCGCGCCGTTGACGCCCGGTCAGATCAAGCCCAGGCTGCTCGGCCACTGGGGCACCTCGCCCGGCCTCAACCTCGTCTACACCCACCTCAACCGGGTGATCAGGCAGCGTGACCTGGACGCCGTCTGCGTCTGGGGCCCGGGACACGGTGGTCCTGCCGTGCTCGCCAACTCCTGGCTGGAGGGCAGCTACACCGACACCTACCCGAGCATCACCCGTGACGCCGACGGCATGGCCGCACTGTTCCGGCAGTTCTCCTTCCCCGGCGGCGTCCCCAGCCACGTGGCCCCCGAGACGCCCGGCTCGATCCACGAGGGCGGCGAGCTCGGCTACGCGCTCTCCCACGCCTACGGCGCGGCGCTGGACAACCCCGGCCTGCTGGTCGCCTGCGTGATCGGCGACGGAGAGGCGGAGACCGGACCGCTGGCGGCCTCCTGGCACGGCAACAAGTTCCTCGACCCGGCGCACGACGGCGCCGCGCTGCCGGTCCTGCACCTCAACGGGTACAAGATCGCCAACCCCTCGCTGCTCGCCCGCCTGCCCGAGGCCGAGCTCGACGCCCTGCTCCGCGGCTACGGCCACGAGCCGCTGTACGTCGGCGGCGAGGACCCGTTGACGGTCCACCAGGACCTGGCCGCTGCCCTGGACACCGCCCTCGACCGGATCGCCGCGGCCCAGCGCGCCGCCCGCGAGGACGGCGTCCGCGACCGCCCGGTCTGGCCGATGATCGTGCTGCGCACCCCCAAGGGCTGGACCGGCCCCGGCGAGGTGGACGGCGTACCCGTCGAGGGCACCTGGCGTGCCCACCAGGTCCCGCTGGACCAGGTCCGGGACGACCCCGCCCACCTGGCGCAGCTGGAGGCCTGGCTGCGCTCCTACCGCCCCGAGGAGCTCTTCGACCGGGACGGCCGCCCCACCGAACAGGTGCTGGCCTGCATACCCGAGGGCACCCGCCGGCTGGGCGCCAACCCGCACGCCAACGGCGGGCTGCTGCTGCGCGACCTGCCGCTGCCGCCCCTGGAGCGCTACGCGGTGCCGGTCGACAAGCCCGGTACGACCCTGCACGAACCCACCCGGGTACTGGGCGACCTGCTGGAGCGGCTGATGGCGGACACGGCGCAGCGCAGGGACTTCCGGCTGGTCGGCCCGGACGAGACCGCCTCCAACCGCCTCCAGGCGGTCTACGGAGCCACCGGCAAGGCCTGGCAGGCAGCCCTCCTGCCCACGGACGAGCACCTCGCCCACGACGGCCGGGTGATGGAGATCCTCTCCGAACACACCTGCCAGGGCTGGCTGGAGGGCTACCTGCTGACCGGCCGTCACGGCCTCTTCTCCTGCTACGAGGCCTTCGTCCACATCGTCGACTCGATGGTGAACCAGCACGTCAAGTGGCTGCGCACCACCCGCCGCATCCCCTGGCGGGCCCCGGTCGCCTCGCTCAACTACCTGCTCACCTCGCACGTCTGGCGCCAGGACCACAACGGCTTCTCGCACCAGGACCCCGGCTTCGTCGACCACGTCCTCAACAAGAGCCCCGAGGCCGTGCGGGTCCACTTCCCGCCGGACACCAACACCCTGCTCGTCGTGGCCGACCAGGTGCTGCGCAGCCGCGACCGGGTCAACGTGATCGTGGCCGGCAAGCAGCCCGGCTTCGACTGGCTCTCCCTGGAGGAGGCCCGGGCCCACTGCGCGCGCGGAGCGGGCATCTGGGAGTGGTCCGGCACCGACGACGGGATCCGGGAGCCGGACGTGGTGCTCGCCTGCGCCGGGGACGTCCCCACCCAGGAGGTGGTCGCCGCCGCCGATCTGCTGCGCCGTCACCTGCCGGACCTGCGGGTGCGGGTGGTGAACGTGGTGGACCTGGTCCGGCTGATGCCCGCGGAGGAGCACCCGCACGGGATGCCGGACCGGGAGTTCGACGCCCTGTTCACCCGGGACCGGCCGGTGGTGTTCGCGTACCACGGCTACCCGTGGCTGATCCACCGCCTGGCCTACCGCCGCGCCGTCCACCCGTACCTGCACGTGCGGGGCTACAAGGAGTCCGGCACCACCACCACGCCCTTCGACATGGTGGTCCGCAACGACCTCGACCGCTACCGCCTGGTGATGGACGTCATCGACCACACTCCCGGCCTCGCCGCCCGCGCCGCGGCCCTGCGCCAGCAGATGGCCGACACCCGTACCCGGCACCACGGTTGGATCCGCGCCCACGGCACCGACCTGCCCGAGGTCACCGACTGGAGCCGGCAGACCTGACACCCGATCAGCCGACAACGAGGAGCTGAGCACCATGGACCTGCCCGTCGCCGTGGGAGTGGACACCTCCGCGGCCAGCCTGGCGGCCGCGCACTGGGCCGCGGAGGAAGCGGCCCTCCGGGACCGGCCGTTGCGCGTCCTGCACGCGCTGCCCCTGATGCCGCACCTGCTCCCCAGCGGCACCGCCCGCTCACCGTTCGAGGGGAGCGCCCTGCTCCACGCCGTCCGGCACGTCCTGGCGGTGCGGCACCCCCAGCTGCGCACCCGCACCGACGAGGTCCACGACGTCGCCACCGCGGCGCTGGTGGCGGCCTCCGAGGACGCCGAACTCCTGGTCCTCGCCGTGCGCGGCGACGGCGGCTTCCCCGGACTGCGGGTCGGATCCACCGCCCTGCACGTCGCCGCGAGGGCCGCCTGCCCGACCGTCCTGGTCCCCGCCGAGGAGGCGGACGCGGGCCTGCGGGACCGGATCGTCGTCGCCGTCGACGCCCGCCGCCCGCACGGTGCGGCGCTCGACTTCGCCTTCGACACCGCCCGCCGGCACGGCCTGCCGCTGCGCATCCTGCACGCCTTCCCGGCGACGGGGGTGCCCGGATGGGACGGACGGGCGAGGGAAGCGGACCTGCTGGCAGCGGCCCTCGGACCGTGGCGGGACTCCCACCCGGAGGTCGAGGTCACCGAGGTCGCCGAACCCGCAGGCCCGGGGCTGCTGTTGGTCGAGGCCTCGGCCAAGGCCCGGTTGCTGGTGCTCGGGCGACGACCCGCGGCCTCGCCGGGGCGGATCGGCCCCGTCGCGCACGCCGTACTGCACCATGCCGTCTGCCCGGTCGCCCTGGTGCCGGGCACCTGAGGCCGTGCGTCGGGACGTCGGGCTCCGTCCACCGTCTTCGAACGGTGGCTCGACCGGGCCGCCGGCGTTGCCGGCACTTGGGAGCAGGCGGTTCTGACTGATCGGCAGGTGATTGCGGCCCGTTGCCTCATGCACGCGCCCGGTCCTCGCTCACGGGTACGACCCGGATCACCCGATCGGACAGATCTTCCCGTGTACGGAGTGATTGGTATGCTGCCGGGCGGGTGAAGGCGCCACGGCTGACGATCTTGGCGTTGCTAGCGTCAGCCGACGTGACACACACCCCCTCTCCCTCCCTCGCCCGCGCCACGATCGGCGGTCCGCTGCACCCGGACGACCCCGCCGAATCGTTCCGTCCCGTCCTGCTCGATCCGGCCTCGGCGGACCACGTCGGCGTGCTGAAGGAGCTGTTGGAATCCCCGGCGCTGCGCGAGGTCCACGACCGGGTCGACGAGCAGTTGGTCGAGCTGGTCCGCTGCCTGAACCCCGGAGAATCGTTTCCGCCTGCTGTGCTGGAGCGCGCCCTGGACGAGGCCCGCGGCGGCCTGCTGCCCGACGAGTACGGGACCTGGGCCTGGTACCCGTGGTCTGGCCGCCTGGTACGGGTCCTGCCCGAGGCCGCGTTCCGGCTGGTGCGCACCGACCGCAACCGCGACAAGATCACCCGCGAGGAGCAGCAGCACCTGCTCAGCCGCCGGATCGGGGTGATCGGCCTGTCGGTGGGCTCCAGCGCGGCGTTGACCTGTGCGATGGAGGGTGTCGGGGGCTCGTTCCGGCTGGCCGACTTCGACCGGCTCAGCCTGTCCAACCTCAACCGGTTGCGCGCCGGGGTGCACGAGATCGGCCTGGAGAAGACGGTCATCTGCGCGCGGCGGATGTACGAGCTCGACCCCTACCTCGACATCACCGTCCACCGGTACGGAGTGACCGAGGAGAGCATCGAGGAGTTCTTCGCCCCGGGCGAGGACGGGGAGCGCGGGGTGGACCTCCTGGTCGAGGAGTGCGACACCCCCTGGGTGAAGACCGCGGCCCGCGAGCACGCGCGGCGCCGGCGGGTGCCCGTGCTGATGGACGCCAACGACCGCGGTCTGCTGGACGTCGAACGCTTCGACCTGGAGCCCGGCCGGCCGCTCTTCCACGGCCGGGCCGGGGATGTGACGGCCGCGGACGTGGCGGCGATGGACCCCGCCCAGCAGCTGAGCTTCCTGCTGCAGGTCGTCGACCGGGACCGGCTGAGCCCGGCGATGACCGACGCCCTCACCCGGATCGGCAGCAGCCTCTCCAGCTGGCCGCAGCTGGCCAGCGGCGTCATGCTCGGCGGGGCCCTGGTCACCGACACCGCCCGCCGCATCCTGCTCGGCCGGCCCGTACCGTCGGGGCGTTCCTATGTCGACCTCGAAGCCCTGATCCCCGCGCCGAAGCGGAAGGAGCCGGCGCTGTGAGCCGGGTACCGGACCTGCGCGGCGAGCACCTGCGCCTTCGCGAACTGCGCCCCGCCGACTACCCCGTCCACGAGCGGATCGTCACCAGCCGCATGCTCACCCGCTACCTCGGCACCGACCGGATGGACACCGGACAGGCCCGGGACGCCTTCGCCTCCGCCCTCGCCCAGCCCCTCACCCGTCCCCGCCGCAAGTACACCCTCGCGGTCTGCGCGCCCGAGGACGACACCATGCTCGGCACGGCGGGCCTGCTGATCGAGGACTACGGCAGCAACGCCATGCTGACCGGCGTCGTCCTGATCCCCGGGTCGCCCGTCGTCGGCCACGCCCACGAGACCGGCCGGCTCCTGATGGCCTACGGCTTCGGCCCGCTGGGCCTGCACCGCATCTGGGCCGGGCACCGCACCGACCACGACCACATGCCGCCGGTGATGCACGCGGCGGGACTGACCCGCGAGGCGACGCTGCACCAGCTCTTCCGGACCCAGAGCTGCTGGCACGACGTCAGCACCTACACCGCCCTCGCCCCCGACTGGAAGCGCCAGGCCACCCCCGGCGAGCTCGCCATCCTCGACGCACCGGCCCCGGCCGCCGTCTGACACCGCACTCCGGAACCACGCTTCGGTGGGGCCGCCCTGGTGCCGGCCGAGTCGCAGCCGTTCGGCTCGGCCGGCACCAGGCGGTCGCCTCGCTGCCGGTGCGGGCGGTTCGTCGGAGGGGGCGTCGCGCCCTCGTCCTCACGTTCGTCCGCACCGGATCGGCCGGGGCGGGGCCGCAGTTGGTGGCGTAACCGAGCCACCGCGGTTCCCGGTCCTGCCCTCCGCCGGCAGAAGTCCGTCCGCGAGGACCCGCCCGTCGGTGAGCAGCACGGTTCTGCGGTGCCCCTACAACCGGTGCGCCGCACTCGGAATCGGCGCGTGCGCTGGGTCGCCCGTGCCGTGCTGCACCACGCCGCCCGCCCGGTCGCCCTGCGGTCCGGACGGGTGAGCCGTAGCCGGGACCTTCGGGACCGCGTCGGGGCTGATCGGCCCTGGGCCGGGCCGGTGAGGCGGCGGGAGAGTGTCGGAAGGCGACGGCCGCGCGAATCCGCGTCGCGGCCGGCCTTGATGACGGAGGTTCAGCCGTGAAGCGCTTCGTGGTGGTGGGGATCGACGGCTCCGTGCAGAGCGAGTCGGCGGCGCACTGGGCCGCCGAGGAGGCCCTGCAGAGCGGACGGGCCCTGCGCATGGTCCATGTCGCACCGGGCGAGCGCGGTGGGCTCGCGCCGGAGGACGCTCCGGAGGAGCGGCTGCCGGCCCCGGTGGCCGCGATCCGGGACCGGGTGGTGGCCGCGCGGCCGGGAGTGGACGCCTCCTGCGATCGGACCACCGGGAACCCCGCGTACGTCCTGGCCGCCGCAGGGGAGCGGGCGGGGCTGCTCGTCGTCGGCTCGCGGGGGTTGGGCGGGGTCGTCGGTCGGCTCGTCGGCTCGGTCGGGCTCCGCGTGGCGGCCCACGCCCGCTGCCCCGTCGTCCTGGTCAGGGACGGGGACGCCGGGACTCAGGGCGAGGTCGTGGTGGGAGTGCAGGGTGACCGGCCCTGTGACGCGGTGCTCGCCTTCGCCTTCGACCAGGCGGCCCGGCGGGGAGCCGCCCTGCGGGCGGTGGAGGCCCGGACCCTCGCCTCCGGGCCGTACCTGACGGAGGCTCAGGTGGAGCAGGCGGACATCCAGGAGGGGCTGGCGGCCGACCGGCTGGTGCACCTCGAGGACGCCCTGGGCCGCTGGCGGGAGAAGTTCCCCGGGGTCACCGCCCGGGCCGAGGTGGTGGTCGGCGGCGCGGCCGACGTCCTGGTGGCCGCCGCGCACGGCGCCGCCCTGCTGGTGCTGGGCCGACGGTCGCCCGCGCACCCCATGGCCGCCCCTCGCCTGGGGTCGGTGGCGCACGCCGTCCTGCACCACGCCCACGGCGCGGTCGCCGTGGTGCCGCACGACTGAGGACCCGGAGCGACCGGCACCGGCCGTGCCGAGGACAGGGGACCTTCGGCCCGAAGGACTACCCCGAACGGCCGACCGACGGAGGCCCGGACGGCGGGAAGCTGTGTGCCGGGTGCCAACGACAACAGAGCGCGCGACCCCGCGCGAAGACCTGAGAGGTGGTCCGCGATGTCCCGTCGCCCACAGACCGTGAGTCGCACCGAGTCGACCGAGACCCCTGCCCCGTCCGAGGCCGCGGCAGCGGTCGACATCCTGGTGACCCGTGGTCAGGAGGCCCTGCGGGAGTACGCGGGCTTCACCCAGGAGCAGGTCGACCACATCGTCAAGAAGGCTTCGCTGGCCGCGCTGGCGGCGCACACCCGGCTGGCGGTGATGGCGGTGGAGGAGACCGGGCGCGGGGTGTTCGAGGACAAGGCCGTGAAGAACATCTTCGCGTGCGAGCACGTCACCCATTCGATGGCGGACATGAAGACCGTCGGGGTGGTGCGTCGGGACGAGATCGACGGGATCGTGGAGATCGCCGAGCCGGTCGGCGTGGTCGCCGGTGTCACGCCCGTCACCAACCCGACGTCGACCACCATCTTCAAGGCGCTGGTGGCGCTGAAGACCCGCAACCCGATCGTCTTCGGCTTCCACCCCTCGGCGCAGGGCTGTTCCGCCGAGGCGGCCCGGATCGTCCGGGACGCGGCGGTCGCGGCGGGGGCTCCGGCGCACTGCGTGCAGTGGATCGAGCAGCCGTCGATGGAGGCCACCGGCGCGCTGATGAACCACCCGGGGGTGGCGACCATCCTGGCCACCGGCGGGAACGCGATGGTGAAGGCGGCCTACTCCTGCGGCAAGCCGGCCCTCGGGGTCGGGGCGGGGAACGTGCCCGCGTACATCGAGAGGAGCGCGGACCTCAAGCGGGCCGTCAACGACGTGGTGGTCTCCAAGTCCTTCGACAACGGCATGATCTGCGCCTCCGAGCAGGCGGTGATCCTGGATGTCGAGATCCGTGACGCTGCGATCCAGGAGTTCCGCAGACTGAAGGCCCATCTCGCCACTGGTGAGGAGAAGATCCTGCTGGAGCGGCACCTGTTCGGCGTCGGTGAGGACCGCAACTGCGCGGGGGCCAAGCTGAACGCCGCAGTGGTGGGTCGCTCCGCCGCGCAGATCGCCGATGCAGCCGGGTTCTCGGTTCCCGCCGACACCTCCGTCATCCTGGTGGAAGCGGAACACGTCGGGCCGGACGAGCCGTTGACGCGCGAGAAGCTCTGCCCGGTGCTCGCGGTGCTCACCGCCGATTCGCGTTCACGTGGGGTCGAACTCGCCGTTGCCATGGTGGAGTTCCACGGGCTGGGCCACTCGGCGGCCGTGCACACCGAGGACGAGGCCTTCGCCGAGGAGTTCGGACACGCCGTCAAGGCCTGCCGGGTGATCTGGAACGCGCCCAGTTCGCAGGGCGGGATCGGCGACGTCTACAACGCCTTCATGCCCTCGCTGACCCTGGGCTGCGGCAGTTACGGGGCCAACTCGGTCTCCGGGAACGTGACCGCGCTGAACCTCGTGAACATCAAGCGGATCGGGCGGCGCAACACCAACATGCAGTGGTTCAAGATCCCGCCGAAGGTCTTCTTCGAGCGCAACTCCGTCAAGTACCTGGCCGACATGCGCGGTGCCCGCAAGGTGGTCATCGTGACCGACCGGACCATGGTGGAGATCGGGCACGTGGAGCGGGTGCGGAGCGTCCTGGCCCGCCGCTCCGAGCCGGTCGAGGTGCGGGTGATCGACTTCGTCGAGCCGAACCCGAGCATCGACACGGTGGAGAAGGGCGCCGAGCTGATGCGCGGCTTCCGGCCGGACACCATCATCGCGCTGGGCGGCGGCTCGCCGATGGACGCGGCCAAGGTGATGTGGCTGATGTACGAGCACCCCGAGACGGTCTTCGCGGACCTGAAGGAGAAGTTCTTCGACATCCGCAAGCGCGCCTTCACCTTCCCCGACCTGGGTGAGAGGGCCAAGCTGGTCTGCATCCCGACCACCTCGGGCACCGGTTCGGAGGTCACCCCGTTCGCGGTGATCACCGACTCGGCCACCGGCCAGAAGTACCCGCTGGCGGACTACGCGCTGACCCCGAGCGTGGCCATCTGCGACCCGGCGCTCACCACGAACCTGCCGAAGGACGTGACCGCCGACTCCGGCTTCGACGCGCTGACGCACTGCATCGAGACCTACGTCTCGGTCTACGCCAACGACTTCACCGACGGGCTGGCCCTGCAGGGCATCAAGCTGATCTTCGAGAACCTGGAGCGGGCCGTCACCGACGGCCCGAACAGCCCGGTGGCCCGGGAGAAGATGCACAACGCCGGGACCATCGCCGGGATGGCCTTCGGCTCGGCCTTCCTCGGCGTGGTGCACGCGATGGCGCACACCCTGGGCGCCACCTTCCACGTCGCGCACGGCCGGACCAACGCGATCCTGCTGCCGCAGGTGATCCGCTACAACGGCGCGGCCCCGGCCAAGGTGACCAGCTGGCCCAAGTACCGGAGCTACGTGGCCCCGGAGCGCTTCCAGGCGATCGCCCAGCTGCTCGGCCTGCCGGCCGCGAGCCCGGAGCAGGGCGTGGAGTCGCTGGCCAGGGCGGTCGAGGAGCTGCGGGCCAAGGTCGGCATCCCGGACTCCTTCAAGGGCGCGGGAGTTGACGAGACCTCGTTCCTGGAGGCCCTGCCGCAGCAGGCGATGTACGCCTACGAGGACCAGTGCGCCCCGGCTAACCCGCGGATGCCGATGATCGCCGACATGCAGCAGCTGATGCGGCAGGCCTACTACGGCCACCAGAACTGACGCCGGCCATCGCTGACGGACCGTCACAGGACCGACCGGCAGCGCCCGCAGTGCCGCAGCGATGCCCACGAGACACAGAGAGAGGGACACCGTCATGACCATCGAGCAGGAGCAGACAGCTGGTCGAAGTGCCTGGGAGGGCTTCAAGGGCGGGCTGTGGCGGGACGCCATCGACGTCCGTGACTTCATCCAGCAGAACTACACCCCCTACCTGGGCGACAGCTCCTTCCTGGCCGGGCCCACCGAGCGCACCACCGCCGTGTGGAAGGCCATCACGGACAAGTTCCCCGAGGAGCGCGCCAAGGGCGTCTACGACGTCGCGTACGACATCCCCTCGACCATCACCGCGCACGCCCCCGGCTACATCGACCGGGACAAGGACCTGATCGTCGGCCTGCAGACCGACGCCCCGCTGAAGCGGGCGATCATGCCCAACGGCGGCTGGCGGATGGTGGCCGGCGCCCTGGAGACGTACGGCTACCCGGTCGACCCCGGGCTGGAGAAGGTCTTCACCGAGTACCGCAAGACCCACAACGCCGGGGTCTTCGACGCCTACACCCCCGCCATCCGGGCCGCCCGCAAGGCCGGCATCGTCACCGGGCTCCCCGACGCCTACGGCCGCGGCCGGATCATCGGCGACTACCGCCGGGTCGCGCTCTACGGCGTCAACCGGCTGATCGAGGCCAAGCTGGCCGAGAAGGCCGAGCTGGACGCCGCCCCGACCGAGGCGGCGCTGCTGGAGGAGACCATCCGCGAGCGCGAGGAGCTCTCCGAGCAGATCCGCTCGCTGGGCGAGCTCAAGCAGATGGCGGCGGGCTACGGCTACGACATCTCGGGGCCGGCCACCAGCGGCCGCGAGGCGATCCAGTGGCTGTACTTCGCCTACCTGGCGGCGGTGAAGGAGCAGAACGGCGCGGCGATGTCGCTGGGGCGCACCTCCACCTTCGTCGACGTCTACCTCCAGCGGGACATCGAGAACGGGGTGTTGACGGAGGAGCAGGCCCAGGAGCTGGTGGACGACTTCATCGTCAAGCTGCGGATCGTCCGCTTCCTGCGCACCCCCGAGTACGACGAGCTGTTCTCCGGGGACCCGACCTGGGTGACCGAGTCGATCGGCGGCGTCGGCGAGGACGGCCGCCCGCTGGTGACCAGGACCTCGTTCCGCTACCTGCAGACCCTCTACAACCTCGGCCCGGCCCCCGAGCCGAACATGACGGTCTTCTGGTCACCGCAACTCCCCCAGGGCTTCAAGGAGTTCTGCGCCCAGGTGTCGATCGACACCTCCAGCGTGCAGTACGAGTCGGACGAGCTGATGCGCCCGCGCTTCGGCGACGACACCGCCATCGCCTGCTGCGTCTCGGCCATGGCGGTCGGCAAGCAGATGCAGTTCTTCGGCGCCCGGGTGAACCTCGCCAAGACCCTGCTGTACGCGGTCAACGGCGGCCGGGACGAGAAGTCCGGCGCCCAGGTCGGCCCGGCCAGCGGCCCGCTGCGTTCGATTGAGCAGGGGGCCTCCGAAGTCCTCGACTACGACGAGGTGATGGCCCGCTTCGACCAGCAGATGGAGTGGCTGGCCGAGACCTACGTCCACGCCCTCAACGTCATCCACTACATGCACGACCGCTACGCCTACGAGCGGATCGAGATGGCGCTGCACGACCGCGCGATCCGCCGCACCATGGCCTGCGGCATCGCCGGCCTCTCGGTGGCCGCCGACTCGCTCTCGGCCATCAAGCACGCCAAGGTCACCCCCGTCCGGGACGAGAGCGGCCTGGTCACCGACTACCTGATCGACGGCGAGTACCCGGCCTACGGCAACAACGACGACCGGGTGGACTCCATCGCGGTCTGGCTGGTCGAGGAGTTCATGAAGAAGGTGCGCAAGCACCCGACCTACCGCAGCGCCGAGCACACCCAGTCGGTGCTGACCATCACCTCCAACGTGGTCTACGGCAAGAAGACCGGCAACACCCCCGACGGCCGCCGGGCCGGCGAGCCGTTCTCCCCGGGCGCCAACCCGATGAACGGCCGGGACGCCCACGGCTACGTCGCCAGCGCCCTCTCCGTCGCCAAGCTGCCCTACGAGCACGCCGAGGACGGCATCTCGCTGACCAACACCGTCACCCCCGACGCGCTCGGCCGCACCCCCCAGGAGCGGGTGCGCAACCTCGCGGGCGTCCTCGACGGCTACATGGCCTCCAACGGCTTCCACATGAACGTCAACGTGCTCAACCGCGACACGCTGCTGGACGCCATGGAGCACCCGGAGAACTACCCGCAGCTGACCATCCGGGTGAGCGGATACGCCGTCAACTTCGTCCGGCTGACCCGCGAACAGCAGCTCGACGTACTCAACCGCACCTTCCACGGCTCGCTCTAGGCAGGAGATCCCGTCATGGCCGTCACCCTCGGAACCGAGATCCCCGTCGGCGCGCTCACCGGTGCGCTCACCGGCTCGGTGCACTCCTGGGACCTCTCCACCGGTGTGGACGGCCCGGGCACCCGGTTCGTCACCTTCCTGGCCGGGTGCCCGCTGACCTGCCTCTACTGCCACAACCCCGACACCATGAAGATGCGCAACGGCAGGCGCACCACCGCCGACGCGGTGGTGGCCGAGGCCGCGAAGTACACCACCTTCATCCGCGCCTCCGGCGGCGGCGCCACCATCAGCGGCGGCGAGCCGCTGCTCCAACCCGCCTTCGCCGGCGAGCTGTTCCACCGCTACAAGCACGAACTCGGCCTGCACACCGCCCTGGACACCTCCGGCTTCCTCGGCACCCGGGCCACCGACAAACTGCTGGCCGACGTCGACCTGGTCCTGCTGGACATCAAGTCCTGGGACCGCGAGCTCTACCGCAAGGTCACCGGACGGCCGTTGGAGCCCACCCTGGACTTCGCCCGGCGCCTCGCCGACCTCGGCAAGGAGGTCTGGGTCCGCTTCGTGCTGGTGCCCGGGCTGACCGACCCGGCCGACAACGTCGAAGGCGTGGCCGCCTTCGCCGCCTCGCTGGGCAACGTCACCCGGGTGGACGTGCTGCCCTTCCACAAGCTGGGGGCGGCCAAGTACGAGGCCCTGGGCCAGGACTTCGCGCTGGCCGGCACCCCCTCGCCGACCCCCGAGCAGGTGGCCGCCGCCCGCGGCGTCTTCACCCGCCACGGCCTCAACGCCGTCTGACGGCACCACAATCAGGAAACGACGGAAAAGCGCTGAAACGATCCACTCTGTACCGGTTCTCGAATACGCGTCCAGGCGGGCCGAAGCCTTCGGTACGGTCACGAGGCATGGTCACCCCTCACACTCACCGATCCGGCGATCCCACGGAACGAGGTGGCGCGGACGCGGTGACGATCCCCCCGCAGGCCGCCTCCGACCGGGACATGGACGAACTGCGCGCCGCGGAGCAGCGGTTCAGGGGCCTGCTGGAGTCCGCCCCGGACGCCATGGTCATCGTGGACGACTGCGGGGTGATCCGGCTGGTGAACGCGCAGACCGAGGCGCTGTTCGGCTACCGCAGGGAGGAGCTCCTCGGCCGGCCGGTGGAGGCCCTGCTGCCCGAGCGGTTCCGAGCCCACCACCCGCGGCACCGCAGTGGATACGCCGTCACCCGGCGGACGCGGCCGATGGGTTCGGGGCTCGACCTGTACGGGTTGCGCCGGGACGGCACCGAGTTCCCGGTCGAGATCAGCCTCAGCCCCTTGGAAACCGGCGACGGCCTGCTGGTCTCGGCGGCCATCCGGGACGTCAGTGACCGCAAGGCGGCGGAGGCCAGGATCAGCGAACTGGCCGCCTTGGTGGAGTCCTCGCAGGACGCGATCATCACCTCCACCCTGGACGGCCGGATCACCTACTGGAACGCCGCGGCACAGCGCCTGTACGGCTACGACCAGGACGAGGTGATCGGCAGTCACATGGGGGTACTGGCACCCGCGGACCGCAAGGAGGAGGTGACCGCCCTGCTGGAGCGGCTCGCCCGGGGCCAGCGGGTGGAGAACCACGAATCGCTCCGGCTGGCCGCCTCCGGGCGGCTGCTGGACGTGGACATCACCCTCTGGCCCACCCGGGACCAGTACGGTGCGATCTGCGGTGCGTCCGCGATCGTCCGTGACGTCGCCGACCGCAAACGGGCCGAGCTCGAGCTGACCAGGCTGTACCAGCAGCAGCGCCACATCGCGCTCACCCTGCAGCGAAGCCTGATGGGCCAGTCGCCCGACATCCCCGGGATGCGCACGGCCAGTCGCTACCTGGCCTCGACCGAGGGAGCGGGTGTCGGCGGCGACTGGTTCGACCTCGTGCCGCTCGGGGCGGGGCGCATCGGCATCATCGTCGGCGACGTCATGGGACGAGGGCTGGAGGCCGCTGCGGTCATGGGGCAACTGCGTTCTGCGGCCCATGCGTTGGCCAAGACGGGCATGCCGCCGCGGCAGCTGATGCAGGCACTGGACGCGGTGGTCGCCGACCTGCCGGACCAGCTGGTCACCTGCTGCTACCTGGTGATCGACCCGACCGCCGGCGAGGTGTCGATCTGCTCCGCGGGCCATCTGCCGGCCTTGGTGGTCCTGCCGGACAACACGGTCCGCGAACTCGCCGCCCCGGTCAGCGTCCCGCTCGGAGTGGGCGACGTCCCGCACCAGCAGGCGACGATGACCGTCCCGCCCGGCTCGACCCTCGTCCTGTACACGGACGGTCTGGTGGAGACCCCCGAGAGCGATCTCGGCTTCCAGATCTCCGCGTTGGGCCATGAGCTGGAGCGTTCCTTCATCCGCACCCCCGACCTGGAGGTGGTGGCCGACCGGGTCCTCCGGGTGATGCTGCCCGGGACGGACCGGTACGCGGACGACGTGACCCTGCTCCTCGCCCAGCTGCCCGCGCCGCCGCTGGCCACCGCCGCCCTGGAACTGCCCGCGCTCCCGACCTCCGCCTCCCTCGGCCGCCGGTTCCTGCGGGCCACCCTCCGGGAGTGGTCCTGCTCCGAGGCCGAGGACGCGGCCTGTCTGCTCGGATCCGAGCTCATCGCCAACGCGGTCAGACACGCCGAGGGACCGATCGGGGTGCGCCTGCACCGTACGGCCAGGGAGTTGACGGTGGAGGTCGCGGACACCAGCCCCTCCCTGCCGGTTCCTCGCCTGGCCGAGAGCACCAGTGAGGACGGCCGCGGCCTGTCGCTGGTGGAGTCCTTCGCCAGCGGATGGGGCGCCCGTCCGACCGCCACCGGGAAGACGGTCTGGTTCACCTTGGCGATCGACTGAGCCCGGGCCGACGCGGAGGGCTCGGTGACCTCGGGCGGAGCCCGGTCACCGCAGATCGAAGACGAGGCGTGCGGAGACCTTGCCGGCCAGGACCTCCTGGACGGCCGTGTTGATGTCCTCCAGCCGTCGGCTCTCCCGGACCACCCGGGTGCGGCCGAGGGAGTGCAGCCGGAACACCTCGGCGAGGTCCTGGCGGGTCCCGACGATCGAGCCGACCACCTTGGTGCCGTTCAGAACCGTGTCGAACACCGGGAGTTCGAGCACCCCCTCGGCGGGCAGGGCCACCAGGACCAGGGTGCCGCCCCGGCGCAGCGAGCCGTAGGCGGCACGGAAGCTGTCGTTGCTGACGGCCAGTGCGATCGCCGCATCGACGCCGCCCAGTGCCTGTACCCCGGCCGCGACGTCGGTGGTCCTGGCGTCGATCACATGGTCGGCGCCGAGCTCGCGCGCCAGGGCAAGTTTGTCGTCGGTGACGTCCACCGCCACCGTCTCCGCGCCGGCCAGCCGGGCGTACTGCAGGGCCAGATGACCCAGACCGCCGATGCCGGAGACCAGCACCCGGGTGCCGGGCCGGGCACCGGCGACCTTGACGGCCTTGTAGGTGGTGACACCCGCACAGGTGAGGGGCGCGGCGTCCAGCGGGTCGACGCCGTCCGGGACGGGGACCACGTAGTCCCCGTGGGCGAGGGCGTACTCGGTGTGGCTGCCGTCGACGGAGTAGCCGGTGTTGTGCTGGGCGAGGCAGAGGGTCTCCCAGCCGGAGACGCAGTGGTCGCAGCGGCCGCAGGCCTCGGCGAGCCAGGGGAGGGCGACGCGGTCGCCGACCCTGACGTGACGGACCGAGGCGCCGGCGGCGTCGACGAGACCGACCCCCTCGTGGCCCGGGACGAACGGCAGCACGGGTCGGACCGGCCAGTCCCCGTGAGCGGCGTGGATGTCGGTGTGGCACAGACCGCTCGCCTCGATCCGGACCCGCACCTGGTGTGCGGCGGGTGTCGGCAGGGGGAGGTCCTCGACGGTGATCGGCCCGGTGAACTCCCGGACCACGGCGGTCTTCATGGTGGTCTCCTCATGCTCTGCGGTGACGGGCCGGGATCCGCCCGGCCCTGTCCTCTGTCATCCCAGCAACCCCCGGAGCTCGTCGCGAGGGCCGAACGGGGTACGGCTCCGGGCCGGACGGCCGTGTGCCTCCCGAGGCAGCACCGGATCGAGGTGCTGCGCTCCGCGAGGCGAGGCGAGGCGCTCAGCGGAGCCAGGCGTGCTCCCGGACGATCGGCAGGTCGGCCCAGCGGCTGCCCACGCCCCAGGTGCCCCCCGCACCCGTCGCGGCGAGGGCGATCAGGAGCAGGGCGTAGACCAGGTGGTAGTCCATGACCGGGTTGGTCGAGCCGCTGGCCGCACCGTCGACCAGGTGACGGGCGGGCGGCCACTCGGCGGCCCACATCAGCACCATCAGCAGGGTGCCGCTGCCGGCGGCGATCCGCAGGGCGAAGCCGCCGATCAGTGCGACACCGATGCCGAGCAGGCCGAGCATGAACAGCCAGTCCGCCCAGGTCTGGCCGGCCAGGTGCCGGAAGGCGGACCGGAGCGGACCGGCGGAGACGTGGCTGAGGAAGCCCTTGGTGGGGGAGCCGCCGTTGATCCAGGACCGCGTGCCGGGGGTGGCGTAGCCCCAGCCGAAGGCCTTGTCGAGGAAGGCCCAGAGGAAGACGAACCCGAGCCCGATGCGCGCGGAGGCGAGGACGCGCGCGGCCGTGGCGGTGGCGGTGCCCACCGCCACCCGGGGCGCGTGTGCGGTGTGCCGAAGCCTGGCGCCGAGCCGGGCGATGCGGGACGCGGGGGCGTGGTGGACGGCCATGGTGTGCTCTCCTCGGTCAACTCAGCTGTGTGAGTGGGATGTTGTCCGATCCTCAGCCCGGCTCCGCTCGATCGGTGAGGTGCTGAAGGTCCCGGGACGGTGGCCCTCTCGGCCCTTCGCCCTTGCGCGTCGGACCTGGATGGTTGAGGCATCCGCCCTGCAACGGCCGCTCCGGTCCCGCGCAGACCGCACGAGAGGAAGACCGACGATGCGACACCGGATCGTGGGAGAACTGATGACCTCCGCCGTCGTCCACGTACGGCCGGACACCGGCTTCAAGGCGATCGCCGTCCTCCTCGCCGAGCACGACATCACCTCCGTACCGGTCGTCGACGACCAGGACCGGCCGCTCGGCCTGGTCTCCGAGGCGGACCTGCTCGTCAACGAGGCCGCGGAGGAGGACCCGTCCGGCCTGCTGCTCACTCCCCGCCTCCAGCCCCGCGACGAACTCAAGAGCCGGGCCACCACCGCCGAGGGGCTGATGACCAGCCCGGCCGTGTGCGCCCGCCCGGAGTGGACGGTGGTGCAGGCGGCCCGGGTGATGCAGGGCAAGGGCCTCAAGCGCCTCCCGGTGGTGGACGAGGCGGGCCGCCTGGTGGGCATCGTCAGCCGCAGCGATCTGCTGCGCGTCTTCCTGCGCCAGGACCGGGCGATCCGCGAGGAGATCCGGACCGAGATCCTGGCCGGTGTGCTGGGCCTCCCCCTGGACGCCCTCGACGTCAAGGTGGAGGAGGGCGAGGTGACCCTCGGCGGCACCGTCGACCACCGGAGTCAACTGCCGGTCGTGGAACGGCTGTGCCGCGGTGTCGACGGTGTGGTCGGGGTCGTCAGCTATCTCGCAGTCCGCGCCGACGAGACCTGTACCGCGCACGCGGGCTGACCCGGCCCGGCCGGTCGGCCCGGACGCTCTGGCGCAGCCGGGGCCGACCGCAAGGGCAGGACGGAGGATCAGACCATGTCACTTCCGGTGCTGGTGGGGGTCGACGGCTCCCCGCAGAGCGAGGCCGCGGTCCGGTGGGCCGCACGAGAGGCGGGCCGTCGACGGGCTCTGCTGCACCTGGTGCACGTGGCGCCCGCACCCCTGGAGGACGGAGCGCCCCAGACGGACGAGTGGTCCCGGGCGGCGGCCGCTCTGCCGGCGGCCCGAGCCCGGCTGCACCACCTGGTGGGTGACCCCGTACGGATGCTCGCCGGACTGACCCGGCGCGCCGGGATCGTGGTGCTGGGCACGGGCAGGTCGTACGGCCTGCCGGGGCGGCCGGTCGGCTCCGTCGGCCCGCGGGTCGCCGCCCGCGCGTCGTGCCCGGTGGTCCTGGTCCCGGCGCCGTTCGGGGCGCTGTGGGGTGCGGGCGGGGTGGTGCTCGGGATCGACGTCGACCGGGTGAGCCCGACGGTGGCCGAGTTCGCCTTCGGACCGACCGCGTCACGGGGAGCGGTCCTCCGGGCACTGGAAGCCTGGACACCGTTCACCGCGCGGTTCCTGACGGGGCCACAGGTGTCCTGGGCCGAGACCGGACGCCTGCTGAGCGCGGCGGAGCGGGCCCGGCTCCGGGACGCCGCGGGCCCTTGGCGGGGCAGGTACCCGCAGGTCCGGGTCGCGAGCCGCCGGCTCAGTCGAGGTGGCCGTCTGCGTCGACCGTGCCGATCCGGCGGCCGGTGACCGTGCCGGGACGGATCCGGATCCACAGGTCCCGGCTGCCGCCGGCCCACGGCTCGACTCCCGGGCCGGCGGACAGCAGGGCTACCTCCGCCGGGTCCTCGACCGGTTCGGCGGTGCCGGTGAGGAGCACGCTCCATCCGGTGCCGTCGAGGTCGTCGATCCGGTCCACCTGGAAGGACAGTGCGGTGCCCGGCACAGGTGCCGCACCACCGTGCGGGCTGGTGCGGTAGACCACCGATCCGGTGTCGACGGCGTAGTTGACGGGGAGCACGGCCGGGCCGGCCGCGCCGGGCAGGGCGACGCGTCCGATGCCTCCGGCGCCGATCAGCGCCCAACACTGACGGAGGGTCAGGCGGACCAGGGCCGGATGTGCCGGGGCCCGGCCCTGGCCGGGGGGCGGACGGTCCGGTCCTTCGAGCAGCTCTCGGGGGCTCAGGCCCAGCGCGGCAGAGATCCTCTGCAGGCTCTCGGGGTCGAACCCGGCGTCCGTCGTGAGAACGAGCCGGAGGTAGGCCGGCGCCACCCCGGCCCGTCGGCACAGTGCCCCGTCGGTGAGGCCGAGCAGGTGCTGCCGCTCGGCGATGCGGCGCCCCACCGCGGCCGGGTCGACCGGCGACGTGGCGGGTGTGCTCGGGAGGGGTGGGCGTCTCACGGTGTCCTCCTGGTGACGAGCGGTCAGGATCAGGTGCGGAAGAGGGCGACCTTCAGGGCGCCGCTGGTGTCGGGGTCGGCGAAGACGTCGTAGGCGTC
Source organism: Kitasatospora albolonga (assembly GCF_039535905.1). Classification (GTDB taxonomy): domain Bacteria; phylum Actinomycetota; class Actinomycetes; order Streptomycetales; family Streptomycetaceae; genus Kitasatospora; species Kitasatospora albolonga. Next base: position 8,992 of record NZ_BAAAYB010000081.1, on the reverse strand, counting down.
CTGCATCTCGTCGAGCCCGAAGCGGTGGGTGACCAGACCGTCGGTGTCCAGGCGGCCCTCGGCGAGCAGGTCGAGCAGCAGCGGGGTGCTGCGGGTGTCGACCAGGCCGGTGGTGATGGTGAGGTTCCGGATCCAGAGCTCCTCCAGGTGGAGGACGGCCGGTCGGCCGTGGACCCCGACGTTGGCCACCCGGCCACCCGGCCGGACCGCGCGGGTGCACAGCTCGAAGGTCTCCGGGATCCCGACGGCCTCGATCGCCACGTCGGCTCCCAGGGAGTCGGGGCCGAGTGCGCGCAGCGCGGCGGCGTCGACCTCCCGGGCGTCCAGGACGGTGTCGGCGCCGGCCCGCTTCGCGGCGTCGAGCCGGGTCCGTGCCAGGTCGACGGCGATGACCTCGCGCGGGCTGAACAGGCGCGCGGTGGTGATGGCGGCGAGCCCGATCGGTCCCGCGCCGACCACCACGACGGTGTCGCCGGGCCGGACCCGGCCGTTGGTGACGCCGACCTCGTAGGCGGTGGGGAGGATGTCGGCGAGCAGCAGGGCCGCCTCGTCGGTGACGCCCTCGGGCAGCTTGTGCAGGGAGTTGTCGGCGAACGGGGTGCGGACGTACTCGGCCTGGGTGCCGTCGACCAGGTGGCCGAGGACCCAGCCCCCGCCGCCGGTGCACTGGCCGTACACGGCCGCCCGGCAGTACCGGCAGCGGCCGCAGGCGGAGATGCAGGAGACCAGCACCCGGTCCCCGGGGGCGACGGTGCGCACCCCGGGGCCGGTCTCCACCACGGTGCCGACGGCCTCGTGACCGAGCACCCGGCCCTCGGCGACCTCGGGCACGTCGCCCTTGAGGATGTGCAGATCGGTGCCGCATATGGTCACGGCGTCCACCCGGACCACGGCGTCCTCCGGTTCCCGGACGACTGGGTCCGGGACCTCTCCCCAGGTCCGCCGGCCCGGTCCGTGGTAGGTCAGTGCCTTCATGGTCGCGTTCACCCCTCGTGGAGTTCCGGCCGGGTCGCTGCCCCTGTCCCTTCCAGGGTTGCCGGTGGGCGAGGGGGTGCCCAGGGCCGGGTGGGCCGGGTCCTGGGCCGGATGGCCCTGTCGGCTGACGATGATCCGAAGCGGTGCGGGACCGGGCCGCCTAGGGTGGGAGGAGGCCCGCGTAACGCCGCTAGTGCCCTGGAGGACCCGGTGGGCGAAGCAGCAGCAGGAGAGGACCCGGTGCCGCTGCCGCAGCTGCGACTGGACGATCTGCTGGACGAGCTCCAGGTCCGGCTGGACGCGGCCAGGGGGACCAGGGACCGGGTGCACAGCCTGCTGGAGGCGGTGCTCGCGGTCGGCCGGGACCTGGAGTTGACCCAGGCGCTGCGGCACATCGTGGAGGCCGCGGTGACTCTGGTCGACGCCGAGTACGGGGCGTTGGGGGTGATCGGTGACGATCGACGGCTCTCGCAGTTCATTCCGGTCGGGGTGACGGAGCAGCAGATCGAGCGGATCGGTCCGCTGCCCTCGGGCCACGGCCTGCTGGGGGAGCTGATCCGCCACCCGGTGCCGCTGCGGCTGGCGAACATCGCCGACCACCCAGCCTCGTCCGGGTTCCCGTCCGGTCATCCGCCGATGCGCAGTTTCGTCGGGGTGCCGATCCGGATCAGGGACAAGGTGTTCGGGAACCTGTACCTGGCCGAGAAGCGGGACGGGGGCGAGTTCGACGCGGAGGACGAGGCGGTGCTGGCCACCCTCGCCGTGGCGGCCGGAGTGGCGATCGACAACGCCCGGCTCTACGCCCAGGCCCGGCTGCGGGAGCGGTGGTTGGCGGCCGGCGCCGAGGTGACGCGGAGCCTGCTGTCGGGCAGCTCCGAGCAGGAGGTGCTGGACCTGTTGGTGGCGCGGGCGGCGGAGGTGGCGGGGGCGGACCTGGCGGTGGTCGCTGCGCCGGTGACGGGCTCGGACGAGCTGGAGGTGCGGATCGCCGTCGGAATCGGGGAGCGGCAGCATCGTGGTCTGGTGGTGCCCTTGGAGGGTTCGTTCGTCGGGGCGGCGGCCCGCACCGGTGGGCTGGTGGTGAGCGCTGACGTCCGCAAGGATCCCCGGATCACGGCGGGACCGCCCCGCTGGGACGGGCTCGGGCCCGCGGTGGCGGTGCCGATCGGCACGGCGGAGCACGGTCTGCGGGGTGTGCTGATGCTGGCGCGGGCGGCGGGTGCGCCGCTGTTCGAGGAGGACGAGTCGGGCCCGCTGCTGGGATTCGCCGGCCAGGCGGCGGTGGCGATGGAGTTGGCGGAGCGTCGGCGGGACGCCGAGCAACTGGCGATGCTGGAGGAGCGCGACCGGATCGCCCGGGACCTGCACGACCTGGCCATCCAGCGGCTGTTCGCCACCGGGATGACCTTGCAGGGGGCGACTCGGTTCATCGACCACCCGGAGGCAACCGACCGGGTGCTGCGCGCGATCGACGACCTGGACGAGACGTCGAAGACGATCCGTGCAGCCATCTTCGGCCTGCGGGCGAAGGAGGCGGGACCGGCAGCCAGAGGGGTACGGGCGAGGGTGGTCGAGGTGGTCGAGCGGGCAGCGGAGGTCCTGGGATTCGCACCGGGCCTGCGGATGACCGGCCTGTTGGACGTGACGGTTCCGGCGCAGGTCGCCGACGAAATGCTCGCGGTGCTGGAAGAGGCGCTGTCGAACGCTGCCCGGCACGCGCGAGCGACCGGAGTGGAGGTGACGGTGGAGGCCGGGGAGGAGCTGGTGCTCACGGTGACGGACAACGGCTGCGGCCTGCCGGCCGGCGGGCGGCGCAGCGGTCTGGCCAACCTGGCCGACCGGGCCGCCGCACTCGGTGGGAGCTTCGAGGCCCGCGCGCTCGCCGAGGGGGGAACGGAGCTGCTCTGGCGGGTGCCGCTGGGGGATTGAGAGGCTGTCAGCTGCCGGGCTCCAGCACATCGGTGGCCGGGAGGCGGGGCGTCGGCGTGCCTTCGGGTCCGTAGCCGAGCCGGATCAGCATCTGGACGTGCTCGGGCCCCTGCCCGGGATCGCGGGCCGCCCAACGCAGCCTCGGCCACTCCATCGCCTGGTGCAGCAGTGAGGCGCGGACCTGGTGGACGGTCGCCGCCAGCAGGACGTGTTCCAGCGCCAGGCCGGCGCGCAGCCAGTGCACGGGCTGGTCGCCCCTGGTGGTCAGCACCGCCAGGCGGGGGTCGGTCTCGAAGGCGACGGGTGGCAGGTGTCCGTCGGGGCGGAGCGCGGAGAAGTCCCGCATGGGGAGGTGCCCGGTCCGGTCCTGCGGCCCGAGTGCCGCGACGGGGATGCCGTAGGAGGCGGCTTCAGGCCCTCGGATCCACGCGCGGCTCTCGCTGCTGTGCTGGGGGTCGGTGGTGTTGTGGCGTTCGGCCTCGGCGGTCAGTGTGAGCAGCCGGTCGGTCTCGGCCCGGTCCGGGAACCGGAGGACCGCCCCTTCGGCGCGGGCGGCGCGAGCCAGCTGGTCCAGGACCGCGGGTGGGACGGGTTCCGCGGTGAACGGCGTGCGGATGGTGTGCCGGTGCCAGATCGCCTCGAACAGTGCGGCGGTGGCGGGCAGGGCGGCGGGTGAGCGGCGGTCCAGTTCGACGGAGGCCAGCAGGTCGCGGTCGGAGGAGTCGGGCAGCAGCCGCACCTGCGGCGCCCAGCCCAGGTGGCGGGCGGCGACGCGGAGGTTGAGGACGGCGGCGCCGACGGAGATGTGCAGGGCCTGGCCCGCCGGGTCGGTGACCGGCAGCAAGCGCTCCCGCTGGGCGCGTACGTCGAGGGTCGAGGACTCGGGCCGCAGCCGGAACCGCCAGGGCTGGCTGTTGTGGACGGACGGCGCGGCCACCGCGGCGGAGATCAGCTTCTCCAGGGTGGCGGCGTCCAGGGCCGGGGTGTGGGCGGGGGCGGACATGACGGCCTCTCAGGTGCGCTCGGAGCCGGAACCGGGGCGCTGCTCCTGACGGAGCGTCTCCAGGCGGTGGCGGTACTCGTCGGTGTCGATCTCGCCCTTGGCGTAGCGTTCGGCGAGCAGCTGCTCCGGGTCCGGCGGGGCCGTGTGGGTGGGCAGGGCGCCGGGGTGCTGCTGCGGGGTGCGGTCGAGTCGGCGGACCAGGGCGAGGCCGACGACGATGATCAGCCCCAAGACGAGCACCATGCTGACGGTCATCAGGCCGATTGCCCAGCCGTTCATGCCGTGGTCGTTCCAGTACCTCATGGCGGGCTCCGAAGGCGGGTGGGACGGGAGCTGGTGCTCTCACCCCCACTGTCCGCCGGGTGCTGTTCCCGCAGCTTGGGCCGGTCGGCCCTGATTCCCGGGCCGAGGGGGTCAGTGCGGGCGGCCCGGGTGCTGGTCGGGCTCGGCGTGGGCGGCCAGGACGGCGGCCTGGAGCCGGCGCTCGACGCCCAGCTTGGCGAGCAGGCGCGAGACGTGGTTCTTGACGGTCTTCTCGGCGAGGTAGAGCTCCTTGCCGATCTCCCGGTTGGTCTTCCCTTCCCCCACGAGGACGAGGATCTCGCGCTCACGGGGCGTCAACTGGGCCAGGGCGACGTCGGGTTCGCCCTCGTCGTGGTGGCGCAGGCTCTCCATGAGCTTGCGAGTGGTGGCCGGGTCGAGCATCGACTGGCCGGAGGCGACCGTCCGCACCGCCTGCACCAGGTCGGCGCCCTTGACCTGCTTGAGGACGTACCCGGCGGCCCCGCCATGATCGCGTCCAGCAGCGCGTCGTCGTCGTCGAAGGACGTGAGCATCAGGCACACCAGCCGAACACCCGGTCGCCGCAGCTCACGGCAGACGCTCACTCCCGTCGCCGGTCGGGCAGCCGCACGTCCAGCACACCGGCCACGTCCGGCAGCAGCGCGGGCACCCGGCCAGCGCCTGGGCGCAGCTGTCGGCCTCCCCGACCACCTCGATGTCCGGCTCGGCCTCCAGCAGCATCCCTACGGGCCCCGCGTCGGTACCACCTCGTGTTTGCGTCCGCTAGGAAGCATCCGCACGGGACGTGTCGGACTCACGGTCTCGGTGGACGTACCATCGCTGCTACTCTCTCGGATCAGCGCCTTGGATCCGCTGGCCTCGATTCTGTGCGAGCACTCCGTGCTCGCCTGCAGCGGACACGCGCCGAGCCGTGCTGGGACGGGCCGTGCGTGTGGCAGCAGGATGGGGCGACTAGTACATCGGTCCAGCGCACGCGCGAGTTCGCATCGCGGTACTTCGCTTCTGGCGGGTGCTGTGGCTGGGAACCGCGACGTGCGGGGTCGTCGATGACCCGGCCCGTGGTGACCGGCGAGTGCCGCGCAAAGAGCGTCTCGGTAAGCGGAGAGACGCGCCTGATCTCGGCGTCTGACCGCCCGTTACCGTCGCTTCCTCTCGACTCACAACTCTCTTATAGCTTATACGTCAGTCTCTTTGTCTATATTCCTCTGTACTTCTCTCTCTGTTTTAGACATATTAACTCATGTTCGCGAAACCAGCCGCTCGGCGCACGGAACTGCTCGGACGGGCCATTTCGACGACCGCATGGGTCGTCGCGTCACCGACGAGTGTTGCTCTGAACTGGTCGTAGGCCGTGCCGGCCGACGGTATTCTCGCGGGGGGAAGCGCGTGGTGGCCTGCTGGAGCACAGCCCGGCCACTGCCTGCTTCCTCGGCGTCAGCGGGGCCCATAGGGTCGCCCGAGGTCGTACGGCTCAGCGAGGACACGTGTCCATGAGGATCGTCCCCGGACCTGCGGGGGCAGGACGCCCGGGTTGAGGCGGGATACGGCGAGGTCCGGCCGCCACCGTGGCGCATCAGGCTCTGCTTGGTGGCGGGGGGGGCAGGGTGCTTGCGCATGACCGTCCTCCGTTTTCGTCCGGGTTGCAGCTGTGTAGGACCGAGCACCCCTCGCTCCCGCGGCGGGGGCCAGGGCCGACGGCACTGCCCTGTGGGCCGTTGCCGGCCCATCGCACTGGCCTGCTACGGAGGCGTGAACCGGGTCGGCCGCCCCCTGCGCTGTTCGTGGGGGGGGGAGACGATCGGTGGGGACAAGCGGGACGATTCCCGCGCACCCGGTCGAGCGGGGCGTGACGAGGAGGGGGGTGAGCGCGCAATGTCTCGGGGATGGCGGATCATCTGCCCGGCCCTCCGCCCCCCCCCCCCCCCAAAGCCGAGGGACTCGGGGGGGGGGGGGGGAAAGGCGGAGGGAGAGGAGGGGGGGGGGGTGGGGCCCGACCTCGTCCGCCGCTGGACCGGTGCGGACCCCGTCGGGCCGTCCACTGGAGAAAGCCATGTACGGTGGAACACAGCTGCCGGAGCAGCCGCTGCTCGCGCGTGATCATGGTGTCGCCAGGAGCTGGGCGCTCCTAAGGCACGACGGCGCGCCGCTCGCCGGAGGGATGGGTGCCGGGCGGTCCGTGCCGCGGTGTTGTCCACGCGCATGCCACCGCGGTCTGGAGTGCACGAGCTTGGCCGGATCTTGTACGAGCGATGGCTGGCGCGCCGTGCCGGTCGGACGGATCCGGACGTGGCGGTGTGCGCTCCAGCGCGAAAGCGGGCCGAGTGACTTGCGCCGGGCGGTCGTGCTTCGCCGTGCAGCAGGGAGACCTATCTCGAACGGAAACCGGGGGTCGCCGTGCGGCCACTTCTGCGACGCGTGGCGCTGGTTGGCTGCTGGGGTTCGCCTCGGCGGTGTTACCGACCGGGGCGAATTCGGAACTACCGGGAGCGCCTGGGCTGTCGTCCGGACCTCGCTGTGGGGGGGCGCTGTCCGTGTCCGTGGTGGTGCGGGTTGATGGGTCCCGCCCCGAAGAAAGAAAACAGACGAGAAATGGGCGGGTAGAAAGGCCGGGGGTGATGGTCGACCTACGGACCGCGAGAGACGGCTAGGTCCGCGAGGTGTCGTGAGTGATGCGGCGTGTGGGCTGGGCGAGACGGTGGTCAAGGGCGGGCAGGTCGATCAGGGCGAGCACATGTGGTGGTTGCATAGACCGTGGCCCTGAGACGACCCTGGGCGACTGAACCCGTGGCTGGACAGACCTGCGGTCGGCGCAAGCGTACAGAGCCAAGGTGTTCGCCGACGTAACGCCTCACCCAGGTTCGTGGACCCGTCCGCCGCGCGAGCGGGCGGGCGGTTGCTGGACGAAACTAGCTAGGTCCGCAGACTCGCCGAGTGGAGCGGTGTCGGTAAGGGATGCGGTGCCTACGGGGTGCCCTATGGACCTGGAGTGGGCCAAGGGACGGGCCGGCACCGGAGATCATGGTTCGATCGACGTGCAAACAGGCAAGAGACCCGTATGAGGCGGCGTGCAGTCCCGCCGAGAACGTAGGTGCACTGGGTACTGCCGCGCTACGCGGGGGGGAGAGCTAGACCGTGGCGACGGGGCGATCCGGCTGGGTGTACGGGGGTCGCTGATGTCGCGAGGGGGGCGCTGTGGATAAGGCCGGACCGGTGTCCCTACTGGACAGCCCGGTGAGCTGGACGTTTCCCGGTGCCGGCGCGGGCTGGGTGCACGGAGATTCACCGACCCGAGTGGAACCGCTGTATGAAACGCGCCTCCGGGGGGCGAGTCGTCACGGACCACGGGCGGGCGCCGACCTGCTGCACGGCGGCGATCATCCGTCAGAGAACCGTGAGCTCGCTTACCCGACTGGTGGGGACATCGGCCGGGCCGACCATCGGTATCTGACGGGGACGGTCAGGAGGTGAGGTCTCCTGCGCGTAAGGCGCCGAAGGCCATGGGTCTACGCAGGCGCGTACGACTTCGAGTAGACGGAGACCGACCCGTGGCTCGCTGCCGGCCACGCCAGTACCAAGTGACGGTGCAAAAAAATCAACCTGGCCGAGCCCGGCCGCAGCCTTCCGCGGGGGTTGGCAGCTGCCCGCGCGACGTCGTCGGGGCTGGGCCGTTGAGGGTTCATGGTGGCCCACCAGGGTGCGGTGCACCCGAGTGTGGCACTGTGCACACGAGCGGCTACACGGGCCGGGGACCGCCGCCGGGTGTCACCGCTCTCGACAGTGGTACGGCAGGACCGCACCGAGTCTTCCGTGACCGCCTCGCCCAGGCATCGCCGGATCCCGCGGTCGCGCTGCGCCGACCCGGTGGGTGGTGCGCACCACAGAACTTCGAGACGCAAGCAGAGTAGGCCATGCTCAGTCATACGGTGGTCAGTGCCGTTCGGAGCCGGTCGGAGGCCAGACGCCGAGTAGATGCGGAGCTGGCGGGGGATCGCAGCCGTACCGATAGAACTGTGAAACGAGCGCTTACCAAACCGGGGGGGCTTCGCCGTTGGGGTGCCGGGCGCTGTGCGCCGGTCCGGGGACGGGACTGGGCCGACCAACGTCGTGGTGATGATCCCGTTCATGCCGGCACACGGTCCTGGCAGGAGGCCGACCCGTGTCGCTCGCGGTGAAGGCCTGACAACGGGGCTGACCCGTGTGGTCGACAATCGGTCGTTCGGGTGGTACGTGATGGCCGAAGATCCCGCCACATCCTGCTCGCCAGAGCGTTTCGCCGAGCGCTTCGAAGACGGCTTCTCCATGCGGCGCTAACCGACGCGGGCACCGAGCTTCAAACCGCCGTCGGTCGTCGGACACGTGCGAGCCTTAGGTCCGTGACGCTGGACTCGCGCACGACGGTCGGTTCGAACGGCAGATCCGCAGTCGACGAGGAGATAAAAGGACCTCGAGTCGCTATAGCCTTCACACAGCCCGCACACACACATACGGGGGGAGGAACTCTGATCATCCACCCTTTGCATCACGTCGTCCGGCCCTGCATCCGTCGTGCCCTCTTGCGTCTCACGCCCCAGCTAACGTCCCCTCAGGTCACCGCGTGTCCTGGATCGAGGCCAGGGCAGCAGCGTGCGTCTCCGTGACCCCCGGCAAATCTTCGCCGCTGTCAGCAACTTGGCCTCCGCGGAGTCCTCAGCGTGCCTGAACGTGGCGGCCCCCTGAGCGCCGGGCCGCGCCGGACATGTGTGCCGCCGTCGAGATCGGGTTACGGCGTGTTCAAGGGGCGAG
>NZ_BAAAYB010000080.1:0-26427 GCF_039535905.1 Kitasatospora albolonga | reverse complement strand
CACTCACGACCCCCTCCTTTTGTGACCTATGGCCCCTCCTTTCCCCCAACGACGCTCACCCCGCAGCCCGGATCGGCTCTTAGCTGATCTGGACAGGCGCTGGACCCCACTCCGGTCACCCTGCTCCTCACCCCCGCCGACCGGTAACCGGCCCGCACCGGCCGCCGCCCGGCTGCCATGATCGCCCCCATGACGTTCAAGGTCGCCGTCCTCGCCTCCCACGCCGGCTCCAACCTCCGGGCCCTCACCGCCGACGCCCCGCTCCCGGGCTCCGGGTACGCCGTCGCCCTGGTGATCAGCAACAACAGCGGCTCGGGCGCCCTCGCCCACGCCCGCGAACTCGGCATCCCGGCCCTGCACCTCTCCGGCCGCACCCACCCGGACCCCGAGCAGCTCGACCGGACCCTGCTGGACGCCCTCCGCCTGCACGGCGCCGACCTGGTCGTGACGGCCGGCTACCTCCGCAAGATCGGCCCGGCGGTGCTCGCCGCGTACGAGGGCCGGATCGTCAACGTCCACCCCTCCCTGCTCCCCCGCCACGGCGGCCCCGGCATGCACGGCACCCACGTCCACGCGGCCGTCCTCGCCGCGGGGGACACCGTCTCCGGCGCCTCGGTCCACCACGTGACGGCCGAGTACGACGAGGGCCCGGTGATCGCCCGTCAGGAAGTCCCGGTCCTCCCCGACGACACCCCGGACACCCTGGCCGCCCGCGTCCTCACCGCCGAACACACCCTCCTCCCCGCCACCGTCCGCCACCTCGCCGCCACCTGACCACCCGTCAGCCCCTCACTGCCGCACCCTCCCCCGCCGCTTCCCTTCTCCACGCTCCCCTCCCTCTCTCATCGGAGATACCAGAAGGCCCCGCCGGCGAACCGGCGGGGCCTTCCTCCACGTCACGCGCGCGCTCAGCCCGCCGGGTACTTGTAGCCGATCTTCAGCAGGCTCACCAGCAGCGGCACCGCCAGCACCAGCAACACACCCGGCACCATCGGGTCGATCAGGTACCAGGCACCCGGCGACTGCAGCCCGACGAACGCCGCCGCCGCCACCGCCGGAACGTGCGGAGCCTTGAGCAGCGCCAGCGCCAGGACGGTGAGCGCCACCGCCACCCCGGTCGAGTAGTGCGAGTGCCCGAACAGCTCGGTCACGGCCAGCGCGACCAGCACCGACACCGGGTACGAGATCAGCACCGCCCGCGGCGTCGCCAGCGGAGCACCGGGCGCCAGCGCCAGGACGGCGGCGGTGGCGATGTAGGGGATGGCGAACACGTGCAGGTCGGTCAGCTGCTGGAAGACCGCCAGCAGGAGCACGGAGCCGAGCGCCACGCCTCCGGCGGTGAACGCGGCCCGCCGGCCGGCGAGGACGCGGAGCAGGGACACGGGTGGCCTGGTGGCCGTGGACTCGGACATCGGAACTCCTCCTCGGGAGCGGCAAGGCATACGGGACGGACGGTACGCCGGTCGGTGGCCCGCCTGCTGGCGGTACGTCAGGTCGGGCGCCGCCTCGGGGACGGGCGGTGCGCCGGGGTCGGGCCGTGCGTCGGGGTCAGGCGGTGCGGCCGAGGAAGTCCCGGATCAGTGCGGCGATCTCGGGCCCGTGGCTCTCCAGGGCGAAGTGCCCCGCGTCGAGCAGGTGGAGCTCGGCGTCCGGCAGGTCGTCGGTGTAGGCGACGGCACCGGCCTCGCCGAAGATCTCGTCGTTCTTGCCCCAGGTGATCAGCATCGGGGGCCGGTGCGTGCGGAAGTACTCCTGGAACGCGGGGTACTCGCCGACGTTGAACTGGTAGTCCCAGAAAAGCTGGAGCTGCACCTCCTTGTTGCCCGGCCGATCCATCCCCGCCTGGTCGAGCAGCCACGCCTCGGGGGCGATCCGCTCCAGGCGGTCGGCCGGCACGCCGTGGGTGTACTGCCACTCGGTGGACTCGAGGGTGAGCAGCTTGCGCACCTCGGGCTCGTAGGTCGGCCGGTCGGCCGCGTGGTCGAAGAGCACCTTCCAGAAGGGGGTGAAGCCGGCCATGTAGGCGTTGCCGCTCTGCACGATCAGACCGGCCACCCGCTCGGGGTTGCGGCTGGCGATCCGCAGGCCGATCGGGGCGCCGTAGTCGTGGATGTAGAGGAAGAACTTCTCCAGGCCGAGCTGGTCGAGCAGCCCCAGGGTCAGTTGGGCGAGCCGCTCGAAGCTGTACTCGAAGTCCTCGACGGCGGGGGTGGCCGAACGGCCGAACCCGACATGGTCGGGGGCGATCAGGTGGTACTCGTCGGCAAGGTCTGCGATCAAGTTGCGGAACATGTGCGAACTGGACGGGAAGCCGTGCAGCAGAACCAGGGTGGGCTTGGTCGGGTCACCGGCCTCTCGGTAAGCGATCTCCAACCCCTCGACCGAGGCGGTTCGGTACCGGGTGGCGAAGACGGTCATGACGGGCTCCTTGATAAAAAGTGAACAAGAGTTGAGAACCAACGTTCTCCTGCTGGTGCAGGAGAACCAACGTTCTCCCTTCCGAGGTATACAGTAGAGAACCTTCGTTCTCGATGCAAGGGGAGATCACTCATGGACGCCGAGACAGCCGAACTCCGAGTGCTCGACAGCGCCGAGGCACTGTTCAACGAACGGGGTGTGCAGTCCGTCGGGATGGACGCCATCCGGACCGCCTCCGGCGTGTCGCTGAAGCGCCTCTACCAGCTCTTCCCGTCCAAGGACGACCTGGTCGCCGCCGTGCTGCGCCGCCGGAGCGCGGCCTCCGACGAGGCGATCCTGACCCACGCGAGGCCCGGCGCCAGCCCCCGCGAGCGGATCCTCGACGTCTTCGACCACCTCGCCGAGTGGTTCGCCCAGCCCACCTTCCGCGGCTGCAACTTCATCAACTCGTTCGGGGAGCTCGGCGGGGTCTCCGGCGAGGTCACCGAGCTCGCCCGGGCCCACAAGCAGAGCCTCAACAACCACTTCCGGGTCCTGGTCTCGGCCGCCGGCGGCCCGCCGCTCCTCGCCGACCAGCTGGCCATCCTGGCCAACGGCGCCATGGCCACCGCCGGCATCATGGGCACCCCCGAGACCGCCGGCCAGGCCCGCGCCGCCGCCGAGACGCTCCTGGACGCCGCACTGCCCCGGCCCTGACGGACCGTCACCCCCGGAGCGCCCGAACCCTCACACCCTCACGCCCTCGCAAGCCCCCGAAGGACCCTCGCAGGCCCCTCGAACCCTCAGGCCCGCAGCACCCGCTCCAGGCGGTCCAGTTCCGCGAGCACCCTGCGCCCCAGCTCCCCCACGCCCCGGGCCGCCTCGCCGGCGAGCCCCGGGTGCGCGGGCAGGACGTGGCCCGCCGCCCCGGCCTGCACGGTCATCGCCGTCAGGTCGTGCGCGATCACGTCGTGCAGCTCCGCCGCCATCCGGGCCCGCACCGCCGTCCTGGCCAGGTCCTCCCGGGCCCGCCGCGCCCGGTCCGTCAGGTCCACCGCCACCGCCCGTCGCGCCCGTGCCCACACCCCCGCGCCCCAGGCCAGCACGAACGGCAGCGAGCAGATCCCCGCCACCACCGACAGCTCCCCGAAGGTGACGTACACCGGCCCGTCCACGGCCACTGCCCGCAGCACCAGCGCCGGCCCCGCCAGCACGGCCGCCGCCAGGGCGATCCGCGCCGCCCGCACCGACCCCCGGAACGCCGCCCACCGGAGCAGCACCAGGAAACCCAGGTCCGGCCACCGCAGCGGCGCCCCGGCCGCCACCGTGCCGGCCCCGAGGAGCACCACCGCCGAGGTCACCGCGTCCGGGTACCGGCGGCGCAGCAGCACCAGCCCGGCGAACACCGTCCCCAGCGCCAGGCCGCCGCACTGCGGCAGGCCGTCCGGCCCCGGCGCGGCGACGGTCTCCCGCAGGCCCAGCAGCAGCAGGACCAGCGCCCAGAGCGCGTCGCCGACCACGGGGTGCCGGAGGAACCACAGGTGGAGTCGGTACACGCCCCCACGCTACGCAGCCGCCCCCTGACCCCGCGTCAGCCGCCGGACCGAGCCCCCCTCCTCCTCCGGAGGTACCCGGCCCCCCGTCACGCTCCGCCACCACTGAACTGCCGTCAGATCACCACCGGGCCCCCAATTCCTGTCACCTGCACGCCATTTCGCCGAACGGGTCGTGCAGGTCTTCCTTCCCCGGTGCCCCGGTGGTTGACTGATCGTGTGCGGCCCAGCCCGTAGCAGCGGCGCGGGACTGGCTCTGCCGCGCAGGACGGGCCTGACCGCTTCGCGTCGGGTGCCCAGGGAGAGGGCTGCGTCCTGACGGAGCGCGCGCCCGTTCGAGACCTTTTCCGAGGAGGCGCCATGCCTACTCAGCCATTCCCCGGTGCGGGGTTCTTCCACGACGGACAGCACAGCCCGGTCATCACCGCGATGGGCCACCGGCTGGTGGCGGAGGGATGCGGGCGGTACCAGGTGGGGCCGGGACCCGAGTGGACCGACGTCGACCGCCGGTCCTACGCCGCCTGGCAGCAGAAGCTCGGCTTCGCAGGCCCCGACGCGGACGGCATCCCCGGCCAACGGTCCTGGGACGACCTCCGGGTCCCGGCGGTCGACGGCGTGCCCGACGGCGGCAGGGTCGGGTCCCCGGTGCCCGGCCACGGCGTGACCACCGCCTACAACAAGACCGGGCCGATGTGGAGCCTCGGCCGGCACACCGGAGCGGACTACGCCGCCGCCGAGGGCACCACCTGCGTCGCGGTGCGCGGCGGTTCGATCGACCGGGTCGGCGACGACGACAGCTTCGGGCACTTCCTGGTGCTGCGGACCGGCGGCTCCGACTACTGGTACTGCCACCTCTCCTCCCGGGAGGTCGGCGGCGGGCAGGACGTGGGCGCCGGACAGGCGGTCGGCCGGGTCGGATCCACCGGCAACGCCACCGGGCCCCACCTCCACTTCGAGAGGCGCCCCGCCGGGGGCGGCTTCGGCTCCGACGTATCCCCCACCTGGTGAAAGGGCACGGTGAGTACGGTGCTGACCTTCTCCCAACTCTGTGAACTGGCCCGGGGAGCGGGCTTCGGCGGCGAGGACGTCGAGATCGCGGCGGCCGTCGCGCTGGCCGAGTCCAGCGGCAATCCGGACGCCGTGGGCGACGTCGACCTACAGGACGCCAAGTGGGGGCCGAGCATCGGCCTCTTCCAGATCAGATCGCTCCGCAGGCCCCAGGACTTCGGCTTCCCGGACAACCTCCGGGTGGAGTCCGCGCTCAGCTCCCCCACCTACAACGCCAAGACCGCCAAGGCGATCCATGCCGAGGCCGGCGGCTTCGGCCCCTGGTCGACGTTCACCGGCGGGGCCTACAAGGCGCACCTGCCCGACCACCACGATCCGGACCCCGTGACGGGCTCCGCCGTGCGGCGCTGCCTGGACCTGCTGATGGCCGAGGAGGGCTACCGCGAGGGCTCCGACAACCACACCAAGTACGCCCAGGAGATGATCGACGCCGGCAAGGCACCGGCCTGGTGGCAGAACAGCGAGTGGTGCTACATCTTCCAGTCCTGGGGCACCTGGAAGGCCGGGCTGGAGAGCTACTGCCTGCTCTCCGCCTTCTGCCCGGACGGGGTGAACTACTACAAGCACCCGGACCGGAAGTGGTGGTCCGAGTACCCGATGGTCGGCGCCGAGGTCTTCTACGGCACGGCGGGCGAACGCTGGGGAGCCGGCGGCTCGCACATCGAGCGGGTGTACAAGTTCAACTCCGACAACATCTGGACGGTCGGCGGCAACACCAACGCCACCGGCTCCAGCCAGGGCAACGGCGTCTACCTGCGGGGCCCGATCCCGCGCCGGGACGTCCGGGTGTACGGCTACGGCTGCCCGCCCTTCCCCGAGGGCCGGATCTCCGCGGACCCCCGGTGGGGCGGCCGCGCCACCGGGACGTACCTCGACCTGCCTGCCCCCACCGGCGGCGCCACCCCCGGCACCCCGGACCCCCGCCCCTGGGTGTACGCCGGCCAGCTGGAGCACGCCATCGCCGCCGACGTACCGGCCCCGACCGGCCACCGCTCGTACAGCTGGCCGCAGGTCCTGCTGGTCGAGCAGGCCCTGGTCGGCGAGGGCCTGCTGACCCCCGCCTTCGCGGACGGCTCCTGGGGCACCCTGACCCTCGAGGCCTACGCGAAGTGGCAGCAGCGCTGCGGCCTCACCGGCCCCGGCGCCACCGGCCACCCCGACCTGACCACCCTCGGCAAACTCGCCGACCTGCACGGCTTCCGAGCCGGCGCCTGACCCGGAGACCCCCGCCCCCGGCCCGGCGGCCCCGCCGGACCGGGGCCTAGTCCCGTACGCTCCAGCCCTGCTGACGGAGCGCCACGGTGAGGCGCTTGGCCTCCGCCGGGGCGACCGAGAGCTGGACGAAGCCGACCTGCTGACCGGAGGAGTGCTCGATCGCCACGTCCTCGATGTTCACCCCGAGCGCGCCGACCTCGCCGAACAGCCGGCCGAGCTCGCCCGGCTGGTCGCCGAGGACCACCGCGACGGTCTCGTAGCGGGTGGGCGGCGCACCGTGCTTGCCGGGGATGCGGGCCTGACCGGAGTTGCCGCGCCGCATCACGGCCTCGATCCCGGCCGCCCCGGCCTGCCGCTCGCCCTCGTCCGCGGCCTGCATGGCCCGCAGCGCGGTCACCGTGTCGCCGAGGTCCACCGCCAGCTCCTCCAGGATGTCGGCGACCACCCCCGCGTTGGCCGACAGGATGTCCACCCACATCGCCGGGTTGGAGGCGGCGATCCGGGTGACGTCCCGGACGCCCTGCCCGGAGAGCCTTATGGCCGTCTCGTCCGCGTGCTCCAGCCGGGCGGCGACCAGCGAGGAGAACAGCTGCGGCGCGTGCGAGACCAGCGCCACCGCCCGGTCGTGCGCGGCGGCGTCCATCACGATCGGCATCGCCCCGCAGAGCGCGACCAGCTCCAACGCGGCGTTCAACGTCTCGGTGTCGGTGTCGGCGGTGGGCGTCAGCACCCACGGCCGCCCCTCGAACAGGTCCGCCCGCGCCGCCAGCGGCCCCGACCGCTCGCGCCCGGCCATCGGGTGACCACCGATGTAGTGCTTGGTGTCACAGCCGAGCGCGGTCACCTCCGCCCGCGGCCCGCTCTTCACGCTCGCCACGTCCGTGTACCACCGCGCCAGCCCGCGCTGCTGACACTCCGCCAGCGCCTTCCCCACCAGCGCGGGCGGCACCGCGATCACCGCCAGGTCCACCGGCCCGTCCGGCACCTCGGTGGTGCCCGCGCCCAGCGAGGCGGCCGTCCGCGCCGCATCCGGGTCGGCGTCCTCCAGATAGACGTGCAGCCCACGGCCGGTGAGGGCCAGGGCCGCGGAGGTGCCGATCAGTCCGGTGCCGACAACGGCGACAGTGCGCATGGCTCGTACGTCTCCCAACAGCGCGTTCCAGTTCCGCCCATCCTCTCGCACTCCCCGCCCCCACCGCCGCACCGGGGCCGAACGCCCTGCCCCAGGGGCGCGAGGAACTGCGCGAGTACGGAAGGCGGACCAGCGTGCGATCGGGGCAGGCGAGCCAGTTGCACGTGCTGCCGTCCCCCCGCGCGCCCCGCGGCGGAGCCGCCGATCAGCAGGGCCCCGCGCCCCCGGGATCACCATCTGCGGTGCCCGCGCCCCCAGAACCGCCCGTCCCTCCCCCACGTCCCACGACACACGGCGCCCGTCGGCCGCAAACCCGCTGACACCCCGTCAAGGGCGCGGCAGACTGGGCCAGCCCATGGCCACAGGACGAGAGGGGCAGGCGTGGAGTCGGTACTGGACGAGGTGGTGGTGTACGCCGCCGGGGCGCTCTGCCGCCGCCGGGCGAGCGGCGAGGTTCCGCCGGACGGGACGGTGCGGCTGACCGGGCTGCCGGTGGGGCTGGACGCCTCCTCCCTCCGGGCCCGGGTGACCGCCGGAGGCTGGCGCGTCACGGAGGCCCGGGTGGAGTACGCCGCCGAACTGCGCTCCCCCGAGCAGACCTCCGAGCTGCTCCGCGCCCTGCTCCGGGCCCGCGAGGAGTCCGACGCCGTGCGCTCCCGGATCGACCACCACGAGGCCCGGATCGCCGAGCTGACCGCCCTGCGCCCCGTCGCCCCGCCCCGCCGCCGCGACGAGCCGCACCGCCGCACCCCCGCCGAGTCCTGGCTGGCCCTGGCCGACTTCACCGAGGAGCGCCTCGCCGCGCTGCACGAGGACGTCGCCCGCCTGCGCGAGGAGCACGCCCTCGCCGAACACGCCGTCACCGAGGCCGACCAGCGCCTGCGCCGGGCCGACAGCGCCGCCTCCGCCGGCCCGGTCACCCCCACCGCGACCGCCCTCCTCACCCTCGCCCACACCCACCCCGACGCGCCCCGCACCGTCGACCTCACCCTCGAGTACGGCATCCCCGGCGCCCGCTGGGTGCCCTCCTACCGGCTGAGCCACCGTCAGGGCGATTCCGCCGGACGCCTGGTGCTGCGGGCCTCGGTGGCCCAGCGCACCGGCGAGGACTGGACCGGCGTCCGCCTCGGCCTCTCCACCGCCGACCTGCAGCGCCGCACCGACCTGCCGCGGCTTCGCTCCCTGCGGATCGGCCGCCGCCAGAGCGCCCCGCCGCCGTCCGGCTGGCGCGACGTACCGCCGGGCCTGTCCGACCTCTTCACGGCGTACGAGAGCGCGGGCCCGCGCCCGGCCGCTCCCCGCACCGGCACCGCACCGGTGGCCGTCGCGGCGAGCGCCCGGCGCCGGCCCCGCGCCGGTGGCAGTGCCCAGGCCTCCGCCCCGCGCGGCGAGAGCACCGACTTCCTGACCGTCGGCGGCGCCGCCCCACCGGCACCCCTGCCCTCCGCACCCTCCGCTCCCGCTGCCCCGTCCGGCCCGGTCCGGCCCGTCACCCGCTCCGCCTACGGCGGCTCACCACCGCCAGCCCCCGCCGCCCCCGCCGCCTTCGCGGCCCCGCCGCCCCCCCGGCGCCCCGGCCCCGCAGGCCGCGCCCCCGCCGGAGCCGGAGGGCGCGCCGCACCCGGACGCCCGCTGGCTCGACTACCGCGCTCTCACCCTCCAGGGCCCCTCCGGACACCGCCGCGGCCAACTGGTCCCCGCCGCCTCCACCGCGCCCACGCCCGCCCCGGCCGCCTCCCTCGCGCTGCCCCGCTACGGCGTGCCGCCCCGGATCTCGGCCGGCTCCTTCGACCAGCGGTACGACTGCGCCGCGCCCGTCGACGTCCCCTCGGACGGCACCTGGCACACCGTCACCGTCGGCGAGGCCGCGGTCGGCCTGACCACCGAGTACGTCTGCGTGCCCTCGGTGGAACAGACCGTCTACGCGACCCTGCTGCTGGCCAACGCCACCGACCACGCCCTGCTGGCCGGCCCGGTGGAGGTCAGCGTGGACGGCGACTTCCTGCTCACCGCCGCCCTGCCCACCCTCGCCCCGGGCGCCACCCGGCGCCTGGGCCTCGGCGTGGCCGAGGGCGTCCGGGTGGCCCGCCGCACCGAGCTGCGGGAGTCCACCACCGGCGCCCTGTCCAAGACCACGGTGCTGGACCACCGGGTCCACGTCGAGCTGGTCAACCGGCTGGCCCACCCGGTCACCGTCGAGGTCCGCGAGCGGGTGCCGGTCCCCGGCGAGCCCGACGTCAAGGTGCAGGAGCGGCCCGGCTGGACGGCCCCTGACGGACCGTCGGAGGAGTACCCGCCGAGCACCCGGCTGCGCCGGGTCGACCTGCCCGCGCACGGCCGCGCGGAGCTGGACGGCGGCTACGAGATCCGCATCCCGGCCGGAAAGACCCTGCTCGGCGGAGACCGGAGGAACTGACCCGATGACGACCACCACCATCCCCCTGCCCGTCACCGCCGTCACCTGCCTGGAGGACCGCGCCCAGGTCGAGCGCACCACCGCCCTCGACCTGCCGCCGGGCGTCCAGCGCCTGCGCCTCGGACCGGTCAGTGCCCTCGCGGTCGACCGCACCCTGAACGCCGCCCTCAGCTCCGGCACCGTGCTCGACGCCCGGATCACCCGGGCCTGGACCAAGCCCGCCCCGCTCCCGCCCGGCGAGCGGGACTCCGCGCTCCGCCACCGCGAGGACGAGCTCCAGCGCCGGGAGAGCACCCTGGAGGCCGAACTCGCACGCCTCGCCGCCCGCACCGCCCTGCTCGACTCGCTCGCCGCCGACCTGCTCCGGGAGATCGCCGAGGGCGCCGGCCAGGGCGAGAGCGAGCCGGTCCGCTGGGCCCGCGAGCTGGACCGGGTGGACGCCGAACGGGACCACTGCGCCGAGCGCACGGTGAACGCCCGGATCCGCCTGGACGCCACCCGTCTGGAGCTGACCGAGGCCCAGCAGGCCCTGGACCTCACCGAGCAGCCCGAACCCGAGCTGCTCGCCCATCTCGAACTGACCGTGGAGACCCCGGGCGGCCCCACCGAACTGACGGTCGGCCACCTGACGCCCTGTGCGCTCTGGCGCCCCGCCTACCGGGCCGCGCTCGGCGAGGACGGCGGCCTCACCCTGGAGACCGAGGCGGTGGTCTGGCAGCGGACCGGCGAGGACTGGCCCGAGGTCCGGCTCACCCTCTCCACCGCCCGCTCCGCCCTCGCGGGCGACCCGCCGTGGCTCACCGAGGACCACCTGACCCTGCGGGACCGCACCACCGAGGAGCGCCGCACCGTCGAGGTGGAGCTGCGCGAGGAGGAGATCGGCTCCACCGGCCCGGCCGCCGACGGCCTGCCCGGCGTGGACGACGGCGGCGAGGTCCGGGTGCTCCGCGCCCCGGCCCCGGCCCGGATCCCCTCCGACGGCCGCCCCCACCGGGTGCCGCTCACCACCTTCACCGCCCCCGCCCGCACCGAGTACGCCTGCGCCCCCGAACTCTCCCCGCTGGTCACCCGGGTGGCCCGGTTCACCAACTCCGCCGGCCACGCCCTGCTGGCCGGCCCGGTCGACCTGGTGGTCGGCGGCGGCTTCACCGGACGCGGCGAGCTGGAGTTCACCGCCCCCGGCGCCCCCGCCGAGCTCTCCTTCGGCAGCTCCGACGACTACCGCGTCCTGCGCGAGACCGAGGAGCACCGCGCCACCACCGGCCTGACCGGCCGCACCGTCCTCACCCGCACCGTCCGGCTCCACCTCACCCGCTTCTCCGCCCCCGGCGACCACGGCACCCGCACCGTCACCCTCCGCGAACGCATCCCGGTCGCCGAGGTCTCCGCCGTCGAGGTCAGGCTCCGCAAGGAGCGCTGCGTCCCCGACCCCGACGAGGTCGACGCCGACGGCATCGTCCGCTGGGACCTCCCGCTGGAGCCCGGCGCCCGACGCACCGTCACCCTGGTCTACGAGCTCACCGCCTCCGCCAAGGTCGCCGGCCTCTGACCCCGGCTGTGCCCCGCCCGGTCCGGCGGGGCACAGCCACTCAACTCCGGTGAAATGCCGTCAACTCCGGTAGAACTGGAGGCATGATCTACCATCTCGCACCCCTGGACGACTGGCTGCGCGAACCCGGGCGGCCCTACACCGCCGCCTCCCTGCTCACCGACGGCTTCATCCACTGCTCGGCGGACGAGCCCACCGCCCTCGCCGTGGCCAACGCCTTCTTCCAGGACGCGCGGGACCCCCTGATGGCCCTCCTCATCGAGGAACGCCTGGTCGAACCCATGGTCAAGTGGGAGGCCCCCAACGGCGCCCCTCCCCCGGGCGCCACCCCCGGCACCCTCTTCCCCCACATCTACGGCCGCCTCAACCGCACCGCCGTCATCGGCCTCGAAAAGCTCGAACGCAACGAGAACGGCGTCTGGGCAGCCCTGACCCCGTGGAGCTGAGGAAAGTGGCTACACCAGGGGCGCGAGGAACTGCGCGGGTCGGAAGGCGGCTCACCTGCAACTGAATCACCGTCAGCCAGTTGCACGTGCTGCCGTTCCCCCGCGCGCCCACGCGGCGGAGCCGCAGATCAACAGAGCCCCGCGCCCCGAGGCGTAGCCACTTCCGTCAGAGCCACCCTCGTTCGCGGGCGGCCATGCCGGCCTGGAAGCGGGTGGTCGCGCCGAGCTGCCGCATCAGCGTCTGCAACCGCCGCTGCGTGGTCCGCGCGCTCCACCCCAGCGACCGCGCGATCGACTCGTCCGTGAGCCCCGCCGCCAGCAGCCCCAGCAGCTTGCGCTGGTCCTCCTCCGGCCCCAGCCCGTCGTCGCCCTCGCCGATCGCCGCCTGCAGCGGCACCGCCCGCTCCCACTCCGCCTCGAACAGCGCGTCCAGCGCCTGCAGCAGCGCCGACGGGTGGATCACGTACGCCGCGTCCAGCACGGCGTCCCCGACGCTGATCGGGATGATCGCCATCCGGTCGTCGGCCATCATCAGCTTCATCGGGAGCACCGGCCGGACCCGGGCCTCCTCGCCGTCCGCGACGCCGACCAGGATCTCCTTCTCCAGCCGCCCGGGCCAGGCCACCGCCTCCTTGTCGAAGACCGTGCGGAACCGCACCCCGGCCTTGAGCCGCTGCCGCTGCCGCGGCAGGTTGGCCATCGGGTCCTGGATGTACGGCGGGCAGTCGAAGCCGCGGACCTGGTACTGGGCCGTCTCGACCAGGTGCTCCAGCCGCTGGGCGATCGCCTCACCACCCGTCAGGACCTCGACCGAGTGCGCCGGGTCGGTGAACCGGGAGGCCTCCCGGAAGGCGTCCATCAGGCGGTGCATCTCGGCCCGGGCGCTGCGCAGCTGGGCCTCGCGGTGGCCGATCAGGGTGCCGATGGCGACGTCGGGGGCCACCGCGAGGTAGCGCTCCCGGTCGACCGGGGCGCGGGTGACCATGCCCTGGTCGGCCAGCCGGTCGAGGGCCGCGTGGCACTGGTCGAGGGGCAGGCCGCACTGGGCGGCGACCTCCTCGGCCGTCGACTGCGGCGCGATCACCAGGGCCGCGTAGACCTGCCCGTCCGGTCTGCCCAGTCCCAGCACCCCGAATGCGTCCAGCACCTTGCTCCCTCTTTCCCCCACCGGCACCCGTCCGCCACCCCCACCGGTGGCGCGAGTCCGCCATTCGGCGCGCCGCTGTCCGCTGGCCATCCTCCGCCAGGAGCGCTGGGCCTGACAAGCCGTATGCGGTCATACTCACACCGTGCCCGCCGAACGACGGAGGGCCTCCCCGCCGTTCGGCGGGGAGGCCCTCTGAGCTGCCGGTCCTAGCGGACGACCGTCACAGGCCGACCTCGGCCATCAGCTGGCCGACCTCGGGGTTGGTCAGGCGGCGCAGCCAGCCGGACTTCTGGTCGCCGAGCGAGATCGGCCCGAAGTGGGTGCGCACCAGCTTGTCCACCGGGAAGCCGGCCTCGGCCATCAGGCGGCGCACGATGTGCTTGCGGCCCTCGTGCAGGGTCACCTCGACCATGTAGTTCTTGCCGAGGTTGGAGATCACCTTGAAGTCGTCGACCCGGGCCCAGCCGTCCTCGAGCTCGACGCCGCGCTTGAGCTGCTGGCCCAGGTCACGCGGGATCGGGCCCTGGATGGCGGCCAGGTAGGTCTTGGTGACGCCGTACTTGGGGTGGGTGAGGCGGTGGGCCAGCTCGCCGTGGTTGGTGAGCAGGATGATGCCCTCGGTCTCGGTGTCCAGGCGGCCGACGTGGAACAGCCGGGTCTCCCGGTTGTTCACGTAGTCGCCCAGGCACTGACGGCCCTCGGGGTCCTCCATGGTCGAGACCACGCCGACCGGCTTGTTCAGCGCGAAGAACAGGTAGGACTGGGTGGCGACGGTCAGGCCGTCCACCTTGATCTCGTCCGTCATCGGGTCGACGCGCTTGCCCTGCTCGGTGACCCGCTGGCCGTTCACCTCGACCCGGCCCTGCTCGATCAGCTCCTCGCAGGCCCGGCGGCTGCCCATGCCGGCCCGCGCCAGCACCTTCTGCAGGCGCTCGCCCTCGGCGCCGACGGTCACGCCCTGCTCGTGCCGGGCCAGCACCGCGTCCTCGATCTTGGCCTGCAGCTCCCGGGAGCGCTGCGGCTGGCGCCGCGGGTCGCCCGGGGCCGGCTGACCCTCGCGGCGCGGCCGCGGGGCCGGGCTCGGCCGACGCGCCTCGAACTTGCCGCGCCCGGGGGTGGCGTTCGGGCCGCCGCCGTACTCGGGGCGGTCGTACCGGCGCTCCTCGGGACGCAGCGGGCGACGCTCGTCGCGCTGGCCGCTCCGCTCGTCCCGCCGGCCACCGCGGTCGTCGCGACGGTCGTCCCGCCGGTCGCCGCCGTAGCCGCCGCCCGACGAACCGCCGCGCGAGCCGCCGTAGCCGCCGCCCGACGAACCGCCGCGCGAGCCGCCGCCGTAGGAGCCGCCACCGCTGCCGCCGCGGCCGCCGCCGTACGAGGAGCCGCCGCCGCTCCGGCCGCCCCCGTAGGAGCCGCCGCCCGACCCGCCGCGCGGGGCGCCGCCGCTCCGGCCCCCGCCCTGTCCGCCCCGGCCGCCCTGGCTCCCGCCACCGCCGCCACTGTTCCTGCCGTTGCCACTGCTACGCATCAAAATGTCCGTACGTCGTATCCGTCTGGAAGTGCTCGTCGTGCCCGGCCGACCTCACTGCACTTCCCCGCCGTCCGCGCGTGCGGCGGCGACCGCCTCCGCGATCATCGTGCCTTCGAGGGACTCCGCTTCCACGTCGTCGACCTCGGGCAGGAAGGGCGCGAGCTCCGGGAGTTCCTCCAGGCCGCGCAGCCCCATCCGTTCCAGGAAGTAGTTCGTCGTCCGATACAGGATCGCACCTGTTTCGGGCTCGGAGCCGGTCTCTTCCACCAGTCCTCGCTGTACCAGGGTACGCATCACGCCGTCACAGTTCACACCACGGACCGCCGAGACCCGGCTGCGCGACACCGGCTGACGGTAGGCGACCACCGCCAGGGTCTCCAGCGCGGCCTGGGTGAGCCGGGCCTGCTGGCCGTCCAGGACGTACCGGTCGACCGCCGGGGAGCACTCGGCGCGGGTGTAGAAGCGCCAGCCCCCGGCGACGAACCGCAGGTCGAAGCCCCGGCCCTGGGCGGTGTACTCGGCGGCCAGCTCCCGCAGGACGGCGGCCACCTCGGCCCGGGGGCGGCGCAGCACGGAGGCCAGGTGCTGCTCGGTGGCGGGCTCGTCGACCAGCAGCAGCACCGCCTCCAGCTCGGCCCGCAGCCCGGGGCCCCGCTCCTCCTCGGGCCCCGCGTCCTCCGCCGGCGCGGCCTCGGGCGCGGCCTCGGTGACCGGCGCGGGAACCGCCACGGCGACCGGTGCGGGCGCGGGCAGCGCCGCGGGAGCCTCCGCCACGGCCACGGGGGCCTCGTCAGGGGCCTCCGCACCCTCGTAGGCGGACGGCTGCCACTCCTCCGCCCGGATCTGCCCCGGCACGCCCAGCGAGCGCCTGGTGGGCCGCTCCGGCCCCTTGGTCCCGTCCTGCCCGCTCACGGCCGTTCCTTCCCGTCCGGCTCCGGCGGCCGGTCGAACTCGTCGGTGACCTCGATCGCGCGCCCGTCCCCCGCCGTCCAACGGACCGTCAGCTCGCCCAGCGCCTCGGGCTGGTCGAAGTCCACCGCCTTCTCGCGGTAGAGCTCCAGCAGGGCCAGGAAGCGGGCGACCACCACCAGGGTGTCGCCGCCGGCGTCGGCGACCAGCTGCCCGAACCGGGCCTCGCCGAGGGCGGAGAGCAGCTCGACCACCAGGGCCGCCTGCTCGCGGACGCTGACCGGCGGGGTGTGGATGTGGTCGACGTAGACCACGGGCTTGGGCTTGGGGGTCATGGCCCTGGCCGCCAGCCGCGCGAAGCCCTCGGGGCCGATGGTGATGACCACCTCGGGCAGCAGGGCGGCGTGCCGGGGCTCCAGGCCGACCGTGCGGGGGCGCCGGTGCAGCTCGGCGGCCCAGCGGTCGGCCAGCACGCCGGCCGCCCGCTTGTAGGCCCGGTACTGCAGCAGCCGGGCGAAGAGCAGGTCCCTGGCCTCCAGCAGGGCCAGGTCCTCCTCGTCCTCCACCTCGGCGGCGGGCAGCAGCCGGGCCGCCTTGAGGTCCAGCAGGGTGGCGGCCACCACCAGGAACTCGGTGGCCGCGTCCAGGTCCCAGTCCGGGCCCATGGCCCGGATGTGCGCCACGAACTCGTCGGTGACCTTGGAGAGCGCCAGCTCGGTGATGTCGAGCTTGTGCTTGGCGATCAGACCGAGGAGCAGGTCGAACGGGCCCTCGAAGTTGTCCAGCCGCACCTGGAAGCCCGCGCGCGGTCCGGCGGCGTCGGGTCCTGCGGGTGCTGGCATGGGCGGGGTCCGTACGTGTGGTGCGGGCTGAGCGGGGAGCGTGCGGCTCCGAACCTAACGGCCGCGCAGGCGCCGGACCAGGATGCTGGCCTCGCCGCGCTGCTCCAGGTCGGCCAGGACGACCGAGATGGCCTCCCGGACCACCCGGCCGCGGTCCACGGCCAGGCCGTGCTCGCCGCGGAGCACCAGGCGGGCGTGCTCCAGGTCCATCAGCTCCTCGGCGGAGACGTAGACGGTGATCTTCTCGTCGTGCCGCTCCCGCCCGGTCGGGCGGCGGGTGCCGCGGCCCCGGGCGCGGGACCGCCGGGCGGCGTCCGCGGCGGCCTCCCCCTCGGCGTGCTGACGCGGGGTCACCGTGCCCTCGGCCGGGGCCTGCTGGGGCTCCTGCCGGGCCGGCGGGACCTCCGCCGCGCCGCCCTCCTCGGCGGCGGGCCGGGCGGTCTCCGTGCGGGGTGCCTCGGGCCGGTTGAGGGAGGGCGACAGGGCCATCCCTCCGGTGGTCCGGAACAGCTCGTCGGCACCCGGGAGACTCACTCGGCGGGGCGGCACCGGTCGAGCACCTCCCTGGCGAGCTGGCGGTAGGCGGCGGCGCCGACCGAGTTGGTCGCGTAGGTGGTGATCGGCTCGCCGGCCACGGTGGTCTCGGGGAACCTGACGGTCCGTCCGATCACGGTGTGGAAGACGTGGTCGCCGAAGGCCTCGACCACCCGGGCCAGCACCTCGCGGCTGTGCACGGTGCGGGAGTCGTACATGGTGGCCAGGATGCCGTCGAGACGCAGGTCGGGGTTGAGCCGCTCGCAGACCTTCTCGATGGTCTCGGTGAGCAGCGCCACACCGCGCAGCGCGAAGAACTCGCACTCCAGCGGGACGATCACGCTGTGCGCGGCGGTCAGCGCGTTCACCGTGAGCAGGCCCAGCGAGGGCTGGCAGTCGATGATGACGTAGTCGTAGTCGGGCAGCAGCGGCTTGAGCGCGCGGGCCAGTGCCGACTCGCGGGCGACCTCGCTGACCAGCTGCACCTCGGCGGCCGACAGGTCGATGTTGGAGGGCAGCAGGTCCATGCCGGGGACGGCGGTCTTCAGCAGCACCTCGTCGGCCGTCAGGCCCCGCTCCATGAGCAGGTTGTAGACGGTGACGTCCAGCTCCATCGGGTTGACGCCGAGGCCGACCGAGAGCGCGCCCTGCGGGTCGAAGTCCACCAGCAGCACCCGGCGGCCGTACTCGGCCAGCGCGGCGCCCAGGTTGATGGTCGACGTGGTCTTGCCGACGCCGCCCTTCTGGTTGCACATGGCGATGATCTGCGCGGGGCCGTGCTCGGCCAGCGGCGCGGGGATCGGGAAGTACGGCAGCGGCCGCCCGGTCGGTCCGACTCGTTCACGGCGCTGGCGGGCTGCGTCGGGGGCCAAGGTGGCGGCGTACTCCGGATCGGGTTCGTACTCGGCGTCCGGGTCCTCGTAGGAGCCGTACGCGAAGTCTCCGTAGGCCAGGCCGTGGGTCGGCAGCAGGTCGGCCTCGTCGGCGGTGACGGGTGCGGTGCTCTGGCGCGCCTCGAAGGTGCGGACGGCGACCGAGTGCTCCGCCAGTCCAGGCTGACCACCCCCGGGAGCAAATGTCGACTCATTCACAAGTCGTCTTACCTCCTTGGGCATCCAGGACTGTTGTCGATTCGTCAGCGTGGCAGCATGCCGACGGTTTGCGACTCTAGGCTGTCCGCGGCGTTCGCAGCAACACAATCCACGGTTGTGGGCCGGATGTGTCGGGCTCCCGACCGCTCACTGTCAAGGCTTGCGCGGCCGTCGGACCCCAACGTTTCTGCGTCGGGTGACGTCGTGCACACAAATTGACACGGTCGCCCGACGGAACGCAAATATCGACAAAGAGAGTTGACGGAGCGTCGGCGGGCTCCTCACGGCGTCGGCGCCGCGCGGGCATGCCGAAGCCCCCGGCCGGAACGGGTCCGACCGGGGGCTGACGGGACGTCAGGCGAGGACGCTCTCCAGCGACACCGACGGCAGGCCGAAGGCCTCGGCCACGGCGGCGTAGGTGATCTGGCCCTCGTGCACGTTCAGGCCCTTGGCCAGCGCCGCGTCACGCTGCAGCGCCTCCTTCCAGCCACGGTTCGCCAGCTCGACCACGTAGGGCAGGGTCGCGTTGGTGAGCGCGTAGGTGGAGGTGTTCGGGACGGCGCCCGGCATGTTGGCCACGCAGTAGAACACCGAGTTGTGGACCTCGAAGGTCGGGTTCGCGTGGGTGGTCGGACGCGAGTCCTCGAAGCAGCCGCCCTGGTCGATCGCGATGTCGACGAGCACGGAGCCCGGCTTCATCCGGGAGACCAGCTCGTTGGTGACCAGCTTCGGGGCCTTGGCGCCCGGGATCAGCACCGCGCCGATGACCAGGTCGGCCTCGAGGACGGCCTTCTCCAGCTCGTAGGCGTTGGAGGCGATGGCCTTGATCTTGTTGCCGAAGATCTTGTCGGCCTCGCGCAGCTTGTTGATGTCGCGGTCCAGCAGGGTCACGTCGTAGCCCATGCCGATCGCGATGGTGGCGGCGTGCCAGCCGGAGACGCCACCGCCGATGACCACGGCCTTGGCCGGGTGGGTGCCGGGGACGCCGCCCGGCAGGGTGCCGCGGCCGCCGGCCGGGCGCATCAGGTGGTACGAGCCGACCTGCGGGGCCAGCCGGCCCGCGACCTCGGACATCGGGGCGAGCAGCGGCAGCGCGCCGTTGGACAGCTGCACGGTCTCGTACGCGATCGCGGTGGTGCCGGAGGCGACCAGGGCGTCCGTGCCGGCCTTGTCGGCGGCCAGGTGCAGGTAGGTGAAGAGGGTCTGGCCCTTGCGGAGGCGGTGGTACTCCTCGGCGATCGGCTCCTTGACCTTCAGCAGCAGGTCGGCGGCGGCCCACACCTCGTCGGCGGTGGGGAGGATGGTGGCGCCGGCGGCCACGTACTCCTCGTTGGAGATCGAGGAGCCGAGACCGGCCTCGTTCTCGATGACGACCTCGTGTCCGTTGCGGACCAGCTCATGCACGCCGGCGGGCGTGATGGCCACGCGGTACTCGTGGTTCTTGACCTCGCGGGGGATGCCGACCTTCACGACTGAACACGTCCCTCTTGCCTGTGGAACCCGGCCGGGGAACACCGGCGGGAGACGCGCACGGCCAGGCCTCCGGAAGACACCGGGGCACGCTGCACTGCGCGACTAAGGTCGAGTGTAATGAAGCCCCAGGCATCCGTCAGCCTTACAAACTGAATAAATCAGCTCGGAGCATTGGCAGATTCGTAGGCTTGCCTGGGCCAGAGCCTCACAAACAGGGGTAAATGTGATGCTTCGGACATTACTCCGAAGACGGATGGAGGCGCTCGGCTTCGACCAGCTCCCGCAGCCGCTCCAGCGCCGCACCCACCGCCCGCAGGCCCCGTTCGTCGGCCAACCGCCGCAGCACCGCCAGGGCCGCCCGGTACTCCCGCTCGGCCTCCTCGTACCTGCGCTGCGCCAGGTGCGCCTCCGCCATCCGGGCCAGCAGCCGCGCCTCGGCCGGCTGGTCGCCCAGCCCCTGCCGCAGCGCCAGCGCCCGCCCGTACCAGTCGGCGGCGCGCACCGCGTCCCCGAGCGCCCTGCGGCTCTCCGCCACGCCCTCCAGGGCCCGGGCGCAGGCCGGTTCGTCGCCCGCCGTCCGGGCCAGGCCCAGCGCCTGCTGGTACCGCTCGGCGGCGCCCTCCCAGTGGCCCGCGGCCGCCTGGAGGTGCCCCAGGTTGAGCAGCGCGGCCGCCGCCCGGCGCGGCGCCCCGCCCCGCTCGGCCACCCGCAGCACCAGGCCGTGCAGGCGGTACAGGTCGGCCGGGGCCGCCTGGCCGGTCAGCGGCAGCGTGCGCAGCAGCGCGGAGACCAACCGCCCCGCCGAACCGTCCAGGTCCGCCTGCCCGATCGCGTCCGCCACCGCCGCCAGCAGCCGCCCGCGCTCCTCGGCCAGCCACTGCCGGGCGTGCGCGGCCCCGCGCAGCCGCAGCGGCCCCGGCAGCGGCTCCGGCCCGGGGCCCGCCGCCGGGTCCAGCAGGGCCCGGGCCGACTCCACCAGCCGCACCAGCCGCTCCAGCAGCCGGGCCCGCGCGAGCTGCACCTCCGAGGGCCGGTCCAGCTCCTCGCGCATCCGCGCCAACCGCGGCAGGAACCGCCCCGGCACCCGGTAGCGCGGCGTGCCGTCGGCGGCCGGCGGCTCCTCCTCCAGCAGCTCACGGTCCGTCAACTTCTGCAGCACGGCGGCCGCTTCGGGTGCCGGGCAGCCCAGCAGCGCCGAAGCGGTGCGCAGGTCCGCCTGCTGCGCGGGGGCCAGCGTGAGCATCCGCAGCATCCGGGCCTGCGGGGCCGGCAGCGCGCGGTACGTCAGCAGGAAGGCGGCGTCCAACGGATCGCTCTCCGGCACCGGCACCGGCTCCGCCGCGTCCGGATCCAGCACCGGCCGCTCCGCCTCGGGCACCTTCTGCCCCTTCGGCCCCTCCCCCTTCGACGGGCCGACGCCCTGCGGGCTGCCGGTCGGCTTGGCCGGGGCCCGCTTCCCGCTCCGCTGCTCCTTCTCCCGGCGGCGGCCCTCGGCCGTCAGATCGGTCAGCCCGGCCGCCGCGGCGTCGGTCAGCGCCCGGGTGGCCTCCGTCACGGCCGCCTTGGGCAGGGCCCGCAGCCAGCCCCCCATCAGCCGCAGCGCGGTCGGCCGCGCCGCACAGGCCTCCGCCAGCCGGGCCGCCGCCACCGGGTCGGCCGCCACCCGGTTGCTCCCGGCCAGCGCGCTCAGCAACTCCACCGAGGCCCGTGCCCCGAGCCCGCCGAGGATCACCGGGTCGATCCCCTCGATCCCCGTCAACGGCCCCGCCGTGGTCGCCACCACCAGGGCCAGCGGCGCCTCCGCCAGCAGCGGCCACAGCTGCCCGGCGTCCCGGACGTCGTCCAGCACCAGCAGCGTCCGGCGCCCCGCCACCGCCTCCCGCAGCACCCGGCAGGCCGGGCCGTCCCCGGCCTCCGCCTCGGCCCGCTCGGGCAGCTCGGCCGGCGGCTCCTTGCCCAGCTGCTCCAACAGCTCCCGCGCCGCCGCCTCGGACGCCACCCGGCGCCCGTCCGGCGCCGACAGCCGCGCGAACGCCACCCCGTCCGGGTACTCCGCCGCCACCGAGGCGGCGAACCTGACGGCCAGTGAACTCCGCCCCGACCCCGGCCGCCCCGCCACCACCAGCACCGGACAGAGCCCCGCCACCACCCCGCCGCGGCCCGCCTCCAACGCCGCCAGCTCGGCCCGCCGCCCCACGAACAGCTCCGGCCCCGACGGCAGCCGGCCCGTCCCCACCTCCGGCCGCACCTCCACCGTCGCCGTCTTCCTCGCCACCCGCGCCACTCCCGACCGTCAGCCGACAGACCCCGGCCGGGCCCTGCGGCGAGCGTAATTCGCCCGCAGGCCCGCACCTGCCCGGACACCAGTACTACGAACCACCGAATCACCCACCCGGCGCAGGCAAGCATCGAGCGCCCCGCAGGGGCGCGAGGAACTGCGCGCAGGGGAACGGCGGCACGTGCAACCGGCTGACGGCGGTTCAGTTGTCGTTGGGCCGCCTTCCGACTCGCGCAGTTCCTCGCGCCCCCGGGGTCACCACGTGCGTTCGACGCGCCTGGTCGGTCCGCCGTGATGCCCCAGTACGCGACCTGCCAGGGCTCGCCGTCGCGCGCTGGTGACCGCCACCGACAGGGCCCGCGGGCGGAGACGTCAGACGAACGGCCGCGCCGGCCACGGCGAGTCCGCCGCCCGCAGCGCGTCGACGCCGCCCGTGGTCAGGGCCGCGTGCAGCGCCAGCGTGCCCGCCATCAGCGTCGGGTTGTGCAGCTCACCGGCCAGTACCAGCCGCAGCAGGTCCGCGAGGGGCACCCGCTGGACCTCGATCTCCAGCTCCTCGCCGTGCGCGGCGAAGCGGTCGCCGTCCGCCGCCGACAGGCCGGTCGCCAGGAAGAGCCGCAGCGCCTCGTCCGTCCCGCCCGGCGAGGTGTAGAAGTCGACCAGGACCTTCCACTCCGCCGCCTTGCAGTGGGCCTCCTCGAAGAGCTCCCGCTGGGCGGCGTGCAGCGGGTTCTCCCCCGGCACGTCGAGCAGCCCGGCCGGGAGCTCCCACAACCGCTGCCGGACCGGGTGCCGGTACTGACGGAGATCAGCACCCGCTGCTCCTCGTCCACCGCGAGCACCGCCACCGACCCGGGGTGGACCTGGTAGTCGCGCCGGGCGTAGCTGCCGTCCGGCATCAGGACCTCGTCCGTCCGCACCCCGGTGACCCGCCCCCGGAACGGCTCCGAGCTGGACCGCACGGTCCACTCCTCGGCCTCGTCCCGGATCTCCCACTGCTGAGTCTCAGTCATGCCACTCCCCTTCTCGTCACTCAGACATTAACCCACACGCGAACGGCGGCCGTGCGAAACGCACGACCGCCGTCCGTGAACCTCCCGCGAACTACTCCGCGTCGGTCTTGATCTTGATGGCCGCGGCCACCAGACCCGCGAAGAGCGGGTGCGGGCGGGTCGGGCGGGACTTCAGCTCCGGGTGCGCCTGGGTGGCGACCAGGTAGGGGTGGACCTCGCGCGGGTACTCGACGTACTCGACCAGGTCACCCTTCGGGAGAGGCCGGAGAACTGCAGGCCGGTCTTCTCGAGGTCGGCGCGGTAGGCGTTGTTGACCTCGTAGCGGTGGCGGGTGGCGCTCCTCGACGTACTGCTCGCCGCCGTAGACCTCGCGGACGATCGAGCCCTCGGCCAGCTTGGCCGGGTAGAGGCCCAGACGCATGGTGCCGCCCAGGTCGCCCTTGCCGTCGACGATCGCCAGCTGCTCGGCCATGGTGGAGACGACCGGGTACTTGGCGGCCGCGTCGAACTCGGTGGAGTTGGCGTCCGGCAGGCCGGCCAGGTTCCGCGCCGCCTCGATGACCACGCACGATGCAGGCCCAGGCACAGGCCCAGCAGCGGGATGCGGTTCTCGCGCGTAGGTGATGGCCGCGACCTTGCCGTCCACACCGCGTCGCCGAAGCCACCGGGGATGCAGATCGCGTCCACGGTCGCCGAGCTGCTCCTTGCGCGCCCTCGGGTCAGGCAGTCGTCGCTGGTGACCCACTTGATCTCGCCCGCGCGTTGTTGGCGAAGCCGCCCGCGCGCAGCGCCTCGGTGACCGAGAGGTAGGCGTCCGGGAGGTCGATGTACTTAGCCGACCAGCGCCACCGTGACGATGCGAGGGCCGGGTCCACGAGCCCCAGCACATCGTCAAGGTGGCGCTGGTCGGCAAGTACATCGACCTCCCGGACGCCTACCTCTCGGTCACCGAGGCGCTGCGCGCGGGCGGCTTCGCCAACAACGCGCGGGTCGAGATCAAGTGGGTCACCAGCGACGACTGCCTGACCCCCGAGGGCGCGCAGGAGCAGCTCGGCGACGTGGACGCGATCTGCATCCCCGGTGGCTTCGGCGACCGCGGTGTGGACGGCAAGGTCGCGGCCATCACCTACGCCCGCGAGAACCGCATCCCGCTGCTGGGCCTGTGCCTGGGCCTGCAGTGCGTGGTCATCGAGGCGGCGCGGAACCTGGCCGGCCTGCCGGACGCCAACTCCACCGAGTTCGACGCGGCCGCCAAGTACCCGGTCGTCTCCACCATGGCCGAGCAGCTGGCGATCGTCGACGGCAAGGGCGACCTGGGCGGCACCATGCGTCTGGGCCTCTACCCGGCCAAGCTGGCCGAGGGCTCGATCGTCCGCGAGGTCTACGGCGGCGAGCAGTACGTCGAGGAGCGCCACCGCCACCGCTACGAGGTCAACAACGCCTACCGCGCCGACCTCGAGAAGACCGGCCTGCAGTTCTCCGGCCTCTCCCCGAAGGGTGACCTGGTCGAGTACGTCGAGTACCCGCGCGAGGTCCACCCCTACCTGGTCGCCACCCAGGCGCACCCGGAGCTGAAGTCCCGCCCGACCCGCCCGCACCCGCTCTTCGCGGGTCTGGTGGCCGCGGCCATCAAGATCAAGACCGACGCGGAGTAGTTCGCGGGAGGTTCACGGACGGCGGTCGTGCGTTTCGCACGGCCGCCGTTCGCGTGTGGGTTAATGTCTGAGTGACGAGAAGGGGAGTGGCATGACTGAGACTCAGCAGTGGGAGATCCGGGACGAGGCCGAGGAGTGGACCGTGCGGTCCAGCTCGGAGCCGTTCCGGGGGCGGGTCACCGGGGTGCGGACGGACGAGGTCCTGATGCCGGACGGCAGCTACGCCCGGCGCGACTACCAGGTCCACCCCGGGTCGGTGGCGGTGCTCGCGGTGGACGAGGAGCAGCGGGTGCTGATCCTCCGTCAGTACCGGCACCCGGTCCGGCAGCGGTTGTGGGAGCTCCCGGCCGGGCTGCTCGACGTGCCGGGGGAGAACCCGCTGCACGCCGCCCAGCGGGAGCTCTTCGAGGAGGCCCACTGCAAGGCGGCGGAGTGGAAGGTCCTGGTCGACTTCTACACCTCGCCGGGCGGGACGGACGAGGCGCTGCGGCTCTTCCTGGCGACCGGCCTGTCGGCGGCGGACGGCGACCGCTTCGCCGCGCACGGCGAGGAGCTGGAGATCGAGGTCCAGCGGGTGCCCCTCGCGGACCTGCTGCGGCTGGTACTGGCCGGTGAGCTGCACAACCCGACGCTGATGGCGGGCACGCTGGCGCTGCACGCGGCCCTGACCACGGGCGGCGTCGACGCGCTGCGGGCGGCGGACTCGCCGTGGCCGGCGCGGCCGTTCGTCTGACGTCTCCGCCCGCGGGCCCTGTCGGTGGCGGTCACCAGCGCGCGACGGCGAGCCCTGGCAGGTCGCGTACTGGGGCATCACGGCGGACCGACCAGGCGCGTCGAACGCACGTGGTGACCCCGGGGGCGCGAGGAACTGCGCGAGTCGGAAGGCGGCCCAACGACAACTGAACCGCCGTCAGCCGGTTGCACGTGCCGCCGTTCCCCTGCGCGCAGTTCCTCGCGCCCCTGCGGGGCGCTCGATGCTTGCCTGCGCCGGGTGGGTGATTCGGTGGTTCGTAGTACTGGTGTCGCGGGCAGGTGCGGGCCTGCGGGCGAATTACGCTCGCCGCAGGGCCCGGCCGGGGTCTGTCGGCTGACGGTCGGGAGTGGCGCGGGTGGCGAGGAAGACGGCGACGGTGGAGGTGCGGCCGGAGGTGGGGACGGGCCGGCTGCCGTCGGGGCCGGAGCTGTTCGTGGGGCGGCGGGCCGAGCTGGCGGCGTTGGAGGCGGGCCGCGGCGGGGTGGTGGCGGGGCTCTGTCCGGTGCTGGTGGTGGCGGGGGCGGCCGGGGTCGGGGCGGAGTTCACTGGCCGTCAGGTTCGCCGCCTCGGTGGCGGCGGAGTACCCGGACGGGGTGGCGTTCGCGCGGCTGTCGGCGCCGGACGGGCGCCGGGTGGCGTCCGAGGCGGCGGCGCGGGAGCTGTTGGAGCAGCTGGGCAAGGAGCCGCCGGCCCGAGCTGCCCGAGCGGGCCGAGGCGGAGGCCGGGGACGGCCCGGCCTGCCGGGTGCTGCGGGAGGCGGTGGCGGGGCGCCGGACGCTGCTGGTGCTGGACGACGTCCGGGACGCCGGGCAGCTGTGGCCGCTGCTGGCGGAGGCGCCGCTGGCCCTGGTGGTGGCGACCACGGCGGGGCCGTTGACGGGGATCGAGGGGATCGACCCGGTGATCCTCGGCGGGCTCGGGGCACGGGCCTCGGTGGAGTTGCTGAGCGCGCTGGCCGGGAGCAACCGGGTGGCGGCCGACCCGGTGGCGGCGGCCCGGCTGGCGGAGGCCTGTGCGGCGCGGCCGACCGCGCTGCGGCTGATGGGGGGCTGGCTGCGGGCCCTGCCCAAGGCGGCCGTGACGGAGGCCACCCGGGCGCTGACCGACGCCGCGGCGGCCGGGCTGACCGATCTGACGGCCGAGGGCCGCCGCCGGGAGAAGGAGCAGCGGAGCGGGAAGCGGGCCCCGGCCAAGCCGACCGGCAGCCCGCAGGGCGTCGGCCCGTCGAAGGGGGAGGGGCCGAAGGGGCAGAAGGTGCCCGAGGCGGAGCGGCCGGTGCTGGATCCGGACGCGGCGGAGCCGGTGCCGGTGCCGGAGAGCGATCCGTTGGACGCCGCCTTCCTGCTGACGTACCGCGCGCTGCCGGCCCCGCAGGCCCGGATGCTGCGGATGCTCACGCTGGCCCCCGCGCAGCAGGCGGACCTGCG
>NZ_BAAAYB010000079.1:0-33408 GCF_039535905.1 Kitasatospora albolonga | reverse complement strand
CACGTAGTGAAGACGGCGGGATCCGCGGCCGGCCCTTCCTCGCGGGAATGACAGCCCGGTGGTGTCCGCTCACACCGGCCAGGTCCCCTATTGGAGCGGGCACTCGACGAAGCCCTAGGCACCAGCCTGCTCGCACTCTTGGTCGGCCTCGCGGCCAACACCTTCATCGACTCCTGCGGCCTCAACGCCCTGCTGCGCGCCCGGGGCCGTGCCGGTCGTCAGGGCACCACCGTACGCCTGGAGCGTTCGGTTCCTGTCACGATCGGCGCTGCGGGGCGCTCACGCCTGTTCGGGCCGGACCAGCAGGCGGGTCAGGCATTCGTCGACGTCGAGGTGCTCGCCCTCGGCACCCTGCGGGACCAAGGCGTAGGCGTCGTCGAGGAAGGCGCCGACCTGCTCCGCCGACAGGCCGAGGACGGCGCTCCCGGCAGGCCCGCGCAACTCCACCAGGACCGTGCCGCCGGGGCCGGGAGCGACCAGGACGTCCCCCTGTCCCGCCGGGCGACGCAGGCCTTGGTCGAGCAGGTCCCGGCCGAAGGTCCAACACACCGGCGGCTCGCCGTCCGCGAACGGCCTCGCCCCCGAGATCCCGAGGTGGACGCCGTAGGGCAGGGCGGTGTCGAAGGCGAGACGGCACGCGAGCACGAGGTCGGGGTGCGGTCCGTTGAGGATCCGTACGGCGAGGCAGTGCAGGGTGCTCCTGGAGGTGGTCAACGCTGTTCCCCTCGTAGCGGGCCGACCGGCGGGGCAAGTGGCCCGCCCTTCGTCCTGGCGCGGCTGCCCCGCCTGGCGCGGGACACTCCGGCGGGCGCACGACCTTCACAGGGTGTCCGGCCGGCGGTCATGAGCTGCCGCCTCACGGCAGGGCCGGCCGGGTCCCGTCCGGTGATCAGTCGGGCGGCTCCGCAGGACCGGGCTCGGGAAGAGGCGGTCCGGGGGCCGGGCGGGGCGGCTCAGCCGGAGGGGTGGGCGAGCCGGGCGGGGCGGGGTGGTCCGGGGGTACGGGCGGCGCGACCGGCTCCGGCGGTCCCGGAGGCGCGGGCGGGGCGGGCGGCGGCACCGGGACGACGTCGGGATCGGACGGTACGGGGACGGTTCCCATGGGACTGAACTCCTTCGATGCGGGTGGCTGCCACGTCGCGGGGCGGACGCGACCGGGAGGTGCTGGCCGGGGCGGGAGACGTTCAGGATGCGGCCTGCCCGATCCTGAACAGTCGCAGCAGGGCCGGGTGTGGGCCCCACCCCGACTCGTGGCCTCCTACCGGCCGTCACGCTCACTCGGGCGGCCTGCGGGGGCCTTGGGCTCGGCGTCCTCGTCCTGGGCCGGGGGTGGTGCTCCTTCTCCGGTCATCCGGGACTCGGGGGTCTCATCGCGTACCGGCGGCTCCGCCTTCCGGGCCCGTTCCTTCTCGTCATCGCCACTCATGGGCTCACACTCCTCCTCGGCTGTCGGCGAGCCGGTTCACGCCGCGCACTCGCGCCTGCCCCCGTGCGGCGGTTCCAACCGCAGCTCCTGCGCACCGCCGTGGTCGATCGGCCGAGGGCGGGCACCACGAGCTCGCAGTAGACGTCGAAGAAGACGTCCTGGGTCAACTCGGTCCGCCCGACGTTCACCACGTCGAATCCGGCCCGTGGGTGGGCGCCTACCGCCTCCACGTCGCCGCCTCGGCCGCGCCCCCGGGGGGCGGGGCAGGCGCCCGGCCCACGGTGTTGCACGTGTTCCGTAGCCGCCGACGCATCGTCAACCAGTCGGTGAAGCCGCCGAATTCGAGGACGGCCTCGTCGTACTCGACCAGGATCGCCGATCCGGAGGCGCACCGTGGTGCCGGCGGCCCTGAGTACGGGCAACACCGTGGGCCCGCTGGTGTGCCGGTCCTGATCGTCGCCGTCAACCAGCTCCCCGCCTCCCATCGCCACCTGCCCTGACCGTCCCACCCCTGTTCCCACCGCCCCGCCTCCCATCGCACCGCGCCGCACGGGGCGGGGTTGCCCATCCGTCGCCGGACACTGATCAGGGGCCCGGTCAGGCCTGCCCGGTTCCGGCCGGAACCGCTGGCCGCCCCGGTCGGATCCGGGCCCGCTCGAGCCGGTAGGTCCGGGACGGAAAATGCGTTGCCCTGCTTCGCGGGTCTGCCGCAGAGTAGGGGCATCAGCCCGGCAGCACCGCCACGGAGAGGAACGCACGTCATGAGCAACAGCCAGTCGTATCAGCGTTCTTCGAGCTCGCAGCAGAGCCAGGGGTATCCCTCCACGCGGTAGAGACCGGCACCGTCACGTGCCAGGCCGCCCAGGGGGAGACCCCGTCCGGGCGGCCTTCGCGTTGTGCCGCCGCCCCGCAGTGCCGGATGGTGCAACTGGCAGCACGCCTGACTCTGGATCAGGAGGTTCGAGGTTCGAATCCTCGTCCGGCAGCGCAGCACCAGGAGAGTTGGCCGAGTGGTAAGGCAGCGGCTTGCTAAGCCGTAGTCGGGTGAAAGCCCGCGCGCGTTCGATCCGCGCACTCTCCGCGCAGCACACAGCAGTTCACGTTCACGGAGGAGCCAGCCGACAGGTGGCGCCGGCCGCGGTCTTGAAAACCGTCGGGGTGCGCGAGCACCCGTGTGGGTTCGACCCCCACCTCCTCCGCTTCTCCATCAAGGGCGAGCTGGGCACTGGAGAGCCCAAGGGCCTGTAAAGCCCCCGCTTCGGCTGTGCCGGTTCGACTCCGGCCTCGCCCACCCTTCCCCACCCCGAGCCCCGTCGGACCACGGTCCGTCGGGGCTCGCCCCTTGAGGGGGCGTCAGGCCGGGACGGCTTCGACGACCGAGAGGTACCCGAACGCGGCCGGGCGCCAGACCGAGGAGTCCGGCTTCGCCACGCAGGACAAGGCCAAGACCCGGCTCGCCGAGGTCTACCAGGAGCGCACGCACAACCCGCACGACCAGCGGAGGGCCGAGCGGATCCAGAAGTACGGCCCGATGCAGTCGCACGAGTACCTGACGGAGTGGCGGGCCTCCCAGCGGCACCTGAGCCCGGCCCCTGTCCGGCACCTCGACTCGCTGATCGAGCACCACCTGCTGCCGGCCTTCGCGAGCCGGCGGGTTGGGACCTTCGACTTCGAGGTCGTCGACGCCTTCATCGTGACCATGGAACGCAACGGCGTCGGCCTCGCCACCCAGTCGAACGCCTTCGACAAGCTGTGGGCCGTCCTGCTCGACGCTCACCGCCTCTGCCTCTGCCTCTACGACGAGAACCCGCTGGAGGGCGTCGTCGCCCCGCGGTACGACCCGAAGCGCGCCGTGATCCCGTCGCCGGACCAGCTCCGCGACCTGCGCGTCGCGGGCGACGAGGTGCTGCAGCTCGTCGCCGACCTCATGAGCGGCTGCGGACTGCATCGTTGCTGACGACGTCTACCGGACTACCGAGCAGGTCAACCAGACCACTCAGGACTACGCGCCGCTGAAGCATCGCGAGGAGGGCGACTACCGGAACGTGCCGCTCCCCGCACGCGTCAAGCAGGGCATCGAGCCCCCGACCGGCTCGCGTTTCTGATCGGCTCGGTGGGTGCCGACGGTGCCGCGCTGCCCGCGGCGACCCCAGCGTGAGCTCGGCGAGCAGCTCCCCGGGCTGCGGGCGGCGAGGGCCGACCCAATTGGTTCAGGGAGCGGGCGTCCGTGCGGCGGAGTCCAGAAGAGCGCGGATGCGGGCGGCGGACGCGGGGGCGGCGGGGGCCTGGAAGATCCAGTCCCAGCTCTCGGGCTCGGTCGCCGGGGCCTGCGCGTAGGGGACGGCCTGAACCGCGGTGCCGGGCTCGGTGCGCCAGCTGTCCGCGAGGGTGCCGAAGGGGACGCCGTCGTAGCCGAGCACGTCGAGCAGCGCGACGGTCGCGGCAACGGCCGACGGGTCGTCGCCTGCGACAGGCAGCGCGCTGCGATCGGGCGCTCCGGCCGGGCGGGCGAGGACGGCCAAGTGCGCGAAGAAAACGTTGTTGAGCGCCTTGACCACGTGCGCGCCGGGGAGGTGGTGCTGGACCAGTTCGCTGGAGGTGAGCTCTCCGGACTCCAGTGGGAGGAGGCCACCGTCCCGCTCGGGGTAGTGGTTCATGGCGTCGATGACGGTCTTCCCGGCGAGGGCATCGGCGGGCAGCTGCCCGATCGCGCCGAGCGGGACGGCGGCCACGACCAGGTCGGCGGCGCGGGCGGCCTCGGCGGGGGTGGCTGCCCGGGCCTGCGGGCCGAGGTCGGCAACCTGGGCCTGCAAGGTGCGCGGGCCACGGGAGTTGCTGATGACGACGTCGAGGCCGGCGGTGACGGCCAGGCGGGCGATGGTGCTGCCGATCATGCCGCTGCCGATGATGCCGAGGGTCTTGGTCATGGCGGTGCTCCTGCGTTCGCGGCGGCGGGTGGGGGCCTTGGGCCATCCCGTCCGCTGGTCGTCGGTCGTTGCTCGTGGGATGGGGAGTCCCCGTCGCTTCAGTGAAGCAACAATCCCTTTATGGGCCATTCGGTCATTCATGACACTCAGTTCCACATCCGTTCCTTTGTACCATTACCGAGAGGCGGAGGCGAACGGAAGCGGGGATCGGGCAGTGAGCACGACACAGGGCACGGGCAGCAGGGGCATCGCCCGCGCCGCCGTACGGGCGCAGCTGGCGCAGGTCTCGTTCGACCTGTTCCGGGAGCGCGGGTTCGAAAAGGTCACGATCGACGACCTGGCCCATGCGGCCGGCGTGTCGCGCAGCACGTTCCTGCGGTACTTCCGCAGCAAGGAGGAGGCCGCCCTGGAGGCGTTCGACGCCCAGGGCGAGCAGCTCGCGGGGGCCCTGCGCGCGCGCCCGGCGGCCGAGGACGACTGGACCGCACTGCGGCGGGCCATGGACACCGCCATCGCCCCCTACCTCCGCGACCCCGAGCACGCCCTCGCCCTGCTGGCGCTGGTCGCGGAGACCTCGCTGCTTTGCGCACGGCGACTGGAGAAGCAGGACGGCTGGCGCACCCTCTTGGCCCGAGCCCTCGCCACCCGCACCGGGACGGACCGGTCGGCGACGCTCGCCCAGTCGGTGCGCGCCGCCGCAGCTCTGGACTGCCTCAACATCGCCCTGGAGCAGTGGAGCGCCGACGGCGCACGCGGCGATCTGGGCCACCTCGTCGACGAGACCTTCGCCGTCCTCACCCCGCCCGCCCCCCGCCAGTCAGCCTGACCAGGCGGAGTACGCCCCGGCGGGACATGCGCGCCGGCGCTGCCCCTCGCGGCTCCTCGCAGTCGCCGACCACCAGGGCCCAGGCCGCAATGATGCGGACCGGGTTGCGGCGCACGAAGCAGCGTCGAGGCTCGGCAATCACGGGGTCCAAGGCCAGGTCGAACACGGAGAGGTCCAGGGACCACCGGTCCCGCAGGGGCGGCCCGAACGGCCCTGTGTGCGGGAACGGCGCGGGCCGAAGCTGGTCTCTCGGCCCGGTGCGCCGTGCCCCGGGCCGGAGGACACGAGGAGGGGGTCCGCCATGAACCGAACACTGTTGGTCGGTGTCGACGGCTCGCCCGAAAGCCGGGCCGCGGTCACCTGGGCAGCGGCGGAGGCCGCGCGCCGTGGGACGGAGCTGCGGATCAGCCACGTCCAGACCTGGTCGGACGACGCCCGCTCCGCCCCCGGAGCGCCGGGTGGCGTGCGGGGGTTGACGGAGCAGCTGCTGGACGAAACGGCGGCGGAGGTCCGTCGGGCGCACCCCGGTCTGACGGTCAGGGCCGAGCTGCTGGTCGGTGGTGACCCGGCGGACCTGTTGGTGAGGAGCGCCGAGCAGGCCGGGGCGCTGGTGCTGGGCTCGCGCGGCCTGGGTGGCTTCGCCGGTCTGGTGGTCGGCTCGGTCGGCCTCGCGGTGGCGGCCCGCTGCGAGCGGCCCACCGTCCTGGTGCGCGCTTCGTCCTCCGAGACCACCGGCGGCCACCAGAAGGGCGAGGTGGTGGTCGGTGTGGACAGCCACGCCCCGTCGTCGGTGACGCTCGAGTTCGCCTTCCGGCAGGCCGACCTGCTCGGTGCCAAGCTCCGTGCGGTGCACGGTTGGGAGCTGCCGGCCGCCTGGAGCTACTCGGGTTGGGTGCCGCCGCACGAGACCTGGGAGAAGCTCGGCAACATCGAGCTCGAGCGACTCGACACGGCCGTCAACCCCGTGCGCGACCGTTATCCGGATGTACCCGTCATTCTGGACGCCCGCGCTGGCACGGCCGCCGGTGCGGTGGTGGAGGCGTCCAGGGACGCCGCCGCACTGGTGGTGGTCGGGCGGCGCCGCCGGCCACACCCGGTGGGGATGCGGCTGGGCCCGGCCGCCCACGCCGTACTGCACCACGCCTACGCTCCGGTCGCGGTCGTCCCGCACGACTGATGCCCAGCCCGCTGACGGTGCGTCAGCCCGCGACGAGGCCGGACCACCCCGTTGCGGCCCGGCCCGTCGGCCGGCGGACGGACCTGCCGGCAGCGGGCGCCGGGCGCCGCCACGGCGCTCGCCCACGCCCATGCCCGGGGCCGCCGGTGGAGCTGGATCGGGCTCGTCAGTGATGGCCAAGTCCGCGACGCGTACCTCGAGTTCGCTCCCGGGCCCTCGTCCCAACACGTGCAGGCCTCTCCCGGACGGCGCCTGACGCCGCCGTGACGGAGCGTCGGACTGAGCCGTCAGCGCACGAGTACCCGCTCGCCGGGCCGGGGGACGACGGCGGTCCAGCCGAGCTCCCGGTCGATCCGGTCCCGTAGCGCCCGGGAGCCTTCGGGTTCGCCGTGCACCAGGTAGGTGGCACTGGGCGGCGGGGCCTGGCGCAGCCAGTCGATGATCTCGGCGGCGTCGGCGTGGGCGGAGAAGGCGGGCACGTTGACCACCTCGGCACGGACCGGGACGTAGCCGCCGTACATCTTCAACACCCTTGCGCCGTCCACCAGATCACGGGCCCGGGTGCCGGCGGCGGCGTAGCCGACCACGATGACGGTGTTGCGGGGGTCGGGGAGCAGTCGGCCGAGGTGGTGGACGACGCGGCCGCCGGTGGCCATCCCGGAGGCGGAGACCAGGACCGACGGTGCGTCGGAGTCCGCCAGGGCGAGGGACTCCTGGAGGGAGCGGATCAGGGTGAACGGCTCGGGGCTCAGCGCTCGCTCGCCCGCCGCCAGCGCCTCGGGGCGCAGCTGGGGCGAGCGGGTGGTGAAGGCCTCGCGGTAGATCTCCAGGGCGGCCAGGGCCATCGGGCTGTCGACGTACACCGGGATGTGGGCGGGCAGGCGGCCGGATGCGCGCAGTTCGGCGAGCTGGTGCAGGACCACCTCGGTGCGGTCGACGGCGAAGGAGGGGATGACGACGGTGCCGCGGCGGGCGAGGGTGCGTTCGATCGCGGTGGCGAAGCGCTCGCGGGCGGCGGTCTCCTCGTGCTGACGGTTGCCGTAGGTGGACTCCATCAGCAGCACGTCGGCGCCGGTGAACGGCTCGGGCGGGCGCAGGAGTGGGTGGACGGGGCGGCCGAGGTCGCCGCTGGCGGCCAGGGTGTGACCGTCCTCCAGGGTGAGGTGGACCCAGACGGAGCCGAGGATGTGGCCGCCGTGGTGCAGGCGCAGCACCGTGCCGCCGGTGATCTCGACATCGGTGTCCAGGGCGACCGGGTCGAGCATGGCGATGGCGCGTTCGGCGTCCTGCTCGTCGTAGAGGGGGACGGCGCGGCGGTGCTTGGACCAGCCGCCCCGGTTGGCGCGGTCGGCGTCCTCCTGCTGGAGGTGGGCACTGTCGCGGAGGACCAGTTCGGCCAGGCGGGCGGTGTCCCGGGTGGTGAGCACCGGGCCGCGGAAGCCGTCCTTGACCAGCCGGGGCAGGTAGCCGCAGTGGTCCAGGTGGGCGTGGGTGAGCACGACGGCGTCGATGTCGGCCGCATCCAGCGGCAACGGGCGGCGGTTGCGGCGGCGCAGGTCGGCCAGGCCCTGGTAGAGGCCGCAGTCGATCATCACCCGCGAGCGGTCGGTCTCCAGCAGGAACTTGCTGCCGGTCACCGTGCCGACCCCGCCG
This sequence comes from Kitasatospora albolonga, assembly GCF_039535905.1. Classification (GTDB taxonomy): domain Bacteria; phylum Actinomycetota; class Actinomycetes; order Streptomycetales; family Streptomycetaceae; genus Kitasatospora; species Kitasatospora albolonga. Next base: position 25,399 of record NZ_BAAAYB010000079.1, on the reverse strand, counting down.
AGGAACGTCAACAGCCCTGGACGAGCTGTGGATTGAGGAGCGTTCGAGTCCATGTCCGTCCTCCTGCCGTGTCCCCCGCCCTCTCATCGTGCGCCCTGCCGTTGCCGGGTGTCCTGGGCCGTTCCGGCCCGCTGGGCAGGTCCGAACGGCCCTGTCCCGGGCCGCGCTCACGGGGCCACTCTGAGGACACCGACCCGAGGAGTTGAGGACAATGCAGCACCGCACCGTCGGCGACGTGATGACCCGTGAGGTCGTCACCGCCGGGCCGGACACCCCGTTCAAGGAGGTCGCGGGCCTGTTCCACCGCAACGACATCACGGCGGTCCCGGTCCTCGACGACCAGGACCGGCCGCTCGGCATGGTCTCCGAGGCGGACCTGCTCCGCAAGGAGGCCGTACTCCCCGACCCCGACGGGCACTCGCCCGGCCGCTGGCTGAACCCCGGCGACCGCGCCCGGGCCGAGGCCGAGACCGCCGGCGGACTGATGACCAGCCCCGCCGTCACCGCCCGCCCCGGCTGGTCGGTGCCCGAGGCCGCCCGCGCCATGGACAAGTACCGCATCAAGCGCCTGCCGGTGGTGGACGAGGCCGGCCGGCTGATCGGCATCGTCAGCCGACGCGACCTGCTCCAGGTCTTCCTGCGCCACGACGCCGCCATCCGCGAGGAGATCAACCACGACGTCCTGGGCGCCACCCTGTGGCTGGCCGCCGACGCGGTCCGAGCCGACGTCACCGACGGCGTGGTCACCCTGACCGGACGCCTCCCCCGCCGCAGCCTGATCCCGGTCGCCGAACGGCTCTGCCGCGCGGTGGACGGCGTCGTCGCGGTCCACCACACGCTCGACTGGGCCGAGGACGACACGGGTCAGCGGTTCGAGCAGCCGTGGGCCTACCGTCCGCGTGCCTGATCCCCCGGGGCCGGCACTGCCGGGCCTACCGCGCGCCAGGGCGTAGGCCCGGCCGTCGACGCCGCCACCTGGTCGGGGAGCGCCACGGCATCGCTTCCCGACCGGGCGCTGATCGGTCGTCAGGAGAAGATGACGGAGCGCAGCTTGAGTCGGCTTCCGAGCTTCTTGCCGGGGTTCATGACGTAGTAGGTGTCGCCGCCGCAGTCGGAGTCGAGGAAGACGGTGGCCGTGGCGTCGGTGAAGTTCCTCGGGGAGTGGGCGGGGCTCTCCTCGGTGGCGCCGTCGAGGTTGAGGCAGATGCCGCTGGTGGGGTCGGAGAGCACCGCCCCGACTCCGGCGGCGGTCTTGTACTCGAAGTCGCCGGAGGCGGCGTTCGCGGGCGACGGGGCGGACAACAGCAGGGCGAAGACGCCCACGGTGGTGACGGCGGCCTGACGAAGGCGCATGGGACTGACCCCTCGGGGTGCAGGTACCTTCCGGTACCGGATGTGCAGTGCGTGATCACCCTAGAAGGATCAAAACCGGAGAAACGTTACCCTTCGGTCATCCCGTCGTGTCGCACCACGGGCCGGCCGTAGCTCACCGCGCCGACGGGACGGTCACCACGGGACTGGTCGCACGGTGGAGCAGCCCGTGCGGGACGGAGCCCAGACGCATGCCGGTGAAGCCGCCCCGGCCGCGGCGGCCGACCACGACGGCGAGCGCGTGTTCGGCTTCCTTGGCGAGTTCCTCGACCGGGTGGCCGACCAGCACCTCGTGGACCACCCGGACGTCCGGATGGGTGGCGGACAGGCCGGCGGTGCTCTCGTGCAGCAGCCGTCGCCCCTCGCGGAGCGAGAACTCCTCGGCCGCCAGGGCCACGAAGGGAGGCTGCCAGACCCAGATCGCGTGCAGCTCCGCGCCGCGCAGGGCCGCCGCCTGGTAGGCATGCTCCACGGCAGCCACCGACGAGGGGCTGGCGTCCACCCCGACCACCAGGTACGGCGGATCCTGGGTGACGTGCTCGGGTGAACCCACCACCGCGACCGGGCAGTCGGCCTGGGCGCTCACCGGTACGGTGACCGACCGGGCGCTGAGGACCTCCTCGACCCGGGAGAGGTGGCGGGAGCCGAGCACGATCAGCTCGGCGTCGGCGGACTCCCGGCAGAGCAGGTGGGAGGCCGTCCCCTCGCCGAGGGCGATCGAGGTCTCGAGCCCCGGGTGCCTGGCCCGGGCGGTGGCCTCCGCCTTCTCCAGTGCCTCGGCGCCCTGTTCGCGCAGCGCCTGCTGGTACCTGGCCTGCTCGAACGGGCGGTGCAGGGCGGGCTCGGACGGCACCGCGTGCACCAGCCGCAGGGGCAGCCCTCGCCGGCCGGCCTCGTCGGCCGCCCACGCGACGGCCATCGGGGACGGCCGGAGGGAGTCCACGCCCAGGACGACCGGTCGGCGTTCACTGGCGGATGTCATGGCTCCTCCACCGGTCCGGTGGCCGCGCCCTCGGCGGCCCTGTCCTCACGGTAGGCGGGCCCGCGCCGATCCAGCAGGGCCGAGTGGCCCCGGTGCTCCGGGCCGCTCGGCCGGATCCTCCTGGTGGCCACGGCCCGGAGGCGGGCCGCCGCGAAGCCGGTCAGACCCACTGCCGCCGCCACCGCGAGTTCCGCCGTCCCCAGCGGGACGGTGCCCAACAGTCCGTTGAGGAACGGCAGGTAGAGGGCGGCTGCGGCGAGTGCCGCCGAGGCGGCCACCGCCGCCGGGAGGAACGGGTTCTCCCGGGTGAGGACGCGCTCCCTCAGGCCCAGCACCATGCCGAGCTGCGCCGTCAGCAGAGCCAGGAACAGCACGCTCTGCCAGGGCCGTCCGGCCTCCACGGCCCACAGAGCGGCGGCCAGGGAAGCCGCCGTCACCACCGTGCCGAGCAGCAGCACGCCCTGCCACAGGCCGGCCCCGAGCACCTGCTGGCCCCGCGGCCGGGGCGGGCGCCGCATCGCCGCTGGGGAGACCGGTTCGGCACCGGTGGCCACGCCGGTGAGGCCGTGGGTGAGCAGGTTGACCCAGAGGATCTGACCGGCCGTCAGCGGGATCGTCAGGCCGAACAGCGGACCGAGCAGCATCAGCAGGATCTCGGCCGTGCCGCCCGCGAGTCCGTACAGCAGGAAGCGCCGGATGTTGTCGTAGACCCGGCGTCCCTCCTCGACCGCGGCCACCACGGTCGCGAGTTGGTCGTCGGCCAGTACCAGGTCGGCGGCCTGCCGGGCGACCTCGGTGCCGCGCCCGCCCATCGCCACGCCGATGTCGGCCTGCCGCAGCGCGGGGCCGTCGTTGACGCCGTCCCCGGTCATCGCGGTCACCTCTCCGCGGTCCTGCCGGGCCCGCACGATGGCGAGCTTCTGCTCGGGACCGGTGCGGGCGAACACCCGCACCGCGGTCACGTCCGTGACCTCGCCGTCCGCCAACTGCTGCCCGGTCACCACCTCGTGGCCCTCCGCATCGGGCGGCACCAGGCCGACCCGGACCGCGATGGCGCGAGCGGTGGCCGGATGGTCGCCGGTGATCATCACAGGGACGATCCCCGCCCGGCGGCAGGCGGCCAGGGTCTCGGCCGCTGCCGCCTTCGGCGGGTCGCTGACCGCCACCAGGCCGAGCAGGCACAGCCCGGTCTCCGCGTCGGCCGGGTGGGTGGGGAGCCCGCTGCGCTGCCCGTCGGCGACCGCCAGGACGCGGTAGCCCTCGGCGGCCAGCCCGGCCGCCTCGGCCCGGGCCCGGGCGAGCAGGTCCAGCGGTTCGTCCAGCACCGCCGGGTCCAGGACGGCCTCCGGTGCGCCCTTCAGACAGACCAGGACAGCGTGCGGATCGAGGTGGTGAAGGGTCGTCATGCGCCTGCGCAGGCTGTCGAACGGCACCTCGCCAGTACGCGGGTGGGTCCTGACCAGGGCGTCCGGGTCGCAGCCCGCCCGGTGGGCTGCCACCAGCAGGGCCGCCTCCGTGTCGGGTCGTCCGAGGGCGGTCCACTCCGCGCCACCCGGGTCGGGCGGGCGCAGCGCGGCGTCGTTGCACAGGGCCGCCGAGCGCAGCAACCCGGCGCACCGGGAAGAGCAGTTCGGTTCCGACCGGACTCCCCTGCGCGAGCACCTCGCCGGACGGCCGGTAGCCCGTCGCCGTGGATCTCGACCTGTCCGGCCGGGGTCCAGACCCGTTCGGCCACCATCCGACCCTCCGTCAGGGTGCCGGTCTTGTCGGTCGCCAGGACGGTGACCGAGCCGAGGGTCTCGACGGCCGCGAGCCGGCGCACCACGGCCTGCCGGGCGGCCATCCGGCGGGCGCCGAGCGCCAGGGCCAGGTGACCACGGCGGGCAGCGACTCCGGGACGGCGGCGACCGCGAGGCTGATCGCGGTCACGCCCATCACCTCGGGCGGCTCGCCCCGGGCCAGGCCCAGCGCGAAGACCAGCAGGCACAGCCCGGTGGCCACCACGGCGATCACCCGGCCCAGTCCGGCGAGCCGCCGCTGGAGCGGGGTGGGCTCCGACCGCGGGTGCAGCAGGGCCGCGCGATCCGGCCGAGCGCACCCCGCCGCGCCGGTCGCGGTGACCCACGGCCCGGGCCCGGCCGCGCAGCACCACGGTGCCGGCCTGCAGGACGTCCGATCCGGGCCGGGCCTCCTTCTCCACCGGGACGGACTCACCGGTCAGCATCGACTCGTCCACCAGCAGGGCCGAGGCCTGGACGAGTGCCGCGTCGGCGGGCACGATGTCGCCCTCGCCGAGCACCAGGACGTCGCCCGGGACGACGGTCTCCGGCGGCACCTCGCGCTGTTCGCCCTCGCGCAGCACCCGGGCGGTCGGGGCGGAGAGTGCGGTGAGGGCGGAGACGGCGTGGTCGGCGCGGATCTCCTGGACGACGCCGACCACCGTGTTCACCACGATCACCAGGGCGATGACGGTCGCGTCGGCGTGGTCGCCGATGGCGACGGTCAGGGCCACGGCCGCGAGCAGGACGGTGATCAACGGGTCCCTGAGCTGCGCGGCCACCCGGGCCCACCAGGGCGTCCGTGGAGCGGCCTCGACGCTGTTCGGGCCGAACTCGGCGAGCCGGCGGCGTGCCTGATCCTCGGTCAGGCCACGGGGCACCGGATCGACGGTGGTGGTGACAGGCACGGTGATTCGTCTCCCATCTCGGCGCGCGGGGCCACGAGTCGGCGTCGGTGGCGCAGCCGGTCCGCGTAGAGGTTCGGGTCGGGCTCCTCGGTCGTGCGGCGAGCTCCCCCGTGCCCCAGCACAGCCGGTCGGTCACGTTCCGGGCCAGTGCCGAGTGGCCCTGTCCGGTGGGCCGGGCGGCTCTCGCCCGGGCGGCGAGGCCGGAAGCAGAGTGGGTGCTGCCCGGACGGGTATCCCGTCAGCACGACGCCACCGCCGTGCCGGGATCCGCGACCCACCAGGAGGTGCCCGATGACAGGCCCGGCTCCCGCGATCGAACTCGGGGCGCTGACCAAGCACTACGGCCGCACGGTGGGCATCGAGCACCTCGACGTCACGGTCGCGACCGGTGAGGTGTTCGGACTGCTCGGCCCGAACGGGGCCGGCAAGACCACCGTGCTGCGCTGCCTGACCGGGCTGCTGCGGCCCTCCGGGGGCCGGGTACGGGCGCTCGGCCTCGACCCGGTCGCCGACCACCGCCGGCTGGCTCCCTCCCTCGGCTACCTGCCCGGTGAGCTCCGGCTCTACCCCGAGCTGACCGGCCGTCAGACCCTCGACCTGCTGGCCGACCTGCAGCGCGCGCCGACGCCCAGGAGGGCGGAGCTGTGCGAACGGCTCGGGCTCTCCGGGACGGTGCTGGCACGGGCGGTGCGGGAGTACTCCCGGGGCACGAAGCAGAAGATCGGCCTGGTCCAGGCGTTCCAGCACGACCCCGAACTGGTGGTGCTGGACGAGCCGACCGAGGGCCTGGACCCACTGGTCCAGGAGACCTTCTTCGAGCTGCTCGCCGAGGCCCGGGCCGCCGGGCGCACCGTCCTGCTCTCCAGCCACGTCCTGCCGGAGGTCCAACGGGCCTGCGGACGGGTGGCGATCGTCCGGGCGGGCCGGCTCGTCACGGTGCGCGGCGTCGCCGAACTGCGCGAAGCCCGGGCCCGCCGGGTCCGGCTGCTCTTCGCCGACGGGCTGGGCGCGCGGCCGCTCGGCGCGGCCGACCGCTGGCAGCCCGACTGGCAGGGGGACCGGGTCGAGCTGCTGGTGCCACCGTCGGAGGTACCGGACGCGCTGCGCGGCCTGCTGGCCCTGCCGGTGGCCGACCTGACGGTCGAGGAGGCCGGGCTGGACGAGGCCTTCCTCGACCTCTACCGCGAGCCGACCACGCCCGAGGAGGGGTCATGAGAACGCGCCTACCGCTGCTGTGGCTGGCGCTGCACCGGCGCCGTCGGATGCTGGTCGCCCTGGTGCTGGGCATGGTGCTGTTCGAGGCGCTGATCGTGGTGATCACCGGCACCCTCTCCCCGATGCAGCTCTTCGCCGGGGGTGGCAAGACCCCGCCGGGCGCGTTCAAGGCGTTCAGCGGCTCGGCCGGCGAGGTCTCGATCGCCAGCTACCCCGGACTGCTCGGTGCCGGGCTGGTCCACCCGTTCTGGATCGCCATGCAGCTCACCGCGATCGGCTCGCTGGCCGCCGCCGGCGGTGGCGGCCGACGTGGAGTCGGGCACCCTGGAACTGCTGATGGTCCGTCCGGTCTCCCGGGCCCGGCTGCTGGGCGAACGGACGGCCGCGCTGCTGCTGGTCACCCTGGTGCTGAACCTGGCGGCCACCCTGACGGTGGCGGCCGGGGTGGCCCTCTCACCGGACCTGCACCGGGAGGTGCCGGTCACCGGGGTGTTCGTGGCCGGGCTGCTGGGTTTCGGCTTCTCCCTCTGCATGACCGGCCCGGCCCTGGCCGTCTCGGCCGTCGCCCGGGGCAGGGCCCAGGTGATCGGCACCGTCATCGCCTTCGGCGCGATCGGCTTCGCCCTCAACTTCGTCGCCCTCGCCTGGTCCCCGGCCTCACCGTTGCGCTACGCCAGTCCGTTCCACTACTACACCCCGGGCGACGCACTCGCCGACGGCGCCGTCCCGTGGGCCTCGCTCGCCCTGCTGTGCCTGATCGGCGCGGTCGGGATCGGCGCGGCGTTCGCCCTGCTCGCCCGCCGCGACCTGGCCCGCTGAGGAGGAGGTTCGCGCGAACGGGCAGCGGATGACCGGCGGCTCATCCGAAGGGCGACGTCGAGTCGTCCAGCAGGAGCCTCGGCGAGCCGGTCGGGGGCGACCTCGCGCAGCCGCACGTCGGCGAGCGCTTCCGGCCTGTCGACGTGGACGATCCGCTGGTGCGGCATGGTGTCGGGGCGGCCGTCGACGAGCAGCGCCCCTGGGCCAGGCCGCGATCGGCGGCGGCACGCTGAGCGGGGAGCGGCTGGACCTGCCGACCGTTTCACGGGCGTGGGCCGCCAGGGCCACGCCGGTCTTCCCGTCAGAACGGTCCACCGCCCACGAGGCGTCGCCCGGGTACACCCGTGGGCGCCGATCACTCGATCGGGGAGAGCCGGGACCCCTGCCCTTCTACTGCGGTCGGCCGGTTCCGCGCCTCCTTCGCGAGGATGTGGGCGCCGAACTGCCAGATCGGGCGCATCCCGGTGTGGAACTCCTCGAACGAGATGCACCCGTCGCCGTCGCCGTACAGCCGCAGGTAGCGGTCGACCTCACCGTCCGGCAGCCCCCATCCGAGCAGGAGCAGGCGCAGCTCGAAGGCATCGACGGAGCCGCTCCCGTCGAGGTCGAGGCGGTCGAACACCCGGCGGGCGGCCCGTTCTGACGAGAGGTCGGGCTTCGCCCGCCTGTCTCCGGACCCCCCGTCCATGCCGTGGGCACGGTACAGGTGCCGGTAGAACACCTCGAAGGAGACCTCTCCCGCCGCACCGTAGCGCTCGACGAAGGCGGCCAGGAACGGACCGGGCCACCGGCTCGTCAGCGCGTCGATCTCGTCCAGGGTGAGCGATCCGCTGCGGTCGGTGTCGAGGGCGTCGAAGAGCGCTCGTGCCCGTCGCCGCGCCGCGCCGTCGCCGTCGTCCGCCTGCGCCTCGTCGGCGGCGATCGAGGCCCAGGCCTGGCGGACCCGCTGGTCGATGAGGGTCTCCCGCCCCTTCTCGCTCACGTACTCGGCGAACTCGGCCGGGGACGGCTTCACGACCGCCCGGTACAGGAGGACGTGCGCGAACACGAAGACGACGAGCAGCAGGTTGCCCGCGAATCCGACCACCGCCGGGATCATCAGGAGGCCGGAGAACATGATCGCGACGGAGTACGCGGACTCCTGGAACAGGCCGAGGAAGTTGAAGAGCCCGATGAACACCCGGCACCAGACGTAGATGTTGAGCACCAGGAAGGTGTTGACCAGCCAGAAGGTCGAGCGCGGTTCGGCGAGCAGGTGCACCGCGCAGAACGCGTGCAGCACGACGACGAACACGTACCCCGGCACCATCACCGCCTTGGCGCCGAAGACCACGGTGATCTGGTAGGCGGCCGTGGGGACGTGCAGGACGAGACCCGCGAGCGCCATCACGACGGCCGGCACCGTGGGGTCGGCGACGAAGTAGGCGGTGACGCCCGCGACCAGCTCCACCACGCCGCCGACCGCGTGGGTGCGGATGGCCAGCCTGCGCCGACGGAGCATCAGGAACTTGGGGTGCGGAGGATGCGTCAGGTGGTAGAGCAGGACGAACACGTTGAAGAAGGCGGCCGCGGCGCACAGGGCGATCCGCTGTCCCTCCTGCGCCGCCCCTCCGTGGAAGTCGAGCAGAACGAGGACCGCCACCGCGGCAGCGACCAGGGGGAACAGGACGAACGCCGCGTACTCGGCGCGCCGGGCCGGCCCCCGAGCGGGTCGGAAGGCTGCTTCGTGGGGTTCGCCGGACGGGGTGGCGATCTGTTCCTGACGCACGCGAACCGCCGATCTACCGAAACGGGCGGCCCGGGGGTCCCGATCGGCGTGGAAGGAGTCACGTCATCGTCCGGCCGGGCGCACGGGCCGGGCAAACCGTCCAAGGTCATTCGAGTGAGGCCCAGGGCCGGCCGGCCCCCGGGGCCGCCGCCCTCCCGGCCCTGTCCGGCGAACCGAGGCACGGAGAAGCTGGAGATGACCGCGCCCGTGGCCCCCGTGCCGAGGAGGTGTGCCTGCGCGGCCCAGCCGTCCCGGAATTCCTCGGTCCGGACCACCGGAACGGGGGCGCCCGACCGGTGGACCCGTGTGCGGGCGGCCAGCGTCAGGCGGAGCCCCGAACCGGCGGTGGCCACCTCCAGCCGGAGCAGGCCGTCCCGGTCCGTTCCCTGTCCCACGGCGGCCCAGTGACGGCTGGTCAGCCTCCGGTACCGGGCGACACCGGTCGGCGGCGAACTCCCGCGCGATGGCCGCGCCGATGCCCCGCGCTCCACCGGTCACGACTGCGGATCTCCCGTCCATACGTCCCGTCACACTCTCCTCACCTCCGGGGGGGACCGGTGGTTCCGGCGGTCCCGGGGTGAGTGCTGCCTCCCCGCTGCGACGGGCGGGGCGAAGCTGCTGCGTCAGACCAGGTGGCGGCCCCAGTCCCTGGCCCGGTCCAGTTCGCCGTCGCGCAACGGGCCGACGGAGCCGTGGACCACGAACCCCTCGGGTTCGGCCACCAGGTCGAAGCGGTGGCGTGCCAGGCGGCGGGCGATCCCGCCGGCCGCGCCGCCGCTGCCCCGGGCTTCGCCTCTGGTGTCGAAGGCGGCGGCACGGGAGTCGGGGCCGGCCTCGGGCAGCGCGTGGAACCAGCTGCGCAGGCCGGCGGTCGCGGCCTCCCGGGTGGGGCGGCTGCCCGACGGCGACTGCGGGTCGTGGTCCTTCCGAGCCCCGGGGCTCGTGGCCAGCCTGCGGCTGAGGCCCGAGGAGAGGCCTCGCATGTGGGTGGGCCCGCCGACGACCAGCAGGTCCGCGGCGCGGGTCACCTCGGGGCTCGCCTCGGAGACCTCCAGGCACCGGACGTCGGCGTCCGGCACCGCCTCGTGGACCCCCTCGGCCACGGCCTCGGCGATCCGGCGGGTGTTGCCGTACATGCTCTCGTAGACGATCACTGCGTGCATGGTCGCTCACCTCTCTGGTGTGCGGCCCGGCCGTTGCCGTGCCGGGCCTGTCGGTCCGTCAGCCGTCCGGGACGACCGCGACCGGGCAGGGCGCGTGGTGGACGGCGGCCTGGGCCACCGAACCGAGGTGGGTCCCGACGGGCACCCGCCGGCTGTGGCGGCCGATCACCAGCAGGTCCGCACCGGAGGCGGCGTCCAGCAGGGTGAGTGCCACCGTGCCCAGCCGTGCCTCCCCCGTGATCGCGAGCTGGGGGTAGCGGCGGTGCCACGGTTGCAGGGCGTCCTCGACCAGGTGCTGCTCGGCCTCTGCGAGTTCCCTTTCCGAGTTTCCGATGGCGGCGAACGCGAGGTAGTCGCTGCCGCTCGGCGGGCTCCAGACGTGGACCACCCGCAGCGGGGCGGACCGTGCTGCGGCGGCCTCGCACGCGAACTCCATCGTCCGCTCGGAAGGGTGACGCACCCTCAGTCCGACCACGACCTCCCGCAAGTCCCGGGCGGCCGGAAGTCCGCTCCCACCGGACGGCGAGCTGTCGTCCGCCCGGACCAGGACCACGGGGCAGTCGGCCCGGCCGAGGACCTGCCTGCCCACCGAGCCGGTCAGGAAGCCCCGCAGCGCGCCGAGCGCCCGCGAGCCGAGAACCAGCATCGCGGCACCCTGGCCCGCCACCGCCAGGACGGTGACCGGATCGCCCTGGACGTGCCTGTCCGTCACGTCGACCCCGGCGATCCGGCCGCGCAACCCGGCCGCCTCGGCGGCCAGCCGCCGCCTGGCCCACCGGACCGCGTCGTCGCTGCCCAGCACATGGTCGCCGTGCCACGGCCAGACCTGGACCAGCTCCACCGGCCGCTGCCGGCGCAGCCCCTCCCGGACGGCCCAGTCGGCCGCTGCCACGCTCTCGGGCGATCCGTCGAATCCCACGACGATCGGTACGTCCATCGGGTGCTCCTCGGTGTGCTGTCCCGCGCCGCACTCAGCTGTTCGGCAGGCCTCGGGCGCGGATGCGGCGGCCGGTGATCGTGTTCGGTTTGATCCGCAGCCACGTCTCCCGGCTCCCGGCCGGCCAGGGGCGCGGGTCGGCGTGCAGGGCGAGCCACCCCAGGGCCTCCGGTTCGGTCACCTGCTCCGCCCTGCCGGTCAGCAGCACGCTCCAGCCCTGGAGTAGCGCCTCGTCCAGCCGGTCCACCTCGAAGGCGACCCGGCTGCCCGCTGCCCGGGCCAGGACGCTGCCGGCCGCCGTGCGGTAGAGCAGAGTGCCGTCCAGGACGCGGTAGTTGACCGGCAGTGCCAGCGGGCCGTCCGGCGTGGTCAGAGCGAGTCTGCCGACCCCCCGCGGCGAGATCTTGGCCCAGCACTCCCAGGCCGCCAGCTCCTCCAGTACGGGCTCGGCACCCCGCCGAGCCGAACCAGGCGGCGCGGCAGCACTACCGAGCAGGTGACCGACCGAGGTCTCGAGCGCTCCCGCGAGCCTCGTGAGGGCTTCGACCTCGATCGCGGCCGGGCTCGTCTCCAGGTAGTCGAGGTGGTTCACCTCCATGCCGGCCCGCTCCGCCACCCGCTCCCGGCTCAGCCCGAGCTGCTCGCGCCTGTGCGCGGCTCTGCGGCCGAGGTCGCCGGGGTGCACCGGCCGGGCCCCGGCCCGCTCTCCGTCCGCCGTGCTCATGGACATCTCCGCCTCCGGTTGCCTGCCCCCGATAGCGGCGTCCCAGCCTCCCCACGCCCTTGATCACCTTCATCGTGCGGCCCGGGCCGTGCCGACGGGAGGGCCGGTCGGCCCCGGCCGCGCAGCCGGTGGGCCCTGTCGCGGAAACCGGATCGGACCCACGGTGGAGACGAGGCCGCGCAAGCCGACGAGAGGAACAGGCGATGTCCACCGCCCCGTACCCGCCCGCCACCACCGAGGCACTGCTGGCCGACGGCAGGACCGCGGTCATCCGTCCGCTCGGCCCGAGCGACCACGACGCCGTGCTGGACCTGCACTCCGTACGGATGTCCGAGGCCAGCCGCCGGATGCGGTTCTTCGGCGCCAGCCGCAACGCCCCCCGACTCGCCACCGACCGGCTGTGCGGTCCGCCCCGGCCCGGCTTCCTGGCCCTGGGGGCCTGGGTGGACGGCGAACTGGCCGGCGAGGCCGACTACGAGAGCGTCGACACCGGCCGGGCCGAGCTCGCCGTGGCCGTCGCCGACACCTGGCAGCACCAAGGGGTCGCCACCCTGCTGATCGAGCACCTGCTGCACGCGGCCCGGGCATCCGGCATCCGCACGATCGAGGCCGACACGATGGCGGGCAACCTGGCCGTCCACCGCGTCCTCTCCGATCTCGGCCTGCCCGTCCACCGGCACGCCGAAGAGGGCGAGATCAAGGTCAGCTTCCCACTCGACGAGAGCGACGAGCACTACCGCACGGCCGTCGACGAGCGCGGCCGGGCCGCGGACGTGGCCAGCCTGACCGCACTGTTGCGCCCCCCGCTCGGTCGCCGTCCTCGGCGCCTCGCGCCGGCCCGGCTCGGTCGGCCGCACGGTCCTGCTGAAGATCCGTCAGAGCGGCTTCACCGGCCCGGTCTGGGCGGTCAACCCGCGCGCCGAGGAGGTCGCGGGCGAGCCCGCGTACCCCTCCGTCACCGCCCTGCCGCAGACCCCCGACCTCGCCGTGCTGGCCGTACCGCCCGAGGCGGTGCCGGGCGTGGCCGAGGACTGCGGGCGCGCCGGTGTACGGGCACTGGTGGTGCTCGCCTCCGGACTGGACGCCACACAGGCCCGGCGACTGCTGCACAGCTGCCGCCGGCACTCGATGCGGCTGGTCGGCCCCAACAGCCTGGGCATCGCCCAGACCGACCCCGCGGTGCGGCTCGACGCCGAGTTCGGCGGCGCGTTCCCGGTGCCCGGCAGCGCCGGGGTCGCCGCGCAGTCGGGTGGTGTGGGCATCGCCCTGCTGGAGCGGCTGGCCTGGCTCGGGATCGGGGTCTCCAGCTTCGTCTCGCTCGGCGACAAGTACGACGTCAGCGGCAACGACCTGCTGCAGTGGTGGGAGGACGACCAGCGCACCGACCTGGCACTGCTGCACCTGGAGTCCTTCGGCAACCCCCGCGCCTTCGCCCGCACCGCCCGCCGCGTCACCCGGACGATTCCCGTCCTCACCGTGGACGCCGGCCGCTCGGCGGCCGGGCGGCGCGGCGCCGCCTCGCACACGGCGGCCGCCGCCACCCCGACCGTCACGCGCGAGGCACTGTTCCGGCAGGCCGGCGTCACCGCCACCCGCGGCATCTCCGAACTGGTCGACACCGCAGCCCTGTTGCACTCCCAGCCGCTGCCCGGGCCACGCGGGGCGGTCGCCGTCGTCTCCAACGCGGGCGGCATCGGCATCCTGGCCGCCGACGCCTGCGTCGAAGCGGGACTCAGCGTGCCCCCGCTCCCGGACGACGTCACCGCCGAGCTGGCCGCCCTGCTGCCACCGGCCGCCGGCACCGCCAACCCGGTGGACACCACCGCCGCCATCGGCCCCGCCGAACTCCTGGCGTGCGTCGAGCTGTTGACCCGCAGTCAGGCCGTGGACGCCCTGCTGGTGTGCCTGGTGCCGACCGCTCTCACGCCCGGGGCGGACCAGGACCTGCTGCGGACCCTGCTGGACGGCCCGGCCCGGCGGCGCGTCCCGGTGACAGCCGTCATGCTCAGCCAGGAGATCCCCACCCGCTGCCGTCCCTGCGCGGACGGCGGGCAGCTCCCGTCCTACGCCGATCCGACGGCCGCCGCCCGGGCTCTCGCCCACGCCCTCGACCGGGCCCGGTGGCTGGCCGAGCCGCCCGGGGTCGAGGCGCGGGCCGCCGACTGCGACCCGGACGCGGCCCGTCAATTGGTCGCGGACTTCCTCGCGGCCGAGCCGGACGGCGGCTGGCTCGACCCGGCCCGCACCGCCCGACTCCTGTCCTGCTACCGGCTGCCGCTCACCCCCTCGGTGCTGGCCTCCGACGAAGCCGGCACCATGGCGGCCGCCCGGTCACTGCGCGGCGCGGGCCACGAGGGAAAGGTCGTACTCAAGGCGCACGTGCCCGGCCTGGTCCACAAGAGCGTGAGCGGCGCCGTCCGCACCGGCCTGGCCGACGAGAGTGAAGTGCGCACCGCCTACCGCGAGTTCGCCGAGCGCTTCGGCGACCGGCTCGCCGGGGTGCTGGTGCAGCCGATGGCCGCCCCCGGCCTCGAACTGCTCGCCGGAGTGGTGCAGGACCGGGTGTTCGGCCCGCTGGTGGTCCTGGGCCTGGGCGGTACCGCCACCGAGGTCCTCGACGACCGGGTGGCCCGGCTCGCCCCGCTCACCGAGGCCGACCTCACCACGATGGTCACCGAACTACGCTCCGCCCCGCTGCTGCTGGGCCGCCCCGGCTTCCCCGGCGTCGACCTGACGGCGGTCGGCCGGACACTTGCCGGACTCTCCCGGATGGCCACCGACCTCCCCGAGGTGGCCGAGGCCGACCTCAACCCGTTGATCGCCTCGCCCGACGGCCTGGCCTGCGTGGACGCGCGCGTCCGGCTCCGGCCCGCGGCCGGCTTCGACCCCTACCTACGGCAACTGCGACGCCCGCCCGCCACTCCGACGGAGGAGGAGCGATGAACCACAGCATCCTCGACGGAACCCCGACCGGGCAGCACGGAGCTCACCCCCCGGGCGAGGCACGGGTGGCCGACTGGATGACCCGCCCTGCTGTCGCGGTCACCCCCGACACCGACTTCACCACCGTGCTCGCCGCGATCATCGCCTCGCACCGGGGCATCCTGCCGGTGGTCACCTCCGACAACGAGCCGGTCGGCGTGATCGCCGCCTCCGACCTGCTCACCTCCTACGACCGCACCGACGGCCCTGCGGAGCTGACGGCCCGTGACCTGATGACCACTCCCGCCGTGACCGTGCCGCAGGACTCCACCGTCCTGGTGGCCCTTCGCACCGCACTCTCCCACGCGCTCCACCACCTGCCGGTGGTGGACGAGCACGGCCGGCTGTCCGGCCTCCTCTCCCCGCGCGACCTGCTGGAGTCCCTGCACGCCGACGACGAGGCACTCCGGGCAGAGGTCCTTGCCGCGGTGCTCACCCCCGGCTCCGGGGTCGCTCCGCACAGCCTGAGCGTCAGGTGCGAGCGCGGCCACGTCATCCTCAGCGGACACACCCGCTCGCGCAACGACGCCGCCGCCCTCTGCCTCCAAGTGGCCCGGATCGAGGGCCTGGCCGGCCTGGTCGACCGCCTCTCCTGGGACGACGACGCACCGGACGGTGGTGGGCGCCGGTGACTCCCTCCGCCCGGCCCCCGCGCCCGGACACCGCTGCTCCACGCCCACGGCTACCGGACCGACCTGGCCGAGTGGCATCTCGGCCCGTCCGGCGACGAACTACTGAGCCTGCTGGCCTCCCAGGCCGACCGGCGTTTCGTCGAGATCCTGCTGCGCAGTGCCGGGCTGGTGCACCTGGTCGAGTACATCGTCGATGCCACCGACGCCGAGCGCCACCACCTCAGCGGCCCGCCGGATCCCGCCCTCCATCAGCTGGCGTCGAAGCTGCTGCACGCCACAGCCGGGCGGGCGGTCCTGCTGACGGACAGCCAGGAAGCGGCAACCGCCGGGCACCGGGCCGGATTCGGCCACGTCATCACCATCACCGATGACCGGGGCGCGGACGGGGAGACCGTCGCCGGCGCCGGATCGGCGGCGGACCTGGAGTCCGTCGTTCTGCGGCCCGGCACAGGGTGACCGCTGAGTGCCAGCGGCTCAGTGGCTGCCCATCAGCAGCGCGACCCGTACCCGCCGGAAGCCCGAGTCCGTCCACTGCCCAGGGCCTCGGACGGCCCGTCAGCTCGTCCGCCCGCCTCATCCCTTCCGCCCTGACCGACGATGCGGTCCGGGTAGCGGCCTGCGCGTCGCCCATTGGAGTGGAGCTCGGTGTCGCTCTCCGCACGGTAACCGGTCCGTTCGCGAACGGCGTGCTCGGATGGATCGGCCATCAGGCCGATTCCGTGACGATCCTGGAGCAACCCGTGCGACGTCCCCTGTTCTTCAAGCAGCCCTTCCCCGTCGCCGTCGCCGCGCTGGTGATCGGGGCGACCGCCGCGATGGGCGTGCCGGCGCTGGCGACCGGTGAGGACCGGGTGGACACCCACCGTTCGGTCAGGGTGGCCGTCATCCCCGACCTCGTCATCGACAGCGTGGCAACGCCCCTGGCGGGCGGCGCCATTCCGGAGGTCGGCGTCCCCTACGCCACCAAGGCCACCTTCAAGGCCGCCCGGGGCAGCGACGCCGGTACCGCGTACGGTCTCTGCACGAAGATGACCGTCGGCTCGGACGCCGATTCCGTCTACTGCACGCTCCAGCTCAAGTTCGACGAGGGTTCGGAGATCGCCATCGCCGTGCTCGCGTCCGTCGCGCACGAGGGGGTCACGCTCAAGCAGTTCACCGGCTCCGTCATCGGTGGCACGCTCCGCTTCTCCGACTCCACCGGCAACGCCAACTTCAGTGCCAACTCGGACGGCGGCTACGACCTGATGTTCTGAGCATCGCGAACCTCCCACATCCGCACGAGGTCGACCAGGGCGCGTCCGGCGGCGAACTCGGCGCCGATCTCCGGTACGGGTGCGTCGTTCGGACCGCGCCGGGCGGTGGTGCGGCTCTCCAGGGTGTCGTCGCCGGTGTCGAGGACGGCGTGCACCTTGGTGACGTCACCCTCCTCGAAGAGGTCGAGGCGGAGTGTCCACCGTTCGGTGCGGGCCGGACCGGTGTGCGTGGTCATGTCGGAACCTGTCCCTTCGTCTGCGGGCGGGCTCGACCGGGGTCGCTCCGGACGGCGGCGCAGCCTTCGCCGAGCATGGTCCTCGGTCGTCGCTCAGTCGCTGGGGACAACTGCGACAGGGCAGGACGCGTGGTGGACCGCGGCGTGGGCGACCGGGCCCAGGCGCGGGCCCAGCGGTGCGTGCCGGGTACGCCTGCCGACGACCAGGAGGCCGGCCTGCGAGGCCGTCTCCAGCAGTGTGTAGCCGGCGCTGCCCATGATCGTCCGGGGGATGACCTCGACCTGGGGGTACTTGTCCTGCCACGGCCGCAGCGCCTCCGTGAGGGCTTGGGTCTCCGCCGCCTCCGGCAGGTCCCCCATCCCCGCGATCACGCCGTTCGCCAGGGAGGTGCCGACCGGAGGCCCCCAGACGTGCACCACCCGCAGCGGCGCCGAGCGGAGCTGGGCGGCCTCGAAGCCGAAGGTGAGCACCGCGTCGTAGGGGTGGTGCAGGTCAAGGCCGAGGACGACGTCCCGGAACGGGGTGCCGGTGGACGGCCGGCCCTCCGCATCCGGCTGGTGTTCGCCGGCATCGGTGGCACCGGCCCGGACCAGCACCACCGGACAGGCGGCCCGGCCGAGGACGTCCTGACTCACCGAGCCCACCAGGAAGCCGTGGACCGTACTGAGCGCGCGCGAGCCGAGGACCAGCAACGCGGCCTGCTTGGCGGCTGCTTCCAAGGCGGCCGCCGGCTCGTCCGGCACGTGCACGCCGGACACTTCCAGGCCGGTGAGCCGGCCCTGGAGTTCGAGCTGCTCCCGGCTGAGCCGTCGCCTGGCCCACCGCACGGCGTTCTCGCCGCCGAGTTCATGGTTCTCCGACCACGGCCAGGCCTGGACCAGTTCCAGGGGCAGCCTGCGGCGCAGGGCCTCCCTGGCCGCCCAGTCGACGGCGGCCGCGCTCTCGGGTGATCCGTCGAATCCGACGACGACCTGTCCTTGCATGATGTCCTCCTGCTGCCGAGTGCTCCGTCAGACTGGATGGTCATTTCCACCGTGCACCGTGCGGTGGGGGCGGGCCAGGGGCCGACCGGCCCTGGTCGCCGGTCCGGTCCGCCCCTGCCGTATGCCCCTGGACCGGCGGGAGCATGGGGTGCCCAGGGGTCTCGTCCCCACAGCAGCGGCTTGAGCGGGAAGGCCGGTTCCCCCCGACAGCACCTGGGCGCCGGCGAGATCCGCTCGCCCGGCGAGGGCCTCGCTGCCGAGCACGATCGGTCGGCGTGTGCCGGCGGATGTCACACCGCCGCTACCAGCGGTGCGTTGTCGGCAGGGCGCAGCGACCCCGACCGGGGTGGGCCGCGAGACGGCATGTCACGCCAGGGCCGGACGGCCCTTCGAAGCGGACCTTGGGCCCCTCGGCTGCTGTCCGCGCGAGGCGCACCCTGAAGGCAGATCGCGCCAGCGTGATGCCCGCAAGGGGGCAAGGAGATGTCCGCCATGACCGAGCCGTCGCTGACCCTCACGGAGTTCCGGCTGCTGGCCGCCGCAGGCGGAGCCGCGCCCTCGCTCCACAACAGCCAGCCCTGGCGCTTCCGCCCGACTGCCGACGCGCGCGGCCTCCAGGTGTACACCGACCCTTCGCGCGCCGTGCCCGTCACGGACCCGGACGGCCGGGCCCGGTACCTCTCGGTGGGCGCGGCGCTGCTCAACCTGCGCCTGGCTGCGGGCCGTCTGGGCCGGGAGGCACGGGTGCGGCTGCTGCCGGATCCGGCGGCCCCGGAGCTGGCGGCAGTGCTCGACCTCTCGCGGCCGGCGGGCGCGCCGGATGAGGCCGAGCTGTACGCGGCGATCGGACAGCGCCACTCCAGCCGTCGGCCGTTCGCCAACCGCGACGTGCCGGAGGCCGTGATCGGGGAGCTGATCGCGGCCGCCGGCGCCGAGGGCGTGGTGCTCTCCTCGCTGGAGGAGGCGGGCGTGCGCCGGGTGCTGGCACTCACCGCCGACGCCGAGGAGCGGATCGCCGCCGATGTGGCCCGCCACGCCGAGACCCGGAGCTGGCTGCGCCTGGAGGAGCCCGCCACCGACGGCATCCCGGCCGCCGCGCTCGGCCCGCTGGACCACGAAGTCCGGGTGCCCGTACGGAGCTTCACGGGAAATCCCCGGACGATGCCGTCCGAGCGCTTCGAGGCCCTGCCCCAGGTGTGCACCCTCACCACCCGCGGCGACCTGCCGGCGGACTGGCTGCGCGCCGGTCAGGCGCTGGAGCGGGTCTGGCTGCTGGCGACGGCCCGCGGTGTGCGGGCGAGCGTCCTGCACCAGGCGGTCGAGTGGTCCGACACCCGCGGACTGCTGCGCGATCCGGCCGAGGGCCCGGGCCACGTGCAGCTGGTGATCCGGATCGGCTACGGCCATCCCGGGACGCCCTCTCCCCGCCGGCCGGTGGCGGAGATCCTCGATCTGACGGCCTGGCAGGAGGATCCGCGATGAGGCACCGCACCGTCGGCGAGATGATGACCGGTGAGGTCGTCCGGATCGCGCCGCAGACCGGCTTCCACGAGATCGTGGCCCTGCTGCGCGAGTTCGACATCACCGCCGTCCCGGTCGTGGCCGACGACGGGCATCCCGTCGGAGTCGTCTCGGAAGCCGACCTGATGCGCGTCCAGGCCGCTCAGGAGGACCCCAGCGGCCTGCTTCCGGCACCCGAACTCCCGAGCGGCGGTGCGGTCACCGCCCAGGAGCTGATGACCAGCCCCGCCGTGTGCACCACCCCCGACGCCAGCGTGGTGGCCGCCGCCCGGCTGATGGGGCGTCACCGGGTCAAACGCCTACCGGTGGTGGACGAGAACGGCCGGCTGGTGGGCGTGGTCAGCCGCAGCGACGTGCTGCGCGTCTTCCTGCGGGACGACCAGGCGATCCGCCGGGAGATCGTGGAAGAGGTCCTCGGCCTGACCGAGGGCGTCAGCCCCGCGGCCGTCGGGGTCGAGGTCGCACAGGGCCGGGTCGTGCTCAGCGGTGCCATCACCCCGCCCTACCTGCTGCCGATCGTGCTGCGGCTCTGCCGTGCGGTGGACGGCGTGGTCTCCGTGACCGACCGGACCGGGCAGCGGGACGAGGCGCTCTCGGCGGGTGTCGAGCAGTGACGACAGGAACGGATCGGCACGGATGAGGAGCCCCGTCATGGACAGGCAGAAGATCCTGGTGGCGTACGGCAGCAAGCACGGCGCCACCGCCGGCATCGCGGACGAGATCGGCCGGGCGCTGAGCCAGGACGGCTTCGAGACGGCCGTCGTCCCCGCCGCAGAGGTGCGGGACGTCTCGGAGTTCGACGCGGTGATCCTCGGCAGCTCGCTCTACGCGGGCCACTGGCACCGTGACGCCCTGCACTGCGCCCACCGCAACGCCGAGGCGCTGACGGGCCGTCCGGTCTGGCTGTTCAGCAGCGGCCCGGTCGACAGCTCGGCCGAGCAGCACGACATCCCGCCGGTGCCGGCCGCGGCCAGGGAGATGCGGCACCTGCACGCGCGGGGGCACACCACGTTCGGTGGCAGCATCACGACCGAAACCCCCGGCCGGCTCGCCCACAGCCTGGTCAAGCACGGCAGGGGCGGTGACTTCCGCAGCCCGGAGCACATCCGGCGCTGGGCTCACGAGATCGGGGAGGAGCTGCGCACCCTGAACACGCCGTAACCCGATCTCGACGGCGGCCCACTGTCCCGGCGCGGCCCGGGTCTCAGGGGGCCGCCACGTTCAGGCCGCTGCGGACTCCGCGGCGGCCACGTGCTGCTTGACAGCGGCGAAGCTGTCGGGGGTCACGGAGACCGAGTCGATGCCGGCCTCGACCAGGAAGGCGGTGAAGCCGGGGTCGTTGCTGGGGCGTTGGCCGCAGAGGCCGACGGTGCGGCCGGCCGCGTGCGCGGTGGCGATCAGGGTCTCGATGCTGCGGGTGACGGCCGGGTTGCGTTCGTCGAAGAGGTGGGCGAGCAGGTCGGAGTCGCGGTCGACGCCGAGGGTGAGCTGGGTGAGGTCGTTGCTGCCGATGGAGAAGCCGTCGAAGCGCTCGGCGAACTGCTCGGCGAGCAGGATGTTGGCGGGGATCTCGGCCATCACGTACACCCGCAGACCGTTCTGACCACGGGTCAGCCCGTTGCCGGCCATCACCGCGAGGACCCGGTCGGCCTCCTGCGGGGTGCGGCAGAACGGGATCATCACCACGACGTTGGTCAGCCCCGTCCCGTCCCGGACCCGGCGCAGCGCCCGGCACTCCAACGCGAAGCCCTCCCGGTAGCGCTCGTCGTAGTACCGGCTGGCACCCCGCCAGCCGATCATCGGGTTGGCCTCGACCGGCTCGAACGGCTGCCCACCGATGAGCCTGGCGTACTCGTTGGTCTTGAAGTCGCTGGTGCGCACCACCACCGGGTCGGGCCAGCGCGACGCGGCGATCCTGGCGATGCCCTGGGCGAGGCGGTCCACGAAGTACTCGGTGCGGTCGCCGTACCCGTCCGAGAGCGAGTCGACCCGGCGGCGGTCCTCGGCCGTGAGCCGCTCCGGGTGCACCAGTGCCATCGGGTGCACCCGGACCTGGTGGGCCACCATGAACTCCATCCGGGCCAGCCCGACGCCGTCGGCGGGCAGCTGCCACCAGCGGAAGGCTGCGGCCGGGTCGGCCAGGTTGAGCATCACCTTGGTACGGGTGGCCGGCAGCGAGCCGAGGTCGGTCTCCGTCTCCTCGAAGTCGACGCGCCCTGCGTAGACATGGCCTTCGGCGCCTTCCGCGCAGGAGACCGTCACCTCCTGACCGTCCGTCAGTACCGAGGTGGCCCGGCCGGTGCCCACCAGTGCGGGTACGCCGAGCTCACGGCTGACGATCGCCGCGTGCGAGGTGCGCCCGCCGTGGTCGGTGACGATCGCGGCGGCGCGTTTCATCAGCGGTTCCCAGTCCGGGTCGGTGATCTCCGTGACCAGCACCGCGCCGGCCGGGAAACGCTCCAGCTCCACCGGGCTGTCCAGAGGGCACACCGGTCCGGCTCCCACGGCCTCGCCGACCGCGATCCCGTCCACCAGCCGATCGCCCGTGCCGGTCAGCCGGTAGCGGCGCAGTACCGTGCCGCGTCGGCGGGACTGCACGGTCTCCGGCCGTGCCTGGACGACGAACAGCTCTCCGGTGCGGCCGTCCTTGGCCCACTCCAGGTCCATCGGGCACCCGTAGTGCCGCTCCACCGCCACCGCCCACTCGGCGAGTCTGCGGACCTCGCCGTCGTCCAGCACCCGCCCGGCCCGCTCGCGCGGCGACGTGTCCACCGACCGGGTGAGGCCGCCGTCGGCGTACACGGCCTTTGTCCGCTTGGCGCCGACCGAGGTCTCCAGCACGGGGTTCAGCGCAGGGTCGTTCAGGGCCGGTCTGAACACCACGTGCTCGTCCGGATCGACCTGCCCGCTGACCACCGTCTCGCCCAGCCCCCACGCCGCACTCACCACGACCACCTCGCGGAAGCCGCTCTCCGGGTCGAGGGTGAACATCACCCCGGCACCGCCCAGGTCGGAGCGGACCATCAACTGCACCCCGACCGACAGCGCCACCGCGAGGTGGTCGAAGCCCAGGCGCTCCCGGTAGTCGATCGCCCGGTCGGTGAACAGCGAGGCGAAGCAGCGCCGGCACGCGTCGAGAAGGGCCGCACGGCCCCGGACGTTGAGATAGGTCTCCTGCTGCCCGGCGAAGCTGGCCTCGGGAAGGTCCTCGGCCGTCGCGCTGGAGCGCACCGCCACGTCCGGATCCGTCCGACCGGCACGGCGCGCCAGCTCCTCGTAAGCTCCGGCCAGCTCGTGCTCCAGACCGGGTGGCAGCGCGGTGGACAACACCGCGGCACGGACCGCGGCTCCCACCTCCGGGAGCGGCGCGCCGTCGTGCAGGCGCGCCAGCTCCTCGGCGAACCAGATCACGCGGCGCATGGCTGCTCCCGGAGTGTGTTCAGTACGGCAGTGGACGGCCCGACGGGGTCCGCAGGTCCAGCGGCGGACGCGGTCGGGGCCGAGTGGAGGGCCGGGCAGTGATCCTGATCCGAGACATTGCGCTCACCTTCTCCGTCACGGCCTCGACGCGGTGCGCGGGAGTCCCGCTGTCCCCACGATCGTTCTCCCCCACGACCAGCTGCAGGGGGCGGCCGACCCGGTTCACGCTCCGAGCAGGCCAGTGCGATGGGGCCGACCGGCCCACCCGGGCAGTGCTCGTCGGCCCTGGCCCCCGCCGCGGGAGCGAGGTGTGCTGGTCACACAGTGCAACCGCCGAAACGGAGGACGGTCATGCGCAGCACCTTGCTCCCGCACCAGCAGAGCCTGATGCGCACCGGTGGCGGCCGGACCATCGCCGTCTCCCGCCTCACCCCGGGCGTCCCTGCCCCCGCAGGTCGGGCCGATCCTCCTGGACGTGTCCTGCGAGCCGTACGACCGGGCGACCCTCTGGGCCCCGCTGACGCCCGAGGAAGCCAGGCAGCTGGCCGGGCTGCTGCTCCAGCAGGCCACCGCCGCCGAGAATCCGTCGGCCGGGCACGCCTATGACCAGTCAGAGCAACACCGTCGGTGACGCGACGACCCATGCGGTCGTCGCCATGGCCCGTCCGAGCAGTCCGTGCTGGAGCGGCTGGTTCGCGCGGTACCGGCCGTGGTCGACGTCGAGATCAGGCTCGTCTCTCCGCTCCGAGACGCCTTTGCGGCGGCTCGCCGGTCACCACGGCCGGGTCATCGACGCCCCGCACGCGGGTCCGCCCACAGCCCCGCCAGAGCGAAGTACCGCCGATGGCGATCGCCGCGTTGTGACCGATGTTCCTCGCCCCCTCCGCTGCCCATCACCGCCCTCCCCACGGGCTCGGCGTGCCGCTGCGGCGAGGCACGGTGCTCGCACAGAATCGAGGCAGCGGATCCCAGCCCTGTCCAGGAGGTACAGCGATGGACGTCACCGAGCCCGTGAGTCCGACCGTCCGTGCGGGTCTCCTGCTGGACGACCACGAGGTGGTCCGCCGCGGGTCCCGGATCTGCTGGAGGCCGAGCCGGACATCGAGGTGGTCGGGCGAGGCGACAGCTGCGCGCCAGGTCGCTGGCCCGGGTGTGCCCGCGCTGCGGCCGGCCGTGCGGTGCTGGACGTGCAGCTGCCGACGGCGACGGTGAGCAGTCTGCGATGAGCTGCGCGACGCGGTGCCAGGGCTGGTGTGCCGGATGCTCACGTCCTTCGAAGCGACGACGACGCGCTGCTGGACGCGATCATGGCGGGGGCCGCCTGTGGTACGTCCTCAAGCAGGGTCAAGGCGCCGACCTGGTGCAGCGCGGTGCGACGGTCGCTCCGGCCAGTCGATGCTCGACCCGGCTACCACTCGCTAAGCTCATGGAGAGCCTGCGGCGCGAACCACGACGAGGGCGAACCCGACGTCCACAGCCCTGCAGCAGTTGACGCCCCGTGAGCGCGAGATCCTCGTCCTCGTGGGGGAAGGGAAGGACCAACCGGGAGATCGGCAGAGAGCTCTACTCGCCGAGAAGACCGTCAAGAACCACGTCCTGCCGGCTGCTCGCCAAGCTGGGCGTCGAGCGCCGGTCTCCCAGCGCCGTCCTGGCCGCCCACGCCGAGCCCGAACAGCACCCGGGCCGCCCGCAATGACCCCTCGGCCCGGGAATCAGGCCGACCGCCAAGCTGCGGGAACAGCACCCGGCGGACAGTGGGGTGTGAGAGCACCAGCTCCCGTCCCACCCCCTTCGGAGCCCGCCATGAGGTACTGGAAACGACCACGCATGAACGGCTGGGCAATCGGCCTGATGACGTCAGCATGGTGCTCGTCTTGGGGCTGATCATCGTCGTCGGCCCTCGCCCTGGTCGCCGACTCGACCGCAACCCGCAGCAGCACCCCGGCGCCTGCCCACCACACGGCCCCGCCGGACCCGGAGCAGCTGCTCGCCGAACGCTACGCCAAGGGCGAGATCGACACCGACGAGTACCGCCACCGCCTGGAGACGCTCCTCAGGAGCAGCGCCCCGGTTCCGGCTCCGAGCGCACGCTGAGAGGCCGTCATGTCCGCCCCCGCCACACCCGGCCCTGGACGCCGCCACCCTGGAGAAGCTGATCTCCGCCGCGGTGGCCGCGCCGTCCGTCCACAACAGCAGCCCCTGGCGGTTCGGCTGCGGCCCGAGTCCTCGACCCTCGACGTACGCGCCCAGCGGGAGCGCTTGCTGCCGTCACCGACCCGGCGGGCCAGGCCCTGACATCTCCGTCGGCGCCGCCGTCCTCAAACCTCCGCGTCGCCGCCCGCACCTGGCTGGGCGCCGCAGGTGCGGCTGCTGCCCGACTCCTCCGACCGCGACCTGCTGGCCTCCGTCGACTGGACG
The DNA here is from genome assembly GCF_039535905.1 of Kitasatospora albolonga. Lineage (GTDB taxonomy): Bacteria > Actinomycetota > Actinomycetes > Streptomycetales > Streptomycetaceae > Kitasatospora > Kitasatospora albolonga. The sequence continues at coordinate 288 of NZ_BAAAYB010000079.1, read as the reverse complement.
CCGCTCACCCGCCGCCCTGCCCGCCACCGCCGCACTGTTCGAGGCGATCTGGCACGACACACATCGCACGCCGTTCACCGCGGAACCCGTCCCACCCGCGGTCCTGACCAGCTGGCTCGCGCGCGCCGCGCCGAGGGGCGTCTCCGGTCCCGGACCGGGCCGAGACTCGACCGCTGCTCACCTGACGCGAGGCGAATCGCCACACACACCGACGCCCAGCACAGCACAGGCGAGAGCCGCGCGTGGATCCGAGGCTGAAGCCGCCTCACTACGGCATCCCCGTCGCGC
>NZ_BAAAYB010000078.1:0-43957 GCF_039535905.1 Kitasatospora albolonga | reverse complement strand
CGGCCGTTGACGCCTGATGGCTGTGACACGCATCCGCCGACGACGAGTGCCACGGACGGTGGTGTGCTGGCGCGGCTACGCGGCGGAGGGCATCCGCACCGTGCTCGTCACCTGTACCGACGGCGGCTGCGGCGACGTCCCCGGCGTGTGAGCCGGCGAGCCCGGGCACGACCCGGCGCGGGTGGCGGCCATCCGGAGGAGGAACTCCGGGCCAGCTGCGAGCGTGTTGATTGACATCAGCCACCTGGAGCTGCTGCGCTAGCGCCGACTCCGGAATGATGGGACATGGCGAACAACGAGGGGCGCGCGCCGTTTATATCGTGGTCAGACGCACCGTGGCGGAACGCGAGGCCGCGGGCCGGACTCGCCGAGCTGCAGGTGGAGCAAGTATCACCGCCCGGACGTGACTTGGTGACGTACGACGAGAACGGCTTCTACGGCCACCCCGGACCACATCCAGGCGCACCGGATCCACCATGGCGGCGGTGGAGCTGACCGGCATCCGGCGAAGGTGTACTGAGACCACCATGCCGCGCTCCGGGATGCAGAAGTCGCGGAGGTCGGCGCGAGCTCGCTCGACTGGGAGGAGCCGACCGCTGACGAGGCGTGTCGGAGGAGGGCGCGTGCAGTCCGACTCCCGGAGTATGCACACAGGAGATCGGCTGGCTCCGACGAGGAGATCAAGACCTGGGTGGACACCCGGGAGTACGGCGGCCAGAAGTTCGACTCCACGCTGTCCCGCCCTCCCACGCAGCCAGGGCGAGAACATCTCTCTGTCTCAAGTATGGAAGGTGAGCGTTCACCGAGCTGATGGGCATCGAGACCTCGTCCGCGGTGCAGGCCATCCACCGGGGCGCCTCTGTCCGAGGACGACCTCTTCGCGGGCTGCGCTGACGCGTGACTCGCGCGGACATGCCAGAGCGTGACCGCACGTTCCTTCATCCGACATCGTGACACGCTATCCGTGTGAGCGCAGTGGGGTTTTTTGTGGACCTGACCCCTTGTCAGGTATGCACGCATTCGTACCTACACCTTCGTGAGTATAACAGGAGCCGGCACCAATCCCGGCCGGCGCGCGATCGGTCGCGACAGCGCCGCCGTGCCGGACGCGCGCGCCGAAGACTCTGGTAGGCGTCCATCGTCCACTGCCGTGATCCCCGAAATCCGCGACGCGGGACCCCGCTGTCGGTCGACGACGAGTTCCTCTGCCTTCGAGGACGACGACCGCAGCGACAGCGAGGCCACCGCCTGCCTCGCGGAGCCGTGGTGTGACTGCCACCACGCGCGTGGCGTGCGACTGGAACTCCTGATCGTGGCCGGGTCCACCACCGCCGCCGCGATCCTCGGACGACACCTGGTCGTATCTGACGGACCCGGCGGATGCCGCGGTGGACCATCGGTGGAAACCTGCACGTCTCGGCCCGCCCCGGCGAGCTCGACCTCGTCACCGGGCTGATCCTGCCGGTGCTGCTGCGCCACGTCTGCCACGCCAAGTGGGCCAAGGACCAGGAGACCCCTGCGCAGCCTCAACTCCGGGGTGCTGAGCGCAGGTTCGGTCGGCAAGCGGTCACCGTCTACCCGCGCCGGGGACGGTGCTCCAGCTGCGGACGAGCTCGTCGCCGTACTGGCGCGGCCGGGAGGGCCCGCAGATCGTCAGCGGACCGGGGGTCGACCCGCCACTCGGTCTACTACCGCTACGGTCCCCTTCACCGGCGAGTACCGCACCGGCCGCAACGGCCGGTTGGAGTCCGTGATGACCGGCCCCGACGGCCGGGTCTTCGACGGGCTGGCCACCGCGGCCCTACCGCTGCCCGCCCTGCGCCGAGGACCCTTTCGAGCCAGCGGCCGGGCGACCGTCAACCACCGGACGGGAGACGGCGGGTTCGCGGCGGACGGTACCGCGTCACCGGCGGGATCGCCGCGCAGGCCGCAGGGGAACGTCATACCGCGCCGGAGGACCTCGCCACCGGGCGGCCGTGGTGGTCAAACAGGCGCGGGCGTACGTGGCCGAGGACGAGATCCGGGCGGACGCCCGGGACCGGCTGCGGAACGAGCACGCGGTGCTCATCGCCCTCGACGGCGTGGCGCGTGCCCCGCGCGCTCGCACTACTCCGGCACCGCACCCGACGAGTACCTGGTGACCACAGTTGCGGCGACCGCGACCTGCGGCGGGAGGTCCTGGGCACGGGCCCCGGCACGGGCGCGGGGTGGCCGAGTGGGCGGCGGAGCTGCTGCGGATCCTGGACGAGGTGCACCGCGGGGTGTGGTGGTCGCGACCTCAAGCCGGACAACGTGGTGCTCGACGCCGAAGGCCGGTGCACACGTGGTCGACTTCGGCTATCAGCAGCCGGGACGGCGCGGGACCGGAGGGTGGCAACGCCCGGCTACGGCGCGCCCACCGGGCCCGGCCAGGCGCGGACGACGACTACTACGCACTGGCATGACCCATCGGCTTCGCCGCCACCGACTGGATCCGGTGATCGTCGACCGGCCCCTGCCGTGCGGCGGGAGCGGGACGCTCGAAGGGCTGGCCTGGCGCTGCCCGAGACTGAGCACCGCTGGATCCGGTCGGGTGATACGGGAGTTGACGAGCCCCGACCGGCGGAGCGCGCCGCGCCCGCACGGGCTGCGGAAGGGGCCGCACCGCACGGACCGGGCCGCGCCGCACGACCGGCCGCTGCGGACGGTGGCCCGGCGGCGGGTCGAGGCGGGCCCTGGAGGGGAGATCGTCGAGGCACACACGCCGCCTACTGCACGAGAGGAACTGCGGATCGCGGACCCGGTGCTCTCCGCCCCGCGCGAGCGTCCCGACGCCGGTCGATCGTCTACGGCGGGAGCGCGGGGCTGGGCTGGAACTGCTCCGGCACCTGCACCGCCGGTGTGCGGGAGGCGTGGGCGACCTTGGCCGAGTGGACGGCGCGTCAGGCCGAGCAGCGGGAGCCTGTCGCCGTCCTCTACTCAGGCCGGGCCGGCCGTCGAGCTCTTCCTCGCCGAGTGCGCGCCAGGGGCGCGGGGAGCTGCGCGCGGCGGGAACGACAGCACCTGCGACTGACTGACGGAGCCTCGGTTGCAGGTGAGCCGCCTTCCGATTCGCGTCCCCGGCACGACCGGTCGGTCCTGCCGGCCCACGGGCGTGGACGGCGGGCCGCCGGAGGCCGATCTGTATCGAGGGCGTCGCCGGCATCGGCCCTCGCCCACCTGCTGCTCGACCGCCTCTCCCGCCGACCGGCCACCGGGCCGTGCCGCCGCCTGTGTGCGGATGCTCGCCACCGGCGAGGCCCGGCTGACGCCCGGCGGCCCAAGCCCCGCCCGGGGACGCCGCGCTGCGCACAGGGCCTGGCCCACGGGGACGCGGGCGTCGCGCTCCTCCTCCTGGAGTTCGCGCACGCGACCGGCGACGAGGAGGCCACCGAGCTCGCCCGCCGGGCCTGCGCGGAGCTGGCCGCCGTCACGCCCGCCGTGATCGCGGCGGCGACGGCCCCGGGGGCGACCCGCCGCTACGGCTCCTGGTGCCGGGGGCTGGCCGGGGATCGGGACGGTGCTCCTCCGGGCCGCCGACCGCCTCGGCGAACCGGAGCACCTGACACCCGCCCGCCGGGCCGCCCGCACCGCCGCCGCCCTGGCACCGCGCATGCCGCTGGTCAACCAGTGCTGCGGGCTGGCCGGGGTGGGCGAGCTCCTGGTGGACGTCGCCGTGGCCGCGCAGGATCAGGAGTACTGGGACGCGGCCGAGACCGTCGCCGCGATCATCCTGAGCCGCAGCGGGGGGCCCGCGGAGCGCCCGGTCTTCCCGGACGCCGGGCTGACGCGGCCGAGCGCCACCTGGGCCGGTGGCTCCGCCGGGGTGCTCGGCTTCTTCCGGCGCCTGCACGAGCGGGGCGGCCTCCGCCTCGGCCTGCCCGGTTGACGCCGGGACAACGGAACTGATGCCGGGGCAGCGGAACGGAGAGACGGGCGCGGCCGTGCGGCAGCGAGTGGGTACGCTGCCGTCATGCCTCGTTACGACTTCCGCTGCCGCTCCTGCGGCGACACCTTCGAACTCAGCCGCCCGATGGCGCAGGCCGGCGACCCGGCGGTCTGCCCGCAGGGTCACCAGGACACCGTGAAGCTGCTCTCCGCCGTCGCCGTCACCGGCGCTTCGGGCGGCGGCGCCCCGCAGCAGTCCGCCGGCGGTGGCGGAGGCTGCTGCGGGGGCGGCTGCTGCGGCTGACCGGAGGTCGGCCCGCGGGGCTCAGGCGAGCGCCTGGGCCCCGGCCCGCACCTTGGCCAGGAACTGACGGACGATCTCCTCGCCCGCCGCCACGCCGATCTGGGTGAGCGCCGTGACGCCCGGCGCGGTCCAGCCGCTGTCGGCCAGTTCGCCGTGGCCGGGCCGCCAGCCGTGCTCGGCGGCCAGCAGCAGGTCGGCGTCGAGCAGGGAGTCACCGGCGGAGAGCACGGTGGCGGCGCCGACCCGGCGCTCCACCTCCGCCAGGGCGGCGCTCTTGCTCAGCGGGGCCGGCACCGCGTAGACCTTGCGGCCCTGGAGCGAGACCGACCAGCCGCGCTCGGCGCACCATCCGGTGAGCTCGGCCAGCCAGCCCTCCGGCAGCTGGGCCCGCTCGACCACCAGGTAGGCGAACAGGCCGTCGGCGACCCGCCGCTTGTGGGTCCACTCCGGATCGGCCACCAGCGCGAGGTGCTCGACCACCTCGTCCAGCGGCGAACTCCCCTCCACCAGACGGGACTTCACCTCGGCCTGCCAGTCCTTGTCCGGTACGCCGCCCACCAGCAGCTGCCCGCCGTTGGCGCAGATCGCGTACGGGGGGGACCCAACCGGGCGTCGGGCCGGGCAGGTTGACCCGCTCGTACTGGGCCCGGGTGCGGGTGGTGGCGGGCACGAAGACCGCCTCCTGCACCAGCTCGACCAGCAGCCCGGCGGCCTGCTCCGTCATGAAGGAGAGCGCCTTGCCGTCGTGCACCTCCACCGAGAGCAGGCGGGGGGGCGAGCCGGTCCGGCACGTCCAGGGCCAGGGCCCGGTTGGAGTAGATCAGGGTGCGGTCCAGGTCGCTGGCGACCAGGAACGGACGGTTCATCAGTGCTCCAGTCATCGGTGCGCGGCCCTTACCGCGCTGCCTGGACGGCCGTCGGGCCGTCCGTCCGTACTGCCGTGCCGTCGGCGCCGGTCGCGCCTCGGGTGTACCGGGGGTGGATCAGGCCCACGCAGGAGTACGGCAGGTCGTCCACCTCGTCGACGGGGACGCCCCGCTGCTCCGCCAGCAGGCGGACGTGCTCCAGGTCGGCGCCGGCGCCCTTGCGGGCGAGGATCCGCCAGGGCACCCGGCGCAGCAGGACCCGGGTGGTCTCACCGACGCCGGGCTTGACCAGGTTGACGCTGCCGATGCCGTACTCCTCGCTGATCCGCTCCATCCCGGCCCAGCCGGCCCAGTCCGGGGTGCGGTCCGCCGCCCCGGGCCCGGCGACCAGGTCGAGGGCGGCCGCCTCGGCGGCGGGGCGGACGGCGTCGAAGCGGGCGGCGACCGCGTCCACGAACTCGGCCGAGACGTCGGCTCCGGCCAGCTCGCGGTAGTACTTGGCGCCGTGGAAGTCGTCCGGGCCGATCAGGTCGTCCCGCAGCACGGTGCGCGAGATCAGGCCGGAGACGGTGGAGTTGAGGCAGGCGGAGGGGATCAGGAAGTCGTCCCGGGTGCCGTAGGTGCGCACGCAGCGGCCGGGGTCGGCGAGCACCGCGAGCTCGGGGTTGAAGCCGCTGCCGGCCACGGCGGCGGCGAGTTCGCGGGTGATCGCGCCCTTGCCCGTCCAGCCGTCCACGAAGACCACCTGCGCCGGGTCGTGGTGGGCGGCCAGATAGCGCAGGGCGGTCCGGTCGATCCCCTTGCCCCGGACGATCGAGACCGCGTAGTGCGGGGTGTCCAGCCCGTGCGAGGCGGCGAACCAGCGGCGCAGCAGGATGCCCACCGGCGTGCCGGCCCTGGCCAGCGAGGCGAAGACCAACTCGCGCCCGTCACCGAGCCGTTCGGCCCGCAGCAGCTCGGCGACGGTGCCGACGGCCAGGGCCATCCGGTCCACCGAGGCGGCCAGCGCCTGCCGGTAGAGCTCCTGGTACTCGGCGCTCGGCTGGTACTCGACCGGCAGCGACTCGGCGTAGTGCGCGCCGCCGGACTGCACCGCCTCCTCGCGCTCCTCGGTGGGGGCCTCCAGGGCCACCTCGGAGAGGTCCTTGAGCAGCCAGCGGACGTCCGAGGCGGGGTAGGAGGAGAAGCCGGGGCCGTGCAGCGGGGCGGGGAGGTGCATGGGAGAGCCTTCGGAGGACGGAGCGTTGACCGGCAGGACGGCGAGCACCACCCGGTCGGTGACCAGGCGGAGTTGGGGCAGCAGGCCCCGTCGCAACTCGGCGGTGTCGGCGGGGCCGTCCACCACCAGGACGATGGCGTCGAAGCGGCCCGAACCGTCCGCGCCCGGCGCCACGTTGTAGGCGTAGCGCTCGCCGGGGCCGTCGGCCGGGTCGTCGTGGGCGGGGAAGGCCAGCCGGGTGCGGATCGCGTAGCCGGGGTGGTCCACGGCCAGCACCGGGGAGCGGGTGGTGGTGGAGAACCGGACCTCGGCCTCCAGCAGGTCGTCCAGCGCACCGGCGATCCGCAGTGGCGCGTACATCAGCTCCTCGAAGCCGAGCACCAGAACCCGCTCGGCCCCGTCCAGCGAGGGGGCCAGTGCGGCGGCCAACTCCGGCAGAGCAGCGGACAGTCGACTGGCATGAGCGGGCGAGAATCCATGCCGCCCGCCCTCCGGCAGCCCGGCCGGCCAGGGCAGCGCGACCCGGCTCACGGGCGCGGGGGAGCCGGCCGGCGGCGCGGCCGGGGCGGCGGCCGCGATCAGCTCCGCCGCCCGCCCCAGCACGTCGTCCGGCAGCTCGACGCCGCCCGAGGCGGTGGCCACCACGTCCAGCCGGGCGCCCAGTTCGGCCGCGGCGGCGGCCAGCACGGCGCGGTCCGCCTCGGTGCGCAGGTCCACCAGCGCGACCACCACGTAGTGGCTCCGCGGGTGCCGGGCGTGCAGGGCGCGGACGGTGTTGAGGACCGTGCGCCCGGTGGAGAACTCGTCGTCCACCAGGACCAGCGGACCGTCCCCGCGCAGGAAGTCCGGGTCGGCCGGGAGCAGCAGGTGGGAGGTGGCGTGCGAGTGCTCCTCCTCGAAGCCGCCGACCGGGGCGACGCCCGCCACCGGCCGCCGGGTGGAGTGCAGGTACGGGGCGCCGAGGCCGTCGGCCACGCTGTGGCCGAGCGCCGTCGCGGTCTCCGCGTAGCCGAGCACCACCGCCCGCGAGGCGGCCTCGTCCCCCAGCAACTCCCTTACCCGCAGGCCGAGTTCGAGCCCGGCTCCGTGCACCACGGCGGGCCGCTGCGGCACGTGCTTGCCGAGCACCCGGGAGACCAGCAGGTGGGCCCGCTTGGGGTTCTCCCGCAGCGCCAGGCCGATCAGCCCGGGCAGCTCGGGCGAGCCGGTGAGCCGCAGCCCGAGCCGCTCGGTGACCCACTCGCCGGACCACACGGCCGCCTCACCGGACCACGCGCCGGCCTGTGCCTGATTTCCCTGCTGAACTGCCAAGACTCCTGCTTCCGTTGTGCATGTGACGCGAGACCGCGAGCTCAGGGGCAGAGGCTCGCCCCGAGCAGCTCGGCGAAGCTGACCTCCGGCCGGGCCACCCCGAAGACCTGGGCCCGCAGCAGCACCCGCTCGGCCCAGGCCCGGTGCGGCTTGGCCTCGTTCATCTTGTTGGTGTACGCCGAGCGCAGCACCCCTCCCCCGCCCAGGCTCTGCTGGAGGATGTCCTGCGCGTCGGAGTACTCCTCGTGGGTGACCACCGAGAGCGCGTGCACCGCCGGGACGTGGCTGGGGTGGATGCAGGTCTTGCCCAACAGGCCGTTGGCGCGGTCGAGTTCGATCTCGCGGAGCAGCCCGTCCAGGTCGTGCTCGATGATCCGCTGCCGCAGCGCCTCGGCCGGCGGCTGGGCCTCCACGAAGGGGGTGCGGCGCAGCTGCGGCTTGAACATCCGCTCCTGCACCGGGAAGTACTCCCAGACCGGCCCGGTGACGGTGTACCCGGTGCCGTCGGCGCGGCCGAGCACGTTCACCACGTCCCCGATCACCCCGGCCACCAGGGCGACGTCGTAGGCGGTCAGGTCGGGCGAGCGGCGCAGCCCGTACGCCGAGCAGAGGTCGGTGACGCCGAGCCGGACCGCCAGCACCCGCTCGCGGTGCTTCTCCAGCAGCCGGGATATGCCGAACAGCTGGTCCCGGCGGCTCTCCAGGTGGGCCAGCTCGGGGGACTCCAGCACGGGCATCGCGAAGAGCCGCTGCCCCGAGCTCTCCGAGGCGGCCGCCAGCGCCTCCAGGAAGGGCCCGCCGCTCTCCTCGGTGAACTTGGGCAGCACGTACCCGGAGACCAGCGCGGCGGCCGGGCCGAGGCGCGCGGTGAGGTCGGTGACCTGCTCGGGGGTGCGGACCCGGACGAACAGCAGCGGCAGACCGGCCCCGCCGTCGGCGTGCAGCTGCGCCAACTGGGTGACGAGGTTGGCCTCCGCCGCGACCACCTCGTGGTCGGCTATCGCGTCCTCCAGGCAGAGCACCATCGAGACCACGCCCTTGGCCGCCTGCTTGCGCACGTCGGCCGCCAGCGCGGGCCGGGTGGCGGGGCTGTAGAGGGTCGCGCCGAGCGCGGTGGAGAGCAGCTCGGCGGGGCTGTCGCGGTGGAATTCCCCGGGCTGTTCCAGGAAGAGCCGGCCGCGGTCGGCTGCGGCGAGATGGCCGAAGTGGCGCATGGTGCTCTCCCGTGGGGCGCTGAGGTGGGTGGCGTGGGCTTCTCTGGATAGACGGACGGGCCGTCCCGATGGTTCGCAGGACGGCTCGGGGCCGCCCGTGGGAGGGCGGACCGGAACGGTGGGAGGTCGGGGAAGGCCGGGCGCCGATGCGACGGTGGGTCGGCGTGCCGTAGGCGGCCCATGGTACGGGTGATTCCGATCTTCCTGACCACCTGAAACGTCGAATTCTCGGAAGATTACCGTCCGCGTCACATCTCGCCACCGTCCCGGAACGGGCCCGGGTTGACAGCCGCGTTGTCCACAACGGTCGGGAAGCGGCAGGATGGTCCGTCATGACGCACCTGATGGCCAAGGGGGCCAACATCTCACTGGCGGCCGCCGGCGTCCGCGCGGTGCTCCGCTGGACCACCGGTCCGGGCGCGCCGGACGTGGACGCCTCGGCGCTGCTGGTCGGCGCGGACGGGCTCGTCCGCACCGACGCCGACTTCGTCTTCTACAACCAGCCCCGGCACCCCAGCGGTCTGGTCCGCCATCTGCGCAAGCAGAGCAGCGGGGAGGAGGTGGCCGACACCGTCGAGGTCGAGCTGTCCCAACTCCCGGCGGACGTCCACCGGGTGGTGCTGGCCGGCTCCGCCGAGGGCGGCCCGGTCTCGGTCCTCGACGACCTCCGGATCCAGCTGCACGACATGGAGGCGCCGGCCGGCACCCCGCCGATCGCCGAGTTCGTGCTCACCGACGTCGAGGAGGTCACCGCCCTGGTGGCCGCCGAGCTCTACCGCCGCGGCGGCGGCTGGAAGTTCCGCGCGATCGGCCAGGGCTACGCCAGCGGCCTGGTCGGGCTGGCCACCGACTACGGCATCACCGTGGAGGACGGGGCCGCCCACGCCCCCGCGGTGCCGCCGACCGTGCACACCCTGGAGACGCCCGCCACCGCCCCGGAGCCGGGCACCTACACCCTGATCCCGGCGGCGCCCCAGCAGCCCCAGCAGCAGGTCGCGCAGCAGCCGCAGCAGCCCGTGACCCCGCCCCCGCCGCCGTCCTACCGCCCGGACTACGGCTACCCGCCGCCGTTCGCGCTCCCGCCGCAGGGGCCGCAGTTCCAGCCGCGGCCCTGAAGCCCGACCCTGAAGCCCCGCCCCTGAAGCCTCAGCCCTGCGGGGTGTCCGCCTTGTAGCCGCGCTGCCACTGCATCCCGAACCCGTACAGCCGGTCCAGGTCGGACTGGAAGCCGTGCACGTACCGGACCTCCCGACGGACCGTCAACTGGCCGTCCCCGGTGTTCTCGATCAGCACCACCGCGCACGAACGGGCCGCCGCCGCCCGCTCGTCCAGCTTGATCTCCAGCCGGGGGCCGGTCTGCGGCACGATCGTCACGGTCGCGTGCGTCCGGTCGAAGGCCGGGGTGTCGTCGTAGATGTAGACGAAGATGAGCAGCCGCCGGAACTGGTCCTTCTTCTCCAGGTTGATGTACATCGTCTCGCCGGACGGCGCCCCGTAGACGTCGTCCCCGCTGAGCTTGATGAACGGCGGCTTCTGCAGGTCGCCGAAGTACTTGCCGAGCGGCTGCACCACCCCCCGCGTCCCGTCGGTGAGTTCGTACATGCAGGCCAGGTCGAGGTCGACGTTCAGCTGCGGCCGGGAGTGGCTGTCCGGCTCCATCGGGCGCAGGATGCTGGGGCTGAACAGCCGCCGCAGGGTGGAGCCGCCCGCGCCGGCCGCCTCCGCGGTCCGGGTGGTCCAGTGCAGGTTGACGTACAGGTACCCCGTGGTCGCGGCCGGGCCGGTGAGGGCGTGCTGCGGCTGCGCCTTGGTCAGGGTGATCTTGTACTGGTTCCCGGTGTCGAAGCCGGTACGGTCCTTGCGCAGGTAATCCCAGAACGAGACCATCCGTGTGTCCCTCCCCCAAGCGGCCAGCCAAACCTACCGGACCAGTACCCCGATCGGGGGCGGAAGACCCCGCGTGTCACTGTCGCCGACGGATAGTCACCTCCCGTACCATGCACGACTTCTGGGCACGGTATCGTTCCCCCGCACACGTGTACCTGCCGTCCGTACCCCTCCGTACCCGGACGGCTGACCCGACCTGCGGAAGCCGAGGCCCACGCCCCCGATGAACCTCTCCTCCATACAACTGGTCTGGGCCGTAGTCGGCGGCGCGGCCCTGCTGTTCACCGCACTGCTGGTCGCAGCGCTGCGGTTCAAGAACAACTCCGTCAAGACCGACGAGACCTCCGACTCCTGGGAGCGCAGCGAGGAGCGGCGCCGCCGCAAGGAGATGGTCTACGGGATCTCCTCCTACGTGCTGCTGTTCTGCTGCGCGGGCGTGGCGGCGGCCCTCTCCTTCCACGGCCTGGTCGGCTTCGGCAAGGAGAACCTCGGCCTCTCCGGCGGCTGGGAGTACCTGGTGCCGTTCGGTCTGGACGGCGCCGCGATGTTCTGCTCGGTGCTCGCCGTCCGCGAGGCCAGCCACGGTGACGCCGCGCTCGGCTCCCGCCTGCTGGTCTGGGTCTTCGCCATCGCCTCCGCCTGGTTCAACTGGGTGCACGCGCCGCGCGGCGGCGGCCACGACGGCGCCCCGGAGTTCTTCTCGGGCATGTCGATCTCGGCCGCGATCCTCTTCGACCGCGCGCTGAAGCAGACCCGCAAGGCCGCCCTGCGCGAGCAGGGCCTGGTGCCCCGCCCGCTGCCGCAGATCCGCATCGTGCGCTGGCTGCGCGCCCCCCGCGAGACCTACGCCGCCTGGTCGCTGATGCTGCTGGAGAACGTCCGCAGCCTGGACGAGGCGGTCGACGAGGTGCGCGAGGAGCGCCAGGCCAAGATGGACGCCAAGCTGCGCGCCCGCAGCGCGGACCGGCGCGAGCGCGCCGAGCTGAAGGCGATCTCCCGCTCCTCCGGCGGCGTGCTGGGCCGCGGCCGGGGCGGCCGCCAGGTGCCCGCGCTCACCTCGGGGGCCGGCGACGGCCAGGCCGCTACGGAGCCTGCGCTAGACGATGACCCCATGACGAAGGTCGGCCCCTCCGCCCTGGAGCCGGCCGCGCTGAACCCGGGCCGCCGCCCGCGCGCCGCGGTGGAGTCCTACTCCTCCTCCGTCGACCTGACCACCGAGGACGACACCCTGTCGATGCCGAAGCTGGACACCTTCGACACCCTGGAGCGCAAGCTCCGGGCGATCGAGCAGCGCCTCGGCTGACGCACCACCAGCAGGTACGCCGAAGGCCCCCGGTCCGCACGGACCGGGGGCCTTCGGCGTACTGACGGCGGATCAGGAGGACGGGGCGTCCTGCAGCTCCGCCTCCTTCTTGTTCCGGTACACCGAGGAGGCGAACGCCGCCGCGATGAAGGCGACGCCGATCAGGCCGGTGACGATCTCCGGGATGTGGTACTCGATCCCGACCAGCAGGATCACCGCCAGCACGCCGATCGCGTAGTGCGCGCCGTGCTCCAGGTAGACGTAGTCGTCCAGGGTGCCCTTGCGGACCAGGTAGACGGTGAGCGAGCGGATGTACATCGCGCCGATGCCCAGGCCCAGCATGATCATGAAGATGTTCTGGGTGATGGCGAAGGCGCCGACCACGCCGTCGAAGGAGAACGACGCGTCGAGGACCTCGAGGTAGAGGAAGAGGAAGAACGCGGCCCGGCCGCCGACCTGGACGATCGACTTGCCGGACTTCTCGGCCTCCTCCTCGGCCTCGGCGTCCTCCTCCAGGCGGTTCTCGAAGACGCTGGAGAGGCCGTTCACGGCCAGGTAGGTGGCCAGGCCCAGGATGCCCGCGAGCAGCACCGTCTCGGCGTTGTCACCGGCGAACAGGTTGGCCGCCACCGCGATGGTGATCAGGGCGATCAGCGAGGAGAACGCGTCCAGCTTGCCGATCTTCTCCAGCGGGCGCTCCAGCCAGCCCAGCCAGTTGAAGTCCTTCTCCTCCAGGATGAAGTCGAGGAAGATCATCAGCAGGAAGATGCCACCGAAGGCGGCGATGGCCGGGTTGGCCATCTCCAGGTACTCGCCGTAGGTGTGACCGTCGAAGGTCTTGCCCTCGTTGAGCGCGAGGTCGATCACGGTCATCGGGCCGAGGTGGGCGGTCAGGCCGACCACCAGCAGCGGGAAGACCAGCCGCATGCCGAAGACCGCGATCAGGATGCCGACCGTCAGGAAGATCTTCTGCCAGTACGGGTTCATCCGCTTCAACACGGTGGCGTTGACCACCGCGTTGTCGAAGGAGAGGGAGATCTCCAGGATCGAGAGGATCAGCACGATGCCGAAGCCCTCCCACCCCCAGAGCAGGCCGGCGGCGACCAGGCCGGCGGCGGTGATGCCGAACGACCAGCCGAATGTACGGAGGACCACGGAAGTTGACTGCCTTTCGAAACGGGTTGGGTGCGGGCTGCCGCTACTGGACGTTGACGCCGAAGTCGAGCGCGATGCCCCGCAGGCCGGAGGCGTACCCCTGGCCGACGGCGCGGAACTTCCACTCGCCCTGGTAGCGGTAGAGCTCACCGAAGATCATCGCCGTCTCGGTGGAGGCGTCCTCGGAGAGGTCGTAGCGGGCGATCTCCTGACCGTCCGCGGTGTTCACCACCCGGATGTAGGCGTTGGAGACCTGGCCGAAGTTCTGCAGCCGGGTCTCGGCGTCGTAGATCGAGACCGCGAAGACGACCTTGTCGATGGTGGCGGGCACCAGCTCCAGGTTGACCACCACGACCTCGTCGTCACCGTCGCCGTCACCGGTCAGGTTGTCGCCCTGGTGCTCGACCGAGCCGTCCGGGCTGCGCAGGTTGTTGTAGAAGACGAAGTGCGCGTCGTCCGGCACCCGGCCGCCGGCGCAGAGCAGCGCACTGGCGTCGAGGTCGAAGGCGGCACCCGTGGTCGAGCGCGCGTCCCAGCCCAGGCCGATGTGGACCTGCGTCAGGTTCGGCGCGGCCTTGGTCAGCGAGACGTTGCCACCCTTGGCCAGCGAGACACTCATGTACTTCCTCCCAGTCCCCCGTCACCGGGGCTACTGCCACGGCCGGCGCCCCACCTCAGGGGTCGTGAACCCCCCAGGTGTACGCCCCCGCAGCCCGTTCCGGGCCGTTGCGGCCCGCTGAACTTGCTGAACTCTCGTCAGCCCCCGCCGCCCACAACGGCGAAGGCCGGGGTCGGACGGAGCAGTGCAGCTCCGTCCGACCCCGGCCTCCCAGCCTATTCACCCCGGCGGGGCGTCACACAGGCACCCCGAGAACCCGGGCGGAGCGTCAGACGTTGACCCCGAAGTCCTGGGCGATGCCGCGCAGGCCCGAGGCGTAGCCCTGGCCCACGGCACGGAACTTCCACTCCGCGCCGTTGCGGTACAGCTCGCCGAAGACCATGGCGGTCTCGGTCGAGGCGTCCTCGGAGAGGTCGTAGCGGGCGATCTCGGCGCCGCCGGCCTGGTTCACCACCCGGATGAAGGCGTTGCGGACCTGGCCGAAGTTCTGCTGGCGGTTCTCGGCGTCGTAGATCGAGACCGGGAAGTTGATCCGCTGCACGTCGGCCGGGACGCCGGCCAGGTTGACCTTGATCTGCTCGTCGTCGCCCTCGCCCTCGCCGGTGGTGTTGTCACCGGTGTGCTCGACGGAGCCGTCGGCGCTCTTGAGGTTGTTGAAGAAGACGAAGTTGCCGTCCGAACCGACCTTGCCCTGGTCGTTCAGGAGCAGCGCGCTGGCGTCCAGGTCGAAGTCCGTGCCGGTGGTGGTGCGGACGTCCCAGCCGAGGCCGATGATGACGGCGGTCAGACCGGGCGCCTCCTTGGTGAGCGAGACGTTGCCGCCCTTGCTGAGGCTGACACCCACGAGGTCCTCCAAATGCGCTGATGGTGTTTCACTTCTCCCAACGGCCCGATCGTAGTGCCGGGTTCCCCTCGTCGGGCAGTGACGGGACCGGCCCGGCCGACTTTCGTCGGACCGGGCCGGTGCCTCAGCGCTGGCGGGGCGTCAGAGCGCGTCCACCGCGGCCAGGTACGCCTGCTCGTCGCGGGCGTCCGGGAGGCCGTTGACGACCGACCAGCGGACCACGCCCTCCTTGTCGATGACGAAGGTGCCGCGCACCGCGCAGCCCTTCTCCTCGTCGAAGACGCCGTAGGCCCGGGAGACCTCGCCGTGCGGCCAGAAGTCCGAGAGCAGCGGGTACTCCAGGTTCTCCTGCTCGGCGAAGACCCGGAGGGTGAACGGCGAGTCGTTGGAGACCGCGAGCACCTGGACCGCGTCGTTCTGCAGGCGCGGCAGCTCCTTCTGGATCGCGCAGACCTCGCCGGTGCAGACACCGGTGAACGCGAACGGGTAGAAGACCAGGACCACGTTCTTCTCGCCGCGGAAGTCGGAGAGCTTCACGAGCTCGCCGTGCTGGTTCTTCAGCTCGAAGTCCGGAGCCTGGGTGCCTACCTCGATGGCCATCCGGCCCTCCCTCTGGTTCGAAATCCACGGCCGCCGCACCGACCGGGGCGGCCACACCGGCATCCTCGCATCCGATCGGGCCGGTTCCGCCGTACGAGTGAGCCGAGTTCGCCGAACCCACCCCGATTTCGCCCTGGGTGAACACGGGGCTGGACGGCCGGCACAAGCCTGGGCGGGAAACGGACGGGCCCCACTGGAGCTTCCTCCAGCGGGGCCCGTCACGGGTGCTTCCCGGGTCAGCGCTTGCCCTGCTTCGCGGCCTTCGGGGTGGCCAGGCGGGTGCCCGCCCAGTCCTTGGCGATCGCCACCGAGCTGGTCTGCGAGAGGCCGGCGGTCCGCGCCGCGTCGGCGATCTCGTCCGGCTTCACGTAGCCGTCACGGCCGGTCTTGGGCGTCAGCAGCCAGATCAGGCCGCCCTCGGCCAGGTACTCCAAGGCGTCGACGAGGGCGTCCGTCAGGTCCCCGTCCTCCTCGCGGTGCCACAGCAGGATGCCGTCGGCGACATCGTCGTAGTCCTCGTCGACGAGCTCCGTACCGGTGATGTCCTCGATGCCCTCGCGGAGATCCTGGTCAGTGTCTTCGTCGTACCCGAGCTCCTGGACGATCTGGCCCTCTTCGAAGCCGAGTCGCTGCGCCGGGTTGGACTTGTCCGCGGGGTCCGCGGTCGCGCTCACGGGAATAACCTCCAGTATTCGGCTCGGCGTCCATGCCGAGGCTTGGCCGTAGTCCACACGGGAGTGGCGGTTAGCGCAAGTACCCGCTCGCCCATCCCACCCAAAGGTTGACGCCTACGAGCGGAACACGCCCGGCGAGAGTGTCAGGAATCACACCGATTTGCCCTTTTCTGTAGCGGTCGAGGATGCTGCGGGGCGACAGGCGCGCGAACCGCGAAGATGACCGAGATACGAACGTCATTCGGGGTACGCACCCGTGCGGGCGTAAAGTCTCCTGTTGGCCCTCACCCCGGACGGCCGCCATCGGTCGACCGGGTGCCTGGAAGAGATTTCAGGACAAGGTCGGACCACCTCTTCGTACCACCCGATGGCGCGCACCAGGGGCAAGGAAGCCTCGCGAGCCATCCGGCCGGCCCGCTGACCAGGCGGAACGGTTACCCATCGGTAGATATGACGGATCTCCCGGACGCGGTACACGATGGAGGCGGCGCGACACACCTCAGTTTCGACCGACAGTGAAGGAACAGCGTGGCTTCCGGATCAGATCGCAACCCGATCATCATTGGCGGCCTTCCGAGTCAGGTCCCGGACTTCGACCCCGAGGAGACCTCGGAGTGGCTCGAGTCCCTTGACGCGGCCATCGACGAGCGGGGACGCGAGCGCGCCCGCTACCTGATGCTCCGTCTGATCGAGCGCGCCCGCGAGAAGCGTGTCGCCGTGCCCGAGATGCGCAGCACGGACTACGTCAACACCATCGCCACCAAGGACGAGCCGTTCTTCCCCGGCAACGAGGAGATCGAGCGCAAGGTCCTGAACGCGACCCGTTGGAACGCGGCGGTGATGGTCTCCCGGGCCCAGCGCCCGGGCATCGGGGTCGGTGGCCACATCGCCACCTTCGCCTCCTCCGCGTCGCTCTACGACGTCGGCTTCAACTACTTCTTCCGGGGCAAGGACGCCGACGGCGAGTCCGGCGACCAGATCTTCTTCCAGGGTCACGCCTCCCCCGGCATCTACGCCCGGGCCTTCCTGCTGGACCGACTGTCCGAACAGCAGCTGGACTCCTTCCGCCAGGAGAAGTCCAAGGCGCCGTACGGCCTCTCCAGCTACCCGCACCCGCGGCTGATGCCGGACTTCTGGGAGTTCCCCACCGTCTCGATGGGCCTCGGCCCGCTCGGTGCGATCTACCAGGCCCGGATGAACCGCTACCTGGAGCACCGCGGCATCAAGGACACCTCCTCCTCGCACGTCTACGCCTTCCTCGGCGACGGCGAGATGGACGAGCCCGAGTCGCTCGGCCAGCTCTCGCTGGCCGCCCGCGAGGGCCTGGACAACCTGACCTTCGTGGTCAACTGCAACCTGCAGCGCCTCGACGGCCCGGTCCGCGGCAACGGCAAGATCATCCAGGAGCTGGAGTCGCAGTTCCGCGGCGCCGGCTGGAACGTCATCAAGCTGATCTGGGACCGCAGCTGGGACCCGCTGCTGGCCCAGGACCGCGACGGCGTCCTGGTGAACAAGCTGAACACCACGGTGGACGGCCAGTTCCAGACCTACGCCACCGAGACCGGTGCGTACATCCGCGAGCACTTCTTCGGCGGTGACCTGCGGCTGCGCCAGATGGTCGAGAACATGTCCGACCAGCAGATCCAGCACCTGGGTCGCGGCGGCCACGACCACGCCAAGGTCTACGCGGCGTTCAAGGCGGCCCGCGAGCACGTCGGCCAGCCGACCGTGATCCTGGCCCAGACCGTCAAGGGCTGGACCCTCGGTCCGAACTTCGAGGGCCGCAACGCGACCCACCAGATGAAGAAGCTGACGGTCGAGGACCTCAAGCGCTTCCGTGACCGCCTGCACATCCCGATCACGGACAAGCAGCTCGAGGAGGGCTACCCGCCCTACTACCACCCGGGCAAGGACTCCGAAGAGATCCAGTACATGCACGACCGGCGCAAGGAGCTGGGCGGCTACGTGCCGACCCGCAAGGTGCGCCCGCGTCAGCTGGAGCTCCCGGGCGACGACGCCTACAAGGCGGTCAAGAAGGGCTCGGGCAACCAGACCATCGCGACCACGATGGCCTTCGTCCGCGTCCTCAAGGACCTGATGCGGGACAAGGGCATCGGCAACCGCTTCGTGCCGATCGCGCCGGACGAGTACCGCACCTTCGGCATGGACTCGCTCTTCCCGTCCGCCAAGATCTACAACCCGCTCGGCCAGACCTACGAGTCGGTCGACCGCGAGCTGCTGCTGGCGTACAAGGAGTCCCCGACCGGCCAGATGCTGCACGACGGCATCTCCGAGGCCGGCTGCACCGCCTCGCTGATCGCCGCCGGTTCGTCCTACGCGACGCACGGCGAGCCGCTGATCCCGGTCTACGTCTTCTACTCGATGTTCGGGTTCCAGCGCACGGGTGACCAGTTCTGGCAGATGGCCGACCAGCTGTCCCGCGGCTTCGTGATCGGCGCCACCGCGGGCCGCACCACGCTGACCGGTGAGGGCCTCCAGCACGCGGACGGCCACTCGCACCTGCTGGCCTCGACCAACCCCGGCGTGGTGGCCTACGACCCGGCCTACGGGTACGAGATCGCGCACATCATGCAGGACGGCATCAAGCGGATGTACGGCTCCTCGGCCGAGCACCCGCACGGCGAGGACGTGTTCTACTACGTCACCGTCTACAACGAGCCGATCAAGATGCCGGCCGAGCCGGAGAACGTCGACGTCGACGGCATCCTCAAGGGCATCTACAAGCTCAACGAGGGCGAGGCCGGCCAGATCCCGGCGCAGATCCTCGCCTCCGGCGTGGCCGTGCCGTGGGCCCTGGAGGCCCAGCGGATCCTGGCCGAGCAGTGGAACGTCAAGGCCGCGGTGTGGTCGGCGACCTCCTGGAACGAGCTGCGCCGCGACGCGGTGGAGACCGAGGAGTTCAACCTGCTGCACCCGGAGGAGCCGCAGCGCGTCCCGTACGTGACGCAGAAGCTCCAGGGCGCCGAGGGCCCGTTCGTCGCCGTCTCCGACTGGATGCGCGCGGTGCCGGACCAGATCTCGCGCTGGGTGCCGGGCGTCTACCAGTCGCTGGGTGCCGACGGCTTCGGCTTCGCCGACACCCGTGGTGCGGCCCGCCGCTTCTTCCACATCGACGCCGAGTCGATCGTGCTGGGCGTGCTGACCGAGCTGGCCAAGCAGGGCAAGATCGACCGCTCCGCCCTGAAGGACGCGATCGACCGCTACCAGCTGCTCGACGTCACCGCGGCCGACCCGGGCCACGCGGGCGGCGACGCCTGACCGCTCCGGTGAGCTGAAGCGACCGAAGGGCCGGACACTCCTGACGGAGCGTCCGGCCCTTCGGCGTGTCGACGGGGCGTCAGGAGCCGGCCGTGACCAGGTCCCCGCGGTCCCGTGCCCCGGCCTCCTCCCGCTCCGGCGCGGACGGGGCGGGCTCGGCGGGGGCGGCCAGCACCGCCGCTGCGGCCAGCACGAAGGCCAGGCCGGTGGCGAAGATGCCGAAGATCAGGTGCTTGGTGTTCTCGATCGCCTCGCCGTACATGGCGGTGACGAACTGGGTCGCGGTGGCCCCGGCCAGGCAGATCATCATGGCGAGGAAGGCCTGACGGCGCGGGTTGCCCCGGCTGCGGCGCAGCCACCCGGCACCGGCCAGCGCGAGCGCTGCCTGCAGGCCGAGCACCCAGCCGCCCCCGAGGGTGTGGAGGAAGCCGGTGTAGAGGGCCAGGCGGTGCTCCTGGGCCCCGGCCGGCTTCCCGGCCGACACGGGGTAGGAGCCGAGGTTGTCCGGCCGGGCGGCGGCGAAGTCGTCCAGGCCGCCGCGGGCGATCCGCAGGGCGACGCCCGGGTGCTCGGCCAGGTAGCCGGCGATGTTGGCGTAGGTGATGCAGTCCCGGACCTCGGGCCAGCGCGGGTCCTTCTGGGCCGCCTTCTCCCCCCACCAGTTCAGGCCGGCGTACTGGCCGAAGTCGGCCGGCAGGCCGAGCTCGACCGCGTCCTTGGCCGGATCGGGGCTCTTGCCCATGATGCCGACGAAGATCACCTCGGTGCGGTTGATCTCCTTGAACGCCTCCATCTGGTACATCAGCGTGTGCGTACCGGCCGCGCCGATCAACAGGGCCGCGGCCAGCGGGAGCACCCGGGCCGAGAACCGGCCGGTCAGGCGGGCCACCGGTACCTTGCAGAACAGCAGCAGGGCCAGCAGCGGCACGGCCATGGTCAGCGCCTGCATCTTGGAGGCCACCAGGACGACCGATCCGGCGGTGAAGACCAGCAGCCCCAGCAGCCGGGCCCGCCCCGCACCGCCGAGGTGGACGGCTCCGGCCGTGGCGAACAGCAGCCCTGTCAGCCCGGCCAGCTCGCTGTACGGCGTGGCCGCGTAGCCCGCCACCACCGAGTCGCCGACCACCAGGAACAGGGCCGCGCAGACCAGCAGGCGCAGCACCAGGCGACCGCGCAGCGCCACCGCGAAGACCGCGAAGGCCAGGCCGACCAGGGCGCACCAGAGCAGCGCCTGGGCCCTCAGGTCGATCTCCCCCGGGTAGCCCAGCAGGTGGCTGAGCGGACGGGCCAGCATGGGCATCAGCTTGCCGCTGCCCGGGTAGGTGTTCTCCGGCGTGCAGGCCTCCGGCTTGGCCTGGTCGTAGCGGAAGTTGGCCCACTTGAACCACCACCAGGAGCCCTCGTCCAGGTGCACGCTGGTGTCGACGGCGCACATCCGGTACGGCCCGTCGCCGTTGTCGGCCATCCCGATCGGCCCGCCGTGGAAGATCCGGAAGACCATCGCCGCGGTCGCGGCCAGACCCACCAGGGGACCGAACACCCACCACCGGCCGAACAGGGCCGCCGCGCGCCCCGTGGCCGCCGCACCCCGACGGCGCCGCGCCCCCGGGGATCGAACACTTCTTCTCTGGTCACTCACGCGGGCAGATTATTGCACCGGTCATACGAATCCTGACGGGGCGTCGGACGCGGGCGGACGCCCCCGGTAGAGTGCGCTGAATTTCGCACGTACGCACGGGGGACCCGCCTTGCCGAGATACGTATCCGCACACGACGTCACGCTGTACTGGGCCGGGCTGACCGGCTGCTGCACCGCGATGGCCACGGTCTACTTCTGGCGGGGCAGCGCCGCCGAGCCCTGGACCGAGGGGATCGGGTGGGTGATCGGGCTGGGGTGGCTGATGGTCGTGATGACCCTGGTCGCCCTGGTCGTGACGCTTGCCCGCGGCCTGCACGGGGACGGGCCCAAGGGTTGGTTGGTGGCGGCGGTCTGCGCCGTGCTGGGCGTCGTCCCGGCGTACTTCATCGCCGGGTGGATGCTCACCCCGCCCCCGCCGGGCGACCCGGCCAGCCCGGAGCTGCGGCCGGCCTGGACCGCCTCCGACCCGACCGGCGGGGGCAAGGCGGTGGCGATCTGGCAGCAGGGCGAGACGGTGGTCCGGGTCCGCGAGGACGGGCTGACCGCCTACCGGGCCGGCGACGGCACCCGGCTCTGGACCCTGGCCACGCCCGCCCGGGAGACGGTCTGCGCCGCGGGCACCGACCCGGCCGGGACGGTGGCGGCGGTCGCGCTGAGCCGCTCGCTGGGCGAGTGCGAGAGCGTCCGGGCGGTGGACCTGGGCTCCGGCACCTGGGCCTGGGGCGAGCGGGTCGTCAAGATCACCGACGCGGTGGACCGCGAGCGGCGCGGGCACCAACTGGCGGTCACCGGCGGCACGGTGCTGATCGCCGAGGAGGAGCGGCTGCGCGCCGTGAAGGCCTCCGACGGCACCGAGCTGTGGAGCGGCCCGGCCGCCAAGAACTGCGACAACCTGGCGGTGGCCGCCACCGGGGCGAAGGTCGCGCTGGTCGAGTACTGCCCGGGCACCTACCCGCAGGGCACCACCGCGCTGCGGATGCTCGGCGCGGCCGACGGCAAGGAGGCGTGGCGGACCTCGCTGGGCACCGAGACCCGCCTCACCGCGCTGCAGCTGCTGAGCGTCCAGCCACCGGTGGTCCGGGTCCAGGAGCAGGACGGCGCCGGGGTGCACGGCGTGCTCTCCCTCAGCGAGAAGGGTGCGGTGCGGGCCGTGGTCAAGGACGGGGCCGGACCGGACCTGCGCCTGGTCCTGGAGCCCAACAACCAGTCCATCAGCGCACCGGGCCTGCGGGCGGTGGTGACGGGCGATCAGCTGGTCGCCGCCGTCAAGGTCCGGGGCCTCGGCGAGGCGGTCGCCGCCTTCTCGCTGGCCGACGGCGCACAGCGCTGGCTGGTCGACGCGGGCAGCGGGGCGTATGGCCTGGCGGCCGGGACGGACGGGGTGCTGGCGCTGACCGACTACGGGTACGACAACCAGTTGCTGCGGATCGACCCGCAGAACGGGTCGGTGCGCTCGCGGCAGGTCCTGCCGACCGGGCAGAGCTCCGCCACGGCCTGGCTCGGCGGGACGGCGAGCCGGACCCTGATCGGCTACGGGCTGTACGACCCGTCCGTCCCGGTTCTGCGCGGCCTGCCGCGCTGAGGCCGGAGGAGGCCGGAGGAGGCACCGTGCGGGGCGCCCGACGGCACCTGACGGGTGCCTGACGGTGCCTCAGCCGGCCGGGCCGCCGAGGTCGGACGGCTCGATCTTCGGTTCGACCACCACGAAGCGGCGCTCGCGCTCGTCGTAGTACGTCCGACCGGTCGGCTCCAGCAGGCTGCGGGCCAGCACCCGGGTGACCACTCCGTCCCGCTCCCCGGTGGCGGGCGCCGCCAGCGCGGCCGCCACCGTCCGGTGCATGGCCGTGAGTTCGGCCGGCGGGCTCGCCGGGTCGTAGCTGTCGGTGGACACGTGGTAGACCGGGTGCGGCCGGGCGACGAAGTCGGTGCCCACCTCGAGCGGGAGGAGCACCCGGACGTCGGCGGCCACCGACGGGCGGGCGGC
Source organism: Kitasatospora albolonga (assembly GCF_039535905.1). Classification (GTDB taxonomy): domain Bacteria; phylum Actinomycetota; class Actinomycetes; order Streptomycetales; family Streptomycetaceae; genus Kitasatospora; species Kitasatospora albolonga. The sequence goes on along the minus strand of NZ_BAAAYB010000078.1, from coordinate 21,153 downwards.
CACCCAGTCCGCGCAGGCGGTGATCAGCCCGGCGTAGGGGGCGGCCAGGGCGGGCGGGAGCAGTCCGTCGAAGCGGCGCACCATGACGCGCGGGGAGCCGGGCGCGGACGGCACGAAGTAGAGCGTCCCGAGCGGGCTGAACAGGAACTTCCGCAGGCCGAGGGCGTCGCTCAGTTCGGAGAAGGTGCGCATCGTCCCGTCCTTGGGCCAGGCTCTCACTGCATGTCGATGACCAGGATCCTGCCACTGTTGGGGGACCAGTGGAGGTTGGCGGAGTTGTCGCGCAGCTTGTCGGCGAGCAGGCGCATGGTCGGGTCGGTGGCCCCCTCCAGGGCCGCGATGGCCTGCCGCCGGGCGGCGGCCACCTCGGGGTCGGCCAGGGCGTTGCGCAGCGGTACCGAGTCCGGGTCGAAGCCGCGCAACGCCCAGTCGTCGGCGACCCGGGTCACCTCGACCACCTCCAGCACCGCGCGCAGCCGGGGGTCGGCCTCGACGCCGGCCCGGGCCCCGCGGAGCAGCCGGACGGAATCGGCCATGTCGCCGAGCCTGACCCGGAACCAGCGCTTGAGGGCCTGGAACCGCTCGGCGCCCAGGAAGAGTTGGCCCTCACCGCCCCGCAGACCGGGGTTCGGCTCCAGGTCCTCGGTGCCCCGGAACCTGCGCAGCTCGGCCTCGAACCCCTCGTGGAAGCGGTCGTCGAACTCCGCCCAGGAGGAGGGGAACCGGGGCACGGCCGCCCGGACGTCCGCGTTCAGCCGCTGCAACTCCCCCTGCGCCACGTCCCGTTCGGCCTTCAGCCGGAGCACCTCGGCAGGGTCGGCGGTCCGCTCGGCCGCCCCGTTCAGCCGCTCCAGGGTCTCCTCCAGCGCTCTCAGCCTGGCTTCCAGGCCCGGTCGTGCGCCCGGCCGTCGGACGTCGGCGAGCAGGGCGCGGATCCGGGCCGCGAACGTGCGGGACCCGGCGATGTCCGCCAACAGCCTTGCCTTGCCGGGCACTTCGGCGGGCACCGTGCGGTTGTCGTCCGGCTCCGGTACCGGCTCACCCTCCCGGGCCCGGCGGACTCCCCGGGCGAAGCGGTCGAGCACCTCGGCCACCGAGTCGGGCACCAGTCGGCGGAGCACTCCGGCGGCCGCCGAGGCCAGCCGGCCGCCGATCCAGCCGACCGCCACCAGGACGAGCGTGATGCCCAGCGCCAGCGAGCTGTCCGCCATGGCGCCGAAGTCCCGGAGCTTCTCCGCACGGGTCTGACGCGTGGTCAGCAGATCGCCCAGGGCCTTGACCAAGGCGACCGCCTCACCGGCCGCGAAGGAGGCCAGGAAGGCCTCCCCGAGGCCGATCGCCACACCGAACCCGATCCCGGCACCCGCCGCACCGCCCACCCCGAAGCCCCCTGCGGCGCCGGGGGCGGCACCGATGCCGAGCCCCGCCAACGCGCCTCCGATCGCCCCCAGTACCGTGCCGGCCACCGAGCCGCCGCAGGCTCCGACCACGGTGAGCGCGATGGTCACCGGGCCCATCAGGAGCAGCGCGATGTTGTTCAACCGCCGCCACAGGGCGAGCGGGACGTCCAGCAGGTGGTTCTGGTCGGTCCACAGGTCGTGCAGCGCGCCGAGCGGATCGGCCAGGAGGTTCCGGGGGGCGAACAGCGAGGACACCGCCGTCCGGACGTCGCCGCCGATCCCGGTGAGCTCCTCGCCGATCTTCGGCCAGGGCCACACGATGCCGATCAGCGTGTCCAACGCCAGGCGGCGCAGGTCGAGTTGGGCCCACTTCTCGGCCCAGGCCGCGCGCAGACCGGCCCAGACCTCGGCGAGCCCGGTGGTGCTCCGCGGGTCACCGTGCGCGCCGGCGGCGGCCTGCCGCTGTACGGCCGGCCCGGGCCCGGCCGACGGAGCGTCAGCGGCCTGCACCTGCTCCAGTGATTGCTGCGGTGCCTGTGCCAGGTGCTCGGCCGCCGCCCGCTCGGCGGCGGCGGGCATGCCCTGACCCACGGTGCCGGCCAGCCGGTCGGCGTACGGCTCCACCGTCGCGGTGGGATCGGCGACCGCCTCCCGGACGGACGCGAGCGGGGCGGCGTACCGGCGCAGGCCGCCGACCAGGCCGCCGATCGGGAACCCCCGGATCCGACGGGTCAGCGAGCGGACGCCGCCGCCGAGCCGGTCGATGCCCTGGACGGCCGCCGTCCGCGCCCCGTCCCAGGCGCCCCGGACCCCCTCGTACGCCGAGACCGCCAGGCGGCGGGCCCCGTTCCAGGCCGCCTCGGCGCGGGCGGTCACCGCCTCGGCCAGACCGCCTGCCCTGGACCGGAGTTCGTCCCACCGGCCGGCCAGTCCGTTCCACAGGCCCTGCCCGGCCGAGAGCACCCGGCCGACGACGCCCCCGAGCAGGCCTCCGCCGCCACCGGTCAGCCCCTCCGCCGTGCGGGTCAGGTCCTGCCACGTCCCGGTGAGCCGCCCGAGCACCGCACCGGCCGCGCCGCGCACCTCACCCACCAGCGCACCGGCCCGGCCGCCCGCCGCGGCGAGGCCCGCCTCGAAGCGGCCGCGCAGCCCGGCCCAGACCCCGGCGATCCGCCCGGTCGCCGCCTGCCCGGCGTCCCGGGCCCCCTGCCCGGCCGTCTCCGCGGCGGTGGTGACGGCGCCCCAGGCGGCCTGGGTGCCGTCCGGATCCAGCTCAAGGACGGAGCCCCGCAGACGGGCGGCGGCGGTGTGCACGCCACCGACCAGCTGTCCGATCCGCCGGCGGACGGCGGACGCCAGCTCGGCGAGTGCGCCGCGCCCGCTGTCCCAAGCCGTGTCGAGACCCCCGGCCAGGGCCGCGCCGGCGGCGGCGAGCGTCTCCCCGGCCGTGCCCGCGCGGGCGCGCACGGCGGTGAAGGCCTCGCCGGCCGTGGCGCTCAGCGCGCTCCACCCGGACCGCAGCCGGTCGACCACGCCCGCGACGCGGCGACGGGCGGAGGCGAGCAACCCGCCCTCGTCCTCGGCGCGTTGGACCGGTACCCGGGCCCAGGACAGTGGCTCGGCCAGGGGCAGTGGTTCGGCCAGGGACAGTGGCTCGGCCCGGGCCGCCGGAGCGAGAGGGGCCGCAGGGGTGGTGGCGGCAGCGGGCCGGGCGCTCAGCCAGGCTGCGGCCGCGCGGTTTCCGGCGGCCTTCTGCAGGGCGAGCAGCGCGTGCGGCCCGGACGCGGCTCCACCGGGCACGGGGGTCGGCGGGGCGGCGGCGGGCGCCTGGGCGAGCGGTCTACGGGCGGGTGACCGCTCGGGGTCGGCGGCCCCGGGGCCACGGGGCGCTGGTGTCGGCATCCGCCCTCCCGTGTCCGCAGACCCTCACGGACAGGGTCGCGTCCGCCCGGGCCCCCGACCAACGCGGTCGGGGGCAGCCGGACGGGAAGGCCGCGTCGCCCGATCGGGCAGCGGTGGGGGGAACGGGAGCGGCTCCGTTCCCCCCTGACCGTGGGTCGGACGACCGTGCGTCAGATGTGCACGGCCGGACCGGCGTCGTTCGCGCCCTTCTTGGTGAGCAGGCCGAGCAGGGCCGCCGCGAAGGCGACCGCCGCGGCGGCGGCGAAGGCCAGCGACATGCCGCTGACGAAGGACTCGTGGACGGCGCTGGCCATGCCCTGGACCACCTGGTCCGGGGTGCCGGCCGGGGACGGCGGGACGATGCCGAGCTGGGCGGCCTGGTCGAGGCCGGCCTGCTGCTCGGGGCCGAGCGGCGGCAGGCCCGCCTTCGCCCAGTTGCCCGGCAGCACGTCGGTGACCTTCGCGGCCATCACCGCGCCGAGCACGGCGGTGCCCAGGCTGCCGCCGACCTGCATGGCGGCCTGCTGGAGTCCGCCCGCGACACCGGAGAGCTCCAGCGGGGCGTTGCCGACGATCACCTCGGTGGCACCGACCATGACGGGGCTGATGCCCAGGCCCATCAGCACGAACCAGAGCGACATCACGCCGTTGCCCGAGTCGGTGGTGAGGGTGGACATCCCGTACATGGCCACGGTGGTGAGCGTCATGCCGACCACGATCGGGATCCGCGGGCCGACCTTGCCGATCGCGGCACCGGCCGCCGGAGCACCGATGATCATCATGCCGGTCATCGGCAGCAGGTGGACCCCCGCGTCGACCGGGGCCATCCCGTGGACGTTCTGCAGATAGAAGGTCACGAAGAAGATGGCGCCGAAGAAGGCGAAGGCCATCAGGACCATCAGCAGCACACCGGCCGAGAGCGGCACCGAACGGAACAGGCTGAGCGGGATCAGCGGCTCCTTCGCCCGGGTCTGCCAGAGCGCGAAGAGCACCAGGGCGAGCACCGCGCCGCCGAGGAAGAGCAGGGTGGAGACGTCGCCCCAGCCCCAGCTCGGGGCCTTGATGATGCCCCAGACCAGGGCGAACATGGCCACCGAGAGCAGGGCGATGCCGGGCAGGTCGAAGGACTTCACCGCGTTCTCGGAGCGGACGTCACGCAGGATCAGCAGGCCGAGCAGGACGGCCGCGATGCCGACCGGCACGTTGATCCAGAACACCGACTGCCAGCTCACGTGCTCGACCAGCAGGCCGCCGACGATCGGGCCGGCCGCGGTGGAGGCGCCGATGACGCCGGCCCAGATGCCGATCGCCATGTTGAGCTTCTCGGCCGGGAAGGCGCCGCGCAGCAGGCCGAGCGCGGCCGGCTGGAGCAGCGCGCCGAACAGGCCCTGCAACACCCGGAAGGCGATGACCAGTTGGATGTTGGTGGCGAAGCCGATGGCGGCCGAGGTGACCGCGAAGCCGGCCGCGCCGACCAGGAAGGTGCCCTTGTGGCCGAACCGGTCACCGATCTTGCCGGCGGTGATCAGGAAGACCGCGAGCGCCAGCAGGTAGCCGCTGGTCACCCACTGGATGTCGGCCGGCGAGGCCCCCAGGTCGGTCTGGATGGCCGGGTTGGCGATCGCCACCACGGTGCCGTCGAGGGCCACCATCATCACGCCGACGGCGACGGTGAGCAGGGTCAGCCAGGGATGGCCCTGGAAGCGGGCGAGGCCGCCACCACCGCCCGGGGCGCTGCTCGGCCGGGACGGACCGGCCGCCTCGGCGCTCTTGGTCAGGGACTGGCTCATGTCTGACGGACCCTCCGGGCTCGCTGCGGGATGACTCTGCCGATGGCGGTGACGCCCCGGCCCACCCGTCCCCACGAGTCGTCCGGCCTGGCGGGCGTCACCGCCGTGCGAGATTATGTCAGCCTCTGACATTCGGCAAACACTGCCTTGTGCTGATGCCTGACTTGTGCAGGGAGCTGCCATTTGTCAGCGCGCTATCGTTGTCAGCACCGATCCACCAGTCCCGGAGGCCCCGCCGCATGGCCGTGCAGCCCACCTCGCCCGCCACCGCCACGGACGGTTGCCGGATCCTCGGCCTGCGCGAGCGGAAGAAGCAGCGCACCCGGGACGCCCTGGTCTCCGCCGCCCACCGGCTCTTCCTGGAGCACGGCTACGCCCGCACCACCATCGACGAGATCGCCACCGCGGTGGACGTCTCGCAGCGCACCTTCTTCCGCTACTTCGCCAACAAGGAGGAGGTCGCCCTCGCCGTCCTGGCCGACGCCGAGGACCACTTCATCACGACCCTCAGGGCCCGCCCCGCCGAGGAGAACCCCCTTCAGGCGCTGCGCAGTTCGATCGTCCTGACCTGGCGCGACCTCTCCACCTCCGACGGCGACCAGGGCATCACCGCCGCCCTCGAACTCATCCAGCTGATCGAGGAGACCCCGACCCTGCTCGCCGCCCACCTGCGTCGGATCACCGACCAGGAGCGGCTGGTGGCCCGGCTGATCGCCACCCGCGAGGGCCTCGACCCCGCCGTCGACCTGCGGCCGCGGGTGCTCGCCGCCGTCTTCGGCGGGGTGCTGCGCAGCGCCCATCTGGCCTGGAGCGGGGGCGAGTCCGGGCCCGGCCCCGAGGGCATGATCGCCGTCATCGAGTCCCACTTCGACCAGCTCGGCCCGGCCCTGGCCGGCGACTGGCGCTGACCCTCACTGACGGCGCGTCACCGCCGGTCGCGCGCCCCTCAGCGGGCGGTGGCGCGGGTGGCCGCCTCCGTGCGCGGTGGAGCCGGGCGAGGTGCGGCCGCGCTCGGCGCCGCCGGGCCACGGAGCGGGAGGGGGTGGCTGAGCACCAGGCTGGTGGTGGTGCTGCCGAGTCGGGCCAGCTCGTCCACCAGCTCCTCCAGGTGGGCCGTGGAGGTGGCCGCGACCTTGAGGACGTAGCAGTCGTCGCCGGTGGTGCGCAGGCACTCCAGGATCTCCGGACGCTCCGCCAGCAGGCGCCGCAGCGGCTCGTGCCGGCTCCCCGGTCCCGGGTACTTGAGCCGCACCACGGCCGGCACCGGGTACCCCGCGCGCGCCAGGTCCACCTCGGCCCGGTAGCCGGTCACCACCCCGGACGCCTCCAGCCTCCGCACCCGCTCGGTGGTCGCCGAGGCGCTCAGGTTCACCCGCCGGGCCAGCTCGGTGAAGGCGATCCGGCCGTCCCGCTGGAGCTCGGTGAGGATCGCCCAGTCGGTCGGGTCGAGGATCTCGGTCATCCGGTGAATCTACCGGGGAATCCCCGGCCGATCGGCGATCATGCCGGGAGGAAGCCCTTCTGACGGACCGTCCGGACTGCGTAGTTTTGACGGCGTGAAGATCGGTGTGAACGTCCCCAACTTCGGCCCGGGCACCGACCCGGGCATGCTCCGCGCCTGGGCCTCGACCGTGGAGGACCTCGGCTTCGACCTGCTGATGGTCTCCGACCACGTCGCCGTCACCCCCGACGTGGCCGAGCACTACCCCGACCCCTTCTACGAACCCTTCACCACCCTCTCCTGGCTGGCCGGACTGACCGGCCGGGTGCGGTTGGGCACGACCGTGCTGGTCGCCCCGTACCGGCACCCGCTGCTCACCGCCCGGATGGCCACGAATCTGCGCGACCTGAGCGGCGGGCGGCTGGTGCTGGGGGTGGGGGTCGGCTGGGCCCGGCAGGAGTTCGAGGCGCTGGGCCTCCCGTTCGAGCGGAGGGGGCGGCTGACGGACGAAGTCCTGCGGGTGTTGCGCTCCGAGGCGCCGGACGTCCCCCTGTGGGTCGGCGGCAACAGCGAGGCGGGGGCGCGGCGGGCGGTGCGGTACGGCGACGCCTGGCACCCGATGCGCTGCACCCTGCCGTGGCTGCGCGAGGCCGCTGGCCGGCTGGCGGCCACGGCCGCCGAACAGGACCGGCCGCGGCCCGCGCTGGCACCCCGGATCAAGCTGAAGATCACTACCGCCCCCGACCCGGCCCCGGAGCGCCTGGCCGGGGTCGGCAGCCTCGACCAGGTGCTCGACGATCTCACCCAACTCCGGCTGCTGGGCTGCGAGTCCGTCCTCCTCGACACCTACGGGGGCGACCCGGCGGAGACCCTCTCCCCCGAGAGCGCCTGGCGCGACCTGGCCACCGTGGCCGCCCATCTGCTCCCCCGAGAGGAGAACCCGTGACCACCCCCGATGACCTCCCCCTGCTGCGCCGCGCGATCGCCCTCGCCGCCGAGGCCTCCGACGGCGGGAACCCGCCGTTCGGCTCCCTGCTGGCCTCGCCGGAGGGTGTGGTGCTGGCCGAGGAGCGGAACACCACGCTGACGGACCGGGACATCACCGCCCACCCCGAGCTCAAGCTGGCCCGTTGGGCCGCACGGGAGTTGACGCCGGAGGCGGCGGCCGGGACGACGATGTACACCAGCTGCGAACCGTGCGGCATGTGCGCGGCCGCCATCCAGGTGGCCGGCCTGCGGCGGGTCGTCTTCGCCCTCTCCGGCGAGCAGCTCCTCACCATCCGCCCCGGCAGCGGACGGCAGCCCGTCCCGCAGGACGGCCCCGCCCTGTGGGAGGAGGTCCGGGCGGCGGTCGAGCCGTACTACCACCGCTGACCGGGCGTCAGTCGCCGCGCTCGCGGAAGACCCGGGGCGGCAGCGGCTCGACGGGTACGCGGCGGACGCCGTCGACGTGGTCGTAGCGGTAGAAGCGGGCCGTCTCGGTGGAGACGCCGGCCCGTTCGGCGATCTCGTGCCAGAACGCTCCCGTGGCGTAGGCGGCGCGGGCCGCGAGGCGTAACTCGTGGTCGATGGCGACGAGTCGGCTCCTGAGCTCGGCCTTGCGGACCGCGACCGCCGCCACCTCGGCGAGGGCCTCCTCACGGCGGGCGCGTTCGCGCTGCTGACGGGAATTCAACCGGCTTCCTCCTCGGTGTCCGGAACGGCCACGAGGCAGTCCGGATCGGTCTCCCACTCGCAACCGCCACCCACGGGGCGGAGGTAGGCCGCCTTCCCGAGGGTGTCCCGGTACTCCCCCACCCGCCCCGACCTGGTGTCGGTCACCAGTTCGCCGACCTGTGGGCGGCCGTCGGCCCTGCTGCTCTTGGTCACGGGATGACTCCTCTGTGTGGTCGTTCGGCCTCCACGATGGCGGTCCGCCGGCTACGCTCGGAAGGATTTCAACTGGACAGTGGGGGCTGTTGATGAATCTCCGCGACCTGGACCCGTCGGCGTCGCCCTTGGCCGCGTTCGGCATGCAGCTACGGCGCAGCCGGAAGGCGAGGGGCCTGTCGCAGGCCGAGTTGGGTCGCAAGCTCAGCTGCTCCGACTCGTACGTCTCGTACATCGAGCGCGCGGAGCGGCAGCCCCCGCCGTGGTTCGCCCCGAAGGCGGACGAGGTCCTGGAGACCGGCGGGACGCTGGAGTTGATGTGGTGGCAGCTCCAGCACTCGATGCTGATCGAGGGCTTCCCGGAGTACGCGCGCGAGGAGGCGAAGGCCGCGGAGATCCGGGTCTTCGAACTCGGCGTCATCCCGGGGCTGCTCCAGACCGAGGGTTACGCCAACGCCTACGGCCTCGCCCCGGTCGGGTGGGGCGACGTCACGCGGGAACAGGCCGAGGAACGGATCGGCTTCCTGCTCGCCCGGCAGACCCTGCTCACCCGGAAGGACGGCCCGCTCGTCTACGCCGTCCTGGACGAGAGCTGCCTGCACCGCCCGATCGGCGGCCCCACCGTGATGACCCAGCAGCTCGCACACCTCGAACGACTGGCGGAACGGCCCGACTTGGTGCTCCAGATCGCGCCGCACCGGCTCGCGGAACGACGGCCGCTCAGCGACACGCTGTGGCTTCTCACGATGCCGGACCGCACCGTACTCGGCTATACCGAGACTTTCCAACGCGGGTACCTGGAACGGGAGAAATCCACCGTTGCCAAGTGGGAGCGGCTCTATGCTCGGCTCCAGATCGAGGCACTGTCGCGGACGGACTCGCTGGCCCTCATCCGCGAGGTACGAGAGGACATGGAACATGCGCGCTAACCCGGATCACCTCGTCTGGCGCAAGAGCTCGTACAGCGGACAGGGCGGCGAGTGCGTCGAGGTGGCCGACCACGTCCCCGGGCTCGTCCCCGTCCGGGACTCCAAGGACCCCGACGGGCCCGCCCTGCTGTTTCCCGCCGTCTCGTTCTCCGCCTTCGTGCGAGCCGTGAAGGCCGGGCAGTTCGGCTGACCCAGTTCGGTGGAATCCGCTCCGGCGGTGGGGTCGCGTCGGCACAATCGTCTGCGTGTCCGACTATCTCGAGTTCACCTTTGACGATGGTTCAGCCGTGCTGTTGCGGACCTTCCCGGTCAAGTCCGCCGCGCCAGCCGAGCCCGCCCCCGCCAACCTGCCGCCCGGCCTGGGTGGTGGGACGCCCGTGGGGCGGCGGGCGGAGGAGCTGGGCGAGCGGCTGACCGCGCTCGGGGAGGGGGCGCTGCGGACGGCGTTGAGTCCGCTGGTGCCGCTGCTGCAGCAGGTGCACGACACGGTGGCGTCGGTGCCGAGCCGGCCGCACGAGGTGTCGGTGGAGTTCGGGGTACAGCTCGGGGCGGACCTGAAGTTGGGGGTGGTGGGCGGTAGTGCGGAGGCGAGCCTGACGGTCTCGGCGACCTGGCAGCTCGCGCCGCGTGCTGCAGCTGCGGAGCCCGGCGCGGCCGGCTGACCGGGCGTGGGGTGGTTCGACGGATCCGATGCGGCCGAGACGGGCATCCGTGCGGCGTTCGTGTCGGTGATGGGCCCCGACGGGCAGCCGGTGGGCGGTGGGGTGTACCTGCACGGCCGGCTGCTGCTGACCTGTGCCCACGTGGTGAACGCCGCGCTGGGAAGGGGCCTGTTCGAGGTCTCCGACCCCACCGCGACGGCGGCGCTGCGGGTCGCCTTCCGCGCAGGGGCCGCGGCCGCGGCCCCGCCCGGGAGTGCCCGTGTCGAGGCCTGGCTCGCTCCCCGCGCGGCCGACGGCGGCCCCGCGCCCGAGGGTGCCGTGGAGTGGCTGGGCGACCTGGCGGTGCTGCGGCTGGACGCGGACCCGCCCCCGGACGCCTTCCCGCAGTCCTGGGCCGCGATGACGGTGGGTCAGCAGCTCCGTGCCTGGTACGGCACCGGCCAGGCGGTCTCGGCGACCTCGACCACCGTCCAGGTCTGCGAACCGGACCGCAGCTACGTGGACGCGGCGGCCTCCGGGCCGGCCATCGGCCCCGGGTACAGCGGCGGGCCGCTCTGGTCGGCGGCGGACCAGGCCGTGGTCGGGCTGGTGGCGGGGCAGCTGCGCGGTACCGGCGGCTTCGGTGACCGCAGTCTGGTGCTCTCCTGGCAGACCGTCAGGGGCGAGCTGGAGTGGGCCCTCGGCCCCGCCCGGGCCGTCGCGCTGCTGCTGCCCGCTCACCCGGCGCCGGCCGCTGCACTCCAGGACGGTCTCCCGGAACTCTCGGACCTCCTGGGCGAATTGTTCCCCGGAACCACCGAACGGGCCGACGGCGCCGCCCACCTGGCCGCGCTGTTCGAGCTCGGCCAGGGCCCGGCCGGCACCGCACCGTCCGTCGAACGGATGGCGGCCCTGCTGCTCACCGAACCGCGTGCGCTGGCCGCCCTGGCGGAGTACCGCCGCCACAGCCGCCCCGACCAGGCGTCCCGGCTACTGGGCCTGGGACACGAGTTGGCGGTACCCGGCCTGCTGTCACCGGAGCAGTACGGCCGACTGGTGGCCATGCTGGAGAAGGCCCTGGAGCCGCCCGCCCCCGGGCTGCCCTCATTGGCCAGACTGGTGGCCGCCGCGCTGCCCTGGGTGGACCTCCCGCCCGCACTGCTCACCGGCCCCGTGCCGGAGGGGTGCGGCAGCCGGACGGCTGCCCTGGTCCGGCACCTGGAGACCTACCGGCCCGGGAAGCTGCTGCGCTTCGTGGAGTACGTGGCCGCCGCACTCGGCACCCGGGGCGAGACCGCCCTGGCCCGCCGGCTCCACACCTGGAACGAGAACACCGCTGACCGTCTCGGCGTCTCCCTCGATGCGCTGCGGGACTACCGTGCGGACGCCGGGGACTGGCCGGGCGCCGCGGCCGAGGAAGGTACTGAGCGCGGCACGCCCCGGTTGGTGGTCCGGCTGACCAGGTACCAGCACTCCGGTGCCGGACGGTTCCGCTGCGCGCTCTGGGCGGACCACGGCGACGGGGAGCTGCACCCGGTGGACGGTCCGGGCGGGCGCCCGGGCACTCCGGAGGAGGTGGCCCGGGACCTCCGTGCGGTGATGGCGGAGTGGGAGGACGGGGGCGAAGACCCGTACCCGACCGTCGAGTTCGTGCTGGACAAGGAGGAGCTCGGGCTGGCGGTCGAGGAGTGGGACACCGCCCACCCGGAGGAGCTGGCCGACGGGGACGAGCCGCGCCCGCTGGGCACCGTCCACCCGGTGGTGGTCCGGCTGGCGCTGGACCTCGACCCGGTCCGCAGCCGCGAGCGGGCCAAGGCCCTGGCCTTCCGGTGGCGTTGGCGGACGGTCAGCCCGCCGCTGCACCTGGACGGCGAGCACCAGGAGCCCCGGCAGGTGGCCAGCGCACTGCTCAGCCACCGGGCGGCCAGCTGCGTGGTCCTGGGCGGACCGGACCGGGAGCGCCGGGTGCTGCTCGCGGTGAAGTGCCTGCGGATGGGGGTGCCGGTGGTGATCTGGGACCGCGTCGCCGACGGGTCGCTGCCGGCCGGGCACTTCGCGCCGATCGACCCCGGCGGCCCCGAACACTCGCTCCCCGAACGGGTCCGGAGCTACCGGGCCGGTGCCTTCGGGTACGCGGAACGCTTCCCGCTGCGCCCGGTGCTGGCCCGCGAGGACCCGACCAGGCCACTGCCGCAGACCCTCGCCCTGACCGACCCGGAGGAGAGACCGTGAACGCTGGACCGCCCGAGCCGGCCGACCCCGCCGACGCGGCCGACCCCGCCCCCGACGAGGACGCGGCCGACGCCTGGCGGATCTTCCGCGGGGACGGGCGTCCGCGCTCCCCCGACCTGCCGCCGGTACCGCCCTGGCGACGGCTCGGCGGCCCGGCCGCCGCGGGCGGCGGGCCGCGCCCGTACCGGATCGACCCGGCGCACGTGGACGTGGTCAACGCCGCGTTGCAGCTGCGCCGTCCGCTGCTGGTCACCGGCCGCCCCGGCACCGGGAAGACCTCCCTGGCGCACGCCCTGGCCCACGAACTGAGCCTGGGTCAGGTGCTGCACTGGCCGGTCAACAGCCGCTCCAACCTGCCCGAGGCGCTCTACCGGTACGACGCCATCGGCCGGCTGCGGGAGGCCACCCTGGCCCGGGAGACCGGCCGGGCCCGGTCCGAGCCGGACATCGGCGCGTTCCTGCGGCTCGGGCCGGTCGGCACCGCGCTGGTCGCGGCCGGGCGTCCCCGGGTGCTGCTGGTGGACGAGCTGGACAAGGGCGACGTCGACCTGCCCAACGACCTGCTGACGGTCTTCGAGGAGGGCAGCTTCGAGATCCCGGAGCTGGCTCGGCTGCCCGAGGACCAGTCCGAGGTCCGGGTGCTGACCGCCGATCCGGGCCGGGCGACCGTGCCGGTGACCCGGGGCCAGGTGCACTGCACCGAGTTCCCGGTCGTGGTGATCACCAGCAACGGCGAGCGGGACTTCCCGCCCGCCTTCCTGCGCCGCTGCCTCCGGCTCGAACTGCCGGACCCCGACGCGGCGGCCCTGCGCGAGATCGTCGAGGCCCATCTGGGCGTCGGGGCGATGGCGGGGGCGGAGGACGTGCTGGCCGAGTTCCTGGAGCGGCGCACGCATCGGGAGTTGGCCACCGACCAACTGCTGAACGCGGTCTTCCTCCGCAAGGGCGGGGTGGACCTGGACGCGCACCGGCTGCTGGAGTCGGTCCTGCACAACCTGGGCGGCACGGTTTGATCCGCCGGGGCACCGACGGCGGGAGGGGGCGAGGAACATGAGCGCGGAACTGGACCGGGCCCGCGAGGTGCTCCGCGCCTCCGGGGCCGACCTCGACCTGTACGAACTGCTGGACGTCCTGTGGCTGGCACGCGCCCTGCCTCCGGGCGTCGACCTCCCCCTGAGCCGCCACTCTCCGACCGGGGACCGCGCCGTCACCGGGCCGGACGACGGCGCGGCGAAGGACGGCGCCGACCCCTCCCCCGAGAGCACCACCGGGCCGGGCCGGGACAGGCCCCCGGCCCGTCGGCTCTTCACGGGGGTGGCAGCCGGCACCGGACGCAGCGGGACCAGGGAGACCTCGCTGCCGGAGCCCCGGGCCCTGCCGGATGCCCGCATCCTGGCGAGGGCACTGCGCCCGCTGAACCGCCGCCGGACCGTGCCGGGCGGTGGGGAGCTGGACGAGTCCGCGACCGCGACCCGGTGGGCCGAGACCGGTCTTCCGGAGCTCGTGCTCCGGCCCGGCCGGGAGCCCTGGCTGCGCTGCGTCCTGGTGGTGGACGACGGCGTGCCGATGCTGATCTGGCGGAAGTTGGTCGCCGAACTGGACGTACTGCTCGGCCGGTTGGGCGGCTTCCGGCAGGTCACCGTGGTCGGCCTGCGCAACCGCGGCCCCGGCCCGGTCCGCCTGCGGGCCCGCCCGTTCGGCGCGGACGGGCCGGACCGCTCCCCCCGCCACCATCGTCGACACCACCGGCCGGACCCTGGTCCTGGTGGTCACCGACGGCGCCGGCGCCGCCTGGCGGGACGGCCGGATGCGGGCGGTGTTGGACGGCTGGGGCCGCCGTGGCCCGACCGCCGTGCTGCACACCCTGCCCCGACGGATGTGGCCCGGCTCCGGGGTGGCCGGGGACCCGTACCCGGTGTCTGGCTCCGGGGCGGGCGTGCCCAACTCCGTTTGGCAGTTGCCGCCCTGGGCCTCGCAGGGCCTCCGAAGCGGGGTGGACACCCGTGTACCGCTACCGGTCCTGGAGCTCTCCCCCTCCTCCTTGCAGCCATGGGCCGGACTCGTCGCCACCGGGGGAACGACTCGGCTGACACTGTGGGAGGACGGACCGACACCCGCGGCCACGGCCCAACCGGTTCTGGCAGAGCGCGAATTGGAGACATTCCTGCGCTCCGCCTCACCGCCCGCCCGACGACTGGCGGCGTACATCGCCCACCTGGCGCCACTGAGCGTGCCCGCGATGCGGCTGGTCGGACTGGCCGCCCCGGCCACCACCGGACGGCCGGGCCCGGGCAGTGTGGAACTGGCCGAGGTACTGTTGGGCGGACTGCTCCGGCCGGTACCGCATCCGACCCGAGCCTGGGACGAACAGCCCGTCCAACACCGTCAGTTCGACCTTCCTGCGGAGACCAAGGAACAGCTCGCCGAGTTGGTGCCCACCGCCGAGCTGCGCGCCCTGCGACGGGAGGTCACCGGTCGGCTGGAACAACTGGCCGGTGCCGCGCCCGACTTCCCGGCCTGGATGTCCACCGACAGCCCGGGCCCGGAGGGCCGGGGCGAACTCGCGCTCGCCCGTGGCCGCCTGCTGAGCCGCCTGGAGCCGACCGCGCCCGCGGCCCCCAGCACGGAGACCACATCCACGTCCCCCGCAGAGCCACCCGCCATGGCTCCGCCGCCGCCCGTGCCCTCCTTCTCCGGCCATCGGCAGGAAGACCACGAACGCCCCTACTTCTTCCTGAGCTACGCCCACGTACCGCGCGCCAGGACCAACGGCGCCGGTGACCCGAACCACTGGGTCAGCCAGCTCTACGAGGACCTCTGCGAGGCGGTCCTGGCCCTGACCAGCTACCGCTCCGGCCTCCCGGTCGGCTTCATGGACCAGTCCATGCACCAGGGCGAGCTCTGGGCCAGCCGGATCTCCCAGGAGCTGGCCACCTGCCGGGTGTTCGTGCCGCTCTACTCGCCCCGCTACTTCTCCAGCCTGGCCTGCGGCCAGGAGTGGCACTCCTTCACCCAGCGTCCGGTCTTCCCGGCCCGGCAGACCTCCGAGCGCACCAGCGGCATCGTGCCGGTGCTCTGGGTGCCGATGAGCGACCGCCAGCTCCCCGAGGTGGCCCGCCAACTCCAGTTCAACCACCGGGGGTTCGGCCGGGAGTACGAGGAGGAGGGCCTGTACGCACTGATGAAACTCGGGTACTTCCGCAAGGCCTACGAGCTGGCCGTCTTCCGGCTGGCCCGGCGGATCGTCGAGGTGGCCGAGAACACCGTCATTCCCACGGCACAGCCGGTGGACTTCACCGCGCAGCCGAGCGCCTTCACCACCCGGCGCGCCAGGGCGGTGCGGATCTCCGTCATCGCCCGCGACCACCACGGGGCTCCCTTCCCGTCCACCTCCGACCGCACGCTGGCCGAGCACGCGGTGAGGGTGGCACGACAGCTGGGCTTCGAGCCGACCGTGCACGAGTTCGAGGAGGAGCTGGTAGCGACGGCATCCGGCCCCCCGGAGGCCCCGACCGTGGTCCTGGTGGACCGTCGGACGGCGCAGGACGGGGACCGGTCGGAGCAGGTCGCACGGCTGGACAGGTCGCGGCCTCCATGGACGAGCGTGGTGACGGTGAGCGGCCAGCACGAGTTCGAAGAGGAGCTCCCCCGAGCGCTGATGCGGGCCAGGCACGGCTTCGAGAGCCGGTCCGATCAGCTTCCGTAGGGTGCCGGCCCGGTGTCATACCCCGGTACTACCCGGAAGACCGGCCCTGGGTACGAGCCGTTCCGCGGGGTGCGGCGCCTAGGCTGACGGGGATGAAGCTCCAGGTTCCTTCTCCGGTGAACGAGGCCGCCCAGTGGGTCGGCGATCAGCTCGGCGATCTCGGGCGGGCGTTGCTGACGCCCGCCGAGGGCCATGTGCCGCTGTTGGCGGGGGCGCAGCGGGCGTGGGTGCGGGCGTTGCCGTACCTGCTGGCGCTGGCGGCGACGATCACGCTGCTGTCGACCGGCACGGTGGTGCTGGCCAACGACTACGGGCTGCCGGTGGCGGTGGCCGGGGCGCTGGCGCTGGCGCAGTCGGTGCCGTTGATCGTCGCGGTGACCAGGCCGTTGGCGGCGTGGTGGGTGATGTCCGCCGGTGTGGTGCTGGGGGCCATGGCGACGGCGTGGACGCCGAAGAGCGCCGGGCCGTGGCCGTGGCCGGTGCCGACCCTGCTCGGGTACGTGTTCCTGATGGCGGCCCTGGCGCTGCGCGAGCGCGGGCGGACGCTGCTGGCGGTGTGGCTGGTGACGCTGGCGGCCAGTGTGGTGGCCAGTGACCTGCACCAGCCCCGGGCCGGGCAGACCGCGACCATCACCGTGGCGATCTCGGGCGCGGTGCTGCTGCTGGGCTGGACGGTGCGGGGCCGCGGGGAGGCGCAGCGCAAGCTGGCGGAGCAGGAGCGGATCAGCGAGGCGGAGCGGGAGCGTTCGACCCTGCTGGAGGAACGGGCGCGGATCGCGCGGGAGTTGCACGACGTGGTGGCCCACCACATGTCGGTGATCACGGTGCAGGCCGACTCCGCGCCGTACCGGATCAGCGGGCTCCCGCCGGAGGCGGTGGAGGAGTTCGGGACCATCGCGGCGGCGGCGCGCGGTTCGCTGGCGGAGATGCGGCGGCTGCTGGGGGTGCTGCGCAGTGACGGCAGTGCGCCGGACCGGGCACCGCAGCCGGGGGTGGAGCAGTTGGAGCGGCTGGTGGAGACGGTCCGTCAGGCGGGGGTGCGGGCCTCGCTGCGCGGCGAGCACCTCGGTGAACTCCCGCAGGGCGTCAGCCTGTCGGCGTACCGGATCGTGCAGGAGGCGCTGGCCAACGTGGTGCGGCACGCGCCCGGGGCGGTCACGGAGGTGGAGCTCTCGGCGAGCGCCGGCACGCTCCGGGTGACGGTGGTGAACGGCCCGGGCGGGACGCCGGGGGTGGAGGCCGGGGAGGGCACCGGGCACGGGCTGGTGGGAATGCGCGAGCGGGTCCGGCTACTGTCGGGCAGGCTGGAGACCGGCCCGACCGCCGAGGGCGGCTTCCGGGTCTCCGCCGAACTGCCCGTCACCACCGCTGGAGAGAGCCCCCGATGACCATCCGCGTAATCATCGTCGACGACCAGGCGATGGTCCGGGCCGGCTTCGCCGCGCTGCTCAACGCGCAGAGCGACATCGACGTGGTCGGTGACGCCGCCGCGACGAAGGCAGGCGTGGCAGGTGTCAAACTAGGAGAGTACCGGGGCTCAGGACCGCATTCGCGGACGTGTCGCTGATGGAGTCCGCGATGCCGGATGGCCGGATTGGATGGCGGTCTGCGACAGACGGCCCGCGGCGACTAGCTGACACCCCGCCGGCGTCAGTGGTGGCTGGCACCGGGGCCGAGGTGCTGAATGACTGAGCCACCTTCGCGAACGTGGACGACTACGTCTACACGAGGCGCTGTACGCGCCGGGGCCTCCTCGAGCTTCCTGCTACAAGCGGACGCCACCGACGGCACGATAACACGCTGATCGCGCGTGCGTCGGTGGTGGCGGCCGGGAGACGCTGCATGGCGCGCCTCGTGATACGCGCCTGTCTGATCGAGGACTTTGCGTCGTGCGGAACAGGCCCGCCTCTGCTGGCGGAGGGACCGGCACAGCTCCAGCTGAACGATGCTTTGACCCCGCGCCCACTCCGAGACCGAGGTGCTGGCCAGCCTCGATCGCCCCACCGGCGCTATGCCTGTCCACACCAGGAGATCGCGACGAGCGCGAGCGGCTTCGCCGAGTCAGCACCGCCTTGAACGACGCTCCAAACACGGCATCGGCGGATCCTGGCCAACGCTGGCGCCTGCGCGCCGACCGTCGGGCCCACGGCGCGATAGGTGCCGTCGTACGAGCTCGGTGCCGTAGGTGACGCGTGTCAGTAGGACCCTGGGGCGGCAGTTGAGCGCGATCGATGATCGGCAAGTCGACGACCGCGAGGTCGCAGGCACGTACGTCAAGTCTGGCGATGTCAGGTGAAGGTCAGCCAGCAGACGTCGGTAGGGAGGCTACATCGACCGCATGGGTGCGGGTTGGCTCCTCTGTGCGCGGCGTGACGGCTGTATACAGTCAGCGTCGCTGTCTGCCATCTAGCGCAGAGACGGCTCGCGGGTACAGCGCCCTTCTCGTGACGGTGACCCGACTACATCTGTTGTTTACCACCAGCTCCATCCTCAACTGCATCGAACCGGACGCGGGCCAGCGCGTTCCTACACAGTGTGCAGCGCACAGCATTCCATCCCGCTCCACTTGTGCACACCGACCCGTGATGGGCAGATCCGGCGGCTGACAGTCGGGTCGACGAACGTTGTCGGCTCCAGCGGTCCGTGGTGCATACACTGAGACATAGGTGGCTCCCCAGATTCCCGTATTGAAGCTAAGCCAGCCCCTCCTTCAGTACGGTCGATCCCGCTCCGGACCCCGCGCGCCGTCGAGATGCAGCCGGCGCATCGAGAGGAGTCGTGGTTTCCGGTGTGCGGGCGCGCGCACGCCTAGTGGGCGCGTGTCGCCGTGCCGACCCGGCGGTGTCAGGCGCGGCACGCCGTGTTTACGGCGGTGGTGGCGGGAGCCGGCCAGTACGCGCGAGCTGGCGCCTCGCCGCGTCGGTGACGGTGGTGGCGACGGCGACGCACGGGACAGCGGGTCGGGATGCGTGCTGTCGGCACGCGGCGGGGCACGGACGCGGCGTGAAGCGCCTCGGTGCGGCTGGACCGTGCCGGCCGAGGATGTACACTCTCCACGGCGTGCGGCCGGGCGATGGCCGAGGGCTCGGCTCAGGCACGGCCGAGCGGTCGTGGGCGGGCTCCCTGTCCTCGACGCTCGGGCATCGCCACCACCACTGGAGGTCTCGCCGCGCGCGGGTGATGGTACGACCTCGCGCTCGCGGACGCGAGTGTACCGCCTGTTCTCCCAGGGGCTACGTCGCGTGTAGTTCGAGCTGCTGACGACACACACGCCGGGCAGCCAACGACTGGCACGGCATGTCCCGCACGATGACCGGACGCTGGACTCGTCCCTGTCCCGGCCAGGCACGCGCGGTGAGCCGGTGAGGAAGCTACGCGGAGCGCGTCGCGCGCATGGTGTGGAGACGGGCACGGATCTACGCACGCGGACTGGCAGGTGGCCCTGCTGGACGAGATCGAGGAGCCGCCGGCACCACGGGGTGCAGCTCGGCCGTCTCGACACTGATCCCCTGCACGGCACAGGCAGCCGATTTGTGTAGCGCCGTTCCTGGACAGCGTCCGGGCCGCTCCGTCGTGCCGTGCCGGGGCACCGTGCGTGGCGTCCCCGATAGAATGGAGCCTCGGTAATCGTACTCGGGTGTTGGCGCTGCGGCCTGGGTGACGCCCCGCCTCAGGCGCCGTCCGCTTCCTACTTTACTCTCCGTGCGGAGATCAGGTGACGTAGGAGAGGCGGAGCGGGATGAGGCGCGATTCCGCGCGGGCACTGGCGCAGGTGCTGCCTGACGTGCGTGGCGGTCGGCGGGGGCCGGCAGCTGGGCGCGGCAGACGCAGCGGCGCGGTCACCGCGCGCGCTGCGAGAGGACCCGCCGTGTGGCACGCGCACGGGCCTGGGTGGCGCGTGACATGTAATAACCCACACCTACGGGTGCGAGCTGCCGCGGAGCCGGTGAGCCGCGCCATCGGTGTCGCTCTGAGTGTCGCGCGGAGGTTCTGTATCGGCGACGGGACGCCCTCTCCGCGCAGCATAGCGCAGACGCGAATGCGCTGGGGTGTGCGCGTGTGTGTGTCGTGGGATCGGCACACCGGATCGCGGCGTCTGAGTTTGGTCGAAGCCTGGAGCGGTCGCCCATCCGTATCCTGTGGGCTGCCGCTAACGCCTTCGCACCATGTCGGATCTCGCTGATGGCACTGCAGGCGAGAGGAGCGGCAGCAGGATAGAGGCGGGGCACGGGTCGTGGCATCAAAATCGGATAGGGATGAGAGCGCGGACGTATCGACGGCGTCTAGCCCGAGCGGCGGGTAGACGCCTGGAAGGCGCACTGGCTCGCGCGTGGCCACGTGCAGGCCGCGTGGCTTGCCGGGGTGAGGCTACGCGTGAGGCATGGGCAGGTCGCCGGGCGGCAGATCCTGGCCTCGGACCGCGCAGCGGTGGCGGGCGAGTAACGCCCAGATGTTCGGCGAGTTGGAGCAAATGGGCCGACGCGGAGGTCGTGGTGGTGGCGAGAGGCGCTCGGACATCGACTGATGCCATGAGAGCCGGCGTAGCACGGGCCGTCCCGCGGCACTCAGGCGGCACGCCGGCGGCGCGCCACGAGGCGCTGCGCGGCGTGCACGTCCGCGAGCGCCTGCGGTGTCGCCTCGGACCGGCTCCACCACGCCCGTCAAGGTCGGCCCGTGGACGACGGGCGGTTCTACGCCTGGCTGGACGGCCAGGCGCGGCGCGCGGCTGTCGGCCTTCCTGGACGACGGGCTGACGCCGGTGAGCCGGCCCGGTCACGCTGGTCGTGCTCACAGCTACGAGCACGGTGCTGGTACTGACGTGGGCGTCGCCGACCCGAGCGGAGCAGCAGTGCGCGGAGATTGGGACCGCGCTCGGGCTCGCCGGCATGGACTTCGTGGCAGCGCGGCGGACTGCGGCTGCGGGCTAGGGCCGCTCTGAGGTGGTCAAGCGCAACGCCGGAGGACTGGATCGACAGAGGTCCCGAACGTCTCGTCTGTTACGGCCATCAGGCACCACCGGCGCCGACCCCGAAGTCACAACCCTCAGCTACGAGGGCCAGGCTGGTGAGCTCACCGGCTCGCACGGCCACAGCGGCTACCTGGTGCCCGCACCGCCTCTCGCTCGCCAACCACCACGCCCATCGCGCTGGGCGAGGACGCCGGTCGACTGCGCCAGCCGACAGCCCGGCCTGCCGCTCCGCGCCCGGCACCGCCCTCACCGCCTGGAACCACCGCCCGAACCT
>NZ_BAAAYB010000077.1:0-53896 GCF_039535905.1 Kitasatospora albolonga | reverse complement strand
CTCCCAGAGCGCACTGGTCGACCGCGCTCTTACGGTGCCTGCCCTCGGTCTTCCTGCTCGGCCTCATCGGCGCCGGCCTGATACCTGGTGCAAGCGCTTCCAGGGCGAGGCCGCCAACGGCCGCCAGATCCTCGGCCTGCGCCTGGACCAGTGGGCACCGCGCTCTCCTTCGCCGCCCTCTGGTCCGGCCTGTGGGCCCTGGCCGGCGGCGGCGACAGCAGCGCCGGTCGGCCACGGCTTCGGCGCCTGCTCAGCGTGCTCGCCCTGCTGGTGCTCGCCGGGGCCGCCGCGGCCGCCCCGCTGGTGCCCGCCCTCCAGGCCCCGCTGCTGACGGACAAGCCGGCCACCCCCGCCGCCCCGGATCCCCGTTCGCCCGGCGGTGCCTTCCAGCCGGGCCAGCCCGGTCAGGTCGGCCAGCCCGCTCCGGGCGCCCCCTTCGGCTACGACCAGGCCCAGGGCCAGGCTGGCCAGCCGGTCCCGGGCGGTGGCCTCCCCGGCTACACCGCCCAGCCGCAGCCCGGTGGTTACGGCTACCCGACCCCGAGCGGCGCCGGCACCACCGCCCCGCTGCCCAACCCGGCCTCCCACCAGGAGCCGACCCAGGTCCAGCCCGCCGTCCCGGCCGCCGTGACCGCCCCGCTGCCGAACCCGGCCGCCCCGGTCGCCGACTTCGCGCCGTTCTGGTTCGCCGTCCCGCCCCCCGCCAGCTCTCGCCCAAGGAGAACCCCGCCGGCCCGCCGGTCGGCGAGCTCCTCCCGGGCACCTGGTACCTGGCCGTCGAACAGCGCGGCACCGCCCTGGTGGCCCAGCTCCAGGACGGCTCCCACGGCCTCCTGAACGACGTCACCGGCATCCAGCGCGGCTGACCTCCGCAGGGGTCCCCTCGCACGCGGCGCCCGGAAGGGCAGCGGCCAGGGGCGCGAGGAACTGCGCGAAGGGGAACGGCAGCACCTGCAACTGACTGATGGTGGCTCAGTTGCACGTGCTGCCGTTCCCCTTCGCGCCCCGCGGCGGAGCCGCAGATCAGCAGAGCCTCGCGCCCCTGCGGGGCGCAACCGTCCTCGCCCCGGGTGATCAGCCCCGCCTCAGCAGCAGTCCTCGACGACCAGCCCCGCGGGGAGCTGGTCCCCGCCGAAGACGGCGACCGTCGCGTGGTCCCCGCCCAGCGCCGCCACCGCGAGCAGCAGTGCGCCCGCCGTCCAGGTGGTCCGCTCCTCGGGCCAGATCGCGTCGTCCTCGAAGACGTACCCGGTCCAGTAGGACCCGTCCTCGTGCCGCAGGTGCTGGATCCACCGCAGGATCTCCACCGCGCGGTCGGACTCGCCCACCGCCCAGAGCGCGAGCGCCAGTTCGGCGCTCTCGCCGCCCGTCACCCAGGGCCGGTCGCTGACGCACCGCACCCCCAGCCCGGGCACCACGAACTTCTCCCAGTCCTTCTCGATCCTGGCCACCGCCTCGGCACCGCGCAGCGCGGTCCCGAGCACCGGGTAGTACCAGTCCATCGAGTAGCGGTCCTTGTCGAGGAACCGCTCCGGGTGGTGGGCGACGGCGTGCCGCAGCCGCCCCGCCGCCAACTCCCAGTCCGGCTGCGGCTCCTCGAGGTAGTCCGCGATGGCGAGCCCGCACCGCAGCGCGTGCAGGATGCTGGAGGACCCGGTCAGCAGCGCCTCCTCCGGCGCGGTGCCGTCCTCGTCCTGCCGCCAGGCGATCGGCCCGCCGGGCAGCCGCAGCCCGACCGTGAAGTCCAGCGCCCGCCGGACGACCGGCCAGATCCACTCCAGGAAACCGTCGTCTCCCGTCGAGAGGTGGTGGTGCCAGACCCCGACCGCCACGTAGGCGCAGAAGTTGGTCTCCTTCGCCCGGCTGGTCACCTCGCCGTCCACGTAGGCGGCGTACCAGGAGCCGTCCGGGTTCTGACGCCCCGCCAGCCAGCGGTACGCGGCCTCGGCGGCGGCGTGCTCGCCGGCCGTGTCGAGGGCCATCGCGGCCTCGGTGTGGTCCCAGGGGTCCAGGTGCCCGCCGCCGAACCACGGGATGGCGCCGTCGGGCAGCTGGTCGGCCAGGATGGAGCGGACGGTGTCGGCGGCCTGCCGGGCGTCCAGCACCCCCGTCGAGCAGCAGCGCCTCGGGGATCGCGGCCGTCATGCGCCGGCCTTCCGCGGCTTGCTCGCGTACACCACGAAGCTCTTGCCGATCACCGGGTTGAGCGCCTTCTCGGCGGCCTTGGTGATCTTCGAGATCACCGGCGTCCCGACGATGTCCCAGACCAGCAGCTGGTGGTAGGCCTTGACCGGCAGGGCCTTGTCGTTGTTGACGCCGACCGCGCACTTGATCCACCAGTACGGCGAGTGCAGCGCGTGTGCGTGGTGCTGGCCGTACGGCTCCAGGCCGGCCTCCCGCACCCGCTCCACCAGCTCGTCGCCCTTGTAGATCCGGATGTGCCCGCCCTCGACCTCGTGGTACTCGTCGGAGAGCGCCCAGCAGATCTTCTCGGGCAGGTAGCGCGGCACGGTGACGGCCAGCAGGCCGCCGGGCTTGAGCACCCGGACCATCTCGGCGAGCACGCCCTTGTCGTCCGGGATGTGCTCCATCACCTCGGAGATGATGATCTTGTCGAAGGTGTCGTCGTCGAACGGCAGGTTGAGCGCGTCGCCCTCCATGGCCACCGCCGAGGCGCCGGCCGGCGCCTCGCCGGCCTGCTCCATGGCGGCGAACCACTTGCGCACCTCGGCGATCTCCTCGGCGTTCTGGTCCAGGGCGACCACGTTCGCGCCGCGCCGGTAACACTCGAAGGCGTGCCGGCCCCCACCACAGCCCAGGTCGAGCACCCGGTCGCCGGGGGCGAGCGGGAAGCGGGAGAAATCGACGGTCAGCACTGCGGGGCTCCCATTCGTTGGTGCGGTGGTACGACGAGAAAGTGATCGGCCGTCAGCTCGCGGCCGCGCCGGGGCTGCTCAGGCGACGTAGCGCCACCCGGCGCCGGCCCGGGCCCGCTGCCCGACCCCGGTGGCGATCGCCGCGCGGTACTGCTCGGCGGTGAGCTCGGCGGCCCCGCTGCCAGGTGAACCGGGCCAGCACCCGCTCCCGCCCGGCCGCGCCGAGGCGGGCCCGCAGCGCGGGGTCGTCCAGCAGGCGCCCCAGCGCGGCGGCCAGCGCCCCCGCGTCGCCGGGCGGCACCGCGAGGCAGGTCTCGCCGTCCGCCCGGCCACCTCGGGGATGGCACCGCCGGTGGTGGCGACCAGCGGGGTGCCGGTGGCCATCGCCTCGGCGGCGGGCAGCGAGAAGCCCTCGTACAGGGACGGCACGCAGGCCACCTCGGCCGAGCGGTAGAGGTCGACCAGCTCACGGTCCGTCAGCCCGGTGCGGAACTCGACGTGCGCCTCCAGGCCGAAGCGGCGGACGGCCTCGGTGACCGGCCCCTCGCCCTTCTGCGGCTTGCCGACCACCACCAGGTGCGCCGGGCGCTCGGTCCGCACCTTGGCCAGGGCCTCCACCAGGTGGACCAGGCCCTTCAACGGGACGTCCGCACTGGAGGTGGTGACGATCCGTCCGGGCACCACGGCGACCTCCTCGGAGGGCGACCAGAGCCGGGTGTCGGCGCCGATCGGCACCACCGCGATCCGGCCGGGCGGGGTGCCCAGGTGCTCGGCGATCTCGGTCTTGGAGCTGCCGGAGACGGTGATCACGTGGTCCAGCCGGGCGGCCACCCGGCGCTGCATCCGGACGAAGCCGTACCAGCGGCGCTTGCCGAGCCGCTCCAGCCGGGTGGCGGCCGCGTCGATCTCCAGCTGCCGGTCCACGGTGATCGGGTGGTGCACGGTGGTGACCAGCGGGAAGCCGTGCCGGGCCAGGCCGAGCAGGCCGTAGCCGAGGGTCTGGTTGTCGTGCACCACGTCGTAGCGGCCCTTGTGGGCGGCCAGGTACTGCCGGGCCCGGAGCGAGAAGGTGAGCGGCTCGGGGAAGCCGCCGGTGCGCATGCCGGCCACCTCCAGCACGTCCACCAGGCTCCGGTACTCGCGCAGCGCGGGGGTGCGGAAGGGGTCGTCGGCCCGGTACAGGTCCAGACTGGGCAGCTCCACGAGCCGCACGCTGCCCGGGCCCTCGACCTCGTCCAGCACGGGGTAGGGCTGGGCGCCGATCACGTCCACGTGGTGGCCGAGGCGGGCCAGCTCGCGGGAGAGGTGGCGCACGTACACGCCCTGGCCGCCGCAGTACGGGTCGCCCCGGTAGGAGAGCAGGGCGATGCGCAGCGGTCGCGGCGGCAGCGCGGTCATCCGGGGCTCCTGTCCCCTACTCTCCGTCCGCGCGGGCGGCGGGAAGTAGATCACGTTTCATGCTTGTTCGGGCCTCGAAGATACCCGGCCCCGGACCCGGGAGCGGCCGGGCGGCCCCCGCCCGGGGAGACGCCGGCTACTGACGGGTACGTCAGCACCGGAGAGCTCCATTCTGACTGCTCCACGGGGCGCGCCGACCCGGCGTTCACTGTGACATAGCTCTCCCGACGCCTCCCCGCCGACGTGTCCTCACCTGCCGCCCCATGGTTCAATCACCCCCGTCCGGAACTACCGCGCACCCGTCCGGGGAGGCCCGCCTTGACCACCACCGCCGCCCCCGGCGCCGGGCTCACGCCCCGTCAGGCCGAGCGCCGCCGCCGCATCCTGCGGGCCTCCACCGCGCTGGCCGCCCGGGGCGGGTACGAGGCGGTGCAGATGCGCGAGGTGGCGGAGACGGCGGAGGTCGCACTCGGCACCCTCTACCGCTACTTCCCCTCCAAGGTGCACCTGTTGGTCGCGGTGATGCAGGAGCAGCTCCAGCACCTCCACGAACAGGTCCGCCGCCACCCACCGACCGGGGACGACCCGGCGGCCAGGGTCGCCGAGACCCTGACCCAGGCCTTCCACGCGCTCCAGCGCGAGCCCCGGCTCGCGGAGGCCATGGTGCGCGCCCTCTCCTTCGCCGACCGCTCGGTGAGCGCCGAGGTGGACGCCGTCTCCGCCGTCACCTCCGCCATCGTCCTGGACGCCGCCCAGCTCGGCCCCACCCCCACCCCGGCCCAGCAGGCCGCCCTCCGCGTGGTCGCCCACACCTGGCACGCCACCCTGCTCGCCTGGCTCTCCGGCCGCACCTCGCTGGCGGAGGTCCGCGCCGACCTCCACACCGCGGCCCGCCTGCTGACCCTCTGAGACCCTGACCGCCCGTCAGGGCGCGGTGTACCCCTTGGGCAGGACGATGCTCTTGGTCTCCAGGTACTCGGCGAAGCCCTCGGGGCCGAACTCGCGGCCGACGCCGGACTGCTTGTAGCCGCCGAATGGGACGCCGCAGTCGAGGGTGAAGGTGTTGACCGCGTAGGTGCCGGTGCGGATCCGGCGGGCCACGTCCAGGCCGCGTTCGACGTCGGCGGTCCAGACGCTGCCGGAGAGGCCGAACTCGGAGTCGTTCGCCAGCCGGACGGCCTGCTCCTCGTCCTGGTAGGGCGTCAGGCAGACCACCGGGCCGAAGACCTCCTCCTGGGCGATCCGGCTGGAGTTGTCGACGTCGCCGAAGAGCGTCGGCTCGACGTACCAGCCGCGCTCCAGTCCGGCCGGCACCCCGCCACCGGTGAGCAGCTTGGCGCCCTCCTCCTGGGCCAGCGCGATGTAGTCCAGGCTGCGCTGCCGCTGACGCGCCGTCACCAGCGGGCCGACGGCCGTGCCCGGGTCGAGCGGGTCCCCGACCGGGAGGGCGGCGACGGCGGCCGTGAGGCGCTCGGCCAGCTCCTCGTAGTGGGAGGCGGGGGCGAGGATCCGGGTCTGGGCGATGCAGGCCTGGCCGTTGTTGAGGTAGGCGGCGGTGGTCAGGGAGCGGACGGTGCGGTCCAGGTCGGCGTCGGGGAGCACGATCGCGGCGGACTTGCCGCCGAGCTCCAGGGTGACCTTCTTGAGGGTGCGGGCGGCACTGGCCATCACCAGCCGCCCGGCGGCGACCGAGCCGGTGAAGGAGACCTTGTCCACGCCGGGGTGGCCGACCAGGTACGCCCCGGTCCCCCGGTCGGCGGGCAGGATGCTCAGCACGCCCTCGGGCAGCCCGGCCTCGCGGACCACCTCGGCCAGCACGTAGGCGTCCAGCGGGGTCTCCGGCGACGGCTTGAGCACCACGGTGCAGCCCGCCAGCAGGGCGGGCGCCAGCTTGGAGGCGGCGGCGAACTGCGGGACGTTCCACGGCACCACCGCCGCCACCACCCCGGCCGGCTCGCTGCGCACCAGGGCCCGGCCGAAGGCCCCGTCCCGCAGCTCCTCGAAGGGGTGCGCCTCGGCCACCCGGATGTACGCGTCCCAGATCGCCACCGGTCCGTACGCCTGGGCGGGCACGCTCCAGGAGATCGGCGAGCCGTTCTGAGAGGTGATCAGCTCGGCCAGCTCCCGGGCCCGGGCGGCCAGGCCGTCCTTGATCCGGCGCACCACCGCGATCCGCTCGGCCGGCGAGGTCCGGGGCCAGGGGCCCTCGTCGAAGGCCCGGCGGGCGGCGGCCACCGCGCGGTCCACGTCCGCCTCGGCGGCGTGCGGCACCCGGCCGATCACCTGCTCGGTGTGCGGGGAGACCACCTCGATCACCGCGTCCCCGGCCGGGGCGCTCCACGCGCCTCCGATGAACAGCTCGCCGTGCTCCACTACCCCGGTCATCCCCGACTCCTCCGCCCGACGGACCGAAAAACTGGTACCAGTTCTAGTCCGTGGGGAGGGGTGGCGTCCAGACCGTGTCGGTACGGAGCGCGACGGCCGGAAGGTTAGAGTCTTGAACCGCTGGTACAACTTCATCCGCTCCTCGTCGGGGGAAGCCGGTGGTACTCCGGCACTGACCCGCAGCCGTGAAAGTCGGAATGCCCGTCCGGGAGCGAGCGGCCACGTCGAGGTCTACGGGCGGTTCCCCCACCGCCGCACAACCGCTCAGCGAAAGGTCCACCCACCGCCATGCTCACCACTGCCCGCGCGGGCGCCGCCCTGGCCACCACCGCCTTGGCCACCGCCGCCCTGCTGGCCGGCACCGCCGCCCCCGCCCTCGCGGACACCCCGTCGGCCTCCCCCTCCCCGGTCGCCGCCCCCGCCGAGGTCTACGGCAAGGGCGACCCGACGTACGACGGCGTGTGGCGCCAGTCGCTGGCCCTCACCGCGCTCGCCGCCACCGGCGTGGTGCCCGCCGACGCCGCGGTGAACTGGCTGACCGGCCAGCAGTGCGCGGACGGCGGCTGGCCCTCGTTCCGCGCCGACACCTCCTCCGCCGCCGCGACCACCGGCGCCTGCGACCCCAAGGCCGAGGACACCAACGCCACCGCCATGGCCGTCCAGGCGCTGAGCAAGCTGGACGGACACCAGAACTCCGTCAGCCGGGGCGTCGAGTGGCTGAAGAAGGTCCAGAACGCGGACGGCAGTTGGGCCTACAACCCCGGCAACCCCGGCGACGCCAACTCCACCGGACTGGCCGTCAGCGCCCTGCTCACCGTCGGCACCGACCCGGCCACCGTGGCCAAGGACGGCAAGACCGCCTACGACGGCCTGGCCCTCTTCCAGCTCGGCTGCGCCGCCCCGGTCGGCGAGCGCGGCGCCTTCGGCTACCAGCCGCTCCCGGACGGCTCGCTCGCCCCGAACGGGCTGGCCAGCGCCCAGGCCGCGCTCGCCGCGGCCGGCGGCAAGCTGCCGGTCACCAACACCAACCGGGCGGACGCCGCGCCCAAGCCGCTCGACTGCTCCACCACCACCTCGGGCCCGGTGCCGCGCGCGGCCTCCGCCGAGGCCGTCTCCGCCCACCTGGTCGCGCAGCTGGCGGCCAACGGCCAGCACCTGATGCTCAACACCCCCGGCGCCGCGCCCACCCCCGACTACAACGCCACCGCCTGGGCCGCGCTCAGCCTGATCCAGGCCGGCCACCCCACCGAGGCCGCCGGTGCCGCCGACTGGCTGGCCGGCAACGGCTACGCCTGGGCCGCCAAGGGCGCCTCCGGCACCGACGCCTCGGCCGCCGCCATCCTGGTGCTGACCGCCCAGGCGTCCGGGCGCGACCCGCTCAACTACGGCGGCAGCAACATCCTCCAGCTGCTCATCGACGCCGGCCCGGCGCCCAAGTCCGTCCCGCCCGCCGCGAGCGCCGCCGCCTCGGAGTACCCCAAGGGCACCAAGGCCCCCGGCTCCTCCATCACCGAGGCCGACGACAACGGCGGCTTCTCCCCGTTCTGGCTGATCGGCGTCGGCCTGCTGATCGGCATCGGCGGCGGCCTGCTGCTCAGCCTCCAGCGCAAGCGCGGCGCCCACGCCCCGGGCGGCGGCAAGCCGGCCGCCGAGCCCGCGGAGAAGGCCATGGAGAAGCCCGCCGCCGAGCCCTCCTCCGAGCCCGCCGCTAAGGACCGGCCGGACACCGACGAGGGCGACGGGCAGAAGTGACGCCCCGCCGACCCGGCGCGGCGGTGACGGCCCCGGCCCTCACCGCCGCGCTCGCCCTCCTGCTGGCCAGCCTGCTCACCGTCCTGCTCCCCTCCCCCGCGCACGCCACCGGCTACCGCTACTGGTCGTTCTGGAAGGCGACCGGCTCCGGCTGGACCTACCAGCAGCAGGGCCCCGCCGTGTACGTGCCGCCGGACGGTGCCGTGGACGGCTGGCGCTTCGCGGTCAGCCCCGACGGCGGCCAGGACGCCGCGCGGCCCACCGGCTCCGGCGACTTCGCCGCGCTCTGCGCCGCCACCCCCGCCCAGCCCGGCAAGAAGCGGGTCGCCGTGGTGCTCGACTTCGGCACCGCCGCCGACGCCCCGTCCGGCGAGACCCCGCCCACCCCCTCGCCGCGCACCGGCTGCGCCGCCGTACCGGCCGCCGCCACCTCGGCCGAGGTGCTGGCCACCCTGGCCCCACCGCTGCGGTACGACTCGGCCGGCATCCTGTGCGCCATCTCCGGCTACCCGAAGGCCGGTTGCGGCGACGCGGTGAACGCCGCCGGGTCCGCGACCGCCTCCGGCGACACGGACTCCGGCGACAGGGGATCCGGCGGCTCCGGCCCGGCGCTGGGCGTGGTCGCGGGCGCCGCACTGGTGGCGGCCCTGGCCGGGGCGGCCGTCTGGCAGGCCCGCCGCCGCCGTTCCTGACCCACCGTCACTCCCTCCCCCTCCCCTCCTCGCGTCCCGAAGGTCCTCCCCGTGTCCCGAGCCACCACCCGCTCCGCGATCGGCCCGCGCCGTCTGCACCCCGGCGCGTGGTGGCTCTGGGCGCTCGGCCTCGGGGCGGCCGCCTCCCGGACCACGAACCCGCTGCTGCTCCTACTGATCGTCGCCGTGGCCGGGTACGTGGTCGCCGCCCGCCGCTCCACCGAGCCGTGGGCCCGCTCCTACGGAACCTTCCTGCGGCTCGCCCTGGTGGTGCTGGGGATCCGGCTGGTCTTCACCGTGCTGCTCGGCTCGGCCGTCGGCGGCACCCACGTCGTCCTCACCCTGCCCCAACTCCCGCTCCCCGACTGGGCGCAGGGGGTGCGCATCGGCGGCCGGGTGACGCTCGAGGCGCTGCTCTTCTCGCTCTACCAGAGCCTGCGACTGGCCACCCTGCTGATCTGCGTGGGCGCGGCCAACTCCCTCGCCAGCCCCTCCCGCCTGCTGCGCACCCTGCCCGGCGCGCTCTACGAGGCGGGGGTGGCCGCCGTGGTGGCGATGACCTTCGCGCCGAACCTGGTCGCCGACGTCCAACGGGTGCGCACCGCGCGGCGGTTGCGCGGCCGCTCGGACAAGGGGGTCAAGGCGCTGCTCAGCGTCGGGCTGCCGGTGCTGGAGAGTGCGCTCGAACGGTCCGTCGCCCTGGCCGCCGCGATGGACAGCCGGGGCTTCGGCCGGACCGCCGACGTACCGCCGAGGATCGCCCGGACCACCGCGGCGCTGACCCTGCTCGGCCTGATCGGCGTCTGCGCCGCCTGCTACGGGCTGCTCAGCGCGGACGGCGGCGGCTGGGCGCTCCCGGTCCTGGTGCTCGGCCTGCTGGCCGCCGGGGCCGGGCTGGCGCTCGGCGGCCGCCGTTCGGTGCGCACCCGCTACCGGCCGGACCCGTGGGCCTGGCGCGAGTGGGCGGTGGCCGGCTCGGGCGCCGCCGTGGCCGGGCTGCTGGTGCTGCTCTCGCTCCACGATCCCACCGGCTTCAACCCGACCGTGGTGCCGCCGAGTTGGCCCACCCTGCCGCTGCTCCCCGCGCTGGCCGTCCTGCTCGGCCTGCTCCCCGCCTTCGTCGCCCCCACTCCCACCCCGAGGCAGCCGTGATCACCTTCGACCAGGTCTCCGTCCGGTACCAGGACGCCGCCGCCCCGGTGCTGCGCGAGGTGAGCCTGAGCGTCCCGGAGGGCGAACTCTGCCTGGTGGTCGGCCCGTCCGGGGTCGGCAAGTCCACCCTGCTGGGCACCGTGAGCGGCCTGGTCCCGCACTTCACCGGCGGCGTGCTGACCGGCCGGGTCACCGTGGCCGGCCGGGACACCCGGGAGCACCGCCCGCGCGAACTCGCCGACGTGGTCGGCACGGTGGGCCAGGACCCGCTGGCGCACTTCGTCACCGACACCGTCGAGGACGAACTCGCCTACGGCATGGAGTCCCTGGGCCTGGCCCCCGAGGTGATGCGCCGCCGGGTGGAGGAGACCCTCGACCTGCTGGGCCTGGCCGAGCTGCGCGACCGCCCGCTCACCGCCCTCTCCGGCGGCCAGCAGCAGCGCGTCGCCATCGGCTCCGTGCTCACGTCCCACCCCCGGGTCCTGGTGCTGGACGAGCCGACCTCCGCCCTCGACCCCGGCGCGGCCGAGGAGGTGCTCGCGGTGCTGCAGCGCCTGGTGCACGACCTCGGCACCACCGTGCTGCTCACCGAACACCGCCTGGAGCGGGTGGTCCAGTACGCCGACCAGGTGCTGCTGCTCTCCCCCGACTCCCCTCCCCTGCTGGACGATCCGGCCGCCGTGATGGCCGTCTCGCCGGTCCACCCGCCGGTGGTCGGCCTCGGCCGGGCGGCCGGCTGGAGCCCGCTGCCGCTGACCGTCCGGGACGCCCGCCGCAAGGCCGCCCCGCTGCGCGCCGCCCTGGACGGCCGGACGCCGCCCGCCGCCTCGGCCACTCCCGGCCCCACCCTGGCCGAGGTCGGCCGCCTGGTGGTCAGGCGCGGCCCGAACCCGGTCCTACGAGGCGTCCAACTCTCGCTCTCCGCAGGGGAGATCACCGCCCTGATGGGCCGCAACGGCGCGGGCAAGTCCACCCTGCTCGCCACCCTCACCGGCCTGCACCGCCCCGACTCCGGAACCGTCCGGCTCGGCGAGCTGGCCACCGCCCCGCACAAGGCCAAGCCCCGCGAGCTGATCCGCCACGTCGGCCTCGTCCCGCAGGACCCGCGCGACCTGCTCTACGCCGAGACGGTGGCCGCCGAGTGCGCCGGGGCCGACGCCGACTCCGGCGCGGAGCCCGGCAGTTGCCGCGCCCTGGTGGCCCGGCTGCTCCCCGGCATCGACGACGCCCTGCACCCCCGCGACCTCTCCGAGGGCCAACGGCTCACCCTCGCCCTCGCCGTCGTCCTCACCGCCCGCCCGCCGCTGCTCCTGCTGGACGAGCCCACCCGCGGCCTGGACTACGCCGCCAAGGCCCGCCTGGTCACCGTCCTGCGCGAACTCGCCGCCGACGGCCACGCCGTCCTGCTCGCCACCCACGACGTGGAGCTGGCCGCCGAACTCGCCCACCGCACCGTCATCCTGGCCGACGGCGAGATCGTCGCGGACGGCCCGAGCGCCGAGATCGTGGTCTCCTCCCCGGCCTTCGCCCCCCAGGTCGCCAAGGTCCTCGCCCCGCTCCCCTGGCTGACGGTCCCCCAGGTCACCGCCGCCCTCGCGGAGTCCGCCTCGTGACCGCCCCCGCGACCTCCCTCGACCGCCCCGTCCCCCTCGGCCGCCGCTCCGTCGCCCTGCTCCTGCTCATCACCGTCATCGGCGTGATCGCCTTCGGCTGGCCACTGCTCGCCGACCCCTCCTCCACCCTGGCCTACCACTCCGCCGACGCCCCGTGGCTGTTCGCGCTGCTGATGCCCCTGCTCATCGGCGTCGTCATCGCCCAGATCTCCGAAGGCGGCGACGGACAGGCCGGGTTGGACGCCAAGTCGGTCGCCCTGCTCGGCGTGCTGGCCGCGGTCGGCGCGGCGCTGCGCCCGCTCGGCGCGGGCACCGCCGGGCTGGAGCCGATGTTCTTCCTGATCGTGCTCTCCGGCCGGGTGCTCGGCCCGGGCTTCGGCTTCGTCCTCGGCGCGCTCACCATGTTCGCCTCCGCCCTGCTCACCGCCGGCGTCGGCCCCTGGCTCCCGTTCCAGATGCTCAGCATGGGCTGGGTCTGCCTCGGCGCCGGCCTCCTCCCCGGCCCCGCCACCCTCCGCGGCCGCCGCGAACTCGCCCTGCTCGCCACCTACGGCGCCCTCTCCGCCCTCGCCTACGGCACCGTCATGAACCTCCAGGGCTGGCCCTACCTCGGCGCCGGCCTCCCCCCGGCCCTCTCCTACTCCCCCGACGCCCCCCTCACCACCAACCTCGCCCACTTCCTCGCCTACTGCCTCACCACCTCCCTCGGCTGGGACCTCCCCCGCGCCGCCCTCACCGCCACCCTCTGCCTCACCATCGGCGCCCCCGTCCTCCGCACCCTCCGCCGAGCCACCCGCCGCGCCGCCTTCTCCACCCCGGCCACCTTCGAGCCCACCGACACGCACCTTGGGCGCCCGTAATACGCGTCATACAATGGCGTGCATGGCCAAGACCAGGATCAGCATCAGCCTCGACGAGGAGCACGCCGAGCGGATAAGGCAGCACGCCGAACGCGCCGGCATGGACGTCTCCGCCTACCTCGTCAACGCGGCCACCCGCCAGATGGCCGAAGTGGAGGCCGCCGAGGCCCAGTTCGCACACATCGACTCCGCGATCGCGGCCGCCAGTGCGGCCGCCGACTCGCTTCCCCCTCTGCCCGAGGTCACGGCCGAGGACCTCACGGAAGAGGAGCGGCGCGAGGTCGAGGCAGCCATGGCACTGGTCTACGGCACCGACCCGCAAGCCGCCCGTCCGGGCCACGCAGCGTGACCGCACGGGTCCCGGTCTACGACACCGGGATGCTGATCGCCCTCGCGGACCACAAGCCGAAGGCGGTCGCGCTGCACGCGCGACTCAAGGACACGCCCCACCGTGCGGTGGTGCTCGGGCCGGTCCTGGCCCAGGTCTGGAGGCCGACCCCCGGGCTCGTGCACGGCCTCGCCGTCATGCTCCGGGACTGCACCGTGCCCCAGGCGCGCAGTTCGTCACCTGCCATGCGTCCCACTTCAGCCGGCCAGACCTCCTGCATCACCTGCGCCACCGGGCCCGATCTGACGGACTGGCAGCGCATCGGCACCGTCCTCGGCTCGGCCGACCTCCCGGCCAAGAAGCGCCCCGACGCGGTCGACGGTCTGGTGGCCCTGACCGCCGCCCGCCACGGCAGCGCCGCCGTCTTCACCAGCGACCCCGCGGACATCACCGCCTACCTCACCGCGCTCAACGCCCAGGACGTTCACGTCATCCCCGTGTGACCCGGCGCCGTCCCGACGCACGGAGGCCCCGGCGCGCCGTAGGGGCGGGCCGGGGCCGGTGGGGGCAACTCGCCTGGCGTCAGGCCTGCTTCGGGCCCGCCGACTGGACGACCTCGAAGGACCAGAGCTCGGCGCCGGTGGCGGCCGGGCGGGGCTGCTCGCCGTCCTTCGGGGCACCGCCGCCGTGGGCGGCGCGGGCCGGGCCGTCGGCCCAGGCCTGGTAGTGCTCCTCGCTGGCCCAGCGGGTGTAGACGAGGTAGCGGTCGCTGCCCTCGACCGGGCGGAGCAGCTCGAACCACTCGAAGCCGTCCGAGCCCTCGACCGAGCCGGCCCGGGAGGCGAACCGCTGCTCCAGCGTCTCCCGCATCTCGGCGGGCACCGTCAACACGTTGATCTTCACGACAGACATGCCACCCACCTTACGGGGCCGAGCCCGCCGCCTCCGCGTACCCTCCCGCGCACCAGTCGACGAGCAGCAGGTCGAACTCCGCCATCAGCCCGGCCAGCCACGGGACGTCCTGCGGTGCCACCGCCGCGCCGAGCCCGACCGCCAGGACCTGCTCGCCGTCGCAGCGCCCGTAGACCACCACCGGCCCGGCCTCGACCGCGAAGGAGCTGGTCACCCGGCCCTGGCCGTCCCGCAGGGAGACGCCGGTGTACGTACGCGTCACGGGGAGCAGCTCGTACAGCCGGCCCAGCGTCAGGGAGCCGGCCAGCGGCTCCGCCGGGCCCCGCCGCAGGTGCAGCTCGGTGAAGCCCCAGAAGGCCGACTCCCCCTCGCCGACCCGGGAGGAGCACTCGTCCCAGATCCGCCGGACCGCCCGCAGCTCCGCCTCCACCCCGGCCAGGAGGCGGCGTTCGACCAGTTCGGTCTGCCGCCAGTCGTCCTCGTGGATCACCAGATCGTCGTCGCCGCCCGGCGCCGGGGAGAGCGGCGGCAGCTCCGCGCAGAGGGTCGGGAGGGTGTAGCCGACCTGCTGCGGGTCGGCCGTCTCGATCCGACGGACCGTCAGCACCGCCCGCCCCTCGGCCAGGACCTCCGCCCGCGCGGCCGGCTGCGCCCGGACGACCTCCCAGTGGGCCCCGCCGATGCCGAGCCGGACGCCCGGCTCGAAGGATTCCGGGAGCTCCTGCACCGCGTACTCGGCGGATCCCAGCGGCAGGCCGTCGGCCTCGTCGACCGCCACGACCTCGATCAGCTCACTACGTGCCATGGCCGGATGCTAACAAGCGCCGCCCGGACGGCCGTTCGGCTTTCCGGTCAGGAGGCGAGCGCGAGCGCCAGGGCCGCCGCGGAGAGCAGGGTGAAGAGCACCGAGCCGGGCGCGCCCTTGGTGTCGCCGACCCGCAGGTGGGCGACCACCGCGCCGAGGAAGTAGAGCACCAGGCCGACGGCGGCGGCGATGCCGAGCGGGCGGAAGGCGATGCCCGCGAGCAGGCCGAGCGCGCCCGCCGCCTTGGCGGCGGCCAGCAGCGGGAGACGGCTCTCGGGGACGCCGAGGGCGGGGAGGCCGCCGACGATCTTGGGGTCCTTCGTCAGGAAGGCGCGGGCCGAGAAGCTCAGGCCGACCGCGAGCAGGACGGCCAGCACGACGTACGCGATGAACACGGGGACTCCAGGGGGATCATTCATAGATGGACGGCAATCATTGAACACCATCAACGATATAAGTCAACCAATGATTCTCCCCCGGCTACGATGGGCCCATGGAGAACGCCGAGGGACCGGCCGACGGGCCGATGGACCGACTCGGGTTCGTGCTGGCCTGGCACGGCGCGGCCACCGACACCCGCATCCGCCGCGCCCTCAGCACCAGCGGCCTCGGCCCGCGGCACACCATGACCCTGAT
The DNA here is from genome assembly GCF_039535905.1 of Kitasatospora albolonga. GTDB lineage: Bacteria > Actinomycetota > Actinomycetes > Streptomycetales > Streptomycetaceae > Kitasatospora > Kitasatospora albolonga. The sequence goes on along the minus strand of NZ_BAAAYB010000077.1, from coordinate 38,487 downwards.
GCACCTCGGCTCCGCCCCGGTCGGCCAGCGGCAGCTCGCCGAGCGGCTCGGCGTCGACCCGAGCGTGCTGGTCGCCCTGCTCAACGACCTGGAGGGCGCCGGTCTGGTCGAGCGCCGCCGCGACCCGGCCGACCGCCGCCGCCACATCGTCGAGATCACCCCGGCCGGGACCACCACCCTCGACCACCTCGACCGCACCCTCACCGAGGTCGAGTCCACCCTCTTCGGCGACCTCTCCGAACGCGAACGGGCCACCCTGCGGAAGCTCTTGGGCCGGATCAACACCTCCCCGGGCGACCACGCCTGCGAGGCCTGACGCCCACCCGGTAATTCACTGCCCATCGGGGGGCCCCGCTCCTAGGGCGTTTCTTTCGGATCATCGTGCTGACCAGATGAAGATGGCGGCGAGGTGGAGTCCGGCGAGGTAGATGGTGGCGGTCTTGTCGTAGCGGGTGGCCAGGCCGCGCCAGTGCTTGAGTCTGTTGATGCACCGCTCCACGGTGTTGCGGCGCTTGTAGGTCTCGTAGTCGCATGCGGGTGGTCTGCCTCCGCGTCGGCCCAGGCGTTTGCGGTTGGCGACCTGGTCGGCGGGCTGCGGGATGACGGCCCGGATGCCGCGCCTTCGCAAGTGGGCCCGGATCGCGCGGGAGGAGTAGGCCTTGTCCGCCAGGACCGCCTCCGGCGTGGTTCTGGGTTTGCCGACGGGTCGGGGGACGCGGATGCGGGCCATGAGATTCTCGAACTCCGGCGCATCCCCGGCCTGTCCGGGGGTGAGGACGAAGGCGAGCGGCCGGCAGTTGCCGTCGGCGGCGAGGTGGATCTTCGTGGTCAGCCCGCCGCGGGAGCGTCCGAGGGCATGGTGGTGGGGCTCGTCGGCCGGAGCCCCTTTTGACGGGCTCCGGCCGCGTGCTGGTGAGCGCGCACGACGGTGGAGTCGACCGCGACGACCCAGTCCAGGTCGCCGTCGGCGTCCGCCTGGGCGAGCAGAGCGGTGAAGACCTTCTCCCAGGTGCCGTCGAGCGCCCACATCCGCAGGCGGTTGTGGGCGCCCTTCCAGGACCCGAACCGCTCGGGCAGGTCCGCCCAAGGCGTCCCGGTGCGGTACTTGAACGCGATCGCGTCGATCACCTGCCGGTGATCACGCCACCTCCCACCCCGCCTCGGTGCACGGTCCGGCAGCAACGGCTCGATCCGCGCCCACTGGGCATCAGTCAACGACACATCAGATCCAACGATCCGATGATCCGAAAGAAACGGCCTAGGGTGGCCCGATGACCGACTATCAGGCAGCAAGCGACCGAACCGTCTGGCAGGCCGACTTCGAGCGGCGGACGCTGGCCGCCTACCAGGAGGCCGGGTGCTCACCCGCCCTCGCCCGGGCCCTCTTCGACCGCGGCACCAAGCGCCTCCCCGACTGGACCGTCCTCACCGACGGCACCCACTGGCTCGCCCTCTCCGTCGTCGACGGCTTCGGCGGCGTCCACGACCTCACCGACCCGGCCGCGCTCCCCTTCGCCGAACGCTGGTGCGCCGAACGGGGCGCCACCCGGATCGAGACCCGCCGCACCGGCGGCCCCGGCCCGTTCGCCGACTACCCGGTCATCGGCCAGAACCGGATGCGCACCTTCTCCACCACCGAACCCCCGCAGCCACCGCCCGGCCTGACGGTCCGTCCGCTCACCGAGGCCGAGTTCCCCGCCTGGCGCGCCTCGGAGGAGGCCGCGTACATCTTCGACATCCTCCGGGCCGGTGCCCTCACCCCCGAGGAGGCCAAGGCCAAGTCCGACCGCGACTTCGCCGAGGAGCTCCCCCAGGGCCGGCACACCCCCGGCCACGGCTTCTACGCCTTCGAAGCCGCCGGCGAGGTGGTCGGCACCGGCTGGGTCCAGCACTCCTTCCTCCCCGGCACCACCTTCGGCTTCTCCCTGGAGATCCACGAGCAGCACCGCGGCAAGGGCCACGGCCGCGCCGCCATGGCCGCCGGCGAGTGGATCACCCGCCAGGGCGGCGACGGCTCCCTGATGTTCAACGTCTTCGGCGGCAACGAGGTCGCCATGAACCTCTACGACGCCACCGGCTTCACCGTCATCGACGAGACCCGCTCCCGCCCGCTGAACTGATCTCCCCCACAGCGGAGTTCACGGACGCGACGCCGGACGGCTCTAGGCCGTTTCTTTCGGATCATCGGATCGTTGGATCTGATGTGTCGTTGACTGATGCCCAGTGGGCGCGGATCGAGCCGTTGCTGCCGGACCGTGCACCGAGGCGGGGTGGGAGGTGGCGTGATCACCGGCAGGTGATCGACGCGATCGCGTTCAAGTACCGCACCGGGACGCCTTGGGCGGACCTGCCCGAGCGGTTCGGGTCCTGGAAGGGCGCCCACAACCGCCTGCGGATGTGGGCGCTCGACGGCACCTGGGAGAAGGTCTTCACCGCTCTGCTCGCCCAGGCGGACGCCGACGGCGACCTGGACTGGGTCGTCGCGGTCGACTCCACCGTCGTGCGCGCTCACCAGCACGCGGCCGGAGCCCGTCAAAAGGGGCTCCGGCCGACGAGCCCCACCACCATGCCCTCGGACGCTCCCGCGGCGGGCTGACCACGAAGATCCACCTCGCCGCCGACGGCAACTGCCGGCCGCTCGCCTTCGTCCTCACCCCCGGACAGGCCGGGGACGCGCCGGAGTTCGAGAATCTCATGGCCCGCATCCGCGTCCCCCGACCCGTCGGCAAACCCAGAACCACGCCGGAGGCGGTCCTGGCGGACAAGGCCTACTCCTCCCGCGCGATCCGGGCCCACTTGCGAAGGCGCGGCATCCGGGCCGTCATCCCGCAGCCCGCCGACCAGGTCGCCAACCGCAAACGCCTGGGCCGACGCGGAGGCAGACCACCCGCATGCGACTACGAGACCTACAAGCGCCGCAACACCGTGGAGCGGTGCATCAACAGACTCAAGCACTGGCGCGGCCTGGCCACCCGCTACGACAAGACCGCCACCATCTACCTCGCCGGACTCCACCTCGCCGCCATCTTCATCTGGTCAGCACGATGATCCGAAAGAAACGCCCTAGGTGGGTGACGGGCCGTCGACCGGCGGCCCCACCCTCCTGGGAAGGGCACGGATGGACCCGCTCCTCGGCAGCACCATCGCCCTGCTCGCGGCCCACCTCGCCGCGGTCGTGGCCCTCGGGCTGCGACTGCGGTCGCAGACCCGCCAGTTGCGCACCCAGCACCACCTGATCGAGACCCTGGCCCGCGAACTCCCGCCCGGCAGCCGCTTCGAGGAGCACCACCCGGACGGCCGCCGCGTCGTCCTGACGCTCCCCGGGGCCGCCAGGTGAACGAGCCCGAACAGCTCGACGCCTGGGCCTCCGACCCCAAGGAGTTCGAGGACTTCTACCGCAGCCACTTCACCCGCCTGGTCGCCTTCCTGATGGTCCAGGGCGCCCAACTCACCCTGGCCCGCGACCTGGCCCAGGAAACCATGATCAAGGCCTACCGCCGCTGGCCCGACCTCACCACCCCCGCCGCCTGGGCCCGCACCGTCGCCTCCCGTGCTCTGGTGCGCCACCTCAGCACCGTCGCCGAACACCCCGTGGACGAACTCCCGGAGACCCGGCTGCCCAGACTGCGGACCGACGAGCTCGACGAGTGGGAACACCGCCAGGAGCTCCTCACCCTCCTCGACGGCCTCCCACCTCGCCAACGGCAGGTCCTGGCCTGGCACTTCGCCGGCCATACACCCACCGAGATCGCCGAAGAGCTCCGAATCGACCCGGCCGCCGTACGGGCCAGCCTGATGAAGGCCCGTCGCGCAGCCGCCGCCGAACTCGCCCGCCGGAAGGAGACGGAGTGACCAGCTCCCGGGACCCCCTCACCGCGCTCCATCGCCACCTGGTGGAGCAGATCGACGCTTCCCTCGACCTGGAGTCCGGCCTCCAGGAGCTCAGCGTGTCCGCCCGGCACGCGGCCCTGGTCGAGGAGTTGGACAGAGTCATCGACGTGGAATCCGGTCTCTCTCCGCTCCTCCGGCCGACCTCCGGGCGAGCTCCGCACCGGCCCGACCTCACCGTCGGTCGACAGCTGGGACTGCGCCAGGACCCGCTTGTGCGGGTGGCCGTCCTCACCGAGGAGGCGACGCGGTTGCTCCGGGTCCTCCAGTCGGTCCACCGAACGCTCGCCCTGGCCGAGACCCTCTCCCCGACGGCCCCGACCCTCCGACTGCGCAGCCACCTCGGCAGGGCCGCCAGGACAGCGGCCGAGCTGGGCGTCACCGGCGGCTCCGAACTGGCGGCCGCACAGCACCGAGTGCGGGCCGAAGGATTCGACACCCGCGCCCGCCGCCTCGTGCTCGACGTCGTGCGTTCCCTGGACAGCGAGGTGCACCAGGTGCGCTTCGGATTGAACCTGCTGACCCGTGGCTCCCGCGCCGATTGGTCGGCCCTGTCGGTCGCTCTCGCGGCCTACCTCGCGGCCGCCACCGGGCACAGCGCCGCCCCGCTGGACCACGCCCTGGCGGTGGCGACACGGCAGCGCGAGACCCTGGACGACAGCCTGGCCGACCTGCTCGACGTCCCACGCGGCCCCGGCCTCTGCGCCGAGCTGCACGCCGGCCTGCTGGACGACGTGACCCGGGCCGACCTCACCGATGTTCCTCTGACCGGTCCCGAACTGGTCGGCCTGCGCTGGTCGTTGGAGGGCACCCGTTGGCCCTCCTCGGTGAACGTCCACCTCCTCCTGGCGCAGTCCGTCGAGCACCCGTCCGGCGTCTACACCGTGCTGCCACCCGGGGCCACCGACGACGACCGGGTGCGGACGTGAGTCAGACGGCGTCCCGCAGCAGGTCGTGCAGGGTCTGGGCGTGGGCCAGGTACTCGTCCCCGTCCCGGGCCGCGAAGTGCAGGTCGATCAGCGGCTCGGCGCCCAACTGCCGTACGGCGGAGGAGAGGTAGGCCGCGAGCTGGTGCGGGGTGCCGCGGCCGGGGGTGCGGTCGTCCTCGGTCGGGGTGAGGACGGGGTTGACGCGCAGGACGAAGCGGAGGGCGTCGGGGTCGCGGCCGGCCGCCTCGGCGTGGCCGCGGACGGTGGTCCAGAGGGAGGTGAGGGCCGGGAGGGGGAGGCCGACGCCGAGCCAGCCGTCGGCGCGGCGGCCGGCCCGCTCCAGGGCGCCGGGGCTGGTGCCGCCCAACAGCAGGGGAGGGCGCGGGCGTTGGACGGGCTTGGCCTGGATGGCGGAGGGCGGGACGGTCCACAGGTCGCCGGTGTGGGAGACCTCCTCGCCGTCGGCCCAGATCCGCTCCAGGACGTCCAGCGTCTCCTCCAGCCGGGCCGCCTGGCCGCGCCAGGGGACACCCGCCGCCTGGTACTCGTCCTTGGACCAGCCCAGCCCGAGCCCCACGTCCAGGCGGCCGTCGCTGACCACGTCGAGGGTGGTGAGGGTACGGGCCAGCAGGACCGGCGGGTACCAGAGCGCATTGAGGGTGCTGGTGCCCAGGCGGGCCCGGCGGGTGGCGCCGGCCGCGACGGTGAGCAGGGTCAGCGGGTCCAGGAAGGTCCGGTGCTCGTCGGGTGCCACGCCCGTCCCGCCGGGGTAGCGGTTCTGCGGCTCGCGCGGGACCAGGATGCGGTCGCCGACCCAGAGGCTGTCGTAGCCGATCTGCTCCGCGTCGGCCGCGAGCCGGGCCGACAGCCCGGGGCCGGCGAACCGGCCGTACTGGGGAATGGACAGTCCGATGCGCATGACGGGTGAGGCCCTCCGGATCAGTGGCGGCGGGAACAGACCCTATCGACGGAGCGCGTACCCACCTCCGCCAGTTGACGTACTCCCGGGCAGTGTCCGTCGGTCACCGGGGGCAGTCCGGCCGTCCCCCGCGGGCACTTGCGGCGGCCGCCTCAGTACGTCCGGCCCTCGCCGCGCTGCGGCGGCTGCGGGGCCCGGTCGGGCCGGTCGCCGCCGAGCTGGGAGCTGAGCTTGGTGAGCAGGTCGGCCAGTTCGGTGAACTGCTGCTCGTCGTAGTCGCCGAGGAGCTTGGCGAGTTGGGAGCGGCGGGCGGCGACCAGCCGGTCCGCGACCTCGGCCCCGGCCTCGGTGAGGCGCAGCGGCAGCCCGTTGCGGACCGCCAGGCCGCGGCCCTCCACCTCGCGGGCGGCCTCCTCGATGACGGCCACCGGCACGGTCTTGTGCTCGGCCAGTTCGGCCGGTTCGGCGTAGCCGTGGCGGTGCATCTGGAGGATGAGCCAGCTGGAGGCGGGCTTGAGGTCGAGCCCGGCCTCGGCGGTGATCCGGCGGAACAGGTCGCGGCGGGCGTCCCGGGTGCCGAGCACCGACAGGGCCCGGGCGATCTCGTCCAGCGAGGAGCGCTCCACCGGGTTGACCCCGATCGACTCGCTGAGGTCGGGGGCGGTGACGGTGGTGCGCAGCGGCTGCTCCCGCAGGAAGAGCGCGAGCACGAAGGCGAGCACCGCGACCGGCACCGCGTAGAGGAAGACCTGGGTGATCGACTCGGCGTAGGCGTGGTAGATCCCGGCCTGGGCGGGCGCGGGCAGGGTGGCGATCGAGCGCGGGTCGGAGGAGATCGCCTCCGGGCTGAAGCCGGGCGGCAGCTGAACGCCGGTCAGGTCCTCGACCAGGCGCCGGTTGAGCCCGCTGGCGAAGATCGTGCCGAAGATCGAGACGCCGAAGGAGGCACCGATCGAGCGGAAGAAGGTGGCGCCGGCGGTGGCCACGCCGAGGTCCTCGTAGCCGACCGAGTTCTGCACGATCAGCACCAGCACCTGCATCACCAGGCCGAGCCCGAGGCCGAAGACCAGGAAGTAGAGGCTCATCTCGGTGGTGGAGCTGTGCTCGGTGAGCCGGGAGAGCAGCCAGAGGCCGACCGCCGTCACGGCGGTGCCGGCGATCGGGAAGACCCGGTAGCGGCCGGTGCGGGAGACGATCTGGCCGGAGCCGATCGAGGTGAGCAGCATGCCGAGCACCATCGGCAGCATGTGGATGCCGGACATGGTCGGCGAGACCTGCATGACCACCTGGAGGAAGGTCGGCAGGTAGGTCAGCGCCCCGAACATCGCGAAGCCGACCACGAAGGAGATCACCGCGACCAGGCTGAAGGTCGACGAGCGGAACAGCCGCAGCGGCAGCACCGGCTCCACCGCCCGGCGCTCCACCTGGACGAAGACCGCGAGCAGCAGCAGTCCGAGCACCCCGAGGCCGATGATCTGCCAGGAGCCCCACTCCCAGGTGGTGCCGCCGAGCGAGGTCATCAGCACCAGGCAGGTGGCGACCGCGGCGATCAGGACGGTGCCGAGGTAGTCGATGGTGTGCTGCCGCTTCACCTCGCTGCCGTGCAGCACGGCGGCGATCACCAGCAGCGCCACGATGCCGATCGGCAGGTTGACGTAGAACACCCAGCGCCAGCTGAGGTTGTCGACGAACACGCCGCCGAGCAGCGGCCCGAGCACGCTGGTGACGCCGAAGACCGCCCCGAACAGGCCCTGGTACTTGCCGCGGTCGCGCGGCGGGACCAGGTCGCCGACGATCGCCTGCGAGAGCACCATCAGACCGCCGCCGCCCAGGCCCTGGAGCGCGCGGAACGCGATCAGTTCGCCCATGTTCTGGGCCAGTCCGCAGAGGCCGGAGCCGATCAGGAAGAGCACGATCGACGCCTGGAAGAAGCGCTTGCGTCCGTACATGTCGCCGAGCTTGCCCCAGAGCGGGGTGGCGGCCGTGGAGGCCAGCATGTACGCGGTGACCACCCAGGAGAGGTGCTCCAGGCCTCCCAGGTCGCTGACGATGGTGGGCAGCGCGGTGGAGACGATGGTCTGGTCGAGCGCCGCCAGCAGCATCGCCAGCAGCAGGGCGCCGATCGGCACCCACAGCTTGTGGACCGTCTCCCCCGGGGGCTCCGGCTCCCCGGACCGCACCGGCGTGGCCGCCTCCGCCATGCCCGCTCCTCGCTGCTCGGGGCCCGCACGGTACCCGCACCGCACCCGGGATGATGATCAGACAGATTCCCCCATGATGTCAGAAATGTCTGATTCGGCATCAGGTCGCAGCGCCATCCGTACCGCTGACGGCCACCGATCCTTCACCTGTCCGGATTCGGCACCAACCCGGACAAGCTCCCCTGCGTCCCTGTCCACCCACCGGAACCTCCTGCATAATCAGCCCCGTTCGAGCGCCACCACCACCGAGGAGGCCGGCCCATGCCGGGAGAGCACCACGAGGGGCCGCTGGTCCGGCCGTACGTGCCCGCCCCGGCCGCCCCGGCGGACGACCCGTTCGCCACCCAGGTCATGCCACCCGTCCCGCCGGACGGCTTCGCCACCCAGCTGATGCCGCCCGCGCCGCCGATGGCCGCGCCGCCGCAGGACGCCGCCGCCACCCAGCTGCTCCCCCCGGTTCCGCCCGCACCGCCCGGGTACCCGGTGCCGCCCGCGCCCACCCAGCAACCGATCCCGGTCCAGCAGATCGCGGACCTCCAGCTGGTGCCCGGCCCGCCCCCGCCGCCGCCCACCGCCGAGGCCGACCTCGGCGTCTTCGGCTTCCGCAACGTGCCCCAGGGCGCTCCCGGCGGCCGGGCCGAGCGGCGCCAGCAGGAGCAGGAGTCGGCCGGGCGCAGACGCACCGTCATCATCGGCGCGGGCGTGGGCATCGCGGCGGTCGGCGCCGGCCTGGCCTTCCTGCTCGCCCCCACCGAGGCGAAGGACTCGAACGACAACGCCCTGCCCGTCCCGGTCGGCTCCTACCAGCCCAGCCCCACCCCCACCCCCGAGTCGGCCGCCGAGACCCCCTCGGCCACCGGCTCCCCGAGCGCCACCCGCACCACCGCCAAGCCCAAGCCGACCCCGGCCCGCACCACCGCCGCTCCCACCACCACGGCCCCGGTCGCCCCGGCCCCCGTCACCTCGGCAGCGCCGACCAGCGCGGCGCCGAGCACCACCACTCCCGCACCGCCGCCGACCCCCCGGGTGCTGGAGCTCCACATGGAGGGCCCCGACGTGGCCGAGCTCCAGCAGCGCCTGCTCACCGCCCTCCCCTGGATCGCCTGGGACGTCGACTTCACCGAGGGCGTGTACGACGAGGAGACCGTGCGGGCGGTCAAGTACTTCCAGGACAACGTCCCGCGCGAGGTCAAGGGCGACCCCAGGGGTGTCTACGGTCCCAAGACCCGCGCGGCGCTGGAGAAGCGGAGCTGACCGTCAGCCGGTGGCGGCCTTGAAGAGGCTGAAGGCCGACATCGCCAGCATGATGCAGGCCGCCACCCGGATGATCACCTTCATCGGGACGTACTGGAGCAGCTTCTGCCCGCCCAGGATGGCGATGGCGCTGACCGAGCACAGCGCCAGCCAGGCGCCGATGCCGACGGAGAGCGGATCGGCGTACTTGGCGGCCAGGTTGGCGGTCATGATCTGGGTGAGGTCACCGAACTCGGCGACCGCGACCAGCAGGAAGCTCGCGCCGGCCACCTTCCAGAAGGAGCCGGAGGAGGGCTGCTTGGCCTCGTGGCCCTCGTCCTCCTCCTCGCCCTTGGGCCAGAGCAGCATCACCGCGCCGGCCAGGAAGAGCAGACCGGTGACGCCCTCCACCCAGCGCTGCGGCAGCAGCGAGAGCAGGTGGCCGGCCACCAGGGCGATGCCCACCTGGAGGGCGAAGGCGGCGGCGATGCCCGCGAAGACATAGCTCGCGCGGTACTTGGTGCCGAGCACCAGGGAGGCCAGCGCGGTCTTGTCGGGGAGTTCGGCGAGGAAGACGATGCCGAAGGTGATCGCGGCGACGGTGATACTCATCGGAGCGTGTGGCCCTTCATCGGGTCGGGGCTGCCCGCCGCGATGACCCGTGGAAGGGGACGCCTCGGCACGGCAGCACTGGTCAATGTTCACAGCACTGCGGCCGAAGGTCTCGCCGACACCCGCGAACGGGTGTCCCGGGCACCGGGCTCCCGTACGGGCGAGCCAGTATGTCGACGCTCCGGTGGAGGGCTACTCCCCTTCAACAACCCGGCAAGCCTACCTGCTGACCGCGCCCCGGCCAACCAGCTCCAGCACCACCACGACCGCCACCGCCTCCACCACCAGCAGCGCGACCAGCACGAAGAGCTGGACCGCCCCGGCCTCCACCGCGCTGGCCCCGCCCAGCAGCATCCCGACGAAGGCCCCGGGCAGCGTGACGAGCCCCACCGTCCTGGTCTGGTCGAGCGCCGGGACCAGCGAGGTGGCCGCGGCCGTGCGGCAGATCTCCAGCCGGGCGTCGCGCTCCTCGAAACCGAGCGCCAGGGCGGCCTCCACCTCTCCCCGACGCTGCGTCAGCTCGTCCAGCGCACGGCGCCCGGCCAAGGAGGTGGCGGTCAGCGCGCCGCCGGTCAGGATGCCCGCGACCGGGATCACCGAGAGGCCCTGGAAGGGCAGCAGCCCGGAGCCGAGCAGGAGCAGCAGCACCGGGAACACCCCCGCCCCGATCGGCACCGCGGCCCACCCCCACCCACGGCCGGCCGGGACCATCCGCCGCCCCGCCGTACGGACCGCCACCGCGAACATCAGCAGCACGAAGGCGGCCGAGGTCCACATCGACCCGGCCACCCAGGTGATCACCAACGCCACCGCGGCCAGCTGGAGCACCGCCCGCAGCCCGGCCCGCAGCACCGCCGCCCCGTGCCCGAGCCGGCCCAGCCCGGCCACCGCGACGCCGGCCGCGAGCAGCAGCGCCGTCGCCACCCCCAGCGCGGGTCCGACGGGCAGCAGTTGAGCGGCCATCAGATCCAGGTGGTGAACCACATCCGGTCCTGCCAGTCCGACATCGGGATCACCTCCGCCGTGTAGAGCGGCAGGAAGAACGCGAAGCACCCCATCACCGCCAGCACGATCGCGCCCGCCCCCACCGCGCCCCAGCGCCGCCGCTCCGCCGAGCACCCCTCGGGCCCCAGCAGGGCGCCGAGCATCTGGGCCACCGCCAGGCAGAGGAAGGGCACCAACACCACCATGTAGAAGGAGAAGGTGGTGCGCTCCTGGTAGCCGAACCAGGGCAGGAGGATCCCGGCCACCGCGCAGAGCACCGCACCGGAGCGCCAGTCCCGCCGGAAGAACCAGCGCCAGAACACGTACAGCAGGGCGAAGCAGCCCGCCCACCAGAGCAGCGGGGTGCCGAGGGCGAGGATCTGCGAGGCGCAGCCGCCGGAGCTGGTGCAGCCCTGCTGGCCGTCGGGCACCTGCTGCCAGTACATGGAGACCGGACGGCCCTGGACCAGCCAGCTCCAGGCGTTGGACTGGTAGGTGTGCGGGGTGGAGAGTCCGGTGTTGAAGTCGTACATCTGCTGCTGGTAGTGCCACCAGCTCCGCAGCGCCGCGGGCACCCAGGACGACCCCTGGGCCCACTGCCGGTCGTAGCCGCCGTCGGTGACGAACCATCCGGTCCAGGAGAGCAGGTAGACCAGTGCTCCGGCTCCGACCGTGGAGAGGAAGGCGGGCACCGCGTCGCGGCGCAGCATCGAGGTCCAGGGGCGGCGGGCCCCGGCCCGGCGGCGGGCGGCCTGGTCCCAGAGCACGGTCAGCAGGCCGAGGGCGGCCAGCACGGGGAGGCCGCTCCACTTCACCGAGCAGGCGCAGCCGAGCAGCACCCCGGCGGCCAGCCGCCAGGGCCGCAACCCGAGCCGGGCCCGGTCCCCGTCCGCCGCGCCCGACGGGCCGCCGGTCCGGTACGCGGGCAGCCGCTCGCGCGTCCGGTCGCGGTCGACCAGCAGGCAGCCGAAGGCGGCCAGCACGAAGAACATCAGCACGCCGTCCAGCAGGCCGACCCGGCTCATCACGAACTGGAGGCCGTCCACCGCCATCAGCAGCGCCGCGGTGCAGCCCAGCAGGGTGGAGCCGAGCAGCCGGCGCCCGATCCGGGCCAGCATCAGCACCGTGACGGTGCCGAGCAGGGCGACCGCGAACCGCCAGCCGAACGGGTGAAGGCCGTAGGCCCACTCGCCGAGCGAGATGACCCACTTGCCCAGCGGCGGGTGGGCGATGAACTCGGGGGCGCTGGTCAGCGGGATCTGCTGCGGGACGCCGAGGATCAGCGCGTTGGCGTCGTCCGGCCAGACGCCCTCGTAGCCCTGCCGGAGCAGGGACCAGGCGTCCTTGGGGTAGTACGTCTCGTCGAAGACGAAGGCGTTGGGGTACCCGAGGTTCCAGAACCGCAGCAGCCCGGCGAAGAGCGCCACCGCGACCGGCCCGAGCCAGCCCGAGTGCCGGGCCGGCCAGGACTGCTGCACCCTCTCGACGACGGTCCTGCCCACGTCCGCTTGCGTCGTCGCCGTCATGCCCTCGCCGATTCGTCGCCTGGCCCTGCGCCCTGACCGTCCGACAGTTTTGTCGGCTTTGCCGGGAATCCTAGCCGTGACGGCGGGTCAGGCGAGGACGATCACCTCAGGCCGGGACGATGTTGTGGTTCAGGTGGAAGACGTTCTCCGGGTCGTAGGCCGACTTCACGGCCGCCAGCCGGCGGGCGTTGCCGGTGCCGAGCCCGGCGGCGACCCGGTCCGGGCCCTCGTCGCCGATGAAGTTGAGGTAGACGGCGCCGATCGACCAGGGCTTCATGTCGTCCCGCACCGCGTGCACCCAGGCCGCGCCCCGCGCGTCGTCGGCCGGGTCCTCCCAGACCCCGAACGGGTGGACCGCCCAGGGGGCCACCCGCCAGGGCACCGGGTGGTCGCCCGCGCCGCGGGCCACCGCGCCGCCCATCGGGAACACCACGTGGATCGAGGCGGAGGGGCAGATCATCTCCGGCGCCCGGGCGCAGAACAGGTCGGCGGCCTGCCCGGGGAACTCGCTCAGGTACTCGGCCGACCAGTAGTTCCGCTCCCCGGGCGGGTCGTCCAGCATGCACTGGACGTCGGCGTACGGGAGCTCGGCGATCATCTCCCCGGCGTGGCCGTCGGCCAGCATCGGGGCGAACACCTCGCGGGCCGCCGCCTCGCCGCCGGTGTAGGTGAGCAGCACGGCGACGGTCAGCTTGCCGACCAGCTGCTCGGGGACGAAGGGCTCGGGCGGGCCGGTGAGGTAGACGAAGCCGCCGCCGACCTCGTCGGGCGCGGCCGCCATGTACTCGGTGTAGCGGCGCAGGACGGTGGGGCCGGCCTCCGGCGGCCAGAGCAGCATGGCCATCGTGAAGTTGGGCAACTCATGGAGCTTGAAGGTCAGTTGGGTGGCAACGCCGAAGTTCCCGCCGCCGCCGTGCAGGGCCCAGAACAGCTCGGGGTGACGGTCCTCGTCGGCGGTGACCAGTTCGCCCTCGGCCGTCACCAGGGTGACCGCGAGCAGGTTGTCGCAGGCCAGGCCGTACTTGCGCTCCAGCCAGCCGGAGCCGCCGCCGAGGGTGAGCCCGGCCACGCCGGTGGAGGAGTCCCGGCCGCCGGTGGTGGCCAGGCCGTAGGGCTGGGTGGCCCGGTCCAGGTCGGCCATCACCGCTCCGCCGCCGACCCGTACGGTGCCCTCCTCCGGGTCGACCACCACGGAGTTCATCCGGCGCAGGTCGACCACCAGGCCGTCGTTGACGGAGGCTCCGGTGACGGCGTGGCCGCCGGCCCGGACGGCGATCTCCAGGCCGTTCTCCCGGCCGAAGGCGATCGCGGCGGCCACGTCGGCCGGTCCTTCGCACTGGGCGATCACCCGGGGGTGACGGTCGATCATCGAGTTGAAGACCGTGCGGGCCTCGTCGTACCCGGCTCCGTCGGGGGTGATCACCTCACCGGCGAAGCCGGCGCGCAGATCGGCCAGCAGTTTGGGGTGGAGTTCGGCGGCCATGGCACTCGCCCTCTCAGGAGGGGCGCCCCTGCTGCTGGTCCGGCGTGCCGCCCTCCCCCGGCGCCGGGACGGCGGGACACCCCGCACGGCCGTACCGACGCGCTCCACGTCCCTCAAACGTAGACCCGGCCGTCACCCGACGCATTCTCGGGTGACGGCCGGGCCGTGGGGCTCGCGAGGGGCCGGATCAGGCCGCGGTGCCGAGCTTCTCGACGGTGATCCGGGCGTTGTCCTGAGCCGGCGTCAGCTCGACCCGCAGGCGCAGTGCCAGCACCACGATCAGCACGGTGCAGAGCGTCATCGCGGCCAGGTAGACCGGCCAGGTGCCGGAGCCGACCAGCAGCACGCCGACGGCGGGGCCGACCGCGATGGCGATCTGCTTCACCAGCGCGTAGCCCGAGTTGTAGGTGCCGAGCAGCCGGGCCGGGGCCAGGTCGGCGACGATCGGGCCCAGGGTCGGGGCCAGCAGCGACTCGCCGACGCCGAACAGCGCGTAGACCGCGATGATCGCGACGGTGGCGGCCACCGCCTCGCCCCGGACCAGTCCGGCCACCAGGGCCATCAGCCAGGCGCCCAGCCAGACCACACCGGCGGCGGCCATCGCCGTGGTGCGGCGGCGGCGCTCGGTGATCTTCACGACGAACATCTGCAGCACCACGATGGTCAGCGCGTTGGCGCCGATCGCCAGGCCCAGGGTGGACGGGGCGGTGCCGACGGTGTCGGTGGCGAAGGCCGCGACGCCGGACTCGAACTGGCCGTAGCAGGTGAAGAAGATCAGACCGGCCAGCAGGCAGAGCCGCAGCATCGCCTTGTCCCTGACCAGCGCGGTGAGCCCCTGCGGGCCCTTGGAGCCACCGGCGGGGGTGAGCACCGGCTCGGCGGCCGGGATCCGGGCGGTACCGGTCACCAGGGCCAGGCCCAGGAAGGTGAGCGCCTCGATGGTGAACAGGCGGGTCAGGCTGGCCGGCTCGGCCACGTCCACGATCTGGCCGCCGACCAGGGCGCCGATGCCCATGCCGAGGTTGATCAGGGTGAACTGGAGCGCGAAGGCCCGCGAGCGGCTCGCCTTGGTCGAGCAGCGCACGATCATCGTGGCCAGCGCGGGCTGACAGGTCGTCACACCGGCGCCGAACAGGAAGGAGGAGACCATCAGCGCGGCCGTGCCGGTGGCGTGCCCGAAGGCGAACGCGCCGGTGGCGGCCATCGCGGCACCGGCCAGCAGCACCGGCCGCGGCCCGTACCGGTCGATGCCCCGGCCGGTGAACGGCAGCACGGCGAGCGCGGCCAGCGCGAAGACGGTGAACACCATCCCGGCGGCCAGCGAGCCCAGCCCGCGCACCTGGTCCACGTAGACGAACATGTACGGCATCGTGAACCCGCTGCCGAACGCGCTGAGCGCGTTTCCGATCTGGACGCGGCGCAGCGGACCGCCCGCCCCGAGACGCCTGCCCTGCTGCTTCACCGTGCCGGCCACCGTGCACACCCTTTCAAGAGATACTCTTAAGCCCAGAAGATTTCAGACCTAAACTCTAAGGACTGGAAGCCTTGCTTGTCAAAGTCTTAACAGGTGCACCGAGCCGTGGGAGGATGGAGCCATGAGCGCACCCAGACCCGCGACGCCGAACCCCGGCGAGCTGGCCATCGCCGAGCAGGTGGCCGTCTACCAGCGGGAGTTCCCCACCGTGGACCCTCAGGTGGAGACCATCGTGTCCACCCTCTCCCGGGTCGCCCGGCGGATGAGCGTCGCCTACGGCCGCCAGCTCACCGTGCTCGGGATCACACCCGCCGAGTGGGAGGTGCTCAAGGCACTGGTGGTGGCCGGCAGCCCCTACCAGCTGGGGCCCGGCGACCTGGCCAAGCGGCTGGGGCTGACCCCGGCCGCGATGACCCACCGGATCGACCGGATGGTGGCCGAGGACCTGGTCACCCGGGAGCGGGACGAGGCCAACCGGGTCCGGGTGATCATCGAGCTGACCGCGAACGGGCGGGCCAAGTGGCTGGAGTCCATGCGGATGGCGGCGGTCTTCGAGGAGGAGCTGCTCCAGGACATCACCGCCGACGAGCGCCCGGCGCTCTCCGAGATGCTCGGCCGGATGCTGCGCCGGATCGAGGAGAGCCAGCCGGACGCCCTCGGCCGCACCGAGGACCTCTGACCCCGTCCCCTGATCCCGTCCCCGCCCCGAACGCCGGAAGGCCCCGGACTCCAGTGGAGTCCGGGGCCTTCCTGACGAGTGCTCAGATCACGGGGTCGCGACCACGACGCAGGCGCCGTTGTCGGTCCAGACGCCCCACTGACCGCTCAGCGAGGGGTCCTCGTTGGTGGTCCACCACTTGTTGGTGTAGTTGTGACCCTTCCAGGAGACCTTGGTCGGGGTGGCGTACACCGCACCGGCGCTCCACGACTGGGCGCAGGCGTTGGCCGGCGGAGTCGGGTAGGTCACCGTGGAGGACGGGGAGCTGGTCACGCTCGGGCTGGCCGACGGCGAGGCCGAGGTGCTCGGGGAAGCGCTGGCCGACGGGCTGGCCGACTGGCTCGGGGACGGCGAGGCGGTCGGCGCGGCCGGGCAGTCGGCGGCGGAGCCGTTGGTGGCCGACACCATCTTGTCGAACAGGGCGGTCTTGGTGCCCAGGTCGTAGAGGGAGAAGGCGAAGGAGCCGCCCAGGCCGTTGCAGTGCGCGTAGTCGACCTTGGCCTGGATCGAGCGGGCGTCCTCACCGGACCAGAAGGTGGAGCCGTCGTAGAAGTACGTGGTCTTCGCCTGGTCGTCCCAGAAGGTCTTCGCCGGGTTGTCGACGAAGCCCGCGAGCTCCTTGTACATCTGGATGCCGGGCACGTTGCCGCTCATCGCGGCACCGGCGGCCGGGCCGGTCGCGGTCTGGAACAGGCCGTTCTTGCCGTTGTTCGGCACGCCGGTCCAACCGCGGTAGTAGAACGGGATGCCCATGTTGATCTTCTTGGCCGGGAAGCCGCCGGGGATGCCGTACTCGGCGTCACCCACGGTCCACGCCTTGATGGCCGCGTCGATCGAGTACTTGCCGGTGCCCGGCTTGACCGGGGTCATCGGGTCGTTCGGGCCCGAGTACAGCGGCGCCTGGTGGTTCGTCGGGCCCTTGGCGTCCCAACCACCGTGCATGTCGTAGGTCATGACGTCCAGGAAGGTCAGGTACTGGCCGACCTTGTCCGTCTCGATGTTCTTGATCTTGTCCTGGCCGGCGCCGACCGCGGCGGCGAGGCCGTAGGTCTTCTTGTCCGCCGTGCCCTGGGCGTCCAGCTGCTCGCGGAACTCCTTGAGCAGCAGGGTGAAGTTCTGCTTGTCGGCCGCCGACTCGTGGTTGCCGGTGTGGCCGCCGCCGCCCGGGTACTCCCAGTCGATGTCGATGCCGTCGAAGATCCCGGCCGCCGTGCCCGCGCCGCCGTAGCCGGCGTCGACGGGCAGGTTGCCCTTGATGAACATGTCGATGCAGGAGGAGACCAGCTTCTTCCGGGAGGCGTCCGTGGCGGCCGCGTCCGAGAAGTACTTCGAGTAGGTCCAACCACCGATGGAGATCAGGATCTTGAGGTTCGGGTTCTTCGCCTTCAGCTTCTTCAGCTGGTTGAAGTTGCCCGCGATCGGCTGGCCCCAGGCGTCGGCGACGCCGTCCACCGCGGTGTTGGCGTCGAAGGTCTTCTGGTAGTCGGCGAACGCGTCGCCCGCACCGTCACCCGCGCTGCCGTTGTTCTCGTCCTGGGACGCGGCCTTGGTGGCCTCGAAACAGGTGAGGTTGGTGGGGTGGATGTTGGCGAACGAGTAGATCATGTAGTCCAGGTTCTTGGCGACGCCGGTGTCCTGGATGGTCTTCGGGTAGTACGCGTTCGCGTAGATCGACCACTGGTCGAAGTAGGCGACCTTGATGCCGCCGCTGGTCGCCGGGGCACCGGTGCTGTTGCCGGCCGCCGCCTGGGCGGTGGTGCCCGCGGTCAGCGCGAGGCCCGCGCCCAGCAGCAGCGAGGCCGCCGTGCCGACCGCCAGCGCGGCCAGGCCCTTCGGGCGCCGACGGGTCGCCGGCTCCTGGATAACTCGGTTCATGTGCTCGTGAACCTCCGGGTCGTGGGGGAACTGCCGCGCCGCCCGTGGGTTCCTCCCGCGCGGGGTGGGGCCGCGAGGGCTGGCGGGCACGCCAGTGGAGGTGGAACGGGAACAGGGGCGCCGAACCGGCACCGGAGGTCTGGACCACCGGCGCCGGATCAGGGGCTCCCTGCACCTGGGCACCAAAAATGGACTAGACCAACTCCCCCGTCAAGACCCGAAGTTCCCCCTTGAGCTCCCCTTAAGGTTCTTCCTGCCCGTGAACAGCCAAAAGCCGGTCCCACCTGGGTGGGACCGGCTTCAAACGCCTCACATCCGCTCGATCTCCGTCAAATCGATCTCCACCCCGAACGGCACCTCCACCTTGAACCGCCCCCGGTGGATCCCCGTCCCCACGTACCGCCGCGTGGCCGGCTCCAGCCAGGCGGTTCCGGTGCGGGTTCGCCCGTTCGGGTCAGTAGCGGAGGGCGCTGCCCAGCTTCGCGGTGACGGTGCCGGAGAGGGCGCGGTTGGACTTGGCGGTGGCCTGGGTGGTGGCGCCGGCGGCGGTTTCGGGGACGGTGAGGACGGCCGCGTCGAGGAGGTTTCCGGACGAGTCCTGGAAGTTGACGGTGAGGGTGTACTTGTAGGGCTGGGAGCCGGAGTTGGTGACGGTGACCGGGACGCTGGACTTGCCGTCGGGGTCGGTGGTGACGTCGCCGAGCTTGACGTCGTCCTTGGCGTCCAGTCCGCCCTTGACGCTGGCCAGCGCCGAGGAGGCGGCCGCCTGGGCCGAGGCCACCGCGGAGGAGGCCGAGGAGGCGAAGCCGCTCGCGGCACTGTTCGCCGCCGAGGCCAGCGCCGAGGCCCCCGACTGCACCGCCGCCGAGGGCGACTTGTCACCGTCCGACGAACACCCCGTCAGCAGCAGCCCACCCGCGAGCACCACACCCAGCACGACACGACGACCCACGACGGCCTCCAGAGCAGTCAACGGAACCTGCCCTCACCCTTGGCCGCCCCGCCACCGGCGGCCAGCAGGACGGTCCGGACGGGTGACTACGATGGGCGCCATGGTGGTGCGCAGCCTCGGGGACCTGGAAGCCGAGATCATGGACCGGCTCTGGCGGTGGGGCCGGCCGGCGACCGTGCGCGAGGTGGTGGACGACCTCAACGTGACGCGGCCGGTGGCGTACACGACCGTGATGACGGTGGCCGGGATCCTGCACACCAAGGGGCTGCTGCACCGTCACAAGCAGGGCCGCACCTGGGTCTACGAGCCGGCCCGCAGCCGGGAGGCGTACACCGCCTCGCTGATGCAGGAGGCGCTCGGCTCCACCCCGGACACCCCGGCCGCGCTGGCGCGCTTCGTGGAGCGGATCAGCCCGGACGAGGTGGCCGCGCTGCGGGCGGCGCTGGCCGCCCTGGACGGGCCGGGGGGCCGGGAGTGACGGCCGCCGCGCTGCTGGCGCTCTGGGCGGTGCTGGTGACCGCCGTGCTGCCGCCGCTGCTGGCCGGTGCGCGGTGGACCAGGCGCAGCCCGGTGCTGGGGGTGGTGACCTGGCAGACCCTCGGGCTGTCGGCGGTGCTCTCGGTGGCGATGGCGATCCGTCAGCTGGTGGACCCTTCGCCGCACCACCACGGTGGTCTGCTGCACCTGTGCGGCTTCTCCCCCGAGGCGGTCTCGGGCACCGCCCTGGCGGTGGCCGCGCTGACCGCCGCCCGCCCGCTGGCACTGCTGCTGGCCGCCCTGCACACCTCCCGCCGGGAGCGCCGCCGCCACCGCGAGCTGCTGGACCTGGCGGCCCACCGCGGCCGGGTGCCGGGCGGGGCGCTGCTGCTGGACCACCCGACGCCCGCCGTCTACTGCCTGCCCGGCCGCCGCTCGCGGATCGTGGTCAGCCGGGGCGCCCTGGCGGCGCTCAGCCCCGAACAGCTGGCCGCCGCGCTGGCCCACGAGCGCGCCCACCTGACCGGCCGTCACCACCTGGCCGTCTGCGCGGCGCAGGCACTGGCCGGCACCTTCGGCCGGCTGCCGCTGGGCCGGCTGGTCCACGCCGAGGTGCGCACCCTGCTGGAGATGGCCGCCGACGACCGGGCGCTGCGCCGCCACTCGACGAGGGCACTGGCCACCGCGATGGGCGTGGTGGCCGGGGCGGGCGCTCCCGCCACGGCCCTCACCGCGGGGCACCAGGCGCTGGCCCGGATCGAGCGGCTGGCCACCCGCCGCCACGCCTCCGGCCCGGCACTGGCCCTGACCGCCGCCGCTCCGGCCTCGCTGCTGCTGCTCCCCCTGTTGCTGGTCTGCCTGCCCCACCTGGCCTGACCGCCACCCGGGTGACGCTCCGTCCCCGCCTCCCGGCCCGGCACCCGGGCGGTCGATAGCCTCCGCCCGACGTCCGTACACGGAAGGGCAGTTCATGAGCGTTCGACCCACCATCGTGCTGGTCCACGGCTTCTGGGGCGGGGCCGCCCACTGGGCCAAGACCATCGTCGAGCTGGACCGCCTCGGCCACACCGGCATCCGGGCGGTGGAGAACCCGCTGACCTCGCTGGCCGACGACGCGGAGCGCACCCGGAAGATGGTCCGTCAGGTGGGCGGTCCCGTCCTGCTGGTGGGCCACTCGTACGGCGGCGCGGTGATCACCGAGGCGGGCGACCTGCCGAACGTGGTCGGCCTGGTCTACATCGCCGCCTTCGCGCCGGACGCCGGGGAGAGCCCGGGCGGCCTCACCCAGGAGCACCCCCCGGCCGCGGCCGCCAACCTGGAGCCGGACGGCGACGGCTACCTCTGGGTGAAGGCCGACAAGTTCCACGAGTCCTTCGCCCAGGACCTCACCGAGGCCGAGGGCCTGGTGATGGCGGTGACCCAGAAGGCCCCGCTGGCCTCCACCTTCGGCGACGCGATCACCGCCCCCGCCTGGCGCACCAAGCCGAGCTGGTACCAGGTGTCCGCCCAGGACCACATGATCCACCCGGACAACCAGCGCCGGATGGCGGCCCGGATCGACCCCCGCAAGACCATCGAACTCCCCACCAGCCACGCCTCCCTGGCCTCCGACCCGGTGTCGGTCGCGGCCCTGATCGACGAGGCCGCGTCCTCCTTCTGACCGGCCCTCCGGAACGACCGCCCGCCGCTACCGGCTCCCGGCCGGTGCCCGGACCGCCTCCGCCTCGACCTCGAACAGGACGTCGGGCGCGGCCAGGGCCGCGACGCCGACCAGCGTCTGCACCGGCGGGCGGTCGCCCCACCCCTCCTTCACCGCACCGGAGACCGCCCCGAGCCGGGCGAAGTCGTGGTCGACCACGTAGGTCCGGATCCGGACCACGTCACCGAGGCCGAGCCCGTGGGCGGCGAGGGCGGTGGCCAGGTTGCGGAAGGCCTGCCGCACCTGCTCCTCGAAGCCGCCGGGGACCACGGCACCGTCCGGTCCGGAGCCGTACTGCCCCGCGACCAGGACCAGTTCCGCACCGGCCGGGACGGCGGCGGTGTGGCTGTAGCCGAACGGGACCGGGTCGTGCAGGCCGGCCGGGTTGACGAAGGTGAGCTGTGCCATGCGGGTTCGCCTCTTCCTGGGAGTGGTGGCTCCGTGCGGTGCCGGGAACGAGCCTCGCAAGCAATCACGACACCCTCTGTCGGGTATCCCCGACGGGATTCCGGACTGACCTTCCGGCGGGTCCCCGGTAGGTTCGGCGGATGCGCGCCGATCGGCTGGTCTCCCTGGTACTGCTGCTGCGGCAGCACGGCCGCCTCTCCGCGACCGCCCTGGCACGGGAGTTGGAGGTCTCCACCCGCACGGTGCTGCGCGACGTCGAGGCGCTCTCCGCCTCGGGCGTCCCGGTCTACGCCGAGCGCGGCCGGCACGGCGGCTTCGCGCTGCTGCCCGGCTTCCGGACCGAGCTCACCGGGTTGAACCACGACGAGGCCCTCGCCCTGCTGGTGGCCGGATCGCGGCGCGGGGCGCAGGCGTTCGGCCTCGGCGCGGCGCTCGCCTCGGCGATGCTCAAGGTGGTCGACGCCCTCCCCGCGGGCCAGCGGGACACGGCGGCCGGCGTCGCGCAGCGCCTGCTGGTCGACCCGGAGACCGACCTGCTCGAGCGCCGGCTGGTCACCGAGGAGGCGCCCGACGCGGTGGTCGCCGAGGTGCTGCGCGCGGTCTTCGCCGGGCGGCGGCTGCGCATCCGGTACGCGGCCCCGGACCAGGAGGCCCGGTGGCGGACGGTGGACCCGATCGGCCTGGTGTCGGTCCGCGGCCAGGGCTACCTGCTGGCCACCCGGGCCGGCTCCGGCGAGGAACGCACCTACCGGCTCGCCCGGACGCTGGCCGCCGAGGGTCTGGCGGAGGCCGCCGAGCGCGACGGGCAGGTCGACCTGGAACGGGCCTGGCGGGAGCGCGGCAGCCGGTTCCGGACGGGCGGCGAACAGGTCACCGCGGAGCTGCGGCTGGCCCCGGCGCGGCGGGCCGAACTGGTGGGCACCGCACTGGCCGTGCTCGCGGAGACGGCCGAGCCGGACGGACGGCTGCGGCTGGAACTGACCTTCCAGGACGCCCGCCACGCCGAGTGGGCCCTCTGGCAGGCCGGCCCGGACGCGGAGGCGCTGGCCCCGCAGTGGCTGCGCGAGTCACTGCGGGGCCGCGCCGCGGCACTCCTCGCCCGCTACGGCGGGACGACCTGACGGAGCCCCGGACGGCGTCGGCCGGAACCGGACGGTCCGACCAGGGCTCGGGGTTCGGGGCTCGGGGTTCGGGGCCCGGGGCCCGGGGCCCGGGGCCCGGGGCCCGGGGCCCGGGGCCCGGGGCCCGGGCACGGCAGCCGAACGGGGCGGAGGCCCCGGCCGTCTGACGCCCCGTCCGGTGGGCCCGCCCCGGAGGGTACCGGGCGGGCCCGGTGGACTGTGGTCCCGAGCGGTGCCGTCGGCCGGGGGATCCGGCCCGGACCGGCGGAGGCGTCAGGCCAGGCCGACGCCGGCCTCGTCGTCGGCGGCGCGGGCCTCGCGGCGGCGGACCACGTCCTGGCGGCGGGAGACCACCGCGGCCGCGCCGACGGCGGAGGCGGCGAAGGCGAGCAGGCCCAGGCCCGCGCCGTCGAAGCGGTGCCGGGTGAGGTGGTCGAGGGAGTAGCAGCCGGCTCCGGACAGGCCCAGGGCCAGACCGCAGGCGCCGAGCAGGGCCGGGTACTCGTAGCCGCCGCCCATCGCGAAGAAGCCGCTGGGGGCGTGCACGGAGATGGCGCCGGCCATGGTGCCGGCCACGATGGAGCCGGCCGCCGGGGTGGCGAGGCCGGCCACCAGCAGGGCGCCGCCGCCCGCCTCGCCGAGGCCGGAAGCCAGGGCGCTCTGGTGACCCGGTTCGAAGCCCATGTGCTCCATGGCCTTGGCGGTGCCCTCCAGGCCACCGCCGCCGAACCAGCCGAACAGCTTCTGGGTGCCGTGCGCGATGAGCACACCGCCGACCGCCGCGCGCAGCGCCAGCAGTCCTAGGTCCTTACGGTTCAGACACGCCATGATGGGGCCTCAGTTCTCGCTCAACAGCAAAGCGGGACAGCAAGGCCATCCCACACCGGGCCCGGCGCCCCCTCACCCGGGGGACGCCATCCGAGCGAAGGACAGTCATGCCGACGAACCCGACCTTTCACCTCAGCAGCGCCGCCATCACCGACGAACCGTCCTTCTGGACCGCCCTCGCCGACGCCCTGGACGCCCCCGACGGCTACTACGGCCGCAACCTCGACGCCCTCACCGACTGCCTGCGCGGCGGCTACGGCCCCGAGGCCCCCTTCACCCTCGTCTGGCACGACGCCCCCCGCGCCCGCAAGGCCCTCACCCGCCCCCTCCCGCACTCCGGCGAGCCCTACTTCGACGCCGTCCTCGACGTCCTGCGCGCCGGCGGCGTCACCGTCACGCTGGCGTAGCCCCGGCCGCGGTCCCGGTCACGGTCTCGGCCGCGGTCTCGGCCGGCCAGCTCCCCTGGATCCACGACCGCAGCAGCGCGGCGTGCGAGAGCGGGGTGCGCGGGTCGGCCACGTCGCCGTTGACGGTGTAGTCGAGCAGCACCACCTCCCCCGCCCCGTCCGCCCGGCGCAGCCGCTCGACCAGGTCGGCCACCCGGTGCTCCAGCACCCAGCGGTACGAGGGCAGGTAGACCAGCCGCCGGGCGGCCTCGTACGGCAGCAGCTCCGTACCGGTGAGGCCGGTGCGGTGGCCGAGCACCGGGCCGTGCCGGCGGACGGTGCGCTTGATGCCGCGCATGCCGGTGACGGCCAGCTTGGCCGGGTCGACGTCGGCGGTCCCGAAGACCTTGAGGGCCTGCCAGATGCCCTCCACCGACTGGCCGGTGACGCCCTCGGAGTACGGCACGGGGATCCCGCCGTGCGGGTAGAAGGGGCTCAGCCGCACCCACGGCTCGGCCGCCCGCGAGGTCACGTCCACCACCTCCGCCCCGGGGAAGGCCGCCGCGAGGGAGGCGGCGGTACGGCGGCGGCTGGCGACGTGGATCGGCATCGGGCTGCTCCGGCCTGTGCGGTGACGGGCCGTCGAGTCTGCTTCACGCCACTGACAGCCCGAGGGCCTTCCGGTGGGCGGCGAGCGCGGCGGGCTCGTCCGCGAGGGGGAAGCGGGCGGCGAGGTGGCCGTCGGGGCGGATCAGGACGTGGCCGGGGCGTCCGCGCAGGACGTCGAGCAGGCGCAGCGGGTAGGCGGCGAGCGGCGTGGTGAGCCCCATCCGGTCCCAGAGCTCCAGGGTGCGGGGCTGGATGCCGACCGCCTTGGCGTACGGCAGGCGCCCGACCAGGCGCTCGATCGGCCGGCACTCCACGCCGTGCCGCCTCGGCTCGGCCGCCGCGTGACCCCGGGGTCAATCCTGGCCCCGGGGTCAGGCGGCGGCCATCGCTGGGAGCGGGTGCCAATCGGCGGGGACCTGACGCATCAGCAGGGCGCAGTCCAGCTCGGCGGTGCCGGGCGGGAAGCGGTCGGCGGCGTCGAAGTAGCTGGAGGCGGCGGAGCGGACGGTGCAGGCCTCGATCCGCCAGCGATCGGTGCGCAGCTCCATGCCGTCGAGGCGGTCGCCGGCTCCGGCGGGCGACCAGCCCTCGGCGCCCTGGCGGAAGAAGCGGGAGGCCTCGGCGAGGTCGGCGAAGAGGGCGCTGCCGTGCAGGTCCTCGGCCGGTTCGACGGTGACGTCCACCCGGAGCTCGCCGTCCCGGGTGGCGAGGGCGACCCGGATCTCGTCCTCGGTCTCGCGCACCCGGAAGTCGGCCCGGCCGTGCTCGCCGGGGAAGATCCGGCCGCCGGCCCAGGCGTTGAGCGCCGAGCCGGTGTCGCGGCGCGGGATGTAGACGCCGGTCCGTACGCCGTCCGGGCCGTCCCACTCGACCGCGATGCGGTGGGCGGCGTTCTCGCTGCGCAGCCCGATCGCCCGGGGCAGGCCGAGCGGTCGCACCTCACCCAGGCGGAGCAGGCAGATCCCGGCGACGGCGTGGCCGTTCACCAGCTGCGGGCGGAGGGCGGCGGGCAGCAGCGCGGCGGCGGCCTCCGGGTCGACCCGGTAGTTGACCAGCAGGCGGCGCTCGATGGTGCTGGCGAGGCGGGGAGCCCTCATGACGTCTCCTCAGGAGCGTTGGCGGGGCGCCACTTGGTGTGGCGGAGCACGATCTGCTCGGGGCAGACGGCGCTGAGGAAGCGGCCCACGCAGGTGGCCAGCCGCTCCTCGGCCAGGGAGTAGAGGATCCGGTTTCCGTCCCGGCGTTCGGTGACCAGCCCGGCGCCCTTGAGGATGCCGAGGTGGCGCGAGATGGACGGCCCACTGATGGCGAACCGGCCGGCGATCTCGCCGGCCGCCAGCTCTCCGCCGCGCAGGTCCTCCAGGATCTGACGCCTGGTCGGGTCGGCGAGGGCGCGGAAGGCTCCGGCCTCGTCCTGGGCTTCTGTCATGGTTAGATATTTAGCACCATAGCTAAATATCTGGCAAGGCGCGGGCGGCCGCACTGGCCGATGCTGGGCTGGTGATCGCGTTCAACCTGAGCAGTGCGTTCGTCGCCCTCTTCGCCGTGGTCGGGCCGCCCAAGGTGCTGCTCACCTTCGCGCAGCTGGCACGCAGCCGGACGCACCGGGAGCTGGTGCGGCTGACCTTGGTGGCCACCGCGCTGGCGGCGGTGGTCGGGGCGGCGATGGCCTACTCCGCCGACTTCCTGACCGACTTCTTCCACGTGGACGACTGGTCGATCCAGCTGGCCGGCGGGCTGATCTTCTCGATCTACGCGGTGGCCCTGGTGCTCGGGGTGCACCTCGGCGGCGGGGACGACGGGGAGCACCTGGAGAACCAACTCGCCGAGGGCATACGGGAGTTGCTGGTGCCGTACATCGCCAGCCCGCTGGGCATGACGGCGGTGCTGGTCAGCTCGCTGGAGGAGGACAGCTGGGGCTGGCACTCCACCATCGCCGGGGCCTACCTGGCGGTGGTGGCGATCAACTGCTTCTGCGTCCTGGTGCTCTCCAAACCGCTGCGGCGGGCGCACCGGACCTCGCTGGAGGTGCTCTCCCGGCTGCTCGGGCTGCTGCTGGCGGCGGTCGGGGTCGAGCTGTTCGTCACCGGGCTGGAGAGCCTGCGGAAGCTGTACTGACGGCTGGTCAGGGGCGGGGCCGGGGCCGCGGTCACCACCGCGGTCAGGGCAGCTGGACGGGGCGCCAGGGCACCGGGCTGGAGAGCACCATCGAGCTGGACGGCTGGCCGTACCCGGCGAGCCGGTCGATCAGCCGCTCGAACTCGGCCATCCCGGCGACCGCCACCAGCAGCGCGCAGCAGGCCCCGCCGGTGACGCGGTGCAGCTGGAGCACCTCGGGCCACTCGGCCACCGCCGGATCGCGGAGCACGCAGCGCGGGCCGTAGCACTGGATCTGCACCAGCGCGGTGACCTTGAGCCCGGCCCGGTCGAGGTCGACGTGGGCGTGGTAGCCGCTGATCACCCCGTCGGCCTCCAGCCGGCGGACCCGTTCGGCGACGGCCGGTGAGGAGAGGTTCACCCTGCGGGAGAGCTCGTTGTAGGAGAGCCTGGCATCGGCCTGGAGTTCGGCGAGCAGCAGGCGGTCCACGGCGTCCAAGGGGTGCTCCTTTGCGTTCGGCAGGCCGGGGCCGCCCAAGACCTTCCGTCCGGAAGGCGGCGGGGCCGATCCGGCATCCGTCGCCCATTCAATCCGGTGCCGCGCCGACCGCACAATGGGGGCCGTCCGCAGGCGGGCAGGAGCAGCAGTACGGAGCAGCAGGAGGAGCCATGGCGGCAGATCCCCAGGTCAGTACCCCGAAACTCGCCTTCGGCGACGCCGAGGAGCCCGAGGCCACCACCCCGTACGCGCAGTACGCCAAGCTGGACGTGCTGCACAGCCTCCAGCAGCCGCGCAGCAAGGTGGACGCCGAGCTGTCGTTCATCATCACCACCCAGGTGATGGAGCTGCTCTTCGACCTGCTGCGGCACGAGTGGACCACCGCGCGGCACGCGCTGCGCGAGGACGACCTGACGGCGGCTCACGCGGCGCTCAAGCGCGGCCACCACGTGCAGGACGTGCTGGCCAACTCCTGGGACCTGCTGGCCACCATGACGCCGATGGAGTTCGCCGCCTTCCGCCCGGTGTTCGGCGAGGCCAGCGGCTTCCAGTCCTCGGCCTTCCTCCGCCTGGAGTTCATGATCGGCAACAAGAGCTCCCGGCTGCTGACGATGTACCAGGGCATGCCCTCGGTGCACGCCGAGCTGACCGCCGCTCTGCACGCGCCCGGCCTGTACGACGAGGCGCTGGCCCTGCTGGCCCGGCGCGGGCTGGACGTCGACGTGGCGCCCGGCCCGGAGCGGCACCGGGAGAGCGAGCAGGTCACCGCCGCCTGGCACCGCGTCTACACCGACCCGGCGCTGGCCGACCTGGCCCTGCTGGGCGAGGCGCTGCTGGACACCGCCGAGCGGGTCACCCGCTGGCGGCAGCGGCACTACTCGGCGGTCAAGCGCTCGATGGGGGCCAAGCCAGGCAGCGGCGGCTCCAGCGGGCTGAGCTGGCTCAAGCAGTCGGCCGACCAGGACGTCTTCCCCGAGCTGTGGAACGTGAGGAACGAGCTGTGACCACCACCGGCCTGACCACCCGTGAGCAGTGCGCCGCGCTGGACGCCGCCGACCCGCTGGCCGCCTTCCGCTCCGAGTTCGTCCTCCCCGAGGGCGTGGTCTACCTGGACGGCAACTCGCTCGGCGTGCTGCCCGCCCGCACCTCGGGCCGGGTCCGCGAGCTGGTCGAGGTCGAGTGGGGCGAGCGGCTGATCCGCAGCTGGAACGAGGCCGGCTGGTTCGAGCAGCCGCACCGCCTGGGCGCCCGGGTCGCGCCGCTGGTCGGAGCCGCCCCGGGCCAGGTCGTGGTCTGCGACACCACCTCGGTCAACCTCTTCAAGGTACTGGCCGCCGCCCTGCGGCTGCGCCCGGGCCGCTCCACCGTGCTGGCCGAGCGGGCCGCCTTCCCGACCGACCTCTACATCGCCGAGGGCGTCACCTCGCTGGCCGGCGGCGGAGCGCACACCGTGCTGCTGGACTCCGCCGAGCAGCTGGAGACCGCGCTCGGCGAGGACACCGCCGTGGTGGTGCTCTCCCTGGTGGACTACCGCACCGGCGAGCTGCTGGACATCGCCTCGATCACCCGCCGGGTCCAGGCGGCCGGTGCCCTGATGGTCTGGGACGTCTGCCACGCGGTCGGCGCCCTGCCGGTCGAACTCGACGCCTGCGGCGTGGACTTCGCGGTCGGCTGCACCTACAAGTACCTCAACGGCGGCCCCGGCTCGCCCGCCTTCCTGTACGTGGCCGAGCGTCACCTGGGCGTCGCGGAGCAGCCGCTGAGCGGCTGGTTCGGCCACGCCAAGCCCTTCGACTTCACCCCGGGGTACGAGCCGGTGGCGGGCATCGGCCGCTTCCTGACCAGCTCCCCCTCGCTGCTCGGGCAGGCCGCGCTGGGCGCCTCGCTGGACGTCTGGGAGAAGGCCGACCTGGCGGCGGTGCGGGCGAAGAGCCTGGCGCTGACGGACCTGTTCATCGAACTGGTGGAGCCGCTGGCGGCGTACGGCGTCGAGGTGGTGACGCCGCGGGAGCACGCGCGGCGCGGCAGCCAGGTCGCGCTGCGGCACCCGGACGGGTACCCGGTGGTGCAGGCGCTGATCGAGCGCGGGGTGATCGGTGACTTCCGGGCGCCGGACCTGATGCGGTTCGGCTTCACGCCGCTGTACCTCTCGTACACCGAGGTGTGGGACGCGGCGCGGCACCTGACCGAGGTCCTGGAGAGCGGCGAGTGGCGCGAGGAGCGCTTCTCCCGCCGCGGCGCGGTCACCTGATCCTGGGGGCGTGGGGAACGTACACGGTTGCCCCGGGGGCGCGAGGAACTGCGCGCGGGGGAACGGCAGCACCTGCAACTGGCTGACGGAGCCTCAGTTGCAGGTGAGCCGCCTTCCGACTCGCGCAGTTCCTCGCGCCCCTGGCGGCGTTGCCGCTAGCCGCGGGACGGCCGGTCGGCGAGGTAGACGATCCTCTCGGCGATGCGGTGGACGGCCAGTTCGTAGGAGGTGCGGTCGAGCGCGCGGAGGCCCTGGTCCGCGTAGCGGGCTCCGAAAGCGCGGTCGCGGTAGTCGAACTGGCCGGCCGGGGGCGGGAGTTCGCGGTGGTCCAGCGGGTCCCAGAAGACCGGGACGGTGGCGCGGCGGTGGCCGCCGAAGGCGGACCATTCGCGGGTGGCCCGGAGCCCGCGGAAGCAGCCGTGCCCGTAGAGCGGGACGAACACCTCGCAGTGCCGCACGGCGTCCGGCTGGCCGGCCACACCGGCCAGGTCGGAGAGCTGCCAGACCTCCTCGCAGAGGTCCTCGAAGAAGCGGTCGGCCCGCGGGTCGGGGTCGGTGTCGCGGGCCAGGTAGAAGTGGCGGCGCCCGGCCGCCGGGTTCCGCATGAAGACCAACTCCTGCTGGCTCCCGAGGAGTTCGGTGCCCTCGTCGGCCCGGGCCGCCGCCTCGGCGAGCAGCTCGCCAAGGGTCAGCTCGGGCGGGCCGCCGGGCCAGCCGAAGCGGAACACCTCGTTGCAGAGCGAGGCCAGCGAGCGGGCCCCCCGGGGGCGGTCGAACCAGACCTGGGCCGAGACCCCGGCGTCCCGCTCGGCCAGGACCAAGGTCCGGGCCGGGCTCTTCACCAGGGCCCGGGCGGCCAGTTCGGCGCCGGGGTCGAACCCGGGCGCGGCGGCCAGCAGCACCAGCAGGGTGTCCTCCGCGCTGCGGGCGGCCGTCCGCAGCGCGGCCCGGAGGCCTTCCGGGTCGCTGCCGGCCCAGACCTGGCCGCGCGGCAGGCCGACCAGCTCGCGGTCGGTCAGGTGGGCCGCCAACTGGTCGATCTCCTCAGCCTCTTCGGAGTACAGCACCGCCCAGGACCGGGCCGGGTCGATCCGGGCCGCCTGGCGCGGCACCTCCACCCCGACGATGCCCAGCGCCGCCGGGCTGACCAGGGCGAACGGGCGCCGCTCGGCGGTCAGCGGGGCCCCCTCGGTGTCGGTGGCCGCGATGGCCGCGATCTCGTCCGGCACCCGCCCGGCCCGGGCCGCCACCTCCTCCCCCACCCGCACCAGCAGGCCGACCGCCTGGTGGGTGACCGAGCGCGGCAGGGTGTGCACCAGCAACTCCCGCACCCCCGGCCGGAAGTCGAAGCGCTCCGGGTGGCCGGGCCGCGCCACCAGCAGGCCGCTCACCACCAGTTCGGCCAGCTGCTGCGGCCGGGGGCGCGGGATCGCGGCGTGCTGCAGCAGCCGCAGCACCGGCAGCGCCGGGGTGGTCAGCGCGGCCAGCCCCGCCAGGGTGTACGCCTCGCGGGAGGCGGTGGCCCGGAAGCGGCGCACCGCCTCGGCGGGCGTCAACTCCCCCGGGGCCGGGCCGCCGTGACGGACGGGGGCCGGGGCGGCGCCCAGGCGGACCGCCGCGCCGACCACCTCCGAACCGCCCGGGCTGCCCACCAGCTGCGCCCAGTTGGCCAGCCAGGCCGGGTCCGCCTCCAGCACCGGGAGGACCAGACCCGGCTCCCCCGGCCGCTGCGGCCGGCAGTCGGGGAGGTCCGGGGGCTCCAGCGGGGTGAAGCCGTACGCCGGGTTGGCCGCGCCGGCCTCCGGGGCGGTGAGCAGGCCGGCGGCGGCCGGGAGCGCGGTGAGCGGCCAGAGGCGCTCCGGGAGCGGCTGGACCAGGGCGACCGGGCCGAGGCGGGCCAGGCCGGCGAGCGTCCGGTGCCACCGCTCCCCCGGCCGGCCGGGGCGCCACTGCGGGCCCATCGCGTCGCTGAGGACCAGGGTGGCGGTCCGCGGGCCCGGCTGCCCCCCGGTCAGGGTGCCGTCGGGGGCCAGCCAGGCACGGGTGACCTGGCGGAAGGCGCCGGTCTGCCGCAGCAGGGCCCGCAGTTCGCGGGCCAGCGGGCGCCAGAGCGCCATGGTCGGACCGGTGTCCAGCACCAGACGGAGCGTCAGCCAGCGTTCGCTGCCCGGGCGCAGCACCGGGAGCCAGTGCACCGGCCCGGGGCCGCGGAGCGCCTCGGCCAGGCGGTTGGCCGTGGCGGTCTCGTCCAGCACCGTCCGGTGCGGGTCCGGGACGTGCCGCTTCAGCGGGCGCAGCGCGCGCTGGAGGTCCAGCGGGCGGGCCAGCATCGGGGCGCTCGGCGCCGCGACGGTGCTGCCGCCGGGCAGCCCGCCGGACGGCTCGGCGGCCGGCAGGTGGAGCGCCAACAGCGAACCTGCGGGGCCGGCCTCCTGACGGACCGTCTCCGGCCGCTCGGGCACATCCTCGACCACGGGATCGGCGGCCTTCCCCGGCAGGACGGTCCGCCCGCTGACAGGTGCCGAGCGGGCGGCCAGCCAGAGGAGCTCGGCCAGCTCCACCGCGTCCGCCCCGGGCCGCCCGAGCCCGCCGAGCACCTCCGCCAGGCGGTCCACCTGCGCACCTCCGAGCAACGAGGCTTGCCCTGCGGGCGGCTGGGCAGGGAACGGAGCCGACCGCCCTGCGGGCGGCCGACTCGACGACGGACCGTCAGCCCCCACGGGCAGCGCCGACCCCGGCTCCGGCTCAGGTGGCACCAGGGGGCCCGAGGGGTCCGGGGCCGGGGGTTCAGAGGTCATCGTCGTCCCGGCCTCTGCTGAGGTAGGCCATGACGCGGGCGGCGAGGGCGGCACGGTCGGCCCGGTCGGTGAGTTCGGGGCGGGTGGTGAGGTAGATGGCGTTGAGGAGCTGGTCGGTGGCCAGTTCGCCTTCGCCGCGGCGGTCCAGGAAGACCTGGAGGATCTCGGCGACCACGGCACGGTCGGCCTCCGGCAGGTGGGAGCGGACGATCTCGGCCAGCTCGCTGCCCTCGGGCCGCTTGAGCTCCAGGACGACACAGCGCCGCAGGAAGGCCGCCGGGAACTCCCGCTCGGCGTTGCTGGTGAGCACCGTGAACGGGAAGGCCCGGCACCGCACCCGCCCCCCGGTCACCGGCGCCCGCCCGTGCCCGTCGGCGGTGAGCACCTGCGCGACGGGCTGCTGCGGAGCCGCCCGCACCAGTTCGTCGATCTCGTACTGCCCGTCCTCCAGGACGTGCAGCAGATCGTTGGGCAGGTCGAGGTCACCCTTGTCGATCTCGTCGATCAGCAGCGCCCGCGGCCGCGCGTACGGGAGCAGGGCGGTGCCCAGCGGCCCGAGCCGCAGGTGTTCGTCGAGCCCGGCGCCGGTGGCCTCGGGGCCGGCCTGGTTGGCGGCGTAGAGGCGGGAGAGCGGGTCGTACTGGTAGAGGCCGTCGCGCAGGGTGGCCCGGCTGGTGATGTTCCAGCGCAGCACCGGTCCGAGGCCCAACTCCCGTGCCACCGCGTACGGGAGGCTGGACTTGCCGCTGCCGGGCGGGCCGGTGACCAGCAGCGGGCGCCGCAGGTGGAGCGCGGCGTTGACCAGCTCGACGGTCTCCGGGGTGGGCCGGAAGGTGGAGGCCCGGTGACCGGCCGAGGCGGCGGAGGGGTCGGCCTCGGGGGCGGGGGTGTCCAGCGGCGGGCCGCCGTCGAAGGCGCGCCAGGGCGGCGGGGCGGGCAGGGCGGCGAGGCCGTCGTGGGGCTGCTCGGCACCCCGGTAGATCCGCTGCAACGGCATGGGACTCTCCTGCGGCTGGCCCCGGCCGCGCGGGCGGGAGGTGACGGACGGTCGGGGAACGGGAGTCAGACCTCGGACGGCGGGTCGTGTGGGCGGGAGCGGGTACGGCCGGTGCGGGCTGGGGAGGAGTAACGGGTCCCTCCCAGAGCAGCACCAGGCCGGCCGCCCAGTGCCCGGCCGGGTCGCCGCCCTCCTCCGCCTGGTGGCGCAACTGCTTGATCCGCTCCGGTAGTTCGGACGGCGGGGTGCCGGCCAGCTCGACCGCCAGTCTGGCAGTGAAGGACCTCCCCCGGCACGCGCGGCCGGGCTGGTGCCGCTCCGAACAGGTCCACTCCGGCCAGATCACCGCGTGCACCCCGGCGCCGAGCGCGGCGTCCAGCAGCGGGGCGTAGCGGCGGGCCTTGGGCGAGCCGGGCAGCACCGGCAGTTGGGGGCGCTCGACCGGGCGGAGCAGGTGGTAGAGGGTGCGGGCCTCGCCGGGCTCGGCGCAGTCCAGCACGTGGGCCAGGGTGCGGCGTTCGTCGCGCCGCAGCGCCCAGTTGAGCTCCAGGGTGCGGCGGTCGGCGGCCGAGTCGCGGCGCTGGCGGTCGACCACCACCACCGGGTGGTCGGCGCCGAGCGGGCCGAAGGAGTGCTTGCCGGTCCAGGCGTGCACCGGCACGGTGAGCAGCTTGCGGGGCAGCACGAAGACGACCAGCTCGGCGCCGTCCGACTCCAGCCGGCCGAGCTGCTGCTCGATCTCGCGGAGCACCTCGGCCTGGAGGTCACCGCCGGAGAGGGTGCGCGGCACGGCCGGCCCCGGCTCGCCGTCGCGCACCGTGCGGACCGCCACTGTGTACCGGCCGCGCCCGGCCCCGCTGTGGCCGATCTCGACCAGGATCGGCCGCCAGCGCCGGGCGGCGGCCCGGCCGGGGTGGACGAGCCTGATGCCGCCGTCGGCGAGCCGGAGCAGCCTGGTCCGGCGCTCGCGCTGCTCGGGGGTGGCGTCCCCGGCCGACTCGGCGAGCAGTGCGGCGAACTCGCGCACGGGGTGACGGCTGGTCAGCGGGCCGGTCACCTCGGAGAGCAGGTACCAGCAGGTCTCCCAGAGGCTGCCCGGCCTGGTCGGCGGGTCCAGCAGCCCCTGGGCGGCGGTGGCGGTCCGGTAGAGCTCCAGCGGGTCGCAGGCCCCCGGCCCGGCCGTGGCGCCGACCCCGGCCACCAGCTCGCGCAACTCCCTTACCTGGTCCGGCGGGAGGGCCGCGCCGGGGATCAGGTCGGCCAGTTCGGGGACGTAGCGGGCCAACGCCCCGGCGGGCAGCATCTGGCCGATCCGCAGCGCCGGCGGGGTCCGGCCGTCCGGGCCGGGCGGCAGCTGCCGCCCGAGGGTGTCCTGGGCGGCCGTCACGATGCCGACCAGCTCGCCGGTGTCGGAGTCCACCACCGGGCCGCCGCTGAAGCCGGGCGAGAGCGGCATGCCCTGGCCGTCGTGCTCCAACTGCACCAGTTCGCCGCCGATCAGCAGCCCGGCCCGGGTCGGCCGGATCTCGCTGCTGCGCCCGGCGTCGTGGCCGAACGGGAAGCCGTGCGCGGTCAGCCCCGGGTAGGGCGGGCGGTCCCAGTGGTGCAGCGGGGCGAACGGCGCGGGCCTGGCCACCCGGTCGGGCACCGGCTCCGCCAGCTCCAGCACGGCCACGTCCCCGGTGCCGTCCCGGCCGTGCCGCCCGCTGGGCCAGGGCCCCCGGCGCAGCACGGTGGCGGGCAGGGCCGGATGGTCCGGCCGGTGGGCGAGGCGGACGGTGACGGCCGCGTGCCCGTGCACCACGTGGGCGCAGGTCAGCACGTGCCGGTCGGTGACCAGCACCCCGGCGCCCACCGTGGGCTCCGGGCCGCCGGTGTCGATCCGGGCCAGCCAGTACGGGTACGCCATCGCGGCTGCTCCGGCCCGTCGTCCGCCGGCCCGCTCAGGCCGAACGGCCGGGCGTCCAGCTGAGCCTGACGGTCAGATGGGCCTCGGCGGCGGTCTTGGCGATCAGCGCCCCGGCCTCGGCGGTGAGCTTCACGCCGAACTCCAGCTCCACCTCGTCCGGCGCCAGGCTGCCGCCCCGGAAGACCGCCAGCGCCGACTCGGCGGCGGACCGCACGCCCGCCAGCGCCTGCTCGAAGGTCTCCCCGGCCCGCTCCACGGCCTGGGCCGCACCCCGGCCGACCGGCTGCATGGCGTACGGGTCGGCAGCGGCGGCACCGGCGGCCTGCTCGACCCGGACCACGGCCCCGTCGGCCGTCACGAACTCCGCGTACTGCGCCAAGACTTCCCCTCCCGGGCACAGGTCCGGCTTCTCCCGGACCGAACGCTCCGCGATCGTCGCACAGCACGGCCCGCCGCGCACCGGGTTCCGTCCGGTCGGGATCGAACCGGTAGGCGAACGAGTTCCGTCATTCTCCGTACATGACGTGTCATCAGACCGTAGGGTCTGGTTCATGGACATCGGACCTTTGGAGCCGAGCAAGGCTCAACTCCTGGTCGGACTCCTCGCGTTCTTCCTGATATTCGTCACGCTCGGCCGTCTCCTGCTTCCGCGCGCGGAGCGGGTGCTGGCCGAGCGGTACGAGGCCACCGAAGGGAAGCTGGAGAAGGCCGAGGCCCTGCGGGCCGAGGCCGAGCAGGTGTACGCGGAGTACCGGCACGTGATCACCGAGGCCCACCACGAAGCAGCCCGGTTGCGTCAGCAGGCGGCCGAGGAGGGCGCCGCGGCGGTCGCAGCAGCACGGGCCGAGGGACAGCGCGAACGAGAACGGCTGGTGGGGTCCGCCCGGGCGTCCATCTCGATGGACGCCGACCTGGCCGCGCTCGAACTGCGGGTGCACGTCGGCGTGCTGGCGATCGACCTGGCCGGGCGGGTGGTCGGCGAGCCGCTGGAGGGCTTCTCCGACCGGGCGGGCGTGGTGGAACGGTTCTTCGCGGAACCGCGCTGACGCCTCCCCTCTGACAGTACGACGGTGCCCCGGACCCTGGGTGGGTCCGGGGCACCACTGCGTTCAGGGGACGGGTCAGCCGTGGCGGCCGCGGCGACGGCGCGACAACCAGAAGGTCAGACCGCCGGTGCCCAGCAGGGCGCCCGCCCCCCAGGGCGGCCGGGAAGACGACATCGGCACCGGTGATCGGCAGTTGGCCGTCGTCACCGCCACCGCCGCCACCGCTCTCGGTCGGGACCGCCCCCGATCCGGTCGGGCCCGGAGTGGTGGGCACCGGGGTCGAGCCGGACGGGTTGGGGCTCGGCGTCGGCGTCGGCGTAGGCGTCGGGGTAGGCGTGGGGGTCGGCGTCGGCGTCGGCGTCGGCGTCGGCGTCGGCGTGGGGGTCGGCGTCGGCGTGGGGGTCGGCGTCGGCGTCGGCGTCGGCGTGGGGGTCGGCGTCGGCGTCGGGGTAGGCGTGGGGGTCGGCGTCGGCGTCGGCGTCGGCGTCGGCGTCGGCGTGGGGGTCGGCGTCGGCGTGGGGGTCGGCGTCGGCGTCGGCGTCGGCGTGGGCGTCGGAGTCGGCGTCGGAGTCGGAGTCGGCGTCGGCGTCGGCGTCGGCGTCGGCGTCGGGGTAGGCGTCGGCGTCGTGCACTCCGGCATGTCGCCGTCGAACGGGTAGTTGTGGATCTCGCTGCCGCTGCTGCCCGTCTGGACCAGGTTCCCCGCGACGTACACCCGGCCGTTGAAGCCCGGGGTCTGGATGGTGGTCGTGCCCGTCTTGCTGGCGCTCATCAGGGAGCCCTGGAACTGGGCGCCGCCCATGATGGTCGTGGTGGCGGCGTTCGGGAAGTTCCACAGCAGGTTCGGGCGCAGCTCGGTGAACGGGTCGCCGTCGAGCCCGGTGCCGGTGTTGGTGTTGATCACCGGGTTGGTGCCAAGCATGTTGATGATGACCGTGGCCCCGGCCGGGATGCCGGTGATGACGAAGTCGGCCGCGCTGGTGGTCGAGCCCAGGTTGCCCGGCACGTTGAAGATCTGCCGGGCGCTGGTG
Organism: Kitasatospora albolonga; assembly: GCF_039535905.1. GTDB lineage: Bacteria > Actinomycetota > Actinomycetes > Streptomycetales > Streptomycetaceae > Kitasatospora > Kitasatospora albolonga. The sequence continues at coordinate 1,537 of NZ_BAAAYB010000077.1, read as the reverse complement.
CCGTCGCCGGTGAAGGTGACCTGGTTCCCGCTGGTGGTCACGGTGCCGGTGGCGGTCTGGGTGGAGGCGCAGGTGGAGAGCCCGGCCAGCTGGTCCGGGATGCCGGAGTACTGGTCCCCCGCCGTCGCGTCCTGGATCGCCTGGCCGGTCGGCACCACGTTGACCGTGCCGCTCAGCGTGCTGCCGTAGCGGAAGTTGCCGTAGGCCAGGGCGCCGAAGGTGTCCGAGGTCCCGCCGACCTCGACCGTGTTGCCGGAGGCCACCGTGACGGTCCCGCCGACGGTCACGAAGTCGGTGCCGTTGGAGGGCACCACCCGGGAGCCGACGCCGGCCACCGCCATGTTGAAGAGGCCGCCGCCGTCCTTGTTCACCGAGAAGTCCCCGAGCGTGACGACCTTGCCCTCGGCCTCGGCGGCCCGGCCGGCCACCGAGTAGTTCCCGCCGACGAAGACGTTGATGGTGTCGTCGCGGCCGACCACGTTGCCGTTGTTCGGCGGGGGCCAGGTCGCCGGGCAGTCGGGCCCGCTGCAGGGGCCGAGCGGCGGCGACAGCGGGGCGGCCGAGACCAGCACGCTGACCAGCACCACCGGCAGCACTGCCGCCGCGGCCGCCAGGCCGAGCCTGCGGGCCGTCGGCCGCGGGCCGCTCCGCTCCTGACGTTCGGTCACTCGCACGGGGAACCCCTCTGTTCAGCTACGGCCACCCACCAGCAGCGGCATGACCGACCCATTGAACGCTTCCAAATCAGGACAAGACGGATGCCACGCTCTATTTCATGACAGATGTCAACAGATGTGCGATCGGTGACCGCCCGTCAGAGGACACCCCGACCGGTCGGCGTGGGCCACTCGGGTGTTAGCGTGCTGGCGTCCCGCCCCGTCGCCGCTAAGGAACCGCCCCATGACCAAGCTGCTGCTGAGCCTGCACGTCCTGGCCGCAGTGCTCTTCATCGGGCCGGTGGCGGTGACGGTGAGCATGTTCCCGCGCCGGGCGAAGGCCGCACTGGCGGGCGGGGAGGACCGGCCGCAGGCCGAGGCCTCGGTGCGGCTGCTGCACCGGATCACCCAGGTCTACGCGCTGCTCGGCCTCGCGGTGCCGCTGCTGGGGATCGGCACCGCCCAGGTGATGGGCGTGATGGGCGACGTCTGGCTGATCACCTCGATGGTGCTCACCGGCCTGGCCGCGGCCCTGATGCTGCTCTTCGTGGTGCCCGGCCAGCAGGCCACCGTCGACGCCCTCGACGCGCCGCAGGACCAGGCCGAGCAGGACCGCGCCGTCAAGGGCCTGCGCCTGCTCCCGATGACCGCCGGCCTCTTCAACCTCCTCTGGGCGGTGGTCACCGTGCTGATGGTGATCCGCCCCGGCTCCACCACCGGCGCCTGATCCGTTCGCACTCGGCTTCACATCTGCGGGTTCGCGTTCCGCTCGATCACGGTACCTCTCTGTGCAGTGACCGTGACCGGAGGGAGCGCAAGGCATGAAGGAGTGTTCTATACCCGAGGTGGCCGCCGCGGTGCGGGCGGTCGGTGAGTTCCTG